>NZ_CAJMZG010000002.1:0-612430 GCF_905220255.1 Paraburkholderia sp. J69-1 | reverse complement strand
TAACTCGAACGGCGAGCGCTTCATGGAGCGCTACGCACCGACGCTGAAGGATCTGGCGCCGCGTGACTTTGTTTCGCGTTCGATGGACCAGGAAATCAAGGAAGGCCGCGGTGTCGGCGCGCACAAGGATCACGTGCTGCTCGACCTGTCGCACATCGGCGCAGAGACGATCATGAAGCGTCTGCCGTCGATTCGCGAAATCGCGCTGAAGTTCGCCAACGTGGACTGCATCAAGGAACCGATCCCGGTCGTTCCGACGATTCACTACCAGATGGGCGGCATCCCGACCAACATCAATGGTCAGGTCGTCGGTACGCCTAAGGGTCACGAAGAAGTCGTCAACGGCTTCTACGCTGTGGGCGAATGCTCGTGCGTCTCGGTGCACGGTGCAAACCGTCTGGGCACGAACTCGCTGCTCGACCTCGTGGTGTTCGGCCGCGCTGCCGGCAACCACATCGTCAAGCACGTGAAGGAACTGAAAGAGCACAAGCCGCTGCCGGCCGATGCTGCAGACTTCTCGCTGGCTCGCCTCGCGAAGCTCGACAACTCGACTTCGGGCGAGTACGCGCAAAGCGTCGCGAACGAAATCCGCGGCTCGATGCAAAAGCATGCTGGCGTGTTCCGTACCTCGGCGCTGCTTGCGGAAGGTGTCAAGGACATCGCGCAAGTCACCGAGCAGGCGAAGCACATCCACCTGAAGGACAAGTCGAAGGTGTTCAACACCGCGCGCGTCGAAGCGCTCGAAGTGGCGAACCTCGTGGAAGTTGCGCAGGCAACGATGGTGTCGGCTGAAGCCCGTAAGGAAAGCCGTGGCGCCCACGCACACAGCGACTACGAACACCGCGACGACGAAAACTGGCTGCGCCATACGCTCTGGTTCAGCGAAGGCAACCGTCTTGACTACAAGCCGGTTCACATGAAGCCGCTGACCGTCGAGTCCGTGCCGCCGAAGGCGCGTACGTTCTAAGGCACACGCCAGTCAAAAGGAATTTGGAAATGGCCAAACGTATTTTTGAAGTCTATCGCTACGACCCGGACAAGGACGCGGCGCCGCGCATGCAGTCGTACGAGCTGGAAATCACGCACGAGCGCATGCTGCTCGACGCGCTGGTCAAGCTCAAGGAACTGGACGAGACGCTGTCGTTCCGTCGCTCGTGCCGCGAAGGCGTGTGCGGTTCGGACGCGATGAACATCAACGGCAAGAACGGTCTGGCGTGTCTCACGAACCTGAACGAACTGCCGCAGAAGATCGTGCTGCGCCCGCTGCCGGGCCTGCCCGTCGTGCGCGACCTGATCGTCGACATGACGCACTTCTTCAACCAGTACCACTCGATCAAGCCGTACCTGATCAACGACACGCCGCCGCCCGAAAAAGAGCGTCTGCAGTCGCCTGAACAGCGTGACGAACTCGACGGCGTGTACGAGTGTATTCTGTGCGCGAGCTGCTCGACGTCGTGCCCGAGCTTCTGGTGGAATCCGGACAAGTTCGTCGGCCCGGCAGGTCTGCTGCAGGCTTATCGCTTCATCGCGGACAGCCGCGACGAAGCCACCGGCGAGCGTCTCGATAACCTCGAAGACCCGTACCGTCTGTTCCGTTGCCATACGATCATGAACTGCGTCGACGTCTGCCCGAAGGGCCTGAACCCGACGAAGGCGATCGGCAAGATCAAGGAACTGATGGTCCGCCGCGCGGTTTGACCTGGCGAGATTGAATGGACTCGCACCAGTCTGACCCTCATCGCCGCGCGCGCCTTCGCTGGCGCGCGCGGCGCGGTATGCTCGAAAACGACATTATTTTCGAGCGATTTTTCGACCGCTATGAGCATGACCTCAGCGACGCCGATGTGGGCGCACTTACGCGCCTGCTCGAGCTGAGCGATAACGACCTGATGGACTTGCTGCTCGCACGCAAGGAACCAGAAGGCAATCTTGCCGACCCGGACGTGAAGCGGGTGCTGGAGCTGCTTCGCAACGTCTGAGATGCTGTGGCGACCGCCAGGGAGAAGGCGGCGCCGCGCCGGACGTGCAAACTATCGAATCCTGTGTTTATCTTCGATTGAGGATGTGCTATGACCCCGTCTGATGTAAAAGCCACGCTATCGTTCAGCGACAATTCGCCGAGCGTCGAACTGCCGATCTACAAGGGCACCCAAGGCCCGGATGTGATCGACATCCGCAAACTGTACGGTCAGACCGGCAAGTTCACGTATGACCCGGGCTTCATGTCGACGGCAGCGTGCAACTCGGCGATCACCTACATCGACGGGGACAAGGGCGAGCTGCTGTACCGCGGCTACCCGATCGACAACCTCGCGCAAAACGCCGACTTCCTCGAATCCTGCTATCTGCTGCTCAAGGGCGAGCTGCCGAACCAGGCGCAGAAAGACGAGTTCGTGAAGACCGTCACGCAGCACACGATGGTTCACGAGCAGATGCAGTTCTTCTTCCGTGGTTTCCGTCGCGATGCTCACCCGATGGCCATTCTGGTCGCGGCTGTCGGCGCACTGTCGGCGTTCTATCACGACTCGCTCGACATCAATAACGCGAAGCATCGCGAAGTTTCGGCAATCCGCATGATTGCCAAGCTGCCGACGCTGGTCGCAATGGCGTACAAGTACTCGATCGGCCAGCCGTTCGTGTACCCGCAGAACGACCTGTCGTACAGCGCGAACTTCATGCGCATGATGTTCTCGAACCCGTGCGAAGAGTACAAGGTCAACGACGTGCTGGTGCGCGCGCTCGACCGTATCCTGATCCTGCACGCCGACCACGAACAGAATGCCTCGACCTCGACGGTCCGTCTGGCGGGTTCGTCGGGCGCTAACCCGTTCGCGTGTATCGCGGCCGGTATCGCCTGTCTGTGGGGCCCGGCGCACGGCGGTGCGAACGAAGCCGCACTGAACATGCTGGAAGAAATTGGCTCGGTGGAGAACATCCCTGAGTTCATCAAGCAGGTGAAGGACAAGAACTCGGGCGTGAAGCTGATGGGCTTCGGTCACCGCGTCTACAAGAACTACGATCCGCGTGCGAAGCTGATGCGCGAAACGTGCCACGAAGTGCTCAACGAACTGGGCCTGCACGACGATCCGCTGTTCAAGCTGGCGATGGCGCTCGAAAAGATCGCTCTGGAAGACGAATACTTCGTCTCGCGCAAGCTGTACCCGAACGTCGACTTCTACTCGGGTATCGTGCAGCGCGCGCTGGGCATCCCGACGTCGATGTTCACGTGTATCTTCGCGATGGCGCGTACGGTGGGCTGGATTGCCCAGTGGAACGAAATGATCGCCGATCCGGAACAGAAGATTGGCCGTCCGCGCCAGCTGTTCATCGGCAACACGCCGCGCGAAGCGAAGCCGATCTCGCAACGCTAAGCCGCGCTGTAAGCAATCCCTCAAACGCCCCGACGGTTCGCCCGTCGGGGCGTTTGTTTTTGCGCGCCCGGCGTCGCCCGGCGTTTGAGTCAGGTATTAAACCCAGCCGTCGATCTTCAGGCCGCTGGCTTGCTCGGCTTCCTCGCGCGAGACTTCGCGCGTCGTTTGACCAAAGCTCCACACGTGGCCTTCCGGGTCCATTGCCGCATAGACGCGGTCGCCGTAAAACTGGTCGGACGGTTCGCGCGCGATCTTTGCGCCTGCGGCGCGCGCACGTGCGCAGTGCGCGTCCAGATCGCTGACTAGCTGCACGTGCACGGATTGCGTGTTCTTGCCTTCGACATCGGCCGGGCTGGAGTAGGCCATGCCGGGCCAGCCGCCGCAGATCATCACGTAGCCGTCCTGGAAGCGCATTTCCGAATGGGCGAGTTTGCCGTCAGGCGTGGTCACGACGAACTGGCGCGTGAAACCGAACGCTTTCTCCAGCCAGTCGAGTGCGGCGAACGGATCGCGGTAGTAGACGGCGGAGCCGAAAGTGGGGCGCGGTGCGGTGTTGCTCATGGTCGTCTCCCTGCAGAAGTGGGGCGTGCGAGTGGTCAATCTAGCACTGACCGGGCGCTGACATCAGGCGCTTGCGCGTGCCCGCCACGTCCATTTCCCCGACCCCGAATCCTTTATCATGGAACGGCCCATCATCCCGAGCCGATTCATGTTCTTCGCCGCGAATTCCCTGCACCGTCGCTTGAGCATCGCCATCGGCACGCTTGCATTGCTGGTTGGCGTGCTGGGTTCGCTCGGCACTTTCCTCGTGGTGCGTAGCCTCGCGAGCGAATTCAGCGCGAGCCTGCGCGACGCCGCCGCGCATGTGCAGGCGGGCGTGTCGCATCACGCGGCATCCAGCGCGGAAGCCAACGGCATCCGTCGCCCTTCCGACGACTTCGTCGTGCAGATCTGGGCCGCCGACGATGGCGCCGCGCCCAGCCGCACCAGCGACCCCGATATCGCCTTGCCGCGTGTGCAAACCGGCTATTCGTCGATCGATTACGACGGTGAAGCGTGGGATGTGTTCGCGCTGGCCGCCGGCGACGAATACATCCAGGTGGCCGAATCGCGCAGCATGCGCAATCGCAACGCCTTGCGCGTGGCGTTCTGGAGCCTGCTGCCGGTGCTCGCGCTGTTGCCGCTGCTGGTGCTCACGATCGCCATCACCGTGCGCCTGTCGCTGCGGCCGCTGGAGCGCGTCGGCCGGCGCGCGGCGAACGTCGATCTGCATGCGCTCAAGCCGCTCGACGCGGCGAAGGCGCCGGTCGAACTGCGGCCGTTTATCGAATCGATCAATCGCATGATCGAGCGGCTTTCGGTGCTGGTGAACGCCGAGCGCAAGTTCATCGCCGATGCCGCGCACGAACTGCGCACGCCTATTTCAGCGATGCAGTTGCAGATCGACAATCTGCGCGACGCGCCGCCCGAACAATACCGCGAGCGATTCGACGACTTGCAGCGCGGCGTGGCGCGCACGGGTTCGCTGGTGTCGCAATTGCTGGGTCTCGCACGCGCGGAGATTGGCGGCTCGCCGCGCGGTGTGGACACGATTGCGCTCACGCGCGTCGTGCCCGATGTGCTCGCCGATCTGCTGCCGCTGGCGGACGCACGCGGCGTGGATCTGGGCGTCGAGCGGCTCGACGATGCCAGCGTGCGCGCCACCGAAGGCGACATGCGCGTGCTCATCAAGAATCTTGTCGATAATGCGATCCGCTATGTGCATGCGGGCGGGCGCGTCGATGTATCGGTGCTGCGCGCGGCGCAGAAGGTCACGATCGAGGTAATCGACGATGGTCCTGGCATCGCGCCAGGCGATCTGCCGCACGTTTTCGACCGCTTTTTCCGCGCTGCGGACAACGACGAGCAAGGCAGCGGGCTAGGCCTTGCGATTGCCCAGACGCTCGCGCAAAGCTACGGCGGACGTGTCACGCTTGCGAATCGCAGCGACGGGCAAAGCGGCATCGTGGCGCGTATCGAATTGCCGCTCGCCGTCAATGAAGCACTCGATCAACCAGCAAAGAATAGTAAGGAAAGCTGATCAATGCGGATTCTGCTGATCGAAGACGATCTGCTGATCGGGCCCGCGCTGCTGCGGGCGCTGAAGGACGCGTCGTATAGCGTCGATTGGGTGCGCACAGGCGAAAGCGGTCGCGCGGCGATCCGCGACGGTTCGTACACGGCGATCCTGCTCGATCTCGGTCTGGGCGATATGAGCGGGCTCGACGTGCTGCGCGGTCTGCGCGAGGCGAGCGACGCCACGCCGGTCATCATCGTCACGGCGCGCGACGATGTGGATACGCGCGTCGAAGGCCTCGACCTCGGCGCCGACGATTACCTCGTCAAACCGTTCGAGAGCAAGGAGTTGCTCGCGCGCATCCGCGCGGTAGTGCGGCGCAAATCCGGCTTTGCTTCGGCGACGATGGGCAGCGCGCGCGTGACGCTCGATATGAATACGCGCCGTTTGACCTTCGACGGCCAGAGCGACGATCTTTCCGCGCGCGAATATGCGTTGATGCTTGCGCTGCTGGAGCGGCCGGGCGCGATTCTGTCGCGTCAGCAACTGGAAGAGCGTTTATATGGCTGGGGCGAGGAAGTGGAAAGCAATGCCGTCGATGCCGTGATTTACAGCGTGCGTCGCAAATTCGGCCATGCGGTCATTCGCAATGTGCGCGGTCTGGGTTGGGCGGTGTGCGTGTAGACAAGATGGCCGCGCAAAGAAAAAACGCGGCGAGCGCGGGGCTCGCCGCGTAGCGTGCAAGACCGGGGGAAGTCCGTCCGGCACGCTGGAAAGCGGTCCAAAATTACATTGAGCACTGGCGCGTCATCACGACGCCAGCAGCCTTTGCCACGGGTGCGCCTGCCAGGACTTCGACAGCACGGCGAGCAGTTCGGCTTCGCTGTCCGAGAGATAGCGGTCGGCGTGAACGGCGACCAGACACAGGCTCAACACCTCGGCGCGCAGAACCGGGTCTTCCAGTTCATGCAGCACCTGCTGCATGACATCGGAATCGAGCTTGCAGGCATCGCCCCAATTCAGGTTCGCGTTCGCCAGCAGGTCCTCGCAGAGATCGCGCAGGATCGTGCTGAATTCGCCCGGCGCGAGTCCGAGCCGTTCGGCGATGTGGGCGCGATGCACGGCGGCGAGTTCGCTGCTATGCAGATGGCCGTCGGCGAGCAGGGCAATGGCGACGATCCGGCCGGCCGCCTGCGGGCTGTTGCTGGTGTAAGTGCGCATGGTCAGGAGTCCTTGATCAATCGTTCAGAAATGGATGGTGCGCGTTCAGTCGAAAATGTCTTCGAGCCAGGATTTGCGCCGCCGCTCGTGGCTACCGTGGCCGTTGCCCTGGCGCTGGCCGTAGTCGCGCGAGCGATGATGCGTGCCGCGCGGGCTGTCGTAGTCATCGTCGAGACGCCGGGCCGGGTGCGTCTGGCTTTGCGCGGCGCGTTCCAGCAGCTTGTCGAGTTCGCCACGATCGAGCCAGACTCCGCGGCATTGCGGGCAGTAGTCGAGTTCGACGCCATGACGCTCGGCAATTGCGAGTGTGACGTCAGGGCAGTTCGGGCATTTCATGTCGCGCTCCTTTCGGGGGCGGCAGCCGATGCGGCTGCCGTGGAAACCATCCTCGCAGAGAAAAATGAGCGAAGAATGAGGAGTGGCGCTCAGCGGTTTCAGGGCGTTTTCAGCTTGCCGCTTTCATCACTCCCGGCACTTGCAGGCCGCGTCTTGATGAGCGACACCACCACGCCGCCGGCCAGCAGCGCCACCGTCACGCCCAGACTCAGCAGCGCAGGAATCTTGCCGACGATGCCCACCAGGAAGATCTTCACGCCGATAAACACCAGCACCAGCGCGAGCGCATGCTTGAGGTAGTAGAAGCGGTGCGCCATCGCTGCGAGCGCGAAGAACAGCGCACGCAGGCCGAGCACGGCGAAGATATTGCTGGTGTAGACGATGAACGGATCGGTCGTGATCGAGAAGATCGCGGGAATCGAATCGACGGCGAAGATCAGATCGGCGAATTCGATCATCAGCAGCGCGACCAGCAGCGGCGTGGCAAAGCGCGTGAGCTTGCCGCTGACCGGATGCGCGCGCCGCACCACGAACGCGCCGCCTTCGAGCCGCTCCGTCACCGGCAGCACGCGGCGAATGGTGCGCAGAATCCGGCTGTCCTCCACGCGCGTCTCTTCTTTCGAGCCGAACAGCATCTTCACGCCGGTCGCGGCCAGAAAGACGCCGAACACGAACAGCATCCATTCGAACTGCATCACGAGCGCAGCGCCGAGCCCAACCATCAGCGCACGCAGCACCAGCACGCCGACGATGCCCCAGAACAGCACGCGATGCTGGTAAGCACGCGGCACCGCAAGCGCACCGAAGATCGACGCGATCACGAAGACGTTATCGAGCGATAGCGATTTTTCGATCAGATAGCCGGTGACGTACTCGGTCGCGGGCTGCGCGCCGAGTTGCCACCAGATGAAGCCGCCAAACAGCAGGCCGATCGCGATATAGCCCAGCGAGAGCCAGAGACTTTCGCGGATGCCGATTTCGCGATCGTCGCGATGCAGCACGCCCAGATCGAGCGCGAGCAGCACGATCACCACCGCGATAAAGGCGGCCCAGAGCCAGACAGGCTGACCGAGAAAGGAAGCGGTGACGAGCGGCGCAAACATGGCTACGGTCCTTTGCGTAAAAAGATGAGGGGCCGGACCGTAGGGATGCTGCGTTGCCGCTGCATCGCGCCGGTCGGGCGCTATGGGCCTTTGGCCCATAGGGTCAGCTTAACGACGAAGAATGAGCGAAGAATGAGGCAGCAATCGAAGCCGCCCGTGCAGGCCATTTGTGGTGTGTATGCAGCGAAAAACGTGGCAAAAGTGGCGAATCAGGCACTAAGTTGACACGTCACGCATAAAGTGGCCGCTCGCGGGTGCGTGCGCAACGATCGGGTGCTAGATTGTCGATCCTTACAAAACCTTCAATAAAAGGATGATGAGAATGGCACGGATTCAGCTTGGTCTGGCGTGTGGCATGGCGGTGGCATTGAGCGCCTGTTCGGGCGTGCAAAGCATGGACCCTACGGCGGCGTTGTCCGCGGGCAGCTCGCTCTACAAGGCCGCCACCCTCTCGGACGCCGATATCGTCGCGCTCTCGCAGGACTCCTGCAAGGCGAGCGACGCGGAGTCGAAGGTGGCCGCGCCGAACAGCGCCTATAGCAAGCGTCTCACGCGCGTGATGAGCGGCTTCGGCGACATGACGCTGAACGGCCAGAAGATCGACTACAAGGTCTACATGACCAAGGACATCAACGCGTGGGCGATGGGCAACGGCTGCGTGCGCGTCTACAGCGGTCTGATGGACAAGATGAACGACGACGAACTGCGTGGCGTGATCGGCCACGAGATGGGCCACGTTGCGC
Source organism: Paraburkholderia sp. J69-1 (assembly GCF_905220255.1). Taxonomy (NCBI): domain Bacteria; kingdom Pseudomonadati; phylum Pseudomonadota; class Betaproteobacteria; order Burkholderiales; family Burkholderiaceae; genus Paraburkholderia; species Paraburkholderia sp. J69-1. The sequence goes on along the minus strand of NZ_CAJMZG010000002.1, from coordinate 603,600 downwards.
TGGGCCATTCGAAGAAGGCGATGCAGACGGCCTACACCGTGAGCGCCGCGCGCACGGCTGCGGGCGCGACGGGCAATTCGGTGGCTTCGAGCCTGAGTTCGTCGCAACTCGGCGATCTGACCGAGAAGTTCATCAACGCGCAGTTCTCGCAGTCGCAGGAAAGCGCCGCGGACGATTACTCCTACGATCTGCTCAAGAAGAAAGGCATGAAGCGCGAAGGCCTCGTGACGGCGTTCCAGAAGCTCGCGCAGATCGACGGCGGCCAAAGCTCGATGATGAGCTCGCATCCGTCGTCGCCGAGCCGTGCGCAGCACATCCAGAGCCGTATCAAGAGCGAAGGCTGATAACGCAATAAGTAAGCGGCCCGTTCAACGTCTTATGCGCGCCGGCCGCTTTTTCACGCAGTGTTTCTAGAACTGGTAATTGATCGACAGATCGCAGACGCCTTCCGTCTTGGTCTGGATGATCGGGCTATGTGCGGCGCTGCCGAGCAGACGCTTGATGGCGCCGTCCGCGCTCACGAACCAGTGCTTGTTCACGAAGTACACCATCGTGATGCCGAAGCCCGCCGATTTCAGCCCCGCGCTGGCGTTGTATTGCCGATACCCCGACGCCGCCGCCTGCTGCCCGGTCACGCCGAACCAGCTCTGCATGTAGTTCGAATCCGCGAACGTGACGGACGGGCCGGCGAACCAGTAGAACGTCTGGCTGCTGCCCGGCAGCGGCATATAGGTGCCGAGGTCCGCGGTCCAGCCGTTCGAGCCGCCGAAGCTGCGCGTGAACGCCGCGCGCACCACCAGCGGGAAATCCTTCGACACCACGTATTCGCCCGCGATCTTCATCAGCGGTGCGGGATTGATATTGCCCATGCCGTTCAGGCGCGAAGGATCGTCGTGGCCGCGCCGCCCGAGGTCGTAGGCGGCCGCGATACTCATGCGCCAGTTCGGCCCCTGCAGAAAATTCACGCCGAAGCCTTCGCCCGTCGAGCCGAACAGAATGTCCTTGTAACGCAGATCGATGCTGGGGCCGGCCATCATGTGATAACGGTCGGAGCCGTCGTAGCGCGGCTCGAATGTCGAGCCCACACCCAGGCGCGCTTCGAAGTTCGGGCGATTGGGCTCGTACAGCTTCTCCAGCGGAATACCGGCCGAATACTGCCATTCGCCGAGCGGCGAGGGCGTCTGCGCCTGCGCACGCGGCGCGAAGGCGGCGATCGCACAAGCCGTGGCCGCTACCGCAAGCGACGACCGGCGCGCCAGGCGCGTGCGGACGCGTGCCTGCGGATGTCGTCCCTGGATCTGGCCTGTTGTGATTCTTATGTTGTGCGCGGGCGCCCAGAAGAGCGTCCTGCGGGGCGAACGGGTTGCGAGTGGCATGAGGCCTCCGGGATTGCCTGATCGTGCCGCGAGGTTTCCGTGTCCAGTGTGATCGAAGCTGAATCCGGACGCTTGTGCGGCGGCGCACGTCTCGCAATCGACGTGCCCGATGTGGCACTTTCACACCGTTTCATGTTGAAGGCGTCCTCGGTTTCGCGCGGGCCCGCGCGCGGGAGTTGGCCAGCGCTTTGTCATATATCCGATAAAAAAATCGCCGGAAAAACAAAGGCTTTGCTTCGCGCGATGTTTTCGGCGGGACGGAAAAAGGCGTGCGCAACTCGCCGGGTAACATCGATACAGGTATCGCTACTACCACCCAACTCCCTGTTTTTTATCGGTTTTTTTACCCGGACGGCCTACAGGAGCGCGATTTTGCGTGGCATAATCGATTCACAACGTAAGCCTCCCCGCAGTCAAATCATCCCCCGCATATCATGGCAAAGACGCTCTACGACAAATTGTGGGACACCCATGTGGTCCACACGGAAGACGACGGCACGACGATCCTTTATATCGACCGTCATCTGCTGCACGAAGTCACCAGTCCGCAGGCTTTCGAAGGCCTGAAAATGCACGAGCGCCCGGTGTGGCGCATCAGCGCGAACCTGGCCGTTTCGGACCATAACGTGCCCACGACGGATCGCAGCCACGGTATCGCCGATCCGGTTTCGAAGCTCCAGGTCGACACGCTCGACACGAATTGCGACGCCTTCGGCATCACGCAGTTCAAGATGAGCGACCAGCGCCAGGGCATCGTGCACATCGTCGGTCCGGAGCAGGGCGCGACGCTGCCGGGTATGACGATCGTCTGCGGCGACTCGCACACCTCCACGCACGGCGCGTTCGGCGCGCTGGCGCACGGCATCGGCACCTCGGAAGTCGAGCACGTGCTGGCCACGCAGACGCTGCTGCAAAAGAAGAGCAAGAACATGCTCATCAAGGTGGAAGGCACGCTGCCGCGTGGCTGCACCGCGAAGGACATCGTGCTGGCGATCATCGGCAAGATCGGCACGGCAGGCGGCACGGGTTACGCCATGGAGTTCGGCGGCTCGATGATCCGCGGCCTGACGATGGAAGGCCGCATGACGGTCTGCAACATGGCGATCGAAGGCGGCGCGCGCGCCGGCATGGTCGCCGTGGACGACACCACGGTCGAATACCTGAAGAACCGTCCGTTCTCGCCGCAAGGCGCGGAGTGGGACCAGGCTGTCGAATACTGGAAGCAGTTCCGTTCGGACGACGGCGCGCATTTCGACCGCGTGGTCGAGCTTTCGGCCGCCGACATCGTGCCGCAGGTGACGTGGGGCACGTCGCCGGAAATGGTCGTGTCGATCGACGCCCGCGTGCCGGACCCCGAGCGCGAAAAGGACCCGGTCAAGCGCGACGCGATGGAACGCGCGCTGCAATACATGGCGCTCGAACCGAACACGCCGATCGAGTCGATCAAGCCGGACAAGATCTTTATCGGTTCGTGCACGAACGCGCGTATCGAAGACCTGCGCTCGGCCGCTTATGTCGTCAAGAAGCTGGGCCGCCGCATTGCGCCGAACGTGCGTCTCGCGATGGTGGTGCCGGGCTCGGGTCTCGTGAAGGCGCAAGCCGAACAGGAAGGCCTCGACAAGGTGTTCACGGACGCCGGTTTCGAATGGCGCGAGCCGGGTTGCTCGATGTGTCTGGCGATGAACGCCGACCGTCTCGAGCCGGGCGAGCGTTGCGCGTCCACCTCGAACCGCAATTTCGAGGGCCGTCAGGGCGCGGGCGGTCGCACGCACCTGGTGAGCCCGGCGATGGCGGCCGCAGCAGCCATCGAAGGTCATTTCGTCGATATTCGCAAGCTCGGTTGAGGCCACGGATCATGGAAAAATTTGTCGTACACACCGGCCTCGTAGCGCCGCTCGATCGCGAAAACGTGGACACGGACGCGATCATCCCGAAGCAGTTTCTCAAGTCGATCAAGCGCACCGGCTTTGGCCCGAACGCCTTCGACGAATGGCGTTACCTCGACCACGGCGAGCCGGGTCAGGACAACTCGAAGCGTCCGCTCAACCCGGACTTCGTGCTGAACCAGCCGCGCTATCAAGGCGCTTCCGTGCTGCTCACGCGCAAGAACTTCGGCTGCGGCAGCTCGCGCGAGCACGCACCGTGGGCGCTCGACCAGTACGGCTTCCGCGCGATCATCGCGCCGAGCTTCGCGGACATCTTCTATAACAATTGCTTCAAGAACGGTCTGCTGCCGATCGTGCTCAGCGAAGCGGATGTCGATCATCTGTTCAACGAAACGTACGCGTTCAACGGTTTCGAACTGACGATCGATCTGGAGCAACAGGTTGTGCGCACAACGGACGGCTCGAAGTCGTATCCGTTCGACGTCGCCGCGTTCCGCCGCTACTGCCTCTTGAACGGTTTCGACGATATCGGCCTCACGCTGCGTCACGCCGACAAGATCCGCCAGTACGAAGCCGAGCGCATCGCGCGCCAGCCGTGGCTGAACAACCGCGTCATCTGAACGCGCACGGTTTTAAAGCGGGCTCAAGTCCGAATGCGCGGCGGCGATTAGAACCGCCGCGCTCAATGAAACATCAGCGAGGAACACCAGGATGAAGATTGCAGTGCTGCCGGGCGACGGCATTGGTCCCGAGATCGTCAAGGAAGCCGTCAAGGTGCTGAACGCGCTCGACGAAAAGTTCGAGCTGGAAGAAGCGCCCGTTGGCGGCGCGGGCTACGAAGCGAGCGGCCATCCGCTGCCGGAAGCCACGCTCGCGCTGGCGAAGGCCGCCGATGCGATCCTGTTCGGCGCCGTGGGCGACTGGAAGTACGACTCGCTCGAACGCGCGCTGCGCCCGGAGCAGGCAATTCTCGGTCTGCGCAAGCACCTCGAACTGTTCGCGAACTTCCGCCCGGCGATCTGCTATCCGCAACTGACGGGCGCTTCGTCGCTGAAGCCGGAAATCGTTTCGGGCCTCGACATCCTGATCGTGCGCGAGCTGAACGGCGACATCTATTTCGGTCAGCCGCGCGGTCTGCGCGAATCGCCGGACGGTCTCTTCAAGGGCGCGCGTGAAGGTTTCGACACGATGCGTTATTCGGAGCCCGAAGTGCGCCGCATCGCTCACGTGGCCTTCCAGGCGGCGCAAAAGCGCCAGAAGAAGCTGACCTCGGTCGACAAGGCCAACGTGCTGGAAACCTCGCAATTCTGGAAGGACATCATGATCGATGTCTCGAAGGAATACCCGGACGTCGAGCTTTCGCACATGTACGTCGATAACGCGGCGATGCAACTCGTGAAGGCGCCGAAGGCGTTCGACGTGGTGGTCACGGGCAATATGTTCGGCGACATTCTTTCGGACGAAGCGGCCATGCTCACGGGTTCGATCGGCATGCTGCCTTCGGCTTCGCTCGACAAGAACAACAAGGGTCTGTACGAGCCGTCGCACGGTTCGGCGCCGGATATCGCGGGCAAGGACATCGCCAACCCGCTGGCCACGATCCTCTCGGTCGCGATGATGCTGCGTTACTCGCTGGGCCGCGACGAACAGGCCGACCGCATCGAAACCGCGGTCAAGAAGGTGCTGGAACAAGGTTATCGCACCGCCGACATCGTCACGCCGGACTGCCGCAAGGTGGGCACGGTCGAGATGGGCGACGCGGTGGTTGCCGCGCTGTAAAGCGGGATCAAAGGGCATGCCTTCGCGGGCGTGCCCTTTTTATTTCATGCACTTGAAACGTGCGTCGTAAATAGCGGAAAGTGCGGTTTTTGCCGCGCAAATTAACTGTTTCGTGTATATTGTTCCGATGGCGACGATCTCCCCGATCACGATTATTTCGAACATCCACGGCGAAAAAACTGCCCGTGCGATTTCGCTCGCCATCACCACGAAAACGATTATCAAAACGATCACCATTCGTTGATCGCTCGTCGTGCCCGCTCATCTTCCCCGCGCGGCCACGCCGGGCGAGCGAAGCGGGGAAGTGTCCAAATCAAGGGTTAGTCATGAACGTAGGTCTCGTAGGTTGGCGCGGCATGGTCGGCAGCGTGCTGATGCAGCGCATGCAGGAAGAACGTGATTTCGACCTGATCGAACCGGTGTTTTTCAGCACCAGCAATGCAGGCGGCGCGGCTCCGTCGTACGCCAAAAACGAGACAAAGCTCAAGGACGCGAACAGCATCGACGAGCTCAAGAAGTGTGACGCCATCATCACCTGCCAGGGCGGCGACTACACGAACGACGTGTATCCGAAGCTGCGCGCGGCAGGCTGGACCGGTTACTGGATCGACGCGGCTTCGTCGCTGCGCATGAAGGACGACGCGGTCATCATCCTCGACCCGGTCAACCTGAACGTCATCAAGGACGCGCTGGTCAAGGGCCAGAAGGACTTCGTCGGCGGCAACTGCACGGTCAGCCTGATGCTGATGGCGCTGGGCGGCCTGTTCCGCGAAGGCCTCGTCGACTGGATGACGGCCATGACCTACCAGGCGGCGTCGGGCGCGGGCGCGCAGAACATGCGCGAGCTGCTCTCGCAGATGGGCGCACTCAACGCGGCTGTCGCGACCGATCTGGCGAACCCGTCGTCGGCGATTCTCGACATCGACCGCAAGGTGCTCGCCACCATGAACAGCGACGCGATGCCCACCAGCCAGTTCGGCGTGCCGCTCGCAGGCTCGCTGATTCCGTGGATCGACAAGGATCTCGGCAACGGCATGTCGAAGGAAGAGTGGAAGGGCGGCGCGGAAACCAACAAGATTCTCGGCAAGCCCGCGATGGGCCAGCCGGGCTCGATTCCGGTCGACGGTCTGTGCGTGCGTATCGGCGCGATGCGCTGCCACTCGCAGGCGCTCACCATCAAGCTGAACAAGGACGTGCCGCTCGACGAGATCGACGGTATCCTCGCTTCGGCCAACGACTGGGTGAAGGTTGTGCCGAACGAGCGCGAAGCGTCGATGCGCGATCTGTCGCCGGCACAGGTGACCGGCACGCTGTCGGTGCCGGTTGGCCGCCTGCGCAAGCTGGCGATGGGCGGCGAGTATCTGTCGGCCTTCACGGTCGGCGATCAGCTGCTTTGGGGCGCTGCTGAGCCGCTGCGCCGCATGCTTCGCATTCTGCTGGACAAGTGAATCATTTAAACTACGCGGCTAATGACGCGTAGACAGGCAAAAAGCGCCGCGCCAGTCGCGGCGCTTTTTTATTTTCGCAACCATCGCGCATGGCCTGCGAGCCCGACCCCTTGAATTCCCGTTTGATCGACCGCCGCGCGAGCGGTGTGCCCAGGGCATCTGATGACCGTTCGACTTGACTCTGTTCCCGCTGATCGGGCTATCCAAAACACGAAGGCGCAGCGCGCCATGCAAGCCGTTGCCGCCGCTGCGGTGCTGGCGCTGGCCGGTGGGGCACAGGCCGCCACCGCGGCTGGTGCTGCGCCTGCGCAGGCTTCGAGCGCTGCTGCTGCTGCTGCGTCAGGCGCTTCGGGCGCATCTGCTGCGGCGCCGGCGCTGCCGGTGATCGGCCGGTACACGATACAGCCGGGCCAGTCGCTGCACGACGTTGCGGTCGATGTGACCCAGTCGCACGACAAGACGACGCTCGCGCGTGCGAGCCAGGCGCTGTTCGATGCCAATCCGAACGCGTTCATGAAGCACGATCCCAGCCGCCTCAAGGTAGGCGCGACGCTGGATGTGCCGGGCACGCCGGATATGGCAAGCGGCGCTTCGGGCGTGACGCCGGCTTCGGCGCCTGCGCCGGTCGCGGCGGCCAGCGAGCCCGCGACTGCTGCTGCCACAGCTGCTGCGGCTTCCGCCGTGGCGGCTGCGAACACGGCTGCGGCGAGTGGCGCTGCGCTCGCAACGGCGCCGGAAGCCGCTGCGAGCGCAACTGGCGCAACTGGCGCGGCCAGCGCGGCTTCGGCTTCCTCCGCATCGGCCACGATGGCTGCGAGCGCGCCCGCCGTGGCAGCGCCGTCGAGCGACGCCCATTCGTGGAGTGGCGCGGTCCAGGTCGCGCCGACCAGCGCGGCGAGCGCAGCCTCGGCGCCCGTGACGGTTTCCAGCCTGCAGCAACTTCTGGCGCTCAAGAACCGCGTGCTGATGGCGCTGCAGCAGCACGGCATCGGCAAACCGGCTCAAGTGGCCGGTGGTGCTGCGACGCCGGGCGCGCATGGCGCGACGGCTGGCGGCGCGGCGCTGGGCGCGAACGCGGCGCAGCCTGAAGTGTCGCCGATCACCTGGGGCGTCGTGGCGGCCGTTCTGCTCGCTTTCGTCGCGCTGATCGTGCGTCTGCTGACGCGCAAGCGTCGCAAGGGCGCAGCGGCGGCCGAAGAGACGGCAGCGCCCGCGGTGGCTCCGACTGCACCGCTTGCACCGATCGCCGCGTACCAGCAGACGCACGAAGAAGACGCACAGGAAGCCACCCAGGCGCATCACGCCGATCCCGATCCCGCGCTAGACCACGCCGCCGAAGCCGCAAGCCTTGCCGCTGCGGCTGAACTGGGCGCGGAGGCCTTGCCGCCGTCGACGTTCGAATCGACGCATCACGAAGCCACGGACGGCCCCGCCGAGTTGCACGCGGACCGTACCGAACACGACGCGCTCCCGCACGGTGTCGAGCCGGGCGAACCGGCATCGCTCGCCGATGCGACCGACGCCGCAAGCCTCGCCGCTGCCGCCGAGCTGGGCGCAGCCGCACTGCCGCCCGAGAGCCTGGCTGGCGTGCGCACGACCGGCGAAGCCGAAGAACTGGCACGTGAATCGGAAAACGCGTCGGAAAATGAATCGGAAAACGCATCGGAAAGCGAAGCCGAACCGCCCGTCGCCGGACACGCCGCAATCGGCGCCGAACTGCGCGCGATCGAGTTGACGCTGCCGGGCGACGAAGTCGAACAGCCGCACGCAGCCGTTGCACATCACACCGAAGAACCGCAGCCGCTCGATCACGAAATCCCGGCCGAGCCGTCGGCGCCGGAAGCCGAACACGCGGTATCCGCCGCACCCGCAGTACCAGACGTTCCCGCAGTTTCCCAAGAACAAGAAATGGCCCAACTGGAAGTACCGAAAGAGTTTCCGCAGTCCGCAGTAGACGCGCTTGGCAGTCTCGACATGCTGCCGCCGCGCGTGGATGTGCCTGATTTCCCGCAGACCAGCGGCATGCCCGCCTTCTCCTTTGGCGCCACACCGGTCGCCGCGCCGGAGACGATTGCGCGCCAGTCGCTGCCGCCTGCCGAGCCGCCCGCGCCGCCGGCGGGCGCCGCCATCGAAGCCGGCATGGCCGGTCTCGGCTCGATCGCCGGCCTTGCCGCCGCGATGGGTTCGTCGCCGATCGGCGCGCCGCCCATGGGCACGCCGCGCTTCGGCACGCTCTCGCTCGATTTCGACCTGAACCTGCCGCCCGATTCCGCCGATCCGCTGCCGGTCTTCACGCCGGAGCAACTGTCGCGTATTGCGCGCAACAAGCTCGATCTCGCCCACGAATACATCGATCTGGGCGATCTCGCAGGCGCGCGCGCGCTCATCAACGAAGTGATCGAGTCGAACGACCACGCCACGCGCGCCGATGCGCAGGCGCTGCTGTCCACGCTCTCGCCGCTGTCCTGAGCGCCGCCTGACGTATGCGTATCGCGCTAGGAATCCAGTACGACGGGGCCGCGTTCTGCGGCTGGCAGTCGCAGCCGCACGGCAAGACCGTGCAGGACGCGCTCGAACGCGCGCTGCGCGAGTTCGCTACCGTGCCGCTGGCCACGGTGGTCGCGGGCCGCACCGACACGGGCGTGCACGGTCTCGGCCAGGTCGTGCATTTCGACACCGATCTCGACCGCACGCCGTTCTCGTGGGTGCGCGGCACCAATGCGTTCCTGACCTCGACGGTGGCGGTGCAATGGGCGAAGCCGATGCCCGAAGCGTTTCACGCGCGCTTTGCCGCCTTCGAGCGCACCTATTACTACGTGCTCTACGTGAATCCGGTGCGCTCGCCGATGCTGGCGAGCCGCGCGGGCTGGATTCACACGCCGCTCGATGTCGATGCGATGCGCGAGGCCGCCCAATGTCTGATCGGCGAGCATGATTTTTCGGCGTTCCGTTCGTCGGAATGCCAGTCGAAGACGCCGGTCAAGCATCTGTATCAGATCGATATCCGGGCGCAGGGCGACTTCATCCACTTCCGTTTTCGCGCCAACGCCTTCCTGCATCACATGGTGCGCAACCTGATGGGTTGCCTCGTGGCAGTAGGGCGCGGGCGCTATCCCGCCGCGTGGATGGCCGAAATACTGGCGGGGCTCGATCGCAGCAAGGCCGCGCCGACCTTCATGCCGGACGGCCTTTATCTCGCGCAAGTGGGTTATCCTGACGAGTTCGCCGTTCCTGCGGCGCAAACGGCCAGCGTGCCGTGGAGCACGGTCTGGACCGATCCGGCCTGAGGCAACTTGAGGCAGCTTCAGACGGCTAATCGCCCCGAAGTTCGCCGAATACGCGTTCAATTAACCCGATTTCAATCAAATTACCTGCTATGACGTCAGCCGAGCCCATCGTCGCCGAGCACCGCACCCGCATCAAGCTTTGCGGGCTGTCGACGCCCGAAGCGGTTGCGCACGCCATCGACCTGGGCGCCGACGCCATCGGCCTCGTGTTCTATCCGCCGAGCGCGCGCTCGGTGAGCGTCGCGCAGGCCGTCGAGCTGACGCACGATATCCCGCCGTTCGTTTCGGTGGTGGGGCTGTTCGTGAACGCCACGCCGGAATGGATCAGCGAAGTGGCGAGCAATGTCTCGCTGACGCTGCTGCAGTTCCACGGCGACGAAACCCCGCGTCAGTGCGAGGCGCTGGCGGCCGTTGCCGGTTTGCCCTGGTTGCGGGCGCTGCGAGTGGCGGCGGATACTCGGCAGACTGATTTGATAGAATCGGCAAACAGTTATTCATCAGCCAGCGGCCTGCTGTTCGACACTCATGTCGATGGTTACGGCGGTGGCGGGAAGGTCTTCGATTGGTCACTTATCCCCGCAGGGCTCGCGCGTCGGGCCGTTTTGAGTGGTGGCTTGAACGCGCAAAACGTCGGTGATGCGATTCGCCAGGTGCGTCCGTTCGCCGTCGATGTCTCCAGTGGCATCGAGGTCCCGGGCGCGAAGGGCGTGAAGGATCACGCCCGCATGGCGGCGTTCGTACGCGCAGTGCGCGAAGCGGACGCGGGATAATTCTTTGGCTGGTCAGCCCTTGCGCAAGGCAAGGCGCGCTGATTGGCCGAGCGAGTGACTTATGTACAATTTGCCCGATGAACGAGGCCATTTTGGCCAATATGGCGGCGTGTTCGCTGCCGAAACCCTGATGCAGGCGATCGAGGAACTGCGCGTGGCTTACGCGAAGTTCAAGGACGATCCCGAGTTTGTCGCTGAATATCAGCGCGAATTGAAGCATTTTGTCGGCCGTCCGTCGCCGATCTATCACGCGCAGCGCTGGAGCGAGATGGTGGGCGGCGCGCAGATCTACCTCAAACGCGAAGACCTGAACCACACGGGCGCCCACAAGGTGAACAACGTGATCGGTCAGGCGCTGCTCGCCCGCCGCATGGGCAAGCCGCGCGTGATCGCCGAAACCGGCGCGGGTCAGCACGGCGTGGCCACGGCCACGATCGCGGCGCGCTTCGGCATGGAGTGCGTGGTCTACATGGGCGCCGAAGACGTGCGCCGTCAGGCCGCCAACGTCTACCGCATGAAGCTGCTGGGCGCGACGGTCGTGCCGGTCGAATCGGGCTCGCGCACGCTCAAGGACGCGCTCAACGAAGCCATGCGCGACTGGGTCACCAACGTCGAGAACACCTTCTACATCATCGGCACCGTGGCGGGCCCGCACCCGTACCCGATGATGGTGCGCGACTTCCAGCGCGTGATCGGCGACGAATGCCGCGTGCAGATGCCGGAAATCACTGGCCGTCAGCCCGACGCCGTGATTGCCTGCGTGGGCGGCGGTTCGAACGCGATGGGCATCTTTTACCCGTATATCGACGATAGTTCGGTGCAGTTGATCGGCGTCGAACCGGCCGGCGACGGCATGGAAACGGGTCGCCACGCCGCTTCGCTGGCGGCCGGCACGCCGGGCGTGCTGCACGGCAACCGCACCTACCTGCTGCAGGACGAAAACGGCCAGATCATCGAAACGCATTCGGTTTCTGCCGGTCTCGACTACCCGGGCGTCGGTCCCGAGCACGCGTGGCTCAAGGACAGCGGCCGTGCGCAGTACGTGACCGTCGACGACGAGGAAGCGCTCAAGGCATTCCACGACTGCTGCCGCATCGAAGGCATCATTCCGGCGCTCGAATCGAGCCACGCGCTCGCCTACGCGGCGAAGCTCGCGCCGACGCTGCCCAAGGACAAGGTTCTGCTGGTGAACCTGTCGGGCCGCGGCGACAAGGACATGCACACGGTCGCCGAGCGATCGGGCATCCAGTTCTAAGCGCCCGGAGCAACAGTAGCGATGCGTGACGAGTTCGACGAGCCGGAAATGCCGGCGCCCGTGAGTGAAGTTGTGAGCATTCCCGCCGCGGAAGAAGTGGCGGCGGGGGCGCTCGCCCTGCCTACGGTGCCCGAAACAATCCGGCTTCTGAACCGCGATTTTCTGACCGATGCGGCGAACTTGCCCGATGCCTCGATCGACCTGATCGTCGCCGACCCGCCTTATGGGCTCGGCAAGGACTACGGCAACGACTCCGACAAGCGTTCGGGCGAGGATTTCCTCTCCTGGACCTACGAGTGGCTCGATCTGGCAATTCCTAAGTTGAAAGCCAGCGGTTCGCTCTATGTGTTTTGCACCTGGCAATACGCGCCCGAGATTTTCGTGTATCTGAAGTCGAAAATGACGATGATTAACGAGATCGTCTGGGATCGTCGCGTTCCCAGCATGGGCGGCACGACCCGCCGTTTCACCTCGGTGCACGACAACATCGGTTTCTTCGCGGTGTCGAAGGGCTATTACTTCGATCTCGATCCCGTCCGCATCCCGTACGATGCCGCCACGAAGAAGGCGCGTTCGCGGAAAATCTTCGAAGGCAGCAGGTGGCTGGAGCTCGGCTACAACCCCAAGGACGTCTGGTCCGTTTCGCGGCTGCATCGCCAGCATGCGGAACGCGTCGATCATCCGACCCAGAAGCCCCTGGAAATCGTCGAGCGCATGGTGCTCGCGAGCTGCCCGCCGGGCGGCCGCGTGCTGGACCCGTTCATGGGCAGCGGCACCACGGCAGTCGCCTGCGCGCGTCAGAAGCGCGAATTCGTCGGCTATGAAATCAATGAAAGTTACTGCGCGATCGCGCGCGAACGCGTGAGTCTGGCCGCACAGGCAGAGCCTGCGGCACCTGCGTCCGCGATGTCGGCGAGCGTGGCGGCAGACGTCTGAGTCAAGTCAGGCAGTGCCGCCGCCCGCCCCGTTTGGCGCCGCGCAGTATCACCGAATCTGAGGACCCTGAAATGTCCCGTATCAAGAGCAAATTCGAGGCGCTGGCCGCCTCCGGCAAGAAAGGCCTGATCCCGTTCATGACGGCAGGCGACCCCGATCCGGCCCGCACGGTCGAGTTCATGCACGCGCTCGCTGCCGGCGGCGCCGACGTGATCGAACTGGGCGTGCCGTTCTCCGACCCGATGGCCGACGGCCCGGTGATCCAGCAGTCGTCCGAACGCGCGCTGGCCAAGGGCGTCACGCTCAAGAGCGTGCTGGCCGACGTCAAGCGCTTCCGCGAAACCGACAACGAAACGCCCGTCGTGCTGATGGGCTACGCCAACCCGATCGAGCGCATGGGCGCGCAGGCTTTCGCGGCCGCCGCGCAGGAAGCGGGCGTAGACGGCGTGCTGGTGGTCGACTATCCGCCCGAGGAATCGGAGGATTTCGCCGCGAAGATGAAGGCCGCGGACATCGATCCGATCTTCCTGCTCGCGCCCACCTCGACCGACGCGCGCATCGCGGCGGTGGGCCGTATTGCCAGCGGCTACGTCTATTACGTGTCGCTCAAAGGCGTCACGGGCGCAGCGAATCTGGACGTCGCCAGCATCGCGAGTAAAATCCCGGCGATCAAGGCCCGCGTGCCGTTGCCCGTTGGCGTGGGCTTCGGGATTCGCGACGCCCAGACAGCGGCTGCAGTGGCCGAAGTCTCGGACGCCGTGGTGATCGGCAGCCGTATCGTGCAACTGCTCGAGAAGGCATCGCCTGACACTGCAGCAGAAGCACTCACGCAGTTCATCGCCGATATTCGGACAGCGCTTGACGCCATCTCCGACAAACGCTGATGAGCGCGGCTAGAGACTAGTTACGAGACTGCTGTAAAATCCACTTTTCGCCATGCGCGGCCGGGGTCGGAACCCGGTCGAAATGACTGCCGTATAGAACCGGCCGCCGCGCCCGCGCATCACGATGAAGGAAGAAACAACAATGAGCTGGCTCGATAAACTGCTGCCGCCCAAGATCAAGCAAACCGATCCGAAAAGCCGCAAGAGCATTCCGGAAGGTCTGTGGATCAAGTGCCCGAAGTGCGAAGCGGTCCTGTACCGCAACGACGTCGAAGCGAACCTCCACGTCTGCCCGAAGTGCGACCACCACATGCGCATCAATGCGCGCGAGCGTCTGGACGCACTGCTCGATCCGGAAGGCCGCTATGAACTCGGCCAGGAAATCGTTCCGGTCGACGCGCTGAAGTTCAAGGACAGCCGCAAGTATCCGGACCGTATCAAGGAAGCGATGGACGATACGGGCGAAACCGACGCGATGGTCGTCATGGGCGGCGCGATCCACACGCTGCCATGCGTGGTCGCCTGCTTCGAGTTTTCGTTCATGGGCGGCTCGATGGGTTCGGTGGTTGGCGAGCGTTTCGCGCGCGGCGCGCAGACCGCGCTCGAACAGCAAGTGCCGTTCATCTGCTTCACCGCTTCGGGCGGCGCGCGTATGCAGGAAAGCCTGCTGTCGCTCATGCAGATGGCCAAGACCACGGCCATGCTGACCAAGCTGTCGGAAGCCAGGCTTCCGTTCATCTCGGTGCTGACCGACCCGACCATGGGCGGCGTGTCGGCGAGCTTCGCCTTCCTGGGCGACGTGGTGATCGCCGAACCGAAGGCGCTGATCGGCTTCGCCGGCCCGCGCGTGATCGAGCAGACCGTGCGCGAAAAGCTGCCGGAAGGCTTCCAGCGTTCGGAATTCCTGCTGCAGAAGGGCGCGATCGACATGATCGTCGACCGCCGCAAGCTGCGTGAGGAAATCGCCCAGTTGATGGCGATCATGCAGCGCCAGCCCGCCGACGCGGTGGCCTGAGCGTAGCTGCAAGCAGTGATCAAGGCGGGTGCGGAACTTCATGATTCCGCCCCGTGTCAGACGCGCCGCAAGCGAAAGCAAGCGGCGCGTTGTCATTTCCGCGATAATGCCGTGTTTTCGAAGCGTGCCGGTCGGCTTCGACAGGCCTTGACTGAATCGCGCCGTACTTTCCGAATCACTCCGCAAACGTCCCGATGAGTACTTTTCCCACCCTCGACGCGTGGCTCACGCATCTCGAAACCGCGCATCCGGTTGGCATCGACATGGGCCTCGGCCGCATCAGCCAGGTCAAGGACGCACTGAACCTGAAGTTTGCCTGCCCGATCTTCACGGTCGGCGGGACCAACGGGAAGGGTTCCACCTGCGCGATTCTGGAAACGATTCTGCTGAAGGCCGGTTATCACGTCGGCTGCCACACGTCGCCGCATCTGCTGGCGTTCAACGAACGCGCGCGTATCGACGGCCAGCAGGCCAGCGACGCCGATCTGCTGCCGCACTTCGAGGCCGTGGAAGCCGCGCGCAATGCGCTCGCCACGCCGGTTTCGCTCACCTATTTCGAATTCACGACGCTCGCGATCATGCATCTGTTCGCCTCGCGCGGGCTCGACGCCGTGATCTTCGAAGTGGGTCTGGGCGGCCGCCTGGACGCCGTGAACATTCTCGATGCCGATTGCGCGATCGTCACGAGCATCGACCTCGATCACACCGAATACCTCGGCGATACGCGCGAGAAGATCGCTTTCGAGAAAGCGGGCATCTTCCGCGCGGGCCGTCCGGCGATCTGCTCGGACCCGCTGCCGCCGCAGACGTTGATCGACCATGCCGAAGCGATTGGCGCCGAACTGTGGCTCTTCGGCCGCGATTTCCGCTATGAAGGCGCGCCCGGCAACGAGCGTCAGCAATGGAGCTATGTCGGCCCGACGCAGCGCCGTTCGGCGCTCGCCTATCCGGCGCTGCGTGGTGCGAATCAGCTGATCAATACTTCGGCGGCGCTGGCCGCGCTCGAATCGATGCGCGACCGCCTGCCGGTCTCGGCGCAGGATATTCGTCTGGGTCTTGCCAACGTCGAATTGCCGGGCCGCTTCCAGGTGCTGCCGGGCAAGCCCGCGATCATTTTCGATGTGGGGCACAATCCGCACGCCGCTGCCGTGCTTGGGCAAAATCTCGGCAGCATGGGCTATTTTCCGTACACGTACGCGGTTTTTGGCGCCATGCGCGACAAGGACATCGCGGGCGTGATCAATCATCTGAAGGACGAGGTCGATCACTGGTGCGTGACGGGCCTGCCGGGACCGCGCGCGGCATCGGCGCAGGAACTTGAGGACGTATTGCGCGACGTTGGCGTGGAAGAGGGCGCCGACAGCAGCGTCACGCGCTACGAAACGCCAGCGCAAGCGTTTCAAGAAGCGCTAAAACGGGCTACCGAAAATGATAGAATCGTTGTTTTCGGGAGTTTTCTGACAGTCGCCGGCGTCATGGCCTGGCGGAAGTCACAGCAGCACTGATCGCGCGGCACCCTGCAAGCCGCCACGCACAGGCAAAAAGCAGCCATACATGGGAATTTTCTCGTTCGGCAAGAAAGACGACGCGCCCCGCCGACGCGGTGCCGAAGCGGGCTCCACCACCCGGCGGAGCAGTCAGAACACGCGCGTGGAGCGGCGTAGCCGCCGGCCCGAGCGCACCCGCGACGCCGAGGCCATGCTCCTCGATCCCACGCTGCCGGAAAAGCAGCGTGCGCGCCGCCGCCTGGTCGGTGCGATCGCGCTGGTGCTGGCCGCCATCGTGATCCTGCCGATGGTGCTGGATTCCCACCCGAAGCCCGTCACCGACGACATCGCCATCGACATCCCGAGTCATCCCGCGCCGAAAAACGCTGCGCGCGACGACGAGGATACCCAGGCCGGTGTCGCGCCCGATAATCCCGCCGCGCCTGAAGCCGCGCCGGGAGCGTCGGAGCTCGCCGCGGCGAATTCCGCCAACGCGTCCGCACAGAACACGCAAGCCGCTCAGGCTGCGCCGTCCAAACCGGCGCCCGCCGCCGCGCAGCCGGCTCAGACGCAAACGCCAACGCAAACGCAGACACAGATCGCCCAGGCGCCGAAGCCGGTTGCAAAGCCTGCCCAGCCGGCCGCCAAACCTGCGCAATCCACCACGTCGAGCGCATCGAACAACGACAGCAGCGCCAATAGCGACGCCGGCACGCCTGCCGCGCCGCCGGGTGCGCGCTTCGCGGTGCAACTGGGCGCGTTCCCGGACGCCGCCGCAGCAAACCGCTGGGTCAGCAAGTTGAAAGCGGCGGGCGTACCCGCATATACCGAAGAACGCAAGGAAGCCAACGGCTCCACGCGCACCCTGTTGCGCGCGGGTCCGTTCCCGGACCGCGCGGCCGCCTCGGAGGCGATCGCCAAGGTGCGCGGCGCGGGGCTGGCGTCCGGTTCGAACGGCAACGCCGAATAAGCCATCGATGTTCACGGCATTCGACTACGCTGTAATGGCGGTGATTGGTCTGTCCGCGCTGCGAGGCGCGTGGCGGGGCCTCATCGGCGAGATTTTTGGGCTGATCGGCTGGATCGCGGCGTTTATCGTGGCCTGCCGCTATGTGGATCGCGTGGTGCCTTTTATTCCGGCGACCTGGCCGGGCGGCGCGCTGACCCAGTGGCTGATCGCGTTTGCGCTGGTGGTGATCGCCGTGGTGCTGGTCGCCAGTGTGGCGAATGCGCTGCTCAGCCGGATTGTTCAGGTGAGCGGATTGTCCGGTGTGGACCGCTCGCTCGGCATGATGTTCGGCCTCGTGCGAGGCGTCGTGCTGGTGCTGATTCTCGTCGTCCTTGCCGGACTGACCGAGCTGCCCCAGCAGGACTTCTGGCGCAATGCGCTGCTGCGGCCGTATGCCGAGCAGGGCGTGCACGAACTGAAACCGCTGTTGCCCGAGACACTCGCGTCCTACGTTCACGTCTGATCAGAAGCTGATCGCGCGGACGCAGGGCCGGACCGAAGGCACGTACTGAACGCCAGTACTGCCCCTTCGCGGCGCCTGGCGCCGGCTTTGCCGGCTGCCGTCACCGCGTCGTTACCGATTTCGCTTTTTTGAAGGACCTGCCATGTGCGGCATCGTAGGCGTAGTTTCCCGCTCCCCCGTCAATCAGCTCCTCTATGACGCCCTGCTGCTCCTGCAGCATCGCGGCCAGGACGCGGCCGGCATTGCCACCGCGGACGGCAGCACGTTCCACATGCATAAGGCCAACGGCATGGTGCGCGACGTGTTCCGCACGCGCAACATGCGTAGCCTGCCCGGCACCAGCGGTATCGGCCAGGTGCGTTACCCGACGGCCGGTTCGGCGTCGAGCGAAGAAGAGGCCCAGCCGTTCTACGTGAACGCGCCGTTCGGCATCGTGCTCGCGCACAACGGTAATCTCACCAACTGGCAACAGTTGAAGGAAGAGATGTTCCGTGTCGATCGCCGTCACGTGAACACCAATTCCGATACCGAAGTGCTGCTCAACGTGCTCGCGCACGAAGTTCAGCTCGCCACCACCGGCCTCGAACTCGATCCGGCAACGCTGTTCAAGGCGGTGTCGGGCGTGCATCGCCGTCTGCGCGGCTCGTACGCGATCGTTTCGGTGATCGCCGGTTTCGGTCTGCTCGCGTTCCGCGACCCGTTCGGTATCCGCCCGCTGTGTATCGGCAAGCTGGAAACGCCGGAAGGCACGGAATGGATGCTGGCTTCGGAATCGGTGGCGCTCGAAGGTATCGGTTTCGAATTCGTGCGTGACGTGCGTCCGGGCGAAGCGATCTTTATCGACTTCGACGGCAAGTTCCACTCGCAGCAGTGCGCAACGGCACCGAAGCTCAACCCCTGCATCTTCGAACTCGTGTATCTCGCGCGTCCGGATTCGGTGCTCGACGGCGTGCCGGTCTACAACGCGCGTCTGCGCATGGGCGACTATCTCGCCGAGAAGATCCAGCGCGAACTGCCCGATGTGAAGATCGACGTGGTCATGCCGATTCCCGATTCGTCGCGCCCCGCAGCAATGCAGGTGGCGAACAAACTGGGCGTCGAATACCGCGAAGGCTTCTTCAAGAACCGCTACGTGGGCCGCACCTTCATCATGCCGGGCCAGGCGATGCGTAAGAAGTCGGTGCGCCAGAAGCTCAACGCCATGGGCATCGAATTCAAGGGCAAGAATGTCCTGATCATCGACGACTCGATCGTGCGCGGCACGACCTCGCAGGAAATCGTGCAGATGGCGCGCGATGCAGGCGCGACCAAGGTGATCTTCGCTTCGGCGGCGCCGCCCGTGAAGTTCCCGAACGTGTACGGCATCGACATGCCCACGCGCGGCGAACTGGTGGCGCATGGCCGCACGGATGAGGAAGTCGCGCGCATCATCGGCGCCGATCACCTCGTCTATCAGGACGTGGAATCGCTCAAGAAGGCCGTGCGCGATATCAACCCGGAACTGGGCGAGTTCGAAGCGTCGTGCTTCGACGGCGAATACATCACCGGCGATATCACCAGCGCCTATCTCGACAACATCGAGACCGCGCGTCTCGCGCCGCAATCGCAGTCGGATCGCGACGCCGCGAGCGACGCGCAGGACGGCGGCACGCGTTCGCAGCTTCACCTGCAACTGTCGGTGGAGTAATGGACGCGGCGGCGGGTGCGGGTGCAGGCCCGCGCTTGCCGTGATCGCATCGAAAGCCCGCTTGCGGGTCAGCCTACGCTGACGCACAAGCGGGCTTTTTTGCGTCTGCAAGGTGTTAACTTTGGAGTGAAAGCATCATGGCGGTGATTCGTGGCTTGTTCGTCTATCCGGTGAAATCGTGCGGCGCGATTGCGCTCGATCACGCGCAACTCGACGTGGAAGGGCTGAGGTGGGATCGTCACTGGATGGTTGTGGACGCAACGGGACGCTTTGTTTCGCAGCGCGAGTACGCGGCCATGGCACGCATCGTTCCGAGCTTCGAGGCTGAGGGCGTGTTGCTCACTATGGACGGCATGGATGCGCCGCTGCTGCTGCCGTTCGCGCCGCGTGGCAATGAAGCGCGCGTGCCCGCGACAGTCTGGAAAGACCGCTTCGATGCGCTCGACGAAGGCGATCAAGCCGCGCAGTGGTTCTCGCGCGCACTGGGCGCGTCGGTGCGGCTCGTGCGTTTCGCGCAGGATGTCACGCGTCTGGCGAGCAAAAAATGGACGCTCGACGAAGACGCGCCCACGCAGTTTGCCGACGGTTATCCGATTCTCGTCACGAGCGAATCGTCGCTGGCGGATCTGAACGAGCGTCTCGCGGCAAAGGGCGCTTCGCCGGTGCCGATGAGCCGCTTTCGTCCGAATATCGTCGTTGGCGATGCGGGCGAGGCGTTCGACGAAGACTTTATCGACACGTTGTCGATCGAAGACGAAGCCGGCCACGACGATGTGGTGCTGCGTTTCGTGAAGCCTTGCGCGCGCTGCCCGATTACGACCATCGATCAACTGACCGGCGAGCACGGCGCGCAATGGCCGACCGAACCGCTCGATACGCTACAGACGTTTCGTGCCGATGCACGCGTGGACGGCGGCCTCACGTTCGGGCAGAACGCGATCGTGGTGAATGGTGCGGGCAAGCGCCTGGCGGTGGGTGCGCAGGCGCAGTGGGAATATCGCTTCGAGTGAAGCGTTAGCACATCGCTCAAGAGCAACCGACTTCAGTAGCGCCTTGGGTGAAATCCACGACCGCTTGCCGGCACATCTGGCCAACGGAAGTGCGGTCTTCCGATTTCGCCCATTCGCGCCGTGCTTCGTCCGCGCCTTCCTTGAGTTGACGGCCCGTTTCGCTCTGCACACCGAGTTTCGCCACGCACGCTTCGATCTTCGTCAGATAGGTTTCGCAGTCCGCCGGTAGCGCGGTTGGATTCGTATCGCCGGTGTGCGCGTTGAAGCTGTTCGCACCGATGGCGGCGGGCGCCACGGCCGTTGCTGCGGGTGACAGTGCGGTGGCGACCGGCGGCACAGCGGTGTCCCGCTGTCCACACGCCGCAATCAAAAGCACGATGGACGCGACACTCAACGTACGCATTGCGGTGCGAAGCAAAGACATCGTTCAGAAGTCCGTAGCAATGATCTTCTCGATGTTCCGTTCGGCCAGCGCGGAGATCGTCAGCGACGGATTGACGGCGCCGGTCGAGCCGGGAATCAGCGAGCCATCCATGGCATACAGACGCGGATAGCCTTCGATGCGCCCCCACGCGTCGGTTGCCTTGCCGAGGACGAGGCCGCCCAGCGGATGCGCGGTAAACGAGCCGTCCACGTCCGGCGCAAGCAGCGGCACGCCCGGCAATGCATTGCTGGCGTTTGCGATCTTGTTGTTGATCTGGCGTGCCACGGCGATGACATCGTTATTCCCGGCCGCAGGCCATTTGAGTTCGACCTTGCCGGTCGCGCGGTTATAGACAAAGTTGCCGCGATTGGTCTGATCGAAACCCATGCCGAGCGAGCCGATCATGCCAACGTTGACGGGCACGCCCGGCGTGTACCAGTTTTCCAGCGTGGTGGGCAGGGCGCCCGGCTGATGCAGCATCGACGCGCAGGGCGCGCCCTGGACGATGCCTTTGATCGGGGAGAATGAACGAACGACCCGTGTGTCGCCGTTGGTGCCCCAGCCGGTACCCACGAATTCGTTCAGGCGCGGCAGATCTCCCCGGTCGCGCGCACCGACCATCAACTGGCTGCTGCCGATCGAGCCCGCCGCGAGAAACAGATAATCGCAGCTGAGTTGATAGCGATCCGTCACGGTGCCGTCGGGCGCGTACTTCATCGTGGTCAGCACATAGCGCGAGCCGTCATAGGTGATCTGCGAGACTTCGTGACACGGATAGATGGTGACATTGCCGGTGGCCTGGGCCTGCTTCAAGTAATTCTGGTTCAGGTCGAATTTGGCGCCGTTGCTATTGCCAAGATTGCTTTCGCCGATCGTCGCCGAAGCACGCGTGCCGCCTTTCATCTCGCTGCGCACGATATCCCAGTTGAAAATCGAGTCGGTCTGCGCCGTGCTGAAGCCCGCCTTGGCGGCCTGCTGATCCCAGACCCGCGAATGGCCAAATGGACCGGAGTTGTAGATATCGGCCGGCATGGGATTCAGGTTGAGCATCGAACGTACGCGCGGATAGTACGTGGTGTTCATCTCGTTCCAGTTCACGAGACCCTTGAAGATGGCATCGAAATAGCGTTGCTGCGGCTGGATCATGCAACCGGTGAACACGACCGAGCCGCCACCCACGCAGGCTGCGCGCCAGACGTCGATGGTATCGCATGAGGTGACATCGAAAACGCCGTTGAAATAATCGAAAAAATACGTGAGCGTATTGAGTTCTTTTGCTTTCGTGCGTTGCCAATAACCGCGGCCATCGGGCAGCACATCGCTGGCGAAGGTTTGTCGCCAGGCGCTGGTCGGCCAGCGCGAGCCGCGTTCCAGAACGGTAGTCCGAATGCCGGCTTTTGCGAGACGCAGCGCGGAAATAGCGCCGCCGAAGCCACTGCCAATCACAATCGCCTTGGTATAAACCGGAGGTTTCGGTACGGATTGGTAAATCTCAGGGACGAGTGCCTGATACTTCAGATTGGTCAGCAAGCCTGCTGAGCGGGCGGGCAGGCTCAACGTCGAACCGACTGCCGCGGCGGGCAGGGCAAAGGCGGTGCGCTTCAGGAATTCGCGTCGCGACACGGTAAGGCTCCTTGAACAAGTGGCGATAGACAAGGACTGTGATGCTATTGAAAAGAGGTGAATTAATCTGTGGATTTTTGTTGATTAAATCCAGTCAATACAAATGACTTAAATTGGTATTGTTTTATATCAAAGTCGAGATTATGGATTGGAATCTGAATATCGATCAATCGATGTGAATTCTTGAGATTATTCTTGTTTTAATCTGGCGAATTTAAGACGCGAACCGGCAAACGCGGAAATCAGCGCTGCAAGAAATAAATGCGGGAAACGCAGGCGCTTAATGCGCAGGCAGCGCGCGCCATTGCCCGGGTGCGAGCCCGAAGCGCCGCGTAAACGCATGCGTGAAAGCGCTTTGATCGCCGAATCCCACTTCAAGCGCGATCTGCGTGAGCGAGCGGCGCGGGTCCGCGAGCAAGGCGAGTGAAGTATCGAGCCGCAACCGTTGCAAATAACGGTGTGGCGTTTCGCCGAACGCTTCGATAAATAGCTGATGAAAACGCCGCATGCCGAAGCCGCAATGCGCGGCGAGATCGGCGATACGTAGCGGCTCGGCCAGATGCGCGCGCAGCCAGCGGTCGATGCGCGCGAAATCGAGTCCGGTTGCCGCCGCCGATGTGGCGTCCGTGGCAATGCCGGTTTGCGCGATGACAGCGGCGCACAGACGCGCCGAAGCATCCCAATGAAAACGCCGCGCACGCAGGTTGGTATCGGCGTCCTGCACGGCTGGCGGTAAAGCAGAGGGCGAGGCATTCGATGCCCGTTGCGCGATCTGACGCACGAGCGCCGTCAGCGCGGGATCGATTTGCACGGCGCGCGCCGAATCGAACAGGCGCTCGGGTATCGCCAGCGAGGCCGCCGGCAGATCCAGCACGAGCTGGCAGTTCTCGCCGATACCGACATAGTCATGTTGCGCGCCGGCGGGAATCAGCCAGGCCGAACATTGGTCGATGCGCTCGCCCACGCCGTTGACCGACATCTCCATCGCACCGTCGAGCCCGAGCACGATCTGGTGAAAATCGTGCAGATCGGTGGCCTCGATCGCGCCATAGCGGCGCAACGCGACGCCGGGGCCGGTAACGGGAGCGTGGTGATGCGGGTTCATGAGCGTTGTACCGCAGCGTCGTACAGCAGGCGAGCGCAGCGCGAGGCAGTCAGGCCGGAACACACTACAAACCGGCCCAGCCGACCGCCGCGAAGCTTAGACGTCGAGCAGTTCCACTTCGAACACGAGCGTCGCGTTCGGCGGAATCACGCCGCCTGCACCGCGCACGCCGTAGCCGAGTTGCGGCGGAATCGTCAGCTTGCGCACGCCGCCGACCTTCATGCCCTGGACGCCTTCGTCCCAGCCCTTGATGACCATGCCGCCGCCCAGCACGAAGGCGAACGGGTCATTGCGGTCCTTGCTCGAATCGAACTTCTGGCCGTCCGTCAGCCAGCCGGTGTAGTGCACGCTGACGGTCTGGCCGGCTTTGGCTTCAGCGCCGGTGCCTTCGGTCAGGTCCTCGTACTTGAGGCCGGTTGCGGTGGTCACGATAGACATGGAACACTCCTGAATCGGATTGGGTAAAAACGCTATTGTAGGCGCTTTGCAGGCTCCAGAGGCGCGCCGCGCATGGCTCCGGCGACAGTCGCGCTCGAACGTTGCCGCTTTGCGGCGAGCGGGCACAGCGCATGCGGCACGACCCCACGCCCGTGTGCAGGGCGCGATGCCGCCGCGGCTTCGCGCCGCTGCCTATAATGGGGCCCTGGCCAGCCCGAAGGCCAGGCCCCACGGGCCGGCCCGCCCGAGCGGGTGAGAGAAGAGGAAACCGATGGCGTCGACCACCACTACCCGTAACGAACGCACGGCACGCCTGTGTGCCGAGGCAGCGCTTTTCATGCGCGATTACGTGCTTTCGCGCGTCTCGCACGATCTGCGCAGCCCCCTGAATGCAATCCATAGCTGGGCCTACGTGCTCGACCGCAAGATCGATAACGCCGATGCCGCCGCGCAGCGCGCGCTCGCCGGCATCCGCACGGGCGTCGAGCAGCAGGTGCATCTGCTCGAAACGCTCGTCGATACGACCCGCGCCGAAACCCGCAAGCTGCAGATCGAGCGCGCGCCGTTCGAACTGGACGCCTTGATCGACGAAACCGTGGCCGACGCGCGCGCCGCGCTGGCCGATGCACGCGGCGTCACGCTTGCCGTCGAAGGCGTGCCGGCCGGCGTCACGCTCGATGCCGGACGCGAGCGCGTCGCCCAGGCGCTCTGGCTGCTGCTCGCCTTCGCCGCGGAAACCGCCACGCGCGGCGATACCGTCACGCTCGCCGTCAGCGCCACGAGCACGGCGGCGCAGTTCGAACTGCGCTGGCAGGCCAGCCTCGAATCGCTCGCCGACGAAACCCTGCCGCACGTGCTCGAACCCTTCGCCCGCACCCAGGCGCGCGAGCCGCAGGAGATCGGGCGCTTTCCGTGGGTGCTCGCGCTCTGCCAGCGCGTGGCCGAAGCCCACGGCGGGCGCTTCGAAGCGCAGCCGCTCGTGCAAGGCGAGGCCGCGCTGTTCACGCTGAACGTCCCCGCCGGCAGCGCCTGACGGGCACGACCCGAAGCTTCGCAACCGTTCACGCGCCGTTCATTCGACGTGCCCGCCCGCGCGGGCCGTCGATGCCTTACAGGGTTCTTTCACTCCTTGCCCTTATACTGAGCGCTTCGCTATTTCGGAGCTTCTGGTCTTGATTCAGCTCATCGCCCTGATCGGCGCGCTGTTCCTCGTTGCCCTCAACGGTTTCTTCGTCGCGGCCGAATTCGGTCTGGTCAAACTGCGCGCGACCCGCGTGCAAAGTCTCGCGGCCGAACACGGCCTGCGCGGACGTCTGCTCGCCAAGGTGCATGGCCAGCTCGACGCCTATCTTTCTGCCTGCCAGCTCGGTATCACGCTGGCCTCGCTCGGCCTCGGCTGGATCGGCGAGCCGGCTTTCGCGCAACTGATCGAACCCGTGTTCGATCTGGTGGGCGTGCACTCGCCCGAACTGATCCACGGCATTTCGCTCGTGTTCGCCTTCACGGTGATCTCCTTCCTGCATATCGTGGTGGGCGAACTGGCGCCGAAGTCGCTGGCGATCCGCGAAGCCGAGAAAATCTCGCTCTGGGCCGCCACGCCGCTCTACACGTTCTACTGGACGATGTATCCGGCGATCTGGCTGCTCAACTCCAGCGCGAACGCGGTGCTGCGGCTGGCGGGTTTGTCCGCCGATCACGGCAGCGAGGCGCATTACTCGACCGAAGAACTCAAGCTGATCCTGCGCAGCCGCCGCGCGGCCGCCGAAGCCGAAGCGCAGGCCGCCTTGCACTCGCATGCCGACACCGGTGCGCACGCAGGCGCCGATGGCCGCGCGCCACGCCGCCGCCCGGCGCGCGAAGCGGCGGCGAGTCAGGCGCACGGTGCGGCTGGCAATGCGAATGCGCTGAGCGTCGACGAATGGAACACGCTGGCGCACTCGCTCGACTTTTCGCGTCTGACCGTCTCCGACCTCATGCGCCCCGCGCACGAAATGGTGGGGCTGCGCCGCGATCTCTCGTTGCGCGAAAACATGCAGATCGTTGCGCGCCATCGCTTCAGCCGTTATCCGCTGTTCGAGGATGCGTCGGGCGAACAGGTCGCGGGTCTGATTCACCTGAAGGATCTGCTGCTTGCGCGCGAAGCGGGCCACACGCTCGACGATCTCGGCAAGTTCGTGCGCCCGGTGCAGTACGTGAAGCCCGAAGCGCCCGCGCTGGCGTTGTTCCGGCGCTTTCGCAAGGGCGCGCCGCACTTCGCGCTGGTGGGGCGCAAGGGCATGCGGCCGAGCGGTTTTCTCACGCTCGACAATCTGCTGGGCGCGCTGGTGGGGCAGATCCACGACGAATTCCATCAGGCCGATACCGACTGGACCCGCATGGACGACGGCACGCTGATGGGCCGCGGCAGCCTGCCCGTGGTGTCGCTGGAGCAGGCGCTGGGTATCGATATCGACGAAGGGCGCGCCGAATCGGTCGGCGGCCTCGTGATTCACGCGCTCAACAATCTGCCGACCGAAGGGCAGCGCGTGTCGTTCGAGCGCTTCGATATCGTCGTCAAGAAGATGAAGGGGCCGCGTATCGTGCTGGTGCGCGTGTATCCGAAGGATCTGGAAGACGAGGGCGGTTGAGTTTTATGCCCGCCCGACGCTGGTGAGGACGGCCACCGGCAGCGCGGCGAGTACGTCGCGCAGATAGAGCAGGCTGGCCGGATCGCCTTGCGCGTTGTGCTGCGAAACGTGCTGCGAAACGTGCTGTGAATCGGCCAGCCAGTCGTGCAGCCCGGTTGTTGCGCAACCCTTCGGCAACACGATGGCGGTATCGCCCCAGCGCTCGGGCGCGACCAGCGGCGTATCGCCATCGAGCAACGCCGCCGCGTGACGTGTGCCGATCATCACCGCCCACGCATCGCCATGGTGGCGCGCAAAGGCGATCACATGCGCCGCGAGCGCGCCGCGCACTTCCAGCGGCCAGTATTCCCCCTCACGTAGCAGGCCCGGCGCGCGCTCGCGCAACGCGAGCAACCGGTGAATCACGGCTTGCTTCACGCTGGCGTCGCGCCAATGGGCGAGCTTCGCGGCGGGCGCGATGTCGTCGAGTGACGCCGCACGCTGCGCATAATCGACTGGCCGGCGATTGTCGGGATCGACGAGGCTGAAATCCCACAACTCGGTGCCCTGATAGAGATCGGGCACGCCCGGCGATGTGAGTCTCAGCACGGTTTGCAGCAGCGTATTGAGCGCGCCCGCGGGCGCCACACGTGCCACGAATGTCGTCAGTTCCTGCAAAAACCCTTCGCGTCGCTGCGGTGCGAGTAGGTCGAAAAGAAATGCCTGGCAGTCCGATTCATAGGCTTCGTCGGGTGCAAGCCAGTTGGTGCGCAACTTGGCTTCGCGCAGCGCCTTCAGCTGCCACTGTGCGACGCGTTCGGCCAGCGCGTGTACGCCTGCTTCGTCGGCGGGATCGAGTTCCGGCGGCCAGCAGCCCACGAGCGTCTGATAGAGCATCGCCTCGGCGGTGGGGCCGGGCGACCATTGCGCCGGATCGCCGCGACGCTGCGCCTGATTGAGCGTGGACCAGGCGCGCAAGGTAGCGCTCCATTCCGGCGCGATTTCGCTGAGCACGGCCAGGCGCGCGCGCACGTCTTCGCCGCGTTTGTGGTCGTGCGTGGCGGTGGCCAGCAGCGCGTGGGGCGTGTGGCGCTGGCGCTGCGCATTGGCGGCGTGGAACGCTTTTGCGCTGAGCGAAAAATCGTCGGGGTCGGTGCCGACATCGTTGCGCGAGAGCAGGCGGCCATAGCGATAGAGCGCGGTGTCTTCGGTGGCTTTTGCGGCGAGCGGCGCGGTGAGTTGCGAGAACAGCGCGAGCGCGGTGCGTTGCGCGATCAAGGCGTGGCTCAGCGGCGCGACGGGCGGGTTTGGGCTGCCGTGTTTGCCGCTGCTGGCATTCGATGCGTTACTGGCGCGCGCCGCTTTGGCGCCGTTGGCGATTCCGTTTGCGGGATCAGGCGCGCGGGCGCCCAGCCAGGCGTCGACCTGCTCGAGCGCCGCGAGATTGGCGCGCGGCAGCGTCTTGCGCGCAGCGTCGAGCGCAACCTCGAAATAGCGGTTGTCGATCGCACTGCGCACGCCATTCGACGGATAGATGCGATAGACGGGGAAATACATCGCCAGTTGCGCGACGGTGCGATGCACGACTGCATACGTGAAGTCGCGCGTGCCGGGTTGCTCGCGTGCGATGCGGTGCAGTGCGCGCGCCGCGTGATCGAGTTCGGCTGCGAGCGAGGCGCTCAGAATCTCGCGGCGCGCGTCGAGCGAGACCTCGGCGAATGGCACGTCTGCGCCCGAAATCGACGCCCACGTTTCGGCCAGCGGTGCCGCGCCCGCGGGATCATGCAGCAGTGCGCCCACATCGTTCATGAAGTCGTAGCCGGTCGTGCCCTGCACGGGCCAGTCGTCGCGCAGCGATTCGCCGCGCGCGAGAATCTTTTCCACGACGATATAAGGTACGCCGGCGCGCAGGCTCGCGAGCCGCTGGCGCAGGCGCTCGCAATACTCGCGCGGATCGGCGAGACCGTCGATATGATCGATGCGCAAACCGTCGATCACGCCTTCGGCATAGAGCTTGAAAATAAGCTTGTGCACGGCTTCGAATACGTCGTGCCGCTCGACGCGCACGCCTGCAAGCGCGCTCACGTCGAAGAAGCGCCGCCAGTTCACTTCGTCGCTGGCGGTGCGCCACCAGGCGAGACGGAAATGCTGGCGCTCCAATAGCCGATGCAAACGATCGCGCGGCATGGGATCATCACTTGAATAGGATTCCAGAACACATTCGATTGCCGATGTTCCTTCGCGCTCGACAAACGCGCGTAGCGCATCGCGTGCGGCTGTGGCGCGGATCTGATCGTCGGGCTGCGTGGTGAGACCCTGGAAGCCGGCCGCCAGCGCAGTGAGATCGGCGCGGTCGGCGGATTGCAGCAGCGCCGCGTAATCGGTTGGGCAGATCGGGCACCTATGCGGGCCGTACTGCGCGTAAAAGCATGCGTTAGCCGCGTCGAACTGCAACGTGATACGCCCCGCCGCGAGCTCCTCGCCATATTGTGCGCCGAGAAAAGGCATCAGCACCTTGCCGCGCAGCGCGGGATCGGGCGAATGCCAATCCACGTCGAAGTGGCGCGCAAACGCGCTATGACGTCCCCATTCGAGAATATCGAGCCACCATGCGTTGTGCGAGCCGCCCACGCCCATGTGGTTCGGCACCATGTCGACGATCAGACCCATGCCGCGCGCGTGCACGGCATCGGCGAGACGGCGCAGTGCGCCTTCTCCGCCCAGCTCCGCGCTCACCGCGCCGTAATCGACGGTGTCGTAGCCGTGCATCGATCCCGGCTGCGCGGTCGTGACCGGCGAAAGATACAGATGGCTCACGCCGAGCGCGGCGAAGTAGTCGAGTTGCGCGAGCGCGTCGTCGAAAGTGAAATCGTGATGAAGCTGCAGGCGCAGCGTGGCGCGGGGAAGTGTCATGGCGTCGGTGGATCGGAGGGCGCGGCGAGGTCTGCCTGCGTGTGCGCCGCTTCGCGCGCACGCACAATGGTCTCCACGCGCGCGGCGAACGCGGGATCGGCGAACAGGGCATCGACGGGCAGCGGCAGGCGCTGGCGCCAGTTCGGATGCTCGTCGATCGAGCCGGGCAGATTCGGTTGATCGGTGAGGCCAAGCAGGTCTTCGAGCGGGCAGGTCACGAGCGGGCTCGCGCTTGCTGCGACGTAGCCCAGCGCGCCGTTTACTGGCGGATCGTCGGGCGCGGGCTCGGCTGCATCGCGCGGCGCGAAGCCCGTTTCTTGCAGCGCGTGCCAGAGCGCGGTGCGGTCCGCATCGCGCTGCGCGTGTTCGAGCGCAACCGGGTCGCGCCCGTCTGCACGCGGCAGCGTCTGGCCGATGCGGTTGCGCCAGTCGATATCGGCGCCGCGCCACCAGCCTGCCACCGTGGGCAGATCGTGCGTGGTGGTGGTCGCGATGCCGTGCGCGTCGTAACGCGCCGGCGGCAAGAAGCCGTGGCCTGCGCGCTCGAACCAGAGCACGCGAATGCCATAGAGGCCGTGCGCGGCCAGCCGCTCGCGCAGACCCGGCGGCACCGTGCCCAGATCCTCGCCGATCACGACCGCGTCATGACGCCACGATTCGAGTGCAATCAGCCGCACGAGATCGTCGAATGGATAGCGCAGATACGCACCATGTTTCGCGCTCTCGCCTTCGGGTACGAGCCAAAGACGCCGCAAGCCCAGAATGTGATCGATACGCACGCCGCCCGCATGCGCGAACGCGGCGCGCAACATGTCGATGAAGGCGCGAAAGCCGTTGTTGTGCATCGCGCGCGGCGAGAAAGTCGTGAGGCCCCAGCTTTGCCCGGCCTGATTGAAGATGTCGGGCGGCGCGCCAACCGAGACACGTTGCAGCATGTCGTTGGGCAGCGACCACGCATGCGAGCCCGCGCCGTCACAACCCACGGCGAGATCGGCGACGAGACCGACCGTCATGCCCGCTTCGCGCGCCGCGCGCTGCGCGGCAGAGAGGCCTTCGGCGGCGAGCCATTGCAGGAAGCGATAAAAATCCACTTCGCGGCGATGTTCGGTGGCGAAGGTGGCAACCGCGGGATTGCGCGGATCGCGCAGCGCTTCGGGCCAGTCGCGCCAGTGCCTCGCACCGGAGTCTTCCGGGCCGCACAGCATGGCGGCCTGCAGCGCTTCGAAGCGCGCGTGATCGTCGAGTGCTTCGCCGCCGCGCGCGCAGAACGCGTCGAACGCGGCGGCGCGCGGCGACCCGCTCGTGCGTTCGGTGGCGTCGAAGCGATCGAACAGCACGCGCAGTACGTTGAGCTTGAGCGGCACGGCGCGCTGCCAGTCGATCAGCGGCAGCGTTTCGAGTTCGCGCCATGCGTCTTCGGCGTGTGCTGCCACGATGGCTTCGCGTGCGGCCTGCTCGCCGAATACGGCGGCGGGATCGATGTGCGTGACATTGAGCCAGAGCCGCGAGGACGGCGAGTAAGGGCTGAAGTGTCCAGGATCGGCGCAAAACATCGCGTGCGTGGGGCTCACTGCGAGCGCCTGAGCGCCGTGGCGTGCGCTGTGCGTGGCGAGCGTGGCCAGCGCGGTGTAGTCGCCGATACCGCCATCGTTTTTACGTCGGAGTCCGTACAATTGTGCGGCGACGCCCCAAAGTGGCGGCACCCCCGCGCTATGGCTGCCATGCCGTGCGCGCCAGGCATCGGCGACGTTATGGCAGCGCGGCGGCGCAACCGCAATCGTCAGCCGATGATCGTTGACGCTGAGCGTGTGATAGCCCGGCTCGGAAAGCGGCGCGAGCAGCGCGGGCGCGCGTTTAGGCGACGTGAAACGGCCTTCGATATGCTCGCCGTTTTCCAGATCGACGCGATAGTGGCTGCCGGTACGCACGGCGGAAGCCGGCAATTCGATGGCGCTTTCGTATTCGGCGGTGATGAGCGGCGGCAGGCGGCGCGACGACTGCTCGGCGTTCAGCATCGACATGCTGTGGCGCAATTGCGTGGCATTCGCACAGGGCAGGCCGATGCAATCGAGCAGCGCTTCGAGCGTGTTGTCCGGCACGCGTTGCGCGACGCCATGCGCGTCGGACCATTCGACTTCGAAGCCCGCACGCTGCGCGAGTTCCGCGAGCGATTCGCTGCGCCGGGAGGTATTCGCGCTGTTCATGCGAACGGCTCCTCGCGCCGCATCGTGCGCGCGTCGTGATGCTGCGCGTACTCGGGCACCTTGCCGGTGAGCCAGGCCACGCACGCGCTTTTTGGCAGCACGCCGTTGTCGGTGCGATCGCGCGCGCGCGGCGGTGTTTCGAATACCACCATGCCTTCGGGCGGCGTTTCGAGCCGCACGCCATCGTGGCCGAGATTGAGTGCGATCGTATAGGTTTCGCCGTCGTCCAGACGCCAGCGCGCGATCAGGGCGCGTTGGCCGTTGGCGTCGTCGTCGGCGAGCACGGTGGTGCCTAGCGCGCGTGCGTTATGAAGACGCGGCATCAACAATCGGGCGCGCACCGCAAGCGCGGATTTGTAGAAGTGCATCCAGTCGAGCCTTTCTTCGTCGAGCGGCGCATCGGCTGGCGGCGACGACTGGACGAAGGTCTGCATATCGTTCGGGTCGGGAATCTGCGCGCGGCGCTTTTCGTCCTGGAACGCGCTAAAAGCCTTGAATTCACGGCGACGCCCTTCACGCACCGCATCGGCGAGATCGCCTTCGAAGGCCGTAAAGAACTGGAACGGCTGCGTCGAGCCGTATTCCTCTTCCATGAACAGCAGCGGTATGTGCGGAGAAAGCAGGAGAAGCGCGGTGGCCGCGCGTAAAGCGTCGTCGTCGGCGAGCGTGCGCAGGCGGTCTCCCATTGCGCGATTGCCGATCTGGTCGTGGTTCTGCAAAAACATCACGAACGAAGTGGGCGGCAGATGCGCGCTCGGTTCGCCGCGCGGCTTGCCGTCATGCACGGGCGACGGTTCGCCTTGATAGATGAAGCCTTCGCCAAGCGCACGCGCGAGCTTTCGGATCGGATGATCGGTGAACGCGCGGTAATAACCTTCAGATTCACCCGTGAGCATCACATGCAGCGCGTGATGAACATCGTCGTTCCATTGCGCGTTGAAGTGCGTTTCCAGCAGATTGGCTTCGTTATGCTCGTTCTCAAGAACGAGATGCACGTGGCGACCCGGTTCGATGCGCGCCTGAACGTGATCGGCGAGTTCGCGCAGCCATGCGGGATTGTCGATCGCGTGCACGGCGTCGAGCCGCAGTCCGTCGAAGCGGTATTCAGTGAGCCAGTAGAGCGCGTTATCGCTATAGAAGTCGCGCACTTCGGGGCGCTCGAAATCGAGCGCTTCGCCCCACGGCGTATGCGTGCCCGCCTTGAAGAACGGCTTCGCGTACTGGCCAAGCCAGTTGCCGTCCGGGCCGAAGTGGTTGTAGACCACGTCGAGAAATACCTGGAGCCCAAGACCGTGCGCGGCGTCGATCAGCGCCTTGAGTTCGTCGGGCGTGCCGTAGGCGGCATGCGGTGCGTAAGGCAGCACGACGTCGTAACCCCAACCGCGCTCGCCCGGGTAATCGTTCAGCGGCATCAACTCGATTGCCGTAATGCCGATGTCGGCGAGTGCGGGCAGGCGTTTCGTCACACCTCGATAGCCGCCCAATGCGCCCACATGCAGTTCGTACAGCACGGTCTCTTCCCACGGACGTCCGCGCCAGTTCGCGTGCTGCCACGCATACGCGCGCGCATCGAGTACTTCGCTCGGGCCGTGCACGCCTTGCGGCTGAAAGCGCGAAGCGGGGTCGGGCACGAGTTGGCCACCGTCAATACGATATCGATAAAGTGTGCCTGGGCCGCACGCTGCCTGCGCCTCGAACCAGCCATTGTGCGAAGGCGTCATTTCGATCGGTGCGAGCGGTTCGTGCGCGTCGTGCGGTTCGTTCGCTTCGTGCCGGTCATCGTTTTCGAACACCAGTTGCACCGCACTGCAGGACGGCGCCCAGAAGCGAAAGCGCGTATGCGGCTGCGCGAGCGCAGCGCCGGTCAACTGCGCGCCGAACGGCAGGCAGTGCATGTAGTGGCGCGCGTGCGCAGCATGGTGTGGATCGTGCGGATTGTTCGGATGCAAGGCCATGGCCAGTTCCTGTGGCTATCCAGCAGCGTGTTCGTCTGCGCCCATGCCGGGCTGGCGCGGGTCGGGCGGGGGCGGTTCCGTGCCTGAGATCGCCGTATTCGTTTCGTGTGCGGTGCGATGGGCGGGCCGCGCGCAAAGCACCACGAGCGCGTGCGCCGCGACGTCGAAGGTCACGCCGCACAGTGCATGCGATGGCGATTCCGCTTGCGCTTCCGGTCGCGCGGTATCGAGCGCCACAGACCATGCCAGGTGCGGGGCAGGCGTCGTAAATGTCAGCGGATGCGTCGAGGCATTCAGCATCATCAACAATACTTCGATTTCGCCGTCGAGTCCCGGTCCCGCGCGCCGAACAGCCAGTGCGCGCGCCTCGGGGTCTTGCCACGCTTCAGGCGACAGCCGTTCGCCGTTTTCATCGAACCAGTCGATGTCGTGCACGTCCGGCAGCACTTCGCGGTCGCCAAACAGAAAGTGGGTTTCCCTCAGCAAAGGATGATCCCGGCGCAAGGCAATCGCGCGCGCGGTAAACGCAGTCATCGCTTCGCCTTGCGGCGTGGCGGCGAGCGACCAGTCGAGCCAGGAAAGCTCGTTGTCCTGGCAGTAGGCGTTGTTGTTGCCGTGCTGCGTGCGGCCGGTTTCGTCGCCGGCCAGCAGCATCGGCGTGCCTAGCGCGATGCACAGCGTCGCCAGCATCGAGCGCGCGACGCGGGCGCGGGTGTCGAGAATCGCGGGGTCGTCCGTGGGGCCTTCCGCGCCCCAATTCGCGCTCCAGTTTTCATTGTGACCATCGCGGTTATCTTCGCCATTTGCTTCGTTATGCTTGTGATCGTACGAAACCAGATCGGCGAGCGTGAAGCCATCGTGCGAGGTCACGAAATTAAGCGAGGCCCACGGCCGGCGTTTGCGCCGGTCGAACAGATCGGCGGAACCGGTCAGGCGCGCGGCAAGATCGGCGCGCTGGCCAGGCGCGCCGCGCCAGTAACGCCGCACGCTGTCGCGAAAGCGGTCGTTCCATTCGGCGAAACCCGGCGGATGATTGCCCAGTTGATAGCCGCCCGGTCCCACGTCCCACGGCTCGGAAATCAGTTTGACCTGTGAAAGCACGGGGTCTTGACGCAGTACGTCGAAGAAACCGCTGGCGGGATCGAAGCCGTGCGCCTCGCGTCCGAGCGTGACGCCCAGATCGAAACGAAAGCCGTCGATGCGGTACGACGTCACCCAGTAGCGTAGCGAATCCACAACCATCTGCAAAACACGCGGATGCGAGAGGTTGACCGTATTGCCGCAGCCCGTATCGTTGATGAGATGGCGTTCGTCGCCGGGCACGCAGCGGTAATAGCAGGCGTTGTCGAGGCCGCGCCACGAAACCGTCGGGCCGATTTCGCCGCTCTCGCAGGTGTGGTTATAAACCACGTCGAGAATCACTTCGATGCCGGCCGCGTGCAGCTGGCGCACGGCGATGCGCATTTCGTCGGTGTCGTAACCCGAGAGATAGGACGGCTCGGGCGCGAAATACGCGGCCGAGTTATAGCCCCAGTAATTGCGCAAGCCGCGCTCGACCAGAAAGCGCTCGTTGAGAAACGCCTGCACGGGCAGCAGTTCCACGGCGGTCACGCCGAGTTTGTGCAGATGTTCGATGAAATGCGGCGCGCCCAGTGCGGCGAAGGTGCCCCGCGTATGCGAGCGCAGGTCGGGACGCATCATCGAAATGCCGCGCAGATGGGTTTCGTAGATGACGGTCTTGCCCCAGGGCGTGTTGGGGCGCACGTCGTGCGACCAGTCGAAGGTGTCGTGGCTGACCACGGCCTTGGGCATGGCGGGCGCGGAATCGCGCCGGTCGAGCGAGAGATCGACGCGATTCGAATGCACGCGATAGCCATAGAGCGTGTCCGACCAGCGAAACTGCCCCACGAGTCTGCGCGCGTAAGGATCGAGCAGCAGTTTGTACGGATTGAAACGGTGCCCCTGATGCGGTTGATAAGGGCCATGCGCGCGCAAACCATAGACGGTGCCAGGATGCGCGCCCGGCAGATAGCCGTGCCAGATTTCATCGGTGCATTCGGGCAAGGTGTAGCGCGTGCGCTCCTTGCGGCCGGTCGGGTCGAACAGGCACAGTTCGATACGCCATGCGTGCGCGGAAAACACGGCGAAATTCGTGCCAAGCCCGTCCCACGTCGCGCCCAGCGGGTAGGGTGAACCGGGTAGCAGCCGGTCGGGCAGGCCGTTAGCCATGTCGATGCTCCTTCTCGTCCTTCTTGTATTGCATCGGATTCCTGATGAATCGGGCGTGTGCTCATGAATCAGCGTCGCAGCCGCAGAATCAGGGTGCCGAGCGGCGGCAGCACCAACGCCGCCGATTGCGGCTTGCCGTGGCTTTGCACCGGCTCGGTCGACACGAGGCCCCCGTTACCCATGTTCGAGCCGCCATAGACCTCGGCGTCCGTATTGAGCGCTTCTTCCCATTGCCCCGGCTGCGGCAGGCCAATGCGATAACCGTGGCGCGGCAGCGGCGTGAAATTGCAGATCACGACGATCTCGCGGCCCGTGCCATCCACGCGCCGCCACGCGAGTACGCTGTTTTCGCTGTCGTCGCCGACCAGCCATTCGAAGCCACCCGGTTCGGTGTCGAGCGTGAACAGCGCAGGTTCGGCCTGATAAAGCTTGTTGAGATCGCGCACGAGCGTCTGCACGCCACGATGCAAGGGATCGTCGAGCAGATTCCAGTGCGGCGTGCCGTCGTGATCGAATTCGGCCATCTGCCCGAATTCGCCACCCATGAACAGCAGCTTCTTGCCAGGATGCGCCCACATAAAGCCGAAATACGCGCGCAGGTTCGCAAACCTCTGCCAGCGGTCGCCCGGCATCTTGCCGAGCAGCGAGCCTTTGCCGTGCACGACTTCGTCATGCGAAAGCGGCAGCACGAAGCGCTCGGAATACGCGTAGACCATCGCGAACGTCATCATGTGATGGTGATAACGCCGATACACCGGGTCTTCGTGCATGTAGTGCAGCGTGTCGTGCATCCAGCCCATGTTCCATTTGAACTGGAAGCCCAGACCGCCGTCTTCCGGGCGCGCGGTCACGCCTGGCCACGCCGTGGATTCTTCGGCAATCGTGATGACGCCGGGGCGCTGCGGCACATATTGCGTTTCGTGATTGAGGCGCTTGAGAAACGCAATCGATTCGAGATTTTCGCGGCCGCCGTAGATATTCGGCACCCATTCGCCGTGCGCGCGTGAATAGTCGCGATAAAGCATCGACGCCACCGCGTCCACGCGCAGGCCATCGACGTGATAGCGCATCAGCCACGCGAGACCGGAGGCGATCAGGAACGCGCTCACCTCTTTACGGCCGAGGTTGTAGATCATCGTGTTCCAGTCGGGGTGATAGCCTTCGCGCGGGTCGGCGTGTTCATACAGCGCGGTGCCGTCGAATTCGATCAGGCCGTGCGCATCGTTCGGAAAGTGCGCGGGCACCCAGTCGAGAATCACGCCTAGCCCCGCTTCGTGGGCACGATCGACAAACGCAGCGAAGTCGACGGGCGAGCCAAGCCGTGCCGTGGGCGCGAACTGCGAAAGCGGCTGATAACCCCAGGAACCGCCGAACGGATGTTCGGCAATCGGCAGCAACTCGATGTGCGTAAAGCCCATGCCTTGCGCGTAGGGAATCAGGCGCTCCGAGAGTGCGCGCCAGTCGGGCGCGGGCGCATCGGCGCCTTGCGTGGGCAGCCAGGAGGACGCATGCACTTCATAGATCGACATGGCCGAGCGGGCACTTTGCCGCTGTGCGCGTTGCTGAATCCATTCGTGATCGCGCCATGCGAAGCCATCGAGCGCTTCCACCGGCGCGACAATCGAAGCCGTCGCGGGCGGCGCTTCGGTCTGCAGCGCGCACGGGTCGGACTTGAGCGGCAACACGTTGCCCTGCGCGCCCAGAATTTCGTATTTGTAGCGTGCGCCAGCGGCCACGCGTGGAATGAATAGCTCCCACACGCCGGCTTCGTAGCGCAGGCGCATGGGGTGGCGGCGGCCGTCCCAGGCATTGAAATCGCCTACCACCGAAACGCGCCGCGCATTCGGCGCCCACACGGCGAAGCGCACGCCCGGCACACCATCGCAGACGACCGGTCGCGCGCCCAGACATTCAAGCACCGCATACGGATCGCCATCGGCAAGACGGCGCAGCGCATCTTCGGAAAGCTGCGCTCCAAATGAATAGGAATCCTCGATTTCCTGCGTGACGCCATGCCAGTCGATATCGAGCCGATACGGCACGGCTTCGGCGAGCGGGCCCGCAAAGAAACCGGCGGGATGCACGCGTGTGAGTTCCGCCAGCGTATGCGCGCGGTCGCGCGCCAGCACGCTCACGCGCGAGGCATTCGGCAACCAGACGCGCACATAGGGCGCGCCGTCGACCCAGTGCAACCCGAGCACGGCAAACGGATCGGCATGGCGCCCTTCAACGAGCGCGTCGATGTCGTGATGATGCAGGCCGGCGTCCGGGGCGCGCTCAGGCATGTCCGCTCCCTCCCGTATGGGTGTGCCCGTGGGCTTGATTAGCGGTGAGGCCGAGCACGCGGCTCGCCAGCGCGGCGAGGCCACGAATCGGCAGCGCGAGCCAGGTCGGCCGGTTGGCGGCTTCGTAGCGGATCTCGTAGGCGGCTTTCTCGATCAGGAACAGGTCGAGCAGCGCCTGTTCGTGCGTGGCGCTCACCAGCGAAATAGGCGCGTTCGTGACGGCTGCGCGGTACTGGCTCAGGAAGGTCTCCGCGGCCTGGCCGCGGAAGCGCTCGAACAGCGTGCGCTTGCGATCGGCGATCTGCTGCGGCGCGCTTTCCGTGGTGGATTGCGCGGCGGCACCCGCATACGAGAGCGAGCGCAGCAGGCCCGCGACGTCGCGCAGCGAGCACTGCTTGGCGCGCCGATAATCGAGCGCTCGCGCGGGCTCGCCTTCGAAATCGATCAGGTAAGCATCGCCTTGCGCGAGCAGCACCTGGCCCAGGTGAAAGTCGCCGTGAATGCGGATGCGCGCCGCCGATGCCTCTTCCTGCACCAGCGTTTCCACGGCCTTGACGAGCGCGTCGCGCCGGTCGACCAGGCTGCGTGCGAGTTCGCGCGTATCGTCGTCGAGCGTGTGAACGTCGTCGCCCACATGCTGCGCGACGATATCGAGCGCTTCGATCAGCATCTTCTTCGCGTCGGCGACCCACTGGCGCACATCGGCGGGCGTTGCGGCTTCGGGCGCGAAGGCCGCATCGTCGGTGGGCGAAGCGAGCGCGGCGTGCAATTCGCCCAGCCGCTTGCCAATTGCGCCGATCACGTTCGCGTAGTTCTGCATGACTTCTTCTTCGTGCGCGGTGTCGACGTTTTCGCTGTCGTCGGCGGCGAGCGCCAGTTCGTCGATCGTGCGGCGCAGATAGTCGAGGGCCCACGCCCACGCATCGCCCTGATTGTCGATAAAGCCTTGCAGGATCGCGAGCGTGTGCGGCATGCCTTCAGGATCGACGCGCACGACTTCGCCATAGAGCGGCGCGGTGTTCGCATAGCCGAGCTTCGTGAGGTAGCGGCTCATTTCGGCTTCGGGATGCACGCCTGCCATCAGTCGGCGCACCAGTTTGAGCACGAGCGTTTCCGCGATGATCAGCGAACTGTTGCTTTGCTCGGCGGCCAGCCATCGTATTTCGGGTTCCTCACCAAGTTCGAGTTCGGCCAGTCGGTCGGTCGGCTCGAAGCGGATCGTGCTGCCTTGCACGGTGGGCACCGCCGCGCGTTCATGCAGCTTGCGCAGCACGCCATTGGCAAACCACGGCAGCGAGAAAGCATCCGTGAGATAGCCGATATTGCGACCGCGCCGCACGCGCGAGAGCGCCAACTGGATGTGCAGCGGCGTGGTTGTATCCGTACCCCAGGTAATTGCGATTGGCAACACATAGCGCTCGCTCGTGCCATTGGCGAGTTCCGCTTCGATTTCGGTGAAGGCAAAACCTGCGCCCTGAATCGTGGTGAGCGCGGCCAGCTTCACGCTGCGCAGCGGCTTGTCTTTCGACGCGAACCAGCGGCGTCGCGAAAGCCACGACGGCAGCACTTCCGATTCGAGCAGACGCACGTTTTCAGGCGTCGCGCCGGTTTGACCTTCGCGAATCACGACGGTCACGAATTCCGGCAGTTGCTCCGAAATCGGCTGGCTCCACGATGGACGCTGATTGCCGGGGCACAGCAGGAACCACAGGAAACCATAGGGCGGAAAAGTCAGCAGATAAGGTAATTGCCCGATCGGCGGAAACACGGAATCGGCGGTCATTTCCACCGGAGACGTGCCGGCGAATTCGGAAAGATCGAGTTCGACCGCTTGCGGCGCGCGCGAAAGATTCGCCACGCACAGGATCGACGGCTCGCCCGGCATCTCGCGCAGATACGCGAGAATCTTGCGATTCGAGGGCCGCAGAAAGCGGATCGTGCCGCGTCCGAACGCCTGCTTCGCGCGGCGCGTGGCCAGCATGCGGCGCGTCCAGTTCAGCAGCGAATGCGGGTCGCGCGTCTGCGCTTCCACGTTGATCGCGTCGTAGCCGTAGAGCGAGCCCATCAGCGGCGGCAGCACCAGTTGTTCGGGATCGGCGCGCGAGAAACCGCCATTGCGATCGGACGACCATTGCATCGGCGTACGCACGCCGTCGCGGTCGCCGAGGTGAATGTTGTCGCCCATGCCCAACTCATCGCCGTAATAGATCACGGGCGTGCCCGGCATCGAAAGCAGCAGTGAATTGATCAATTCGATGCGGCGGCGGTCGCGTTCCATCAGCGGCGCGAGGC
This sequence comes from Paraburkholderia sp. J69-1, assembly GCF_905220255.1. NCBI lineage: Bacteria > Pseudomonadati > Pseudomonadota > Betaproteobacteria > Burkholderiales > Burkholderiaceae > Paraburkholderia > Paraburkholderia sp. J69-1. Next base: position 563,234 of record NZ_CAJMZG010000002.1, on the reverse strand, counting down.
GGCGGCGAATGCCCAGATTCAGGCGCGCGCGCCGGTCGCTCGCATAGGTGTTCCAGAGATAATCGCGCTCGGAATCGGTCACCATCTCCAGCGTGAGTTCGTCGTGATTGCGCAGGAAAACCGCCCATTGGCAGCTTTCCGGCAGATCCGGCGTCTGCTTCATGATGTCGATGATCGGAAAGCGGTCTTCGCTCGCAATCGCCATATAAAGACGCGGCATCAGCGGGAAGTGAAATGCCATATGGCATTCGTCTTCATTGCCGAAATATTCCTGCACGTCTTCCGGCCATTGATTCGCTTCGGCCAGCAACATCCGGTTGGGATAATGCTCGTCGATGGTCGCGCGAATCTGTTTAAGAATCGCGTGTGTTTCAGGCAGATTTTCGTTATTCGTCCCTTCGCGCTCGACCAGATAAGGCACGGCATCGAGCCGCAGCCCGTCGATCCCCATATCGAGCCAGAAGCGCATCACGTGCAGCACTTCGCGCAGCACGGCCGGATTGTCGAAGTTGAGATCGGGCTGGTGCGAATAGAAACGATGCCAGTAATAGGCGCCCGCAACGGGATCATGGGTCCAGTTCGAAGGCTCGGTATCGATAAAGATAATGCGCGTGCCTTGATAGCGCTGATCGGTATCGGACCACACATAGTAATTGCGATGATTCGAGCCGGGCTTCGCGCGCCGCGCGCGCTGAAACCACGGATGCTGGTCCGAGGTGTGATTGATGACGAGTTCGGTAATCACACGCATGCCGCGCGCGTGCGCTTCCTGAATGAAGCGGCGCACGTCGGCAAGCTGGCCGTAGTCGGGGTGCACGTTGCGGTAATCGGCGATGTCATAGCCGTCGTCGCGACGCGGCGAAGGATAGAACGGCAGCAGCCAGATCGCCGTCACGCCCAGTCCGACAATGTAATCGAGCTTCGCGAGCAGGCCGGCAAAGTCGCCCACGCCGTCGTTATTGGCGTCGAAGAACGATTTCACGTGCACCTGGTAGATCACGGCGTCCTTGTACCAGAGCGGATCGTCCGTGAGCAGCGAAGCTTTGCCGCGCTTTTGCGTGGCGTGGCTTTCGCGTTTGTCGTGCTCGTCGTCGGTCGATGTGGTGGGGTCGTGCGTAACCGAGGGATCGCGTTTCATGTCGCTCCTCCAGGCGGAAAATCATCGCCCAGTTCGGGGTGGCTTTCGAGTTGCGCGTCGAATTGCGCATCGTCGGGATCATGCGGCGGCGTTTCGCGCGGCAGACCGTCAATGGGCGCGATGCGCCAGATCGCAAACGGCTTCGTGTGCGGGTCGAGCCGCACGTGCTGCCAGCGGCTCTGCCATTCGAAGCGCTCGCCGGTCATTTCATCGATGACGGCCAGGCGCGCGTGATCGTCGATCTGCCATTGCTGGAACGTGGCCCACGACAATTCGATATCGGCGCCTTGCTCGTTGTAGGCATCGAGATTGACGGCCACGACGATTACGTTGTCGCGCGCGGGCGTGGCTTTTTCGAAGCAGAGAATCGCGTCGTTATGGGCATTCAGGAAGGTGACGCCCAGGTGCGTTTGCAGCGCGGGATTGGCGCGGCGGATGCGATTGAGCGCCGCAATTTCGCCGATGATATGGCCCGGTCGATTCCAGTCCCACGCGCGTAGTTGATACTTTTCGGAGTCCAGATATTCTTCGCTATTGGGCAAAGGGCGAGCGTCACACAATTCGAAGCCGCTATACACGCCCCACAATCCTGAAAGCAGCGAGGCGAGCGCCGCGCGTATCAAATGCATCGAGCGCGCACCGCTTTGCAGATAGCGCGGATTAATGTCCGGCGTATTGACGAAGAAATTGGGCCGATAAAAATCGCGCACTTCGCTCTGCGTGAGTTCGGTCAGATAGGCGATGAAATCGCGCTTCGATTCGCGCCACGTGAAATACGTATACGACTGCGAAAAGCCGATCTTCGCGAGCCGATACATCAGGCGCGGACGCGTAAACGCTTCGGAGAGAAAGATCACATCGGGATGACGCGCCCGCACGTCGGCGATCATCCATTCCCAGAACGGCAGCGGCTTGGTGTGCGGGTTATCGACGCGGAAAATGCGCACGCCCGTATCCACCCAGAACAGGATCACATCGCGCAGCGCGAGCCAGAGATCGGGCTTGGCATCGTGCGCGTAGAACTCGGGATTGACGATGTCCTGGTACTTCTTCGGCGGGTTTTCCGCATAGCGCAGCGTGCCGTCGGGCCGCCACGCGAACCAGCTGGGATGCGCCTTGAGCCACGGATGATCGGGCGAGCATTGAATCGCAAAGTCGAGCGCGATTTCGAGCCCATGCGCGTGCGCTGCGTTGAGCATGCGGCAGAAGTCTTCGAGCGTGCCCAGTTCGGGATGCACGGCCGTGTGTCCGCCTTCGGCCGCGCCTATCGCATACGGGCTGCCCACGTCGCCGGGCTGCGCGGTCAGCGAGTTATTGCGGCCTTTGCGGTTGGCCAGGCCGATCGGATGAATCGGCGGGAAATACAGCACGTCGAAGCCCATGTCGCGCACGCGCGGCATCTTCGCGATCACATCGTCCCAGGTGCCGTGGCGCGATTCGTCGTCGCTCATCGAGCGCGGGAAGATTTCGTACCAGCTTGCGAAACGCGCGGCGGGGCGTTCGGCATCCACGCGCTGCACGGTGGCATCGCGCGAGAGGAACGGGCGATGATGCGCGGCGCGCACGGCCGCGGCGGTCGCGGGCGCGGCAAGCAATGCGCAGCGCGTGTCTTCATCGGCGCCGATAAAACGCCGGACGATGTCGTCGAGCGCGGCGCGATTGCGCGCGTGTTCGTCGCCGGGCACGTCCGAGGTTTCCGCCGTGGCGAGCACGAGCGCAAGCAGGCGGCTCGCTTCTTCCAGTTCGAGGTGGAGCGGCTGATTCGCCGCGCGCTTCTTTTTCAGATGCTCGACGAGCGAGGCGAAGTCGTCGCGCCACGCGATCACCACGAACTCGTAGCGGCCCACGCGATCGAGCGGGAAATGTCCGCTCCAGAGGTCGGTGCCGGCGGATGGCACCGGCGACATCGGCGCTTCGTGCCAGGCGGTTTCATCGGCGGCGCGCCAGAGAATCGCGCCATCGATCCGATCGTGGCCTTCCGCGAAGATCGCGGCGCGCACTTCGCAACGCTCGCCGACGATGCGCTTCGCCACGAAGCGTCCGTGATCGACCGAAGGCGTCACGCTTTCGATCGCGATGCGCGGCGCGGCGATCGCTTCCAGCACGCTCTTGTGGCCGCTCGTGGCCGACTTCGCCAGATCCTCGGGCGGCGCGAGCGAGACCAGCGGCGTGGCCATGGCGCGGAACATCCAGCACGCGCCGGCCGGTAGCGTGAAGCTGTCGGGCACGGCGCTCGCATCGTGGCGCTCGGGCAGGCGTGCGCCGCGCAAGGTCTGCGCGTCGAGCGGCGTGAAGCGCGTGAAATTGCCGGGCACGCCGTCGAGCAGATGCGCCATGTTCACGCGCACCGGCGCGGCCAGCGCGGGATTGATCAGCGTGAGCAGCGCTTCTTCGGCGATGCGCAGATCGCTGCCGTCGCCGCGCAGCACGGCCGCCACGGGCGCGCCCGCGCCGTTGAGCGCGCGCAGTTCGCCATTGGTCTGCAGGACGAACGTCTCGCGCTGCAAGGCGTTGGCGTGGGCGATATCGGCGGAGAAGTCGAAGGGCGCATGCGCCTTGATGTCGTCCCATCGGGGCGAGGCGTCCTGCGCAGTGCGGCTGTCGTGGCTGGTGGCGTCGTGGACGCCGTATTCGAAACCCATCGGCACGAGCCAGCCGGTGCCGAGCGCAGCGGCTGTGCGCAACATCCGGCGATACGCGCGTTCGACCGCGCGCGCGTCGGCGGCGCCTTCGAGATCGTGCGCGAGACGCGTGCCATACGGCGCTTCGGGAAACGAAACCGGCGAGCCGACACGACGCACGACGTCGTGCTCCTCGATCATCCAGCGCTCGGAAAAATCCCACCAGCGCAGCGAGGTGAATGCGGCGTCGAATCCCGCATGTTCGAGTTGCGCGATTTCCTCGCGCGCAAGGCCCGGCGTGGCCGCGAGCCAGCGCGTCTGCGCATGCGTGGCGCGCACGGCGTCGAACACCGCGCGCAGCACGCTCACCGGCACGCGATGCGGCGAATCCACGCGAAAGCCGCCGAGCCCGGCATCGACCAGGCGCGTCGCGAACTGCGTCCACCAGAGCGCGAGCGGCGCGGCTGCACGGTCGAAATCGGCGTAGGCGACGTTGTCTTCCGCATGGCCGTGACGTGGGTCGAGGCGCGCGTCCTCGGGCTCGAACGGATGAAACCACTCGGGGTGTGCGGCGTAGAGCGCGCCATCGGCGGCTGCGCGGTCGAGCGTGAGATCGGCGAGCAGCGTGAGACCGCGGGCGCGCGCGGCGCTGGCGAGCAGGCGCAACGCGTCGTCCACGCGTTCCTGCGAGCCGAAGGCGGGATGCAAGCGGGTGTGATCGGCGATGATGCGGTCGTCGCCTGACGCGCCGGGCGCGAACAGGCCGCCGATCAGGACATGATCGAAGCCGAGCGACGCCGCGTGCGCAAAATGCGCAGGCCACGCGTCGAGCGACCCGACAAGGACGGAATGGACGAAGTAGATCCGCGGCGCATAGGCGTGGGGAGGTTCCATCGGTCGTCTTCCAGGTTCGTCGGGCGGCGTGGATGCAAGGCCGATGTGTCACCGGATGCGATCACGTTGCCCGTGGGCTGCCGGAGCGGGCCGCGCGGGGGCCGCGGCGCGTCCTGTTCAGAGTAGTGCAAGAGCAGGCCGGAACCAAACCGCGGTCGACGCGTGGCGTCTTGGCGATGAATTCAGCAAGGCCTGTGCCCAAGGCGGGCGCAGTGAGGGGATCGGCCCGCCGCCGCGCGCGGCGCTGGCGTGTGGCGGCGAATCCGGTGCGTGCGCGGGTCTGCCGCGATGGCGTAGAGACGCGCGATATTTGCAAAAACGGCGTGGCGGACCGAGGCGTCAGTTCCCCACCATGCTCGCCGCGATATTCACGCACAGCCCGAGCACGGAGACATTGAAGTAGAACGACAGGATCGACTGCGCGAGCACGCTGCGGCGCGCGCTGCGCCCGCGCATGCCGATATCGGCGGTCTGCGAGGCGCAGGCAATCGTGAACGAGAAATACAGGAAGTCCCAGTAATTGGGCGTGAGCGCTTTGTCGGGAAAGGCGAGCGCGGGCGCGTCGGGATCGGAGCCGTAATACACGCGCGCGTAGTGCAGCGTGAAGATGGTGGGAATCAGGAACCACGCGCCGATCAGCGTCATGCCCGTGAGCAGGGAGTGCAGCACCTTCGAGGCCGTGCCCAGATCCTTGGTGGTGCCCAGCTCCAGCACGATGGCGACGATGCTGGCGACCGTTGCCGCGCACACCATGAACAGCACGGTGCTCGCACTCTGGTCCTCGCGCTGGGCGTTGGCGCGCACGCTTTCTTCGTCGGTGCGCGCCATGTGTATCCAGATCAGCACGAGGTAGGTCCAGATCGCGGCGTCCCAGCCGAGCAGAACGCGCGCGACCGGCCGGATCGCTGCCGGTGTCAGCACGCCGAGCAGCACGCCCACCGCGATGCCCACCGTCATATGCGGACGATTGCTCAAAACCTGCGGAAGTAGCTTCATCGTTGTCGATCGCCCGTATGAGTGTGCTGCGCACTTCGATTCTAGTCAGACCGCCGATATGGCGATATTTTATGGAACGCACCTTACGGCTGCGCTTTCGTCGGCGTGCCTGATCGTTGTTCGATCATCTGGACCTTTTATCGACATGGCAGGGCGCTCGCCCTTGTCACGAATGTCACGCTTGTTACTGCTTGTCACGCCTCGCGCACGCGTGTTCGGGCACGATGGTGAAGTTATCCGTACTACCCAGGATTACGTGCAGATTCGCCATTGAATCGCGTCAATCCAGCAATAAAAAAGTCCGCCTGAAAGCGCTATTTAAGGCGTGTGAAAAGGCGCTGAAAAAACCTCCATGAAAAGCTCGCTGGCTCGCATACATAATGCGTGCGCAGCACTATGATGAAGCGATGACGCTCACTCTTGTTCCGGAAGTTGTGCATCACGCGGCCAATGCGGCCGGTCGCGATTTCGTGATCGGCGACCTGCACGGCTGCGTGGATGCCTTGCGCTTTCTGCTTCACAAAGTGGGCTTCGACGCAGAGCGCGACCGGCTCTTTTCGGTCGGCGATCTCGTCGATCGCGGCGACCAGTGCGAACAGGCGCTGGAGCTGCTCGATCAGCCCTGGTTCTACGCCGTGCTCGGCAATCACGAAGACGCGCTGTGCGCGGTCGCCGAAGGGCGGCTGCCGCGGCATCGCTGGTATGGCATCGGCGGAGGCTGGGCGCAGGCGCTGCCGGATCGTGCGCTCGCGGCGCATGCGAAACGCCTGCGCGAACTGCCGCTGGCGCGCACGGTGGGCGAAGGCGAAGCGCGCTTCAACGTGCTGCACGCGGAATTCTTCGGCGACGATGCCGAACTCGACGCCGGCCAGTTCGACCCGGCCGTGCGCGAGCGCATGCTGTGGGGGCGCGAGCTTGCTTTCAAGGCAGGATCGCCGCCGCGCCACGCGCTGTCGCTGACTTACTGCGGCCATACGCCGGTGCGCGAGTTGCGCCAGATCGGTTCGCAAATGTTTATCGATACCGGCGCCTTCATCCCCGAAGGCCGTCTGACCATGGTCGAGGCGCGGACGTCGCGCAACTGGTCGATCTCCTTGCAGGCCGCGCGTGCGATGGGTGCCGCGGACATGGCCTTTCCCTGAATATTTTTAAGTCCCGCAGGCCGATGGCAGTCGATTTGGGTTGGGTATAATCGCCGCCCGGTTTACTTGTGATCGACGGAGGCGCGGCGTGCGGGCAGCGGTAGTGATGGTCGCGGCATGGTGGCTCGCGACGGCGACGGCATGGGCTGCCGCGCCAGCGGTGGGACATGCGGCGCATGCGACTCATGGTGTGCATGGTGCTCATGCAGTTCATGCGGGCAAGGCGCAGACATCCGCGCACAGGAAAGGCGCGAAGCAGTCCGCCACGGCCTCCCATGGCGGGCGAACTGGACGATCGGCGAAATCGGCGCACGCGTCGCATCCGAAGCATGAGACGCAGCACATATCGCGCACGCCGCGTCAGGCGAGCGCGCACAAACCGGTTAAGCCGGCGGCGGTGCGTCCTGCATCCCATCATCGGCTGATGGTCGATGCGCCGGCGCCGTCCTCCGTTACGCCTTCCGTGCCCGTGAAGCGCGCGATCCAGCAGCCGCACGAACTCCCGCCGATCCTGAGCTGAACCGCCGCGCTCACGCGCTGCCGAGACTCGACGCCAGCAACTGCAGCGTGGCTGCCGAACGCGGCTCGCGCACCCGCGAATGCAGCGTGACGCGCGAGGTCGGCAAGGGCGGCAGACCAAACTTCGCACCAACATCGACGAGCGTTCGCGGCGCCACCCGCCGCGCCAGCGCCGATACCGCCAGGCCGGCCTCCAGCGCCGCACCGACCGCGGCCACGCCGCCGCCTGCGAACACCTCAGTCCACGTTATCCCGGCCGCATCGAGCGCGCCGATCGCCGCCGCACGCACCGCGCAAGGCGCAGTCAGCAGGGCGAGCGGCAGCGGCGTGCCGGGCGACCATTGGCACTCGGGCGAAGCGAGCCAGACCAAAGGCTCGTCGAAGAGCAGGCGCGCGTCGCCGCGCGGTGCTTCATCGGCTTCCTGACGCACGATCACCGCATCCAGCCGACGCTCGTCGAACTGCGCGAGCAACTGCGCCGACAAACCCAGATGCAACGCGATGACCAATCCCGGATCGTGCGCGCGCAGGAGCGCAAGCTGGCGGGCGAGTTGCGCGTCGGCGACGTGCTCGCTCAAGCCGAGAGAAAGCCGTCGTACCTCGCCCGACAGCGCACCGAGCGCGCGTTCATGCGCGCCCAGCAGATCGCGCGCGGCGCCGAGGAAGGCCAGCCCATCCTGTGACAGCCGCACGAGGCGCGGCGTGCGTTCGAGCAGCTGGCGCCCGAGATGGCTTTCGAGACGCTTGAGCTTCAGGCTGACCGCCGATTGCGTGGTGCCGAGCGCATCGGCGGCGCGCGTGAAGCTGCGGAGTTCGGCGACGAGCACGAAGGCGCGCACGGCGTCGAGATCGAGCGGTTTCATTTCCATCGTAAATGAATGAAATATCGATTGATGTCTGTTTATTATGATAAGCGCGGACTAAGCTGATGTCATGTTCAATCAACCCTGATGGAGACCGACATGCCTTTCACTCGTATCGCCGTTCGCGCCGGCAAGCCCGCAACGTATCGCAAGGCCCTCATGCAGGGCGTGCACCGCGCGCTGATGGACGTGTTCAAGGTGCCCGAGGACGACCAGTTCATGATCGTCACCGAACACGATGCCGATAATTTTGTCTTCGGCCGGCATTATCTGGGCATCGAGCGCAGCGATGATCTGGTGATGATCCAGATCGCCGTGAGCAATACGCGCGGGCAGGATCAGAAGAAGGCGCTGTTTGCGCAGATCGCGGAAAACCTCGCGCAGGCGCCGGGCGTCAGGCGCGAGGATGTGTTCGTCAATCTCGTGGATGTCGCGAGGGAGAACTGGTCGTTTGGGAATGGGGCGGCACAGTACGCGACGTAAGCAATCGCGTGGCCACACGAAATCGACTGCCTTCGTGGGCTTACACTTACACGCTTGCTACGAGTTCAGATAACGTTCGAGCGCAATGACGGGTGCTGGCCGCGCGAAGAAAAAGCCTTGCAGTTCGTGGCAGCGCTCGTCGAGCAACGCTTGCCGCTGATCGCCCGTTTCGACGCCTTCCGCGGTGATCGGCAAATCGAGGCTGCGGCAAAGTTCGGTGATCGCGTGGATAATGGCCGCCGATTTCGGATTGTTGCCCAGTCCATTCACAAAACCGCGATCGATTTTCACGCGCGTAAAGGGAACACTCTGCAGTAGTCCTAATGACGAATAGCCCTTGCCGAAATCGTCCATCGCGACACCCACGCCCATCGCGCGAATTTCGTTCAGGATTCGCGACGAGGTGCCAGACGATTCCAGCAGCACCGTTTCGGTGATTTCCACTTCCAGACGATGCGCCGGAAGCGCGGAATTCACGAGCGCTTTCGCGAGAATGTGCGTAAAGTCCGCGTGAATCAGTTGGGCCGGCGAAACGTTGACGCTCAGGCGAATATGCGAAGGCCAGAGCGCCGCGTCTCGACACGCCTTTTCCAGCACCCACGCGCCGAGTTCCGGCATCAGGCCGCGCTCTTCCGCAACCGGGATGAATTCGGCGGGAGAGATGGGGCCGCGCTTGGGGTGACGCCAGCGCAGTAACGCCTCGCAGGCAGTCGTGACGCCGCTATGCGCATCGACGATCGGCTGATAATGCAATTCCAGTTGATTCGCGCGCAGGGCGCGGCGCAGATCGTCTTCGAGTTCGTTGCGTAATCGGATCGGGTTGTTCATGCCGCTTTCGTACAGGCGAAAGCAGTTGCGGCCATCGCGTTTGGCCGCATAGAGCGCGAGGTCCGCGCGCTGGAGCACCGTCCCCGCATCGATCCCCGCCCGCGCGTGAATGACGATACCGACGCTTGCACCGATGCTGATTTCATTGCTCGCGATTTCGAACGGCGCGGAGAGCGTCTCGATACATCGTTGCGCGAGTTCGGCCGCGTCATTCATGCTGCGAAACGGCACCTGCAGAATCGCGAATTCATCGCCGCTCAGGCGAGCCAACTGGTCGCTCGCGCGCACGGTGTCCGAGAGTCGTCGCGCGACGGCCTTGAGCAGTTCATCGCCGACATGATGACCGAGCGTGTCGTTGACCGACTTGAAGCGATCCAGATCGAGAAAAAGCAGCGCAAACGGCCGCTCGGCGGATGCGCTTTCTGCCAGTTCGGACAAGCGCTCCTGGAAGCGCAGACGATTGGGCAGGTCGGTCAGATGATCGTGATGGGCGAGATGCGAGATGCGTTGTTCCGCGATGCGCCGTTCGGTCATGTCTTCGATCGTGGACACCCAGCCGCCATGCGACAGCAGGCGTGTCACGACCGAAATGCTGCGGCCCAGACAGGCGATTTCCATCGTCGCCTGTTGCTGATTGACTTCGAAACGATGAACCAGTTGCGTGCGCAACGTTCTGACCCACGCCGCCGTTTGATCCTGCGGCATGCCGGCACGCTCGCCGATACACCGTAGCAACGTACCCAGCCGCATCCCTTCGAACAGCGCACCGTCAGGGAGCGCGAGGATACGGGCGAACTGGTTGTTGGACAGGACGAGGCGTCCGCGGCGATTGAACAGACACAATCCTTGCGACATGTTATCCAGCGCGAGATCCAGATTGCGCGTGGTCTCTTCGAGCGCGCGCGCGATCTCGCGCTGTTCGCTGCAGTCGCGGGTAATTTTTGCGAAGCCGAACAGCACGCCTGCGTCGTCGTAGATCGGCTGAATGACCACATGGGCCCAGAAGCGGCGTCCGTCCTTGCGCACGCGCCAGCCTTCGGCTTCGAATTTTCCGGTTTGACGCGCCGTTTCGAGGCCGTGTTGCGGCAAGCCGCGTTCGCGATCGGCGGGTTCGTAAAAGCAGGAGAAATGCTTGCCGACGATCTCGGCCGCCTGATAGCCCTTGGCGCGTTGCGCGCCAGCGTTCCAGTTCGAGACGACGCCATTCGTGTCGAGCATGTAGATCGCGTAGTCGGTGACGCCTTCCACCAGCAACCTGAGGCTGCGCTCATGGTCGCGCGTCGGTTTGTCCTGCGAGCGTTCTTCGGTGCGATCGCGCATCAGCTTGACGAACCCGTGCAGCTCGCCATCGCCGCCGTAAACAGGTTCGATGAGGACATGGGCCCAGAATTGCGTGCCGTCCGGGCGCACGCGCCAGCCTTCGGCCTCGAATTTTCCGGTTGTGCTCGCGAGATGCAGATGTTGCGCAGGAACTTCGGCTAGCTTTTCATCAGAAGAATAGAAGCACGAGAAGTGCCGATCGACGATTTCCTCTGCCGGAAATCCGGTGGCATTGGCCGCTTCGGCGTTCCACGTTCTGATCAATCCCTCTGCATTCAGCAGATAAATGGAATAGCCCAACTGCTGGATAGGCTCCCGGCCAACCAGATTGCTCGATGCTTCCGTCTGAGACGTTTGCCGTGAGAGGCTGGAGTCGGAATTCGTTACCCCGATTTGCTCAGTTTTCATTTTTTTCGAGTATCTGATCGGCTTCGCGAGATGCCCGCTCAGAATATATGCGGCACAGCAGGGCGCGCAATGGTTAAAAAGCAGTTGTTGGCGCGCAAACGTTTTACTTGGGTGCCGTCGAACCGGGGCGCGTTTTGTGCTGGTTTGGACGCGTCATCCCGCTGGCGTCCGGATTATCGATCCTTCGGTGCGATGCGTCCATTTGACGCGATTCGCGAGACGGTCCATAATCTCGCCTACCAATGTTAGACAATATGTATACAAAGAAATTTGTGAGTCTGAATCGCCCTGGTTCGTTGGCCGTCGAGCGCTGATCCAAAATCAAAGCGATCGCGCGGGCACGCGTGGCGGCGAACCTTCCGGTGTCATTTGAAATGACGCATCGATAGCCTCATCCGATGAGGCGAGGTCGAGGCTTTGGCGCGCCATTAATTTCGTAAGCCTAATCAGTTTTTCGTGGCGAATCGCGTGCGAATGGATTCGGCTCTTGAATTTTCATTTGCCATGCCAGCGCATACCGTTGGCTGGCTTCCAGATCCCGGGTCTTCGAGGGGACCGCCGGGATCGCGTCTTATTCGGCAAGAAGGATAAGTACTGGTGCTCCTGGAATGCTGCAAAGACAGCCACAAAACGGCAGCAGGGCAGATGCACGCATCGATAACTGGACGGAAATATGCAGCAAGTCACATCGCTACCGGGAGACGATTCGCGCCCGGGTTGGTATCACACGAGTGCCGCGCGTCGACCGAAGCCGCGCCATACGGGCGAGAAGCGCGTGCGCTGGACGATCGTCGGCGCGGGCTTGACCGGACTCGCAGCAGCCCGGCAACTCGCGACGAATTTCCCGGATGAAGAGATCGTACTCGTCGAAGCCCAGGAAGTCGGCTTTGGCTCGGCAGGCCGAAATGCGGGTTTCGCGATCGATGTGCCGCATGACATCGGCGCAAAGGACTACATCGGCGATGTGAATACAGCAAAGCTGGTCCTGAAGCTGAATACGCTCGGCCAGAATTTCCTGCGCGAGATCGTCGCGGAAAACAACATCCAATGCCAGATGTCGGAAGCGGGTAAGTATCAAGCCGCTGTGGAGGATCGCGGCATCGCGGTGCTGGAAGCGTATCGAAGCGGTCTGGCCAAGATCGGTCGCGAGACCCAGATGATCGAAGGGAAGGATCTGCCCGATCATATCGGCACGTCGTTCTACAAGAAGGCGCTTTTCATTCCCGGCACGATTCTGCTGCAGCCGTCCGCGCTCGTGAAGGGCCTCGCGGATAGCCTGCCCGCGAACGTCACGCTCTACGAACACACGCCGATCACCGGCGTCGAATACGGCGACGAGATCGTTCTCGCGCATGACCAGGGCCGCATTACGACCGAAAAGCTGATTCTCACGAATAACGCTTTCGCTTCGCACTTTGGCTTCCTCAAAGGCCGGCTGCTGTCGACGTTCCTGTATGGCAGCCTGACCCGCCCGCTGACGAATCAGGAGCAGGCTCAACTCGGCGGCAAGGACGTCTGGGGTGTGATTCCTGCCGATCCGTTTGGCAGCACGGTGCGGCGCACGATGGACAACCGCATCCTGGTCCGCAACAGCTTCAGCTTCAATCCGAATGGCAGGCCGAACGCGAATTACCTGAAGCGCTACATCAAGAACCATCGGAAATCGTTCGAGCGTCGTTTCCCGATGCTGCCGAAGGTCGATCTCGAGTACACGTGGAGCGGCGCGATCTGCCTCTCGGAAAACCACGAAGGCTTCTTCGGGCAACTCGCGCCCAATGTGTATGGCGCCTTGTGCTGCAATGGCCTTGGCATCACGCGCGGCACGGCGACCGGCAAGCTGCTCGCCGACTGGCTGGCGGGCAAAAGCGGCGAGCTCACGGAATTTCTGCTGGCCTCGCCGGGACCGAACAGGACGCCACCGGAGCCGTTCCTCTCGATTGGCGTGAATGCGGTTTTGAAGTGGGGGCAATTCCGCGCCGGTCTCGAAGCATGACAACGCACACGTTGTCGCGAGAAGACGGTGCCCACTACACGTAAGGATATAAAGCAGGAAAATGAGTTCTACTAAATCTGATGTACTGATTGACGATGTAAAGATAAATGCATTTCATCAACTGTTGACGGTACGCACTGGCGGCGGTTGGGTGATGGTCGGCTACATCCTGAGCATCATCGGCGTTGCGACCATTCCCATGTCCAGCGCCTTGGCGCTGGGCGGATTCTGGCAAGGCATTACAGCAGCGATGGCGCTTGTCGGTGTGTTCGTCGGCGGATTCGTCGGCGGCTGGCTGACCGACCGCCTGGGGCGTCAGAAACTGTTTTTCGTCGCACCGGCGATCGTGCTCGCCTGCTCGATTGGCATGCTCTGGGTGGGCAGTGGGGCGAGCCTCGCCGTTCTGCGTCTGCTCTCCGGCCTCGCGGTCGGCATCGAATACACGGCGGCGGGTTCTTTGCTGACTGAGTTCATTCCGCAGAAGCATCGCGGTGCGCGACTCTCGGTCCTGACCGTGCTGTGGTTCGTGGGGGCGGCACTGTCCTACATCGCGGGCAATTTCATCCTGTCGAGCGCTGGCGCCGACGCGTGGCGTCATGTCATGGCCAGCCCGGCAATCATCGCGTTGATCTTGCTGGTTATTCGCGTTGGCACGCCGGAATCGCCGCGATGGCTGCTGAGCAAAGGACGTCGCACCGACGCCGAAGCCGTGATCAAACGCGTCTACGGCCCGTCGTTCTCGTTGCGCAATATTGCTGAGGAGCCGAAGGCGGCGAAAGCGATGAGCTTTATGGACGCTATCCGCGCGGGTTACGGCAAGCGGATCATGTTTGTGGTGATGTTCTGGAGCTGCGCGGTTATTCCGGTTTTCGCGGTCTACGCGTTCGTGCCCAAGCTGTTTCAGGCGCTGAATTTGACCGGCCGTCTCGCATCCTATGGTTCGGTCGGCATCACGTTGATGTTTGTCGTCGGTTGCGTGGTGGCGACGTGGCTGATCAATTTCATTGGCCGACGCACGATCATTCTCCAGAGCTTCCTGTGGTCGGGGCTCGCGCTACTCGGTCTGGGCCTGTTCCCTGAAGCCGCGGGCTGGATCGTGCTGCTGCTGTTCGCGGCCTATGCGTTGTTTATCGGCGGTGCTCAGGTGCTGGAATTCGTCTACCCCAACGAACTGTTCCCCACGGAGATTCGCGCTTTCGCTGTCGGGCTCGGGGCATCGCTGTCGGCACTGAGCAGCGCCGTTGGGACCTGGCTCGTGCCGATCTCGCTGGAAAAGTTCGGGATTGGCGAGACGATGTTCGCGGCCGCGGCAATCACTTTGCTCGGCTTCCTGGTGTCGATGATGCTGGCGCCTGAAACTCGCTCGATGAGTCTGCAGGAAGCGGCTTCGCTGGGCCGTTGATGACGGGCTGAATATCTGGTTAGCCCGCCCCGTGCGTTGCGTAGTCAGGCTGCGTCGCGCCTCGGGGCGGGCAGACAAAGCGGCAGCTATTTGGGGTTTGTTATTGCCAATAGCGTGCCGCTGAACTCACCGTCATTCATCAGACAAAAAAACTTCACTCTGCGGATGGGTAAAGTCGCGCAGCTTGTTGTCGTTAACTCGCAGGTATCACGCACGGCGGTCGAGCGAGTCATGCCCCGTGCGTGCGAGTACACGGTTCCTTCCGGGCTCACCGGATCACAGGACGTGTTTGCGGCTGCCAAGCTTTCTTTTGCCTGACGTATGAGGAGTTTCATGGTCACACCTGCAGTATCTTTTCCCCGCTCTGTCGGCAGTTCGACGCGCGTTGCGTGCGCAGACGGTGTTGTCGCCCATGTGTTCATGGTGGATGGCACGGTGCCGCTCTTCAACGTGGTGTGCGGCTCACTGAAGTTTCTCGCCGACCGCGATCAGGTTCTGTCTCAGGTGGCCAGCGTAACGGGCGGCAAGATGGCCGCGCCCGACTGGGAGTGGGTGCTGGACACCGGTTTCGACTCGTCCGTCGATGGCGCGGCGAGCAAACAATGGCGGATGCGGCCTGCAGGCGCGGCAACGCGCTGAGATCGGGCTCAAGGCAACACGCCTCGAGCCTTGCCGCAAAGTCTCAAATTGCCCGGCTGACCAGCAGCGGATCGACCACGCCGATCGCTTCGGCATCCCGGCTCGCATACGGCAGCTTTTGCAGCACGTAGCGCATTGCATTGAGCCGCGCGCGCTTCTTGCAATCGGAGCGGATCACGGTCCAGGGCGCGTCCGCGGTATCGGTCTGGGCGAACATCGCCTCCTTGGCTTGAGTGTAGTCGTCCCATTTGTCGAGCGAGGCCAGATCGACAGGGCTCAGCTTCCACTGCTTGAGCGGATGCACGCTGCGCTCCTTGAAGCGCCGGCGCTGCTCCGCGCAGCTCACCGAGAACCAGAACTTGATCAGGTGAATTCCGCTACGGATCAGTTGCCGCTCGAATTCCGGCGCCTGCCGCATGAAGTCGGCGTATTGCTCGGGCGAGCAGAAGTCCATCACGCGCTCGACGCCCGCGCGGTTATCCCAGGAGCGGTCGAACATGACGATCTCGCCCGCCGACGGCAGATGTTGCACATAGCGCTGAAAATACCATTGGCCGCGTTCGAGTTCGTTGGGTTTCTCCAGCGCAACGACGCGCGCCCCGCGCGGATTCAAATGCTCCATGAAGCGCTTGATGGTGCCGCCCTTGCCGGCGGCGTCGCGCCCTTCGAACAGAATCACCACGCGCTGGCCGGTCTCGCGCACCCACGCCTGAAGTTTCAGCAATTCGACCTGAAGACGATATTTTTGCCGCTCGTAGGCGTGTCGCGACATCAGATGGCGGTACGGATAGAGACCTTCGCGCCAGCCCGAGGCGAGTTCATCATCGGGATGACGCGAGCGTGAGGCCTGCCAGTCGGATGGCGTGCCTTCGAGAACGAGGCTGCGCAGTTGAGCGCCTTCGTCGGGCGACAGCCCATGCATCAAGGCGGCGATGGAATCGAGCAGCGACTCCGGCGGCTCGCTGTTTGCCGCGGGTTGATCCGCAAGCTGCGCGGAGCGATGCACGCTCATGACGTCGTGAACGGCACCTGCGATGGCTTGCGCCGATGCTTCGACGGCGGCATCGACGGTACGCCGTTGCGCGCTGCGCGGCGTGATGCCTGGCTGGCGCGCGGCCGGGCCGAGATTTGCATCGTCGGCGGTTTGCGCGCTAGCGGCGGAATGCTGAGGGAGGGATTGCGGCGCGGTCCTGGACATGATTGTTCTCGTTCGATAGGGCGTGGCCGGACGCTCATGCGCGTGTTTCCGGTCAGGCGCTCACGCGCGGCACGCTTTGAAGCATGCCGCGCAATGAGGCGATTTGAAGCCGTCTGAAAATGGACTGGAGCGCGTAAAAACAGCGTGCGCGATGCCTAGTCGTTCGTGTTTTTGCGCAAGATCGAGTAGAGCGAATCCTTAAGGTGCAGTTTCTCTTTCTTGAGATGTTCGATGGCCATGCCGTGGGTGGGAACGATGCCCGCTTCCATGTTCTTGATCTGCTGGTCGAGTTCGTTGTGACGATTGAAAAGCCGCGCGAAATGTTCGTCGTGGACCTTGAGGTGCGAGATCTGTTCTCTGTATTCGGGAAACACTCAATACTCCTGATAAAAACGAGATTGATCGAAGGGATATGTAAGTATTTTTCCACTTTCGCCTCCTGACGATCTTGATCGTCGTCAGTGCGCGTAAGGGAAGGCGCAATCCGTTTCTGGAAGCATCGCTGCAGCGGCGCGTGTACTATCGGGGCAGTAACGCGGTTTGTCCTGGTTCGGTTTGAATCGCTGCGCAAACCGTCCGCTCGTCGCGCCAACGAACTCCTGGAGCGTTCATGGTCCGTCGTCTGGAAATCGTGCTGGATGTCGTGAATGGCGCGTCTCGGGCACCGTGCGAGACAGCCGTTGCGCCTGATTCTGATTCTGGTTCAGAGGCGACCGGTGTCACGGCGGCGTTGCGCGCCGCGGTGCCGTCACTCGTTGCGCAAGCCGGTCCCGCAGACTCCGTTTCGATCGTCACTTTCGATAGCAGCGATGCGCTCGCGAAAGCCGGCTGGCGGATTGCAGTCGAGACGCAAAGCGCCGCGCATAGCGTTGTCGTATCTAGGCGCTACGTGCTGACCCCGGGCATCGTTGTCGTCGAGCCGATATTCTCGGCGCATCTCGAAACGGATGGGCTCGACGAAGCGCTTTTCGAGGCCGCCCCCGAAGCGTTTCGCGAGGCGCTGGCGGCGGCTGGTCCGCTTGCGCCATCGGCTTCTCTGATGGCGACGCGAAGCGCCTGGACGTGGCCGCGCGAGGCCGAAGACCTGACGCTCGAACTCGATGCCGATACGCGAATGCCGCGCGACGAAACGGCGCGGTTGCATGAACTTCGCTTGAGCGTGCCCTGGCTTGACGATGCGCCATCTGCGCCACTCGTCGCCGGGCTTTTTGACGGCGCGCACGGGCTGGTCGATGCGCTGCCTGCTTTCGTGCGCCTGACCGACGCGCTGGCGCGCACGGCGCACGGCAGCACCGTCGGCGACGAAAAGGCGATTCACGCCGATCCCGTCGATCTGGGCGGCGCGTCGAGCGCCGAGGCCGCGCTGGCGGCGATCGGCGCCAATATCAGCGCGCAATGGTTCGGCAACGACGCGGGCGTGCGCGATTCAGCCAACACGGAGTTCATTCACCAGATGCGCGTGTCGCAGCGCCGGTTGCGCACGGCGATGCGCATTTTTTCGCACTGGCAGGACGTGGGCTGGCGCGAGCGTATCGAACCCGATCTCAAATGGCTGGGCGGCCTGCTCGGCGAGGCGCGCGACCGCGATGTGTTCGTCGAATCGACGCTGCCCGCGCTGGCCGCCGCCGACAACGAGTCCGAACGCTGGCGCGCGCTGCGCGACGAGGCCGAAGCCGGCCGGCAAGCCGCGCGTGGCCGGGTGCGCGAGGCGCTCGCATCGCCGCGCTATGCGCATCTGGCGCTCGCGTGGCTGCAATGGCTGGCCGCGCTCGCGCAGCACGCCGACACTTCCGCTGAGGCCGGTCCATCGCTGCGTCGCCATGCGAAAAAGCGCGTGCATCGCTATTACGAACGGCTTGCGCAAGCGCAGAAACTTACCGCCATCGACGAAGCCAGCCGTCATCGTGTGCGCATCAACGCCAAGTATCTGCGCTACACGCTCGAATTTTTCGCGCCGATTACGTCGCGCCGCACGCGCACGGATACGGCGCGCGCGCTTGGGCGCCTGCAAAGCGTGTTGGGCGATGGTAATGACGCGGCCGTGGCGCTGCGTTTTCTCGAACGCATGGACGCCGAGCCGTATCAACTGGGCTTTGCGCGAGGCTGGTGTGAAGCGGTCAAACGCTATACCGCAAAAGAGGGCGAGCGCCTGCTGCGCGATCTGCGTCAGCCGAAGATCGCGCGCGGCGCGTGAGGGCGCCATCTCTATAATCGCCGCAACAGTCAAGTTTCCGATCACGACCGCAATACGCGACACGCAATACGCGATGACAAACGCCCCCTCGACTTCTCTCCCACCGAATGCCGCCGATCAAGCCGTCGCGCCCGAACTGGGCCTCGGCGGCTCGGTCTGGTTCCAGTCCGGGCCGCAGATGCTGGGCGGCGCGGCGCGCATCGCGCTGCTTGCGGCGATCCGCGATTGCGGCTCGATCACGGGCGCGGCCAAGGCGGTCGGCATGAGCTACAAGGGCGCGTGGGACGCCATCGACGCCATGAATAATCTCGCCGGCGAACCGCTCGTCGTGCGCTCGACCGGCGGGACGGGCGGTGGCGGCACGCGACTCACGCCGCGCGCGTTGCGACTGATCGAAACCTTTGGCGCGATCGAGCGTGAGCATCGGCGTTTTCTGGAGCGCGCGGCGGCGGCGGTGAGTGCGCTGGAGAGTGCATCGAATCGGGACGCGGCGCTCAGCGTGTCGGGCGATCTGGCCGTGCTCGGCCGTTTCGCGCTGCGCACGAGTGCGCGCAATCAGCTTTACGGGATCGTTGCGGAACTCGTGCGCGGCGCCATCAACGACGAAGTGTCGATTGCGCTGCCGGGCGGCCAGCGCCTGGCGGCGATCGTGACGCGCGAGAGCGCGGACGCTTTGGGTTTGGCGCAAGGCGTGGCGGTCGTGGCGCTGGTGAAGGCGTCGTCGGTCGTGCTGGTGGCGGGCGGGGAGGACGCGGCGGCGCGGCTGTCGGCGCGTAACCGGCTCGGCGGCGTCGTCAGCCACGTGCGGCGCGGCGAGGTCAATGCGGAAGTGACGCTCGAATTGCCCGGCGGAACGGTGGTCGCGGCCGTTATCACCGATGTCAGCGTCGATGCGCTCGGGCTCGACATCGGCGCAAGCGCGACGGCCGTTTTCAAGGCGTCGAGCGTGTTGCTGGGCGTGGCCGGCTAGAAAGCGCCGAACGTGAGCAACACGATGCCGCTGGCGGGATCAGGCCGGGCGTTGCGCGGGCGGCGTGAGGGTGTCGCGGGTTTGCGAGACCGGTGCGGTGGGCGTGCCGGGCGTGCGGATCGGCCGGTTGGTCTTCCAGCGGGCGCGCACAAAGGGCTGATCGTGACCGGAAACGGTGAGCGCGATATCGGTGACCCAGCGGTGCGTGGGCACGCGCACATCATGCAAGGCGACGGTAATGGCGGCCAGGCTCAGCGCGACCACGGCGGTCGAAATTCCGCCTGAACGCGCGTCCCACCAGTAGCGCACGAACACCAGCGCCGTCAGCGCGCCGACGATGGTGCCGGTCACGGCCTCCGAAGGCGAATGCGCATCCAGTACGACGCGCGAAAAAGCCACCACCACGCCGACGATCAACCCCAGCGCGACGCCAGCCGCGCGCAGCGGGGCGCGCACGCCTTGCAGCATCAGGAAGAACGCCACCGGATACACGGAGGTGGACATCATCGCGTGGCCGCTCAGGCCCGTGAAATCGTACGAACGCACGCCGACGCCCCAGCCCATGAACGCGATCTTCGTCAGTATGACGAGGCCGATTGCCGCACCGAGCAGCGCCACCCAGCTGGCCGCCATGCGCCACGAATAGCCTGCGACAAGCCACAGCGCGATCGCGGCGGCGAGCGGGAACGTGAGACCTGCACCGCCGAGGTTCGTTATCGAATTCCAGAGGTTAAGCGGCAAATCGGGCATGAGTCGGCACCACGGTGGCGCGTTCGAAAGAGGGTATCGATTGATTCAACGCACGAGCGGCCGGTTGGGCCGACAGGGCGTCGCGCGATTTTGCAGTATAGCCGCGATTCGTGGCGCTTAATGCGCTGCAGCGAACGACGATTTTCTTTTAGAACTCATTCGACTGCAGCGCTGTCAGATTGATGATATTGTGCATCGCACAACGAATGCGCGTGGCAGATTTTTGCTACGTATCCGACCCCTTTCACGAGGCCACTGATGACGAAAGATCTGACGAAGCTGTGGGCGGGTGGCATGCGACGTCTCATCGCCATCCAGAATCGCGCGGCGCGCACTGCGCTGCGCGAGGCCGGTTTGCGCGCCTCCGACGCGCAGGCCCTGTGGCTCGGCGGCCAGCCTGCGGCGCCGCAGGCCGCGGCGCCCGTCACGCCCGCCGCCCCTGTCACCCTTGCTGCACGTAGCGGCGCGCCGGTGCGCGAATCGCGCGTCGGGCCGCGCGCCGCCGCATGGGCAGCCGGCGAATGGCAGCGCGCCGAACACCTGGCGAAGGGCGCGTCTCGCGCGCTCGCTTATGGCCTTTATTTGCCGCCGTCGCGGCCTACGACGGGCATGCCGCTCGTCGTCATGCTGCACGGCTGCGCGCAAACCGCCGATTCGTTTGCCGAAGGCACGCGCATGAATCTGCTCGCCGATCAACACGGTTTTGCCGTGCTGTATCCCGAACAGTCGGCGCAGGCGCATCCGCACCAGTGCTGGCACTGGTATGACGCGCGTCAGCCCGCGGGCGGCGGCGAGGCGACGGCGATCGTTTCGCTTGTCGATACGCTCGCGCACGAGCATGGTTTCGACCGCTCGCGTGTTTATCTGGCTGGTTTGTCGGCTGGCGCGGGGCTCGCTTCGCTGCTGGCGATGCGCGCGCCGGGCCGCTTCGCGGCCGTTGCGCTCCATTCGGGGCCGGCTTTCGGCGAGGCGCGCTCGGGCGTGGCCGCGCTCGACGTCATGCGGCGCGGTCTGCATCATGATCCGGTCTCGCTGGTCGAGCGCGAACTGGCGGGGCGCAAGCATCCCGGCATGCCGGCGCTGATCGTGCAGGGCGGCGGCGATGCCGTCGTCGCGCCCGTGAACGCCGGGCAGTTGACCACGCAGTTCCTCCACCTCAACGATCTCGCCGATGGCGAGGGCGTGCGCCAGGGCGTCGTTTCGCACGAGCACGACGGCGACGGCTTCACGATCCGCGATTACCTGCGCGATGGCGCCAGCATCGTGCGGCTGTGCGAGGTGGATGCGCTCGAGCACGCCTGGAGCGGCGGCGACGATGCCGTGCCGTTCCACTCGTCCGCAGGCCCCGACGCCAGCGCAATGATCTGGGACTTTTTCGAAGCGCAACGCCGCAGCCATGTGGACGACGCCTTCGACGACGAACTCGCGCACGGCGCGCACTAGGCTGCGCGCCCGCTGTGGCGCGGGTTTGCGCCGATTTTCACGGCACTGCGACAATCCGTATCAATTCAAGGGTTTACCCTAATCAGGGTTTTCCCTATAATGGCTCTATTCCTTCCGAGGGCATGTGCCCGAAATTACGGAGCCAGACCATGTACCTGCTTAGCCGCCTTTTCCTGTTCCTCACGAAATCGACCGAAACCGCTCGCAAAGAGCGCGAAGACGCCTACCTGGCTGAATCGGCTGATATCTATGACCTGGAATTCCGCATGCGCAAGCTCGACCGCGAGAAGACCGGCCGTCATCCCTCGTGGATGAACCACTACGGCTAAGCCGTAGCAATAAAAACGGGGCGCACGCTGGCGCCCCGCAGAGGTGTGATTTGCAGCGCGATGCTGCAAACCCGGGCTCAACGCCCGGAATCGGGCAGATCCTCGGCCGGTTTTTCCTGCACGCCGTAGCAGCCGCGATAGGTCGCGTAGAACGAGCAATAGATCATCGTCGTGACGAGGATCAGCGCCGGCATCACGATCGCGAGCGCATACTCGCCCGCGCCAAGCGCGCGCAGCAGATTCGACAGCCCGATCGCCACGCCCGTCGACAGCGCAAACCACAGCGCGCCGTACACCACGAACGCGCCCTTGTTGCGCCAGCAGCTCACGATGCTGAAGAACATCGCCTTGATGGGCGGCACGTCATGCCAGGCCGTCAGCACCGGCGCAAACCAGAACAGCATCGATACCGGCAGGTAGACCGCCAGCGAAGCCAGCACGGCGAGCGGCACGTTACTGTTTTCGATCGCCTCGGTATCCAGCGTCCCACCCAGCGTCATCAGACGCAGCAGCTCGCCGCCGTCGACCAGCGCGGATGCCGCGAGCACCAGCGTCATCGCCACCACATAAATTCCGCCCAACGCGAACAGATGCTTCGTGACGTTCGGTCCGTACGAACGGAAACCGTCCACGAGGATCGTCGGAAACACCGGCTTGCCCGCGATCGTGTCGCGGCACGCGGCCATGAAACCCACCGCCACGCCCGGCACGAAGATGAGCGGCAGCACGCCGCCGATCAGCGGCACCGCCGAAATCAGCGTCATGGCGAGCAGATACGCGAAAAACAGCGTGAGAAACGCGAGCGGATTGCGACGGAACAGCCAGATACCCTGGCGGAACCAGACATAACCCTGCTTCGCGGGGACTTCGATCAGTTGCATGAGCGGGGCAGGCCAGAAAGTGCCTGGATGTCGCCAGGCGTGACAGCGCGGCGCTCGCGCAGGATGCGCTCGAAATGGCCGGGGTCGTGCGGCTTGAGCAGTTCCGCCGAGCGCGGCAGATAAAAATCATACAGGCGCGAGACCCAGAAGCGGTACGCACCGGCGCGCAGCATGTCGGTCCAGTGGGCGATTTCCGCGGGCGTGAACGGGCGCACCGTCTGGTACGCGCGCAGCAGCGCTTCGGCGCGCGCGCCGTCGAGCTTGCCGGTCGCGAGATCGACGCACCAGTCGTTGACCGTCACCGCCACATCGAACACCCATTTATCGCAGCCGGCGAAATAGAAGTCGAAGAAGCCGCCCAGGCGCACCGTATGGCCGGTTTCGGGCTGGGCGTGTGCGAACAGCGCGTTGTCGCGGAACAGATCGCAGTGGCACGGGCCGCCGGGCAGCGAGGCGTAATCGTCGCTGGCGAAGAAGGCCTGTTGATGGGCGAGTTCGCTCGTGAGCAGATCGCTTTGCGCCGCGTCGAGGAAGGGCAGCACCGTCGGGACGGTCTCTTCCCACCACGGCAGGCTGCGCAGATTCGGCTGGTCGCCCGCGTAATCGCGGCCGGCCAGGTGCATGCGCGCAAGCATCTGGCCGACTTCGGCGCAATGCTCGACCTGCGGCGCGAGTTCGGGCGCGCCGTCGAGCTTCGTGACGATGGCGGCGGGCTTGCCGTGCAGCATGCCGAACAGCGAACCGTCGGCGCGCGGCATCGGATCGGGCACCGGTACGCGATGCGCCGCGAGGTGGCGCATCAGGTCCAGATAGAACGGCAACTGCTGCGCCGTCAGCTTCTCGAAGATCGTCAGGACGTATTCGCCGCGCGTCGTCGTCAGGAAGAAGTTGCTGTTTTCAATACCGGACTGGATGCCGCGAAAATCGACGACATCGCCAAGATCGTAGTCGCGCATCCATTGGGCGAGCTGGGTTTCGGTGACAGCGGTGAAGACGGCCATGCGGGAGGTCGTGTGGTTTTCGTAATGGAGCCCGGCTCGTGCACGAGTCCGGGAGCGGGCTTGCGGATGCCCGGGCGGGAGGCGGCGCGGACAGCGCACGCCGCCCGCGCACGAGGGCGACGTATCAGTAATGCAGGTTGATCGACGGAAGACGCGTGCTGGCCTGGCCGTTCGGACGGACTTGCGGCGACGTGTCGGGGTTCGCGCTCATCGTGTAGCGCGTGCCGAAATTCGAATGAACGTTAATTTCGACGGGCTTGCCCTTGTCGCGGTATTCGGTGATTTCCGTGCCGGTCGGGCTGACTTCGTGAAAGCTCGGCGTGCGCGGCACGTCGTTGATGTCGACCTTCGAGCTGACGCGTGCAGCAGGACGGTTGATCGCCGCGAGATCGGGCAGACCAGCCCGCTCGTTTTCGGACTGCGCGGACTGGGCCTCGACGGCCGTTTTGGCGTCGTCGGCCGGCGCGGCCATGGCGAGCCCGCTGAATGCGAGCGTCGCGGCGACGGCAGCAAGAAGATGCGACTTCATGGTGATTCTCCGATGGGATCTTCTAATTCTAGCAAATCCGCGCCGTGTCTCCCGTCTGCGCCTGCTGTTGCAGCACCGGCTGGCGCGCCCGCCACGCGGGGCATCGCGGGCGCTCGACCTGAGGCGCGGATTTCCGCGCTGCACGAAGGGCGTTGTCAGATTGTCCTGCTTCCGTGCTAATGTCGTTCAAACGAACAGAGGTGAACGACAATGAACAACGACACCAACCGGCGAACCTTCATGACGCCCCCGCACGACTTCCCGCTCGAAGCATTCGAAGATGCCGCCGATGCCGTCGCGCGGCTCTCCGCGATCTACGAAGCCAACACCTCGTTCCTGCGCGATGCTTTCGCGCGTTATCGCCGCGGCGAATCGTTCGAGCGCCGCGTGCGCGCCTGCTATCCGTTCGTGCGCATCCGTACCGATGTCAACACGCATATCGACTCGCGGCGCTCGTATGGGTTCGTGGCGGGTCCGGGCGTGTTCGAAACCACCATCACGCGTCCTGATCTGTTCGGCAATTACTATCGCGAGCAACTGCGCCTGCTTGCGAAGAACCATCACGTGCAGATCGAAGTGGGTGTGTCGGAGCAGCCGGTGCCGGTGCATTTCGCGTTTGCTGAAGGCATTCACCTCGAAGGCGATCTCGATCGCGAACGCCTCTTTGCGATGCGCGACGTGTTCGACGTGCCCGATCTCGCCGAACTCGACGACCGCATCGTCAACGGCACGTTCGAGCCGGCGCCCGGCGAGCCGTTTCCGCTCGCGCTGTTCACGGCGCCGCGCGTGGACTTTTCGCTGCATCGGCTCAAGCACTACACGGCGACTTCGCCCACGCACGTGCAGAATTACGTGCTGTACACGAACTACCAGTTCTATATCGACGAATTCGTGAAGCTTGGCCGCGCCATGATGGCACGCACCGACGATGCCGATCTGCGCAACTATCGCAGCGAATACACCTCGTTCGTCGAGCCGGGCGATGTGGTGACGTATAACGCGAATCTCGGCGAACAGGACGACGAGGGCTCGCCGCCCGCGCGTCTGCCGCAGATGCCCGCGTATCACCTCAAGCGCGCGGACGGCAGCGGCATCACGATGGTCAATATCGGCGTGGGGCCGTCGAACGCGAAGACGATCACCGATCACATCGCCGTGCTGCGTCCGCATGCGTGGATCATGCTGGGTCACTGCGCGGGGCTGCGCAATACGCAGCGTCTGGGCGACTATGTGCTCGCGCACGGCTATGTGCGCGAGGATCACGTGCTGGACGCCGATCTGCCGCTGTGGGTGCCGATTCCGGCGCTGGCGGAAGTGCAGCTTGCGCTCGAGCGCGCAGTGGCGGACGTGACGCGTCTCGAGGGCGTGGAGCTCAAGCGCGTGATGCGCACGGGCACGGTGGCGAGCGTGGACAACCGCAACTGGGAATTGCGCGATCACCGCGAGCCGGTGCAACGTCTGTCGCAGAGCCGCGCGATTGCGCTCGATATGGAAAGCGCGACGATCGCCGCGAACGGCTTCCGTTTCCGCGTGCCGTACGGCACCTTGCTGTGCGTTTCCGATAAACCGCTGCACGGCGAACTGAAGCTGCCGGGCATGGCCGATTCGTTCTATCGCGCGCAGGTGGATCAGCACTTGCAGATCGGCGTGAAGGCGATGGAGATTCTGCGCACTAACGGCTTGCATAAGTTGCATAGCCGGAAATTGCGGAGTTTCGCTGAGGTGGCGTTCCAGTAAAGGCAACGACGATGTGCTGCGCTGCGCTACGCGATGTAGCGCAGCGTTGTTTCTAGCTCGCCGAGGCGTGCATGGCCGCATAGGCAGACGTGTATGGCGAGCATGCATACTGCCCGCCGTCGAGCCGGATCGATAGATTCGGTGCTTTCACCGTTGTGGCAATGCGCGTGAAGGCATCGACCGGAACAGCGGTGGGTTGAGCGTACACAACGCCGGTTTTTTTGCGCGCTTTCGCTTCCATTGCGTCGCGTGCATCGTCGAGCGCGATTGCGCGCCTCAGGCGGTAGATGAAATAAGACAGAATGTGGCCGACGATAATGCCGGCGACAGGGATGCCGAATAGCACGGAAGGAGGCCAGTCCGTCATTTTTGGTACCGTTCGAGTGAGGTTTGCGCAAGCGTGAGCGTGGTCGCGAGGGCGTAGGCAATGCAGCTTTCCTCTTGTGGCTTCCCCCACGTCACGCCGATGCTAGCACTGCCTTCCGGGTGTAGACGCAACAGCCAGATCGTAAAGATGCCGCAGGACAAGAAAAACGCAAAGATCGCGACGGTCGCGCTCGCATACCACTGGTAACGTTTCCGACGATTGTGATGGATTGCTAAACGATTTGCGCGTAGCCATTGGCGGCGCGCGGCGTGCTTGAAAATCGATGGCGGATCCGGCAGCACTTTCAGTACAGGTAGTGAGCCCGGCATACTCAGGCACGGAAGCGCCATTGTGAGCGCGGCTGCCATCATGGTCGGTGCGAAGAAGTCGAGCGGATGGCAACTTTCCACAAGATGCAGCGCACAGAGTTCGTCGCGGAGTTTGTACTCGACAAGTATGAGCACGAGTGGCGCAATGGCCACGATGGCAATGACGAGCCAGTTCCATCCCTGTGTCCATGCGGGGGCTGGCAAGGTCTGGTGATCGATTGCAGTTTCGAGTGGCGTCTCGCTCAATTTGTCGACTCGTCGCGTATGCGCGCCTTGACCGGCGCCAGGTCGTTCGAGTCTAAGACGGGCGTGACACTGGAGATACGTGTAGTGAGCGAATTGGGCTGCCTGAATCGAATGCCTCTGCGCTTGCGTAAATTTCCTCGAAATGCGTGTGCAAATCGGATTCGAATAGCCGTTCAGCGTGTTGCCTGAACGCGTGGCGCTACTGCCCGAACCCCGTCAACCCAATCAAACTCCCTGCCGCCAGCAGCCAGAGCGGATGAATCTTCGTGCGGAACGCCAGCACCGCGCAAACGCCCGTGATGCCCCACGCGATCCACGAAGGATCAGAAGCCTTCGCGATCAGCACCGCGCTCGCCGCCACAAGTCCAGCGGTCACCGGCACGAGCCCGCGTTGCGCGATGCTGCGCCATGGCCGGTCCTTGAAACGATCCCACGCGTGCAGCGCCGCGATCGTCACGAGCGACGACGGCCCGAACTTCGCAATCGACGTGACGAGCATGCCTGCCCATCCGGCCACGTGCCAGCCCACCAGCGTCACGATCATCATGTTCGGTCCTGGTGCCGCCTGAGCCAGCGCGAAAAGCGCGCTGAATTCGCTGGCGGGCATCCAGTGATGGACCTCTACGACCTGGCGCTGCATCTCCGGCAGGATGGTGTTGCCGCCGCCGAACGCGAGCAGCGAAAGCTGGCTGAAAATCGTCGCGAGTGCGATCAGCGTGTCGTTCATCGCGCACCTCCCGCACGACGGGCCGCACGCGCCGCCACGGCGACGCCGATCGGCGTGAGCACGAGCATGGTCGGCAGCAGCGGCGTGCGCAGCAGGGCAATGGCGATAAAGCCGAGCGCGGCGATCACGGCCGCGGCGGGATCGCGCCGTAGCGGCAGCAGGATCTTCACGGCCATCGAAATCAGCAGTCCGGCCGCCGCAGCAGCGAGGCCGACGAACAGATGACGCACATGCGGATCGTTCTGCGTGCGCTCGTAAAGCACGCCAAGGCCGATCACGACCAGCGACGGCCCCGCAATCAGCCCAAGCAGGCCCGCGAGCGCGCCGCGCCAGCCCTGAAAACGCATGCCGAGCGCAACCGAAAGGTTGATCACGTTGCCGCCAGGCAGGAATTGGCACAGGCCGAGCAGATCGGTGAATTCGGCGCCGGTGAGCCAGCGGCGCTGTTCGACGACCGTGCGCCGCGCGAGCGGCAGCGCTCCGCCGAAAGAAGTAAAACCGAGGCCGAGAAAGCCAAGGAACAGATCCTTGACGCTGGGCGTCACGAGCGCTTCGTGCGACGTGAAATCGGCGGGAATATCGGCCGGGGCTGGGGCGGGATTGTTTTTCATGCGGGGACCTCTGGAGCAAGCTGCGAGCGTAGCGCCGAATCGTCTCGCCGCAAAACGATTTTTAGGCCGGTCTCTTGTGATCTAGAATCACAAGCATGGCACGTTCTCTCCCTCCTTTTCCGGCGTTGCGCGCGTTCGAATCCGCCGCTCGGCACAATAGTTTCACCGCCGCAGCGGCGGAACTCCATGTGACTCACGGTGCAATCAGTCGTCAGGTGGCCGCGCTGGAGGCGTGGGTGGGCGTGCAGGTGTTTCATCGGCATGGCAAGCGGGTTGCGCTGACCGACGATGGCCGGCGCTATCTCGGCGCCGTGCAGGCGGCATTCGACAACATCGCGCGCGCGACGGAACAATTGCGCGATACGGGCGTCGTCCACGTGCTGCGTGTGAACGCCTTGCCGACTTTCGCCATGAAATGGCTGCTGCCGCGGCTCTCGCAGTTCCAGCGGCTCAATCCGAATGTGGAGCTACGCCTCGCGACCTCGAATGCGCCGGTGGAAACGCTCGATGCTTTCGACGTGGCCGTGCGGCGCGGCCCCGCGCATTGGCCCGATTGCGCGAGCGGTCACTTCCTCGACGAAATGGAGCTGCCCGTCTGCAGCCCGGCGCTGCTCAAGCGTACGCCGATTCACAACGCCAACGACCTCGCGCGTCACGTCCTGCTGCATTCCGATACGCGCCCCGATGCGTGGCGCACGTGGCTGGCGACGGCGGGCGTCACGGCAAAGTGCCGCAAGAAGCAGTCGTTCGATCATTTTTATCTGGCCTTGCAGGCGGCCGTCGATGGTCTGGGCGTGGCGCTCGGACCGTTGCCGTTGCTGGACGACGAACTGGCTTCCGGGCGGCTGGTCACGCCGCTTGACGGTCCGCATATCGATGCGCGCGGTTATTGGTGGGTGGCGCGGCGCGAAGTGGCGGATGTGCCTGTCGTCGCGCAGTTTTGCCGCTGGCTCGAAGAGCAGGCGAGCGCGGTGCAGGAAGATGCGGGAACGGCAGGTTGAGCGGAAGTGAGCGCGAGCAAATGCTGCGCCTGAAAGCGTGAGGTAAGACGCGCGGCGCGCGAGTGACGCGCGCCGGCCAGGCATGCCGATACGAACATGCCGATGCAAACGCGCGGGCGGGGCGCCCGCGCGCTCATGCATCAGAGATAGAACATGCGGTCTTCGTCCGAATCCGGGCGGGCGGGATGTTCTTCCGCTGTCTCTTCGCCGCTGTCCTCGTAGAACTTCAGGACGGCTTCGAGCACCTGGTCGGGATCGTCGATCACCTGCATCAGATCCATGTCTTCCGCGTTGATCAGACCCATCGGCACAAGCGCCGTGCGGAACCATTCGAGCAGGCCCTTCCAGAACTCCGCGCCCACGAGAATGATGGGCACGTGACGCGACTTCTTCGTCTGGATCAGCGTGAGCACTTCGGCCAGTTCGTCGAGCGTGCCGAAGCCGCCCGGCATGACGATCACGGCGTCCGAGTTCTTCACGAAAGTCACTTTACGCGTGAAGAAATGGCGGAAACGCAGCGAGATGTCCTGCCACTGATTGCCCGACTGCTCGTGCGGCAATTCGATGTTCAGGCCCACGGACGGCGACTTGCCCGCGTGCGCGCCCTGATTCGCGGCTTCCATGATGCCAGGACCGCCGCCGGAGATCACGGCGAAGCCTGCATCCGAGACTTTTCGCGCGATGGTGGAGGCGAGCTGGTAGTACTTTGAGTCCGGTTTCAGGCGTGCAGAGCCATAGATGCTGACCGCTGGCCGGATCTCGGACAGGTATTCGGTCGCCTCGATAAACTCTGCCATAATCGTGAACATCTGCCACGATGCGCGCGCCTTTTTGGCCGTTGCGCGCTCTTGATCTGCGAGTGAACGCAGACTCGGAATCACTTTTCTCTTGTCCATAATGCCTGAAGAACTACGCGTGGAAACGAAGCTACACAATCAGCTGGAAGGTAAGACCCTGTTGCTGGTCGACGGTTCTAGCTATCTCTATCGGGCCTTCCATGCAATGCCTGATCTGCGTGGTCCCGACGGCGAACCCACAGGTGCACTGTACGGCATCATCAACATGCTGCGTCGTATGCGCAAGGACGTTACGGCAGAGTATAGCGCGTGCGTGTTCGATGCCAAGGGCAAGACGTTTCGTGATGACTGGTATCCCGACTATAAGGCCAACCGGCCTTCCATGCCGGAGCCGCTTGCTGCACAGATCGAGCCCATCCACGCTGCGGTGCGCGCGCTCGGCTGGCCGCTGCTGATGGTCGAAGGCGTCGAGGCCGACGATGTGATCGGCACGCTCGCCGCCCAGGCGGAAAAGCTCGGCATGAAGGTGGTCGTTTCCACGGGCGACAAAGACCTCGCGCAACTCGTGACCGACCACGTCACGCTCATCAACACGATGACCAACGAACTGCTCGATCGCGAAGGCGTGATCGCGAAGTTCGGCGTGCCGCCGGAGCGCATCGTCGACTATCTCTCGCTGATCGGCGATACCGTTGACAACGTGCCGGGCGTGAACAAGTGCGGCCCGAAGACGGCGGTGAAGTGGCTCACGCAATACGGTTCGCTCGACGGCATCGTCGAACACGCGGACGAAATCAAGGGCGCGGTGGGCGGTTATCTGCGCGACGCGCTCGACTTCCTGCCGATGGCGCGCAAGCTCGTCACGGTGGAAACGGCCTGCGATCTCGCACCGCATCTGGAATCGATCGAAGCCTCGCTCGGCACGCGTGCGGAAGCGCGCGAAGAAATGCGCGATATTTTCGCGCGTCACGGTTTCAAGACCTGGCTGCGCGAAATCAACGAGGCGAGTGCGCAAAGCGAAACCGTGCCGGCCGCCACCGCCGGCAACGCGCCTGAAAAAGACGCGAACGTGCAGCCGGCGCTGTTCGTCGATGCGCCGCGCAACTACGAAACGATCCAGACGTGGGAGCAGTTCGACGCGTGGCTCAAGAAGATCGAAGCGGCTGAGTTGACCGCGTTCGATACCGAAACCACGGCGCTCGATCCGATGGTGGCGAAGCTCGTCGGCATGTCGTTTTCGACCGAACCCGGCAGCGCCGCGTATCTGCCGCTCGCGCATCGCGGGCCCGATGCACCCGATCAATTGCCGCTCGACGAAGTGCTCGCGCGCCTGAAGCCCTGGCTCGAAAGCACGCAGCACAAGAAAGTCGGCCAGCACATGAAGTACGACGAGCAGGTGCTCGCGAATTACGGCATCGAGTTGAACGGTGTCGAATTCGACACGCTGCTCGAATCGTACGTGCTCGAATCGCATCGCACGCACGATATGGACAGCCTCGCGCTGCGCCACCTCGGCATCAAGACGATCAAGTACGAGGAAGTGGCGGGCAAGGGCGCGCAGCAGATCGGTTTCGATGAAGTGGCGCTGGAAACGGCCGCTGAATACGCGGCCGAAGATGCGGATGTCACGCTGCAACTGCATCTCGCGCTCTATCCGCAGATCCAGCCGGAAAAGGGTCTCGACTACGTCTATCGCAGCATCGAGCTGCCGACGGCGCGCGTGCTGCGCAAGATGGAGCGCAACGGCGTGCTGATCGACACGGAGCGTCTGGAAAAACAGAGCGCGCAGATTGCGGTGCGTCTTGTCGAACTCGAACAGGAAGCCTATGTGTTGGCGGGCGGCGAGTTCAACCTCGGCTCGCCCAAGCAGATCGGCCAGATCTTCTTCGAAAAGCTGCAATTGCCGATCGTGAAGAAAACGCCGAGCGGCGCGCCGTCCACCGACGAAGAAGTGCTGCAAAAGCTCGCCGAGGATTATCCGCTGCCCAAGCTGCTGCTCGAGCATCGCGGCCTTGCCAAGCTGAAATCGACCTACACGGACAAGCTGCCGCGTATGGTCAATGCGCAGACCGGCCGCGTGCACACGAACTACGCGCAGGCCGTCGCGGTCACCGGGCGTCTCGCGTCGAACGATCCGAATCTGCAGAACATTCCGGTGCGCACGGGCGAAGGCCGGCGCATTCGCGAGGCGTTTATCGCGTCGCCGGGCTGCAAGCTCGTTTCCGCCGATTATTCGCAGATCGAGTTGCGCATCATGGCGCATATCTCGGGCGACGAATCGCTGCTCACGGCGTTTGCGCGCGGCGACGACATTCACCGCGCGACGGCCGCCGAAGTGTTCGGCGTGACGCCGCTCGAAGTGAGCAACGATCAGCGCCGCATCGCCAAGGTCATCAACTTCGGCCTGATTTACGGCATGAGCGCGTTTGGTCTCGCGTCGAATCTCGGCATTACGCGCGATGCGGCGAAGCTTTATATCGACCGCTATTTCGCGCGTTATCCGGGCGTTGCGCGCTATATGGACGAGACGCGTATGGATGCCAAATCGCGCGGCTATGTCGAGACCGTGTTCGGTCGCCGTCTGTGGCTGCCGGAAATCAACGGCGGCAATGGTCCGCGTCGTCAGGCGGCGGAACGCGCTGCCATCAATGCGCCGATGCAGGGCACGGCCGCCGATCTGATCAAGCTCTCGATGGTCGCCGTGCAGAAGTGGCTCGACGAACGCAAGATCGGCACGAAGATGATCATGCAGGTACACGATGAACTGGTGCTCGAAGTGCCCGAAGCGGAACTCTCCGAAGTGCGCAAATGCCTGCCGGAACTGATGTGCTCGGTCGCGAAGCTCAAGGTGCCGCTCGTCGCCGAAGTGGGCGTGGGCGCGAACTGGGAAGAAGCGCATTAATTTGCACATCGATACATTGAAAGCGATCGATGATCACATTGATCGCTGCATGAATCATGCTTTGAACGCGTAGTAAACGCGCGCGCGGCACAGAACAAGCGGGTGGCTCGCATGACCTTAATGTGAGCATGCCATCTTGCCGTCGCGCGCTCCGTCAGCCGACAATCAAACGAAGGCCGACGCCGCAGCGCCAGTTCATGCGCGCGCGAGTGTCGGACGTTCTAACGCCCATCGACATGCACGGAGAAACTATGCATCGCTTTATCGTTGTAGGTGGGGGCGCAGGCGGTCTGGAACTGGCTACCCGGCTGGGCGACCGTTATGGGAAGCCGGGCCGTGGCCGGCAGCCGCGCGCAACGGTCACGCTCGTCGACCGCAATCCGACTCATATCTGGAAACCGCTGCTGCATGAAGTCGCTGCAGGCAGCATGGACCCGTTCACGCAGGAACTCGAATATGCGGCGCAGGCGCGCTGGCATGGCTTCGAGTTTCAGCAGGGCGAACTCGTATCGGTCGACCGTGCGGCGAAGCGCATTACGCTCGGCGCAGTAGCCGACGAAGACGGCGCTGAAATGTTGCCGGTGCGCGTGGTCGAATACGACACGCTGGTACTGGCGATTGGCAGTACGACACACTTTTTCGGCGTGCCGGGCGCGGCGGAAAATTCCATCGCGCTCGATACCGTCGAGCAGGCCGAGCGCTTTCGCAAGCGCCTGATCGCCGCGTGCATGCGCGCCGAACATCAAACCGATCCCGTCATCACGCGCGACCACGAAGGCAAGGAAGAGCCGCGCGTGCAGGTGGCGATCGTCGGTGCTGGAGCCACGGGCGTGGAGTTGTCCGCCGAGTTGCGCAATACCGCGCAGGTGCTTTCGGCGTATGGTCTGCACAAGCTCGATCCGAGCCATGACGTGGGCATCGCGCTGATCGAATCGGGCCCGCGTATTTTGCCGGCATTGCCCGAACGTGTTTCTTCGGCGACGGCGGAATTGTTGCTCAAGCTCGGCGTGCGTATTCTCACGGCCGAACGCGTGACCGAAGTCGCGCCGGGCGTCGTGCGTACGGCGAGCGGCAAGGCGATTCGCGCCGATCTCACCGTCTGGGCGGCAGGCATCAAGGCGCCCGCTGTGCTCTCGCAACTCGACGGCCTGACCGTCAACAAGCTCGGTCAACTGGTCGCGCGCCAGACGCTGCAAACCGAAATCGACGATAACATCTTCGCGCTCGGCGACTGTGCCGCCTGCGTGTGGCCGGGGACCGAACGCAATGTGCCGCCGCGCGCGCAGGCCGCGCATCAGCAGGCATCGTTCCTGTTCAAGTCGATGACTCATCTGCTCGACGGACGGCCGTTGCCCGAGTTCACCTATCGCGACTTTGGCTCGCTGGTGTCGCTCGGCCATTTCAGCGCGGTCGGCAATCTGATGGGCGGGTTGATCGGCGGCAGCATGCTGATCGAAGGGCTGTTCGCACGCTTCATGTATATGTCGCTGTATCGGCTGCATATTGCGGCGCTGCACGGCTACGCGCGCATGATGCTCGACACCGTTGCGCACTGGCTGCGGCGCACGACGCTGCCGCGCGTCAAGCTGCACTGATTTCACAATGCGCCTGCGGGCGCATTTTTTCTTTGGATGGTCTTTCTGTCGCGCCGTTTTCTATCGCAAGGAGCGTTGCATGCTGAAGCCTGAAATCGATAGCCTGGTTCCTCACGTGCCGTTCGATCGGCGCACCTTCCTGAAGGCCGCGCTGGGCAGCGGCTTCGCTGCCGCCGTGCTGCCCGTTTCCGCGCAGACGATTCATACGGATTCCGAAGGACTCGATGCCGGCGAGATCGGCTTCCAGTCGGGCGGTACGCTCGTGCCGGCGTATCGTGCGCAGCCGCGTGGGAAGACGCACCTGCCGGTCATCATCGTGATTCACGAGATTTTTGGCGTGCACGAGCATATCGCCGATGTGTGCCGGCGTTTTGCGAAGCTTGGCTATCTGGCCATCGCGCCGGATTTTTTTGTGCGCGAAGGCGATGCTTCGGTGTATCCGACGATCCAGCAGATCAACGAAAACATCGCGAGCAAGGTGCCCGATGCCCAGGTGATGAGCGATATCGATGCGGCGCTCGAGTGGGCGGGCCAGCATGGCGGCGATCTGAAGCGCGTGGGCATCAACGGCTTTTGCTGGGGCGGGCGCTACACGTGGCTGTATGCGGAGCACAATCCGCGCGTGAAGGCCGCGGTGGCGTGGTACGGGCGCGTGACGGGCGATCACACAGCGAACGCGCCGCAGAATCCGGTCGATCTGGCGGGCACGTTGCAGGTGCCGGTGCTGGGGCTATACGGGCGTCAGGACAACAGCATCCCGCAGGACACGCTGGAGCAGATGAAAGCGGCGATTGCGCAGGGGCCGCAGGGCGGGCGCGGCTCGCAATTCGTCGTGTATGACGATGCGGGCCACGCGTTTTTCGCCGATTACCGGCCGAGCTATCGCAAGGCCGATGCGGAGGATGGCTGGAAGCGCGCGACGGCGTGGTTCAAGGAGCACGGCGTCGGTTGAGAGCGGCGCCGTCCCGATCAGCCAATCAGGCGTTCGCACCCGTCGCCACCGGCCGCGACGGGTCCGCGACCCACTCGCTCCACGAACCGCCGTAGAGCGCCGCGCCGTGCATACCGGCGATCTCCATCGCCAGCGCGTTGTGACATGCTGTCACACCCGAGCCGCATTGCAGCACCACA
This sequence comes from Paraburkholderia sp. J69-1, assembly GCF_905220255.1. Classification (NCBI taxonomy): domain Bacteria; kingdom Pseudomonadati; phylum Pseudomonadota; class Betaproteobacteria; order Burkholderiales; family Burkholderiaceae; genus Paraburkholderia; species Paraburkholderia sp. J69-1. The sequence continues at coordinate 527,250 of NZ_CAJMZG010000002.1, read as the reverse complement.
TGCTCGGGCGTGACGCCCGGCAGCAGCGCCGTGAATTCCTCACGCAGCGTATGCGCCGATTTGAACCGGCCGTCGGCGGTGAGGTTGTCCTTGAAGAAGCGATTCTTCGCGCCCGGAATATGGCCGCCGACCGGGTCGATCGTTTCGTTTTCGCCGCGATAGCGATCGCTCGCGCGCGCATCGACCACCGTGAGTTCGCGCGTGCCCAGATTGCGCACGACGGCCGCGACATCGACGGTCACCTGCAACGGTGCGCCGGCCTTGAACGTACCTTGCGTGGCCGTCGGCACATCCTTTTCGAGCGGATAACCCGCCGCTTCCCACGCTTGCAGACCGCCATCGAGCACCGCGACCGAATCGTGGCCAAGCCAGCGCAGCAGCCACCACAGACGCGCGGCGTACGAGCCGCCGTGCGCGTCGTAGGCAACCACTTGCTGGCCGGCGTTCAAGCCCCAGCTGGCGAGCGTCGCGACCAGCGAAGCGCGATCGGGCAGCGGATGGCGGCCGTTCTTGCCGGTCTTCGGACCGGACAGGTCGCGATCGAGGTGGAGATAGCGCGCGCCCGGCAGATGGCCGGCGGCGTAGGCGGTTTCGCCCGCCTTGGGATCGAGCAGATCGAAACGGCAGTCGAAAACCAGCACGCTGCCCGGCGCGGCGGTCATGCGCTCGTGCAGGTTCGCGGCCGAAATCAGGGTGGTGTAGTGCGTGTGGGGCATGACGGCTCCTTTGCCTGGATCGTGCGTGACCGGCTTGGAGAGCGTTCGTGTGCTGCGTGCGCTGTGCCGGCCCGATGCCGTCAGTCTAAACAAAAAGACGGGCCGAAGCCCGTCTTTCCTTGTCACGCTCTGGTAGGGCGGCAGGCGCCGCATCCATCAGATTTCGCCCAGCTCGCGGCGCAGAAACTCGTGGAAGTGCTGCATGCCGTCTTCCATCGGGCTCTGGTACGGGCCGACTTCCGACACGCCGCGCTCGTACAGGGCGCGACGGCCGGCGTCCATGCGCTCAGCGATCTCGTCGTCTTCCACGGCCGTTTCCATATAGGCGGCGCGCTCGGCCTCGACGAACTCGCGCTCGAACAGCACGATTTCCTCGGGGTAATAGAACTCGACGATATTGGTGGTCTTTTGCGTGCCGTTCGGAATCAGCCACGAACAGATCAGCACGTGCGGATACCACTCGATCATCAGACCAGGGTAATAGACCATCCAGATCGCGCCGAACTCGGGCGGCTGGCCGTTACGGAAGCGCAGGACTTCGTCGTGCCACTTGCGGTACGTCGGGCTGCCCGGCTTGCCGAGCTGGCTGTGTACGCCGACTGTCTGCACGCTGTACCACTCGCCGAACTCCCACTTCAGGTCGTCGCACGAGACGAACTGGCCGAGACCCGGATGGAACGGGACGACGTGGTAGTCCTCCAGATAGACCTCGATAAAGGTCTTCCAGTTGTAGTTGCACTCGTGGACCTCGACGTGATCGAACATATAGTCCGTGAAGTCGAGGTGTTTGGCCGGCCCAAGGCGTGCGAGATCGCGCGCGACATCGCGCCCGGCCGACTCGAACAGGAGACCGTTCCACTTCTGCAGCGGCGTGCTGTTCAGGTTCAGGCAGGGCTTGTCCGCGAAGTGCGGCGCGCCGAGCAGTTCGCCCTTGAGGTCGTACGTCCAGCGATGCAGAGGACATACAATGTTGTCTGCCGTGCCGCGACCGTTTAGCATAATGGCCTGGCGATGACGGCAAACGTTGGAAAGCAGCTCGATCTCGTTGCTTTTGTTGCGAACGAGTACGCGACCCTCTTTCTCGCCGGGCAGCGCAAAATAATTCCCCGCTTCAGGCACCATCAATTCGTGCCCGACGTAGCGAGGACCTTTCTGGAAAAGCGTGTCGATTTCGCGCTTCAGTAGCGCTTCGTCAAAGTAAGCCGTGACTGGCAGCTGGCTGTGAACGGACTTCAGCTGCAATGCATTGCTCAGATTGGACATTCCCACTCCCGATTAGACGTGAAAGCAGTGAACAACCCAACCATCGAAGATTCGATTTAGGGAGCCGGCTAGTATATCCGGTTTACCCTTAAAAGGGTAGCTAAGTGGCTGATTTTTGCCGGAATTGCGCCAGGATAGCGTTGAGAAGTCGACAGGAATGCATCGCGCGTAAGGTAGAAATCGCCCGGCAAATGAAGTCAACGCGAAGTCAAAACGCCGTCAAAACAGCCTTCTGGAACTGATTTGCTGAACGCCCCGTAATGTGGCCGGGAAGGGACAGAAGCCGGCGAGCGGGGCGGCCAGGGGGCTTTTGCCGTAGAATGTCCGCCTTGTTTCATTTTGGCGACCCCAGATGGCGAAATCCGCATTGAAAGGCGGCGCAGCGGAAGGCGCAACGGCATCCCAGCCGGCCTCCGCCGAGCCCTTGCCGGAAAGCTACGAAGCCGCGCTGGCGGAACTCGACGCGCTGGTGGCGCGCATGGAAGGCGGTAGTCTGAGCCTCGAGGAATCGCTGGCCGCGTATCGTCGCGGCGCGGTGCTGGTGAAGTTCTGCCAGCAACAGCTCGAAAAGGTTGAACAACAGGTGCGCGTGCTCGACGGCGAGACGCTTCGGCCCGTGCCCCTCAATACGACATCCGCAACGGGCGGAGACGACGATCTATGAATTTTGACCAATGGACCCGGCACGTACTTGACCGGGTCGAGAGCGCGCTCGATCACTATTTGCCGGCTGCCGACGTGCAGCCCGCTCCGCTGCATGACGCCATGCGTTATGCGGTGATGGGTGGCGGCAAGCGTGTGCGCCCGCTCCTGTGCCATGCCGCAGGCGAACTGACGAACGCAACGCCGGAGGCGCTCGACGCCGCCGCTTGCGCGCTGGAAATGATCCACGTCTACTCGCTCGTGCATGACGACATGCCCTGCATGGACGACGACGATATGCGTCGTGGCAAACCGACGGTACACGTCAAATATGACGAACCGACGGCGCTGCTGGTCGGCGACGCGCTGCAATCGCAGGCCTTCGTCGCGCTGACGTCCGACGTGCTGGACGCGCCGCGTCAGGCCGCGCTCGTGCGCGAACTCGCGCTGGCGAGCGGCTCGATCGGCATGGCCGGCGGCCAGGCAATCGACCTCGCGAGCGTGGGCCATTCGCTCACGCGCGAGCAGCTCGAAACGATGCACCGCCTGAAGACCGGCGCGCTGCTGCGCGCCGCGGTCCGCATGGGCGCGGTGGCCGGCGAAACGCCGTCCGCAGACACGCTCGCCGCGCTGGACAAGTACTCGGCGGCCGTGGGCCTCGCCTTCCAGGTGGTGGACGATATTCTCGATGTGACCGCCGACTCGGCGACTCTGGGCAAGACCGCTGGCAAGGACGCGAAGGACGGCAAGCCGACCTACGTGTCGATCATCGGTCTGGATGCCTCGCGTGCCCTCGCGCAGCAGTTGCGCGCCGACGCACACGCGGCACTCGAACCGTTCGGCGCACGCGCACAGCGCCTCGCCGAACTCGCTGACCTGGTCGTGAACCGGGTTAGCTGATTGCGCCAACCCGCCCGCGCGCATGAACGGGAAGTAATGCGCGATAGAAGTGCGGGAGCGCCCGATTTCCTACAATGGAACGACGATGTACGACTTGCTGAAAACCATTGACGACCCGGCGGATTTGCGCCGCCTCGATCGCCGCCAGTTGCAACCGCTTGCCGACGAACTGCGTGCCTTCGTTCTCGACAGCGTGTCGCAAACGGGCGGCCACCTGTCGTCCAACCTCGGCACGGTCGAACTGACGATCGCGCTGCATTACGTGTTCGACACGCCGCGCGATCGCATCGTCTGGGACGTGGGCCATCAGACCTATCCCCACAAGATCCTGACCGGCCGCCGCGACCAGATGTCCACGCTGCGCCAGCTCGGCGGTATTTCCGGTTTCCCGAAGCGGGACGAATCGGAATACGACACCTTCGGCACCGCGCACTCGAGCACGTCGATTTCGGCGGCGCTCGGCATGGCCGTCGCGAGCAAGCTCAAGGGCGATAACGCCATGGGCATCGCCGTGATCGGCGACGGCGCGATGACCGCCGGCATGGCGTTCGAGGCACTGAACAACGGTGGCGTCGAAGACGACGTGCCGCTGCTCGTGATCCTCAACGACAACGACATGTCGATCTCGCCGCCCGTCGGCGCACTGAATCGCCACCTCGCGCGCCTGATGTCGGGCCGCTTCTACGCGGCTGCCCGTGCAGGCGTGGAACGCGTGCTGCGTCATGCGCCGCCGGTGCTCGATCTGGCCCGCAAGCTCGAAGAGCACGCGAAGGGCATGATCGTGCCGGCCACGCTGTTCGAAGAATTCGGCTTCAACTACATCGGCCCGATCGACGGTCACGACCTCGATTCGCTGATCCCCACGCTGCAGAACATCAAGGAACTGCGTGGTCCGCAATTCCTGCACGTGGTGACGAAGAAAGGCCAGGGCTACAAGCTCGCCGAAGCCGACCCGGTCCTGTACCACGGTCCCGGCAAGTTCAACCCGGCCGAAGGCATCAAGCCGTCGACGACGCCCGCCAAGAAGACCTACACGCAAGTGTTCGGCGAATGGCTGTGCGATGCCGCGGAACTCGACTCGCGCGTGGTCGGCATCACGCCGGCAATGCGCGAAGGCTCGGGCATGGTCGAATTCGAAAAGCGCTTCCCGGATCGCTACTTCGACGTGGGCATCGCCGAGCAGCACGCGGTGACGTTTGCGGGCGGTCTGGCTGCGGAAGGCATGAAGCCGGTGGTCGCGATCTACTCGACCTTCCTGCAACGCGCCTATGACCAGCTGATCCACGACGTCGCGCTGCAGAACCTGCCGGTCGTGTTCGCAATCGACCGTGCCGGCCTCGTTGGCGCGGACGGTGCAACGCACGCGGGCGCGTACGATCTCGCCTTCATGCGCTGCATCCCGAAGATGATGATCATGGCGGCGTCGGACGAAAACGAATGCCGTCAGATGCTCTACACGGCGCTCCAGCAGGATTGCCCGACGGCCGTGCGTTACGCGCGCGGTGCAGGCACGGGCGTGGCGACCGTCAAGCAGATGGCCGCGCTGCCGGTCGGCAAGGGCGAAGTGCGCCGCGAAAGCAGCGCGCCGGCAGGCAAGCGTGTGGCGATCCTCGCGTTCGGCACGATGGTTGCGCCGTCGCTGGCTGCTGCGCAAGAACTGGACGCCACCGTGGCGAACATGCGCTTCGTGAAGCCGGTCGACGCGGAACTCATCAAGCAGCTCGCCGAAACGCACGATTACCTCGTGACCGTCGAAGAAGGCTGCATCATGGGCGGCGCGGGTTCGGCCTGCGTGGAATCCCTGCTTGAAAGTGGGGTTATCAAGCCCGTACTACAATTGGGCCTTCCCGACACCTTCATCGATCACGGCGATCCGGCGAAGTTGCTGGCGGGCGTCGGCCTCGACGCGGCAGGTATCGCGAAGTCCATTCGCGAACGCTTCCTCGAAGGCGCGGCGAACGCGTCGGGCAAGTCGGTGATGCGCGTCGCTTAAGCGGCGGCATCGTCGCTCAAGCACCAACACCTTGAACCGTCGAGCGGGGTTTTCGCCCCGTTCGCCAGCGAGCGCCGGCACATGCCGGCGCTTGCCATTTGCGCGCCCCAATTGGTGCGACTTGAGGATAAGAACATGAATCAGATGAACCCGGCTTTCGTGATGCCGGACGTGCAAAGCTCCGTCGATACCCGTCAGATCGTGATCCAGCGTGTAGGCGTGAAGGGTGTGCGCCATCCGCTGACGGTGAAAACGGGCGCGGGTGACGTCCAGCCGAGCGTCGGCACGTGGAATCTCGACGTTCATCTGCCTGCGGACCAGAAGGGCACGCACATGTCGCGTTTCGTCGCGCTGCTCGAAGAGAACAAGGCGCCGCTCGAACCGGCTACGTTCCGCTCGATGCTGACCGCGATGCTCGCGAAGCTCGAATCGCAGGCAGGTCGTATCGAGGTGTCGTTCCCGTACTTCGTGAAGAAGGTCGCGCCGGTGTCTGGCGTGGAAAGTCTGCTGGACTACGAAGTGACGCTCACGGGCGACGCCCGCGACGGCGTCACGCGCCTGTTCCTCAAGGTGCTGGTGCCGGTGACGAGCCTGTGCCCGTGCTCGAAGAAGATCTCGCAGTACGGCGCGCACAACCAGCGCTCGCACGTGACGATCGATGTGGAATTCGACGGCGATCTGCCGGTGGAAGACCTCATCGTCATCGCCGAGCAGGAAGCGTCGTGCGAACTGTGGGGCCTGCTCAAGCGCCCGGACGAAAAGTTCGTGACCGAGCGTGCCTACGAAAATCCGAAGTTCGTGGAAGACCTCGTGCGTGACGTGGCCGTGCGCCTGAACGCCGACGCGCGCGTGATCGCCTATACGCTCGAAGCCGAAAACTTCGAGTCGATTCACAATCACAGCGCCTATGCAGTGATCGAGCACGACAAGCGTGCAGCGTAATGGTTGAGCGTGTTGTGTCGCTTTAAAAAACCGCCTTCGGGCGGTTTTTTATTGAGTGCGCAGCTGCGCCGGAAATTTGATTTGTCGCTGGCTGTGCATTTGATGCAAGCCTTGCGTGTTTCGAGACGGTGTTAAAGAAGCGACCTCTTTCTCGACACACAATAGCAATGACGACCACAGTCACACCGGGGAAATCTGTCGATACCGCATTGACGGACCGCTCGCGCGATCTTGTGATTTATCACTTCTATGAACGGGATGCGGTCTACATCCGCAATTTCGCGCACTTTCTTTTATTCGCTTATTCGACCGATTGCGATTTTGTGATCGTGGTGGCGGGTTCTCATACCATCGATCTGCCGCAGCGCCCGAATGTTCGATATATTTTTTCGGAGAACAAGAATAACGATTACGGCGGCTATTGCGCCGCCATGACGGAACTCGGCAGCGACATTTCGAATTACGACACAGTGTTCTTCGTCAATGCGTCTGTGCGCGGCCCGTTTCTGCCACCTTTCGCGATGCAGGGATGGAGACGGGTATTCGCGCAGAAGCTGACCGGCAACATCGGTCTGGTGGGGTCGCGATCAACATCCTGTCGGAGCGTTCGCCGCATTCCAGTCAATACAAGGCGAAATACGGCGGCTGCGTGCCATTTTCCCATGTGCAGACCATGGCCTACGCGCTGTCAAAAGACGCGTTGCATTTCTTGCGGGAAAGCGGCTTTTACACTGAGCGGGAAGCGCTCAGTAAAGACGAGGTGATTCTGGATTACGAGATCCGCCTGTCGCAACTCTTGTTGAAGAACGGCTGGAATATCACTGCACTTTTGCCGGAGTACGAATCAATCGACTATCGCAAGCCGCACGCCGAGATCAATCGCGTTTCAGTCGGCGGCGATCCTAACTGGGCTTCGAGTTATTTCGGGCGGGCCGCGCATCCATTCGAAGTGCTATTCATCAAATCGAGTCGCGGCATATTCAGTGCCGCGCATTTCGACCGGCTTGCCTATAGCGCGCTTTGCCGGGAAAGGCCGGATGTCGAGTGGCGCAACGGCAAAATCATCGCCGACTACAAAGCGATGCTCGAATCGATTCCTTCGCTTTCCGATGTCGTGCCCGTTTCGGGCGAAGAGTATTCGATGGAGCACATCCTGCGCATGACCGCAGCCATGCTCGAACAGATACCGCTCACGCGCGGTATCGTTGGCAACATGCTGAATCGGCTGGGCTGACGATGCGGTGCATCGCCAACCGCATTACTGCTGCGCGAGCGACGTCAGATCCCAGCGCGGCTTGACCGTGAACGCGTAGTCGTGCGTCGCCTGATCGGGCCAGCGTTGCAGGCGCAGCGCACCCGCCAGCGCGATCATCGCGCCGTTGTCGGTGCACAGCGAGAGATCGGGGTAATGCACTTCGAAGCCGCGTTTTTGCGCCGCCGCCGACAGTTTCTCGCGCAACTGTTTGTTCGCGCCCACGCCGCCCGCCACCACGAGCCGCTTCATCTTCGTCTGCTTGAGCGCGGCCAGCGACTTCGCCGCCAGCACGTCCACAGCCGCATCGACAAAACCGCGCGCAATATCGGCCTTGCCCTGTTCGCAGATATTCGGCCCGAGCTTCTTCACATGCGTGAGCACCGCGGTTTTCAGGCCGCTGAAGCTGAAGTCCAGATCGCCCGAATGCAGCATCGGGCGCGGCAATTCGATGGCGCCCGGCGTGCCGAATTCGGCAAGACGCGACACTTCCGGCCCGCCCGGATAACCGAGGCCCAGCAGCTTGGCGGTCTTGTCGAAGGCTTCGCCGGCGGCGTCGTCCAGCGTTTCGCCGAGCGTTTCGTACACGCCTACGTCGGTTACACGCATCAGCTGCGTGTGGCCGCCGGAAACCAGCAGCGCGACGAACGGGAAGGGCGGCGGCGCATCCACGAGCAGCGGCGAGAGCAGATGCCCTTCCAGATGGTGAATGCCGACCGTCGGCCGGTTCCACGCCATCGCGAGCGCGTTGGCGATGCTCGCGCCGACCAGCAGCGCGCCAGCGAGGCCCGGGCCTTGCGTGAAGGCGATGGCGTCGATGTCGCTGCGCGCGGCGCCGCTTTTCTCGAGCACCTCTTCGAGCAGCGGCAGGGCGCGGCGGATGTGGTCGCGCGAAGCCAGTTCGGGCACGACGCCGCCGTACTCGCGATGCATGGCGATCTGCGAATGCAGCGCGTGCGCGAGCAGGCCGCGCTCGCTGTCATAGAGCGCGAGGCCGGTTTCGTCGCAGGAGCTTTCGATGCCGAGAACGAGCATGGTGTGGCGTGCGACGGTGCGCGAAGCCGGTCCGAAGACCATAGCCGGAGCAAAAACCGTCGCTAAATCAAAGTGAAAGGGAACCCCAAAGTATAGCAGTGCGCGTGCGAGCCGGCTTGCGCTCCGGGTCGGTTGGACAAAGGCGCAAAGTCCGGTGCCCGATGAGCGCGCGTGAGCCAGTCCGGGCCCGGCCAGGTCACCGCGCGCTGGCGCGCAGGTAGAATGCGCGCCATGGAATCATTTGACATCGCCGTAATCGGCGCAGGGGCGGCCGGCATGATGAGCGCGGCGGTGGCGGGCCAGCAGGGCCGCCGCGTGGCGCTGATCGACCACGCTCCGCGCCTCGCGGAAAAAATCCGCATCTCCGGCGGCGGCCGCTGCAATTTCACGAATCTGCACGCAAGCCCTGCCAATTACCTCTCGAACAACCCGCATTTCTGCCGTTCGGCGCTCGCGCGTTACACGCCGCGCGACTTCATGGCGCTGCTGCGCCAGCATCGCGTGACCTGGCACGAGAAGCACAAGGGCCAGCTGTTTTGCGATCAGTCCAGCGAAGCGATCATCGACGTCCTGCGCGCGGAATGCGACGCCGGGAAGGTCGCATGGCGCCGCCCGCTGCCGGTCGAGGACGTCGCGCACGCCGATGGCACCGGCTTCACGCTCGGTACCCCGCAAGGCCCGATCCGCGCGAAGGCGCTGGTGATCGCCACGGGCGGTCTGTCGATTCCGAAAATCGGCGCGACCGATTTTGCGTATCGCGTGGCGAAGCAATTCGGCCACAAACTCATCGATACGCGGCCCGCGCTGGTGCCGCTGACTTTCGCGCAGCAGGAATGGGCGCCGTATGTGCCGCTTTCGGGCGTTTCGCTCGATGTCAATGTGGCGACCGGCGAGCGCAAGACCGGCGGCGCGTTCGACGAAGACCTGCTGTTCACGCATCGCGGCCTGTCCGGCCCGGGCGTGCTGCAGATTTCGAGCTTCTGGCAGCCTGGTCAGCCGATCCGCGTGAACCTGCTGCCCGATCGCGACGCCACCGAGGCGCTGATCGAAGCGAAAGGGACGACGAAACGCCAGATCGGCAACCTGCTCGCCGAATGGGTGCCCGCGCGCCTCGCGCATGCCTGGCTCGAAACGCATGGCGTGCCGCTCGATGCGCGCCTTGCCGATTTGCCGGACAAAACGCTGCGCCGCATCGGCGAAGGGCTGTCGCAATGGACGCTGACGCCGACCGGCACCGAAGGCTACAAGAAGGCCGAAGTGACGCGCGGCGGCGTGGATACGCGTGAACTTTCATCGGCGACGATGATGAGCCAGCGCGTGCCGGGCCTCTATTTCGTCGGCGAAGCGGTGGACGTGACGGGCTGGCTCGGCGGCTACAACTTCCAGTGGGCGTGGGCGTCGGGTGTGGCGGCGGGTGAAGCTGCCGCGGAATTTGCAGCGAACGGCAGCGTCTGACCGACTCTGACCGGCCTCGTTATGGAGCCGTCGGAATTGCCTCCGGCAGACGCGCTAAATCCGCGCTGCGCCAGTCTGAGCGGGCCTCTGCGGCATTCGGGTTTTCCTTCCGGCGGCCTCACAATGGTCTGGCCCGGAACTGCTATACTGGCTTTCTTTACCCTTGATCCGTTATTGGAAAATGACGACCATCCGCGTAAAAGAAAACGAACCTTTTGAAGTGGCCATGCGCCGCTTCAAGCGCACGATCGAGAAGAACGGCCTGCTGACCGAACTTCGCGCGCGTGAGTTTTACGAAAAGCCCACGGCTGAACGTAAGCGCAAGAAGGCGGCGGCGGTGAAGCGCCATTTCAAGCGCATTCGCAGCCAGACGCTGCCGAAAAAGATGTACTGATTTCGACGCCGCCGTGGTTTTTCCTCAATCCGGAAATCTCACGGCGACGCAGACAGCGCGGCTGCGCAAGCGCGGCGCTGTTCCTCTGGTGTGGTCGCATCAGGCCGAACCCGCACCGACCCGCCTGGAAACGCTTCCAGGCGGGTTTTTGCATTCCTGCGATGCTTCGGTACGATGTTCAGCCTGAGCGGCTGCGCTGCCCGGTCAACGACCGGGATTGTGCAACCCCAACGCATTTTCAGGTGAGTGATGAGTCTCAAGGACCGGATCAACGACGACATGAAGGCCGCGATGCGCGCCCGCGAAAGCGAGCGCCTCGCCACGATTCGTCTGCTGCTCGCCGCCATCAAGCAACGTGAAGTCGACGAGCGCGTGACGCTCGACGACGCCGGCATCACGGCGGTCATCGACAAGATGATCAAGCAGCGCAAGGACTCGATCAGCCAGTTCGAAGCGGCTGCCCGTACCGACCTCGTCGAGAAAGAGCAGGCCGAACTGGCCGTGCTGGCGACGTATATGCCCGAACAGCTTTCGGATGCGGAAATCGCCGCCGAAGTGCAGGCAGCGGTTGCCGAGGTGGGCGCTGCGGGCCCGCAGGACATGGGCAAGGTCATGGGCGTGCTCAAGCCGAAGCTGGCTGGCCGCGCCGACATGACGGCCGTTTCCGGCCTCGTCAAAGCCGCTCTTACGAAGTAAGGGCAGCGCAAGGCCTCCTGAGCGTTGCCGGGTTCCGTATCCGGTGGCGCTGGAGGCTTGCGGCGGGCGCGCGCATGCGTGTCCGGCCTATTCCCAGCCTGATTGAACCGAACTGAACCGCACTGAAGCGAGCGACCGAGCCCGATGATTCCGCATTCGTTCCTGCAGGATCTGCTCAACCGCGTCGATATCGTCGACGTGGTGGGTCGTTTCGTGCAGCTCAAGAAGGGCGGCGCGAACTTCATGGGCCTGTGCCCGTTCCATAACGAGAAGAGCCCGTCGTTTACCGTTAGCCCAACGAAGCAGTTCTATCACTGCTTCGGCTGCGGCGCGCACGGCACGGCGATCGGCTTTCTCATGGAGCACGCGGGCCTGTCGTTCCCCGAAGCCGTCAATGAACTCGCACAGTCGGTCGGCCTGAGCGTGCCGCAGGAGCCGTCGCCGGTGCGCGGCGGTGGAGGCGGCTACGGTGGTGGCCGCGGCGGCCAGCCAGGCGAAGGCGGCTATGCGCCCGGCGCCTCGAAAGCCGTCACCAACGCGCTGTCCGACGTGATGCAGACCGCCTGCGACTACTACCGCAAGCAGTTGCGCAGCGCGCCCAATGCGATCCAGTACCTCAAAAAACGCGGCCTGACCGGCGAAGTCGCGGCCCGTTTCGGGCTGGGTTATTCGCCCGATGGCTGGCAGAACCTCGAAGCCGCATTCGAGGATTATCGCGACGATTCGCTCGTCGAATCGGGTCTTGTGATCGTCAGCGAAAAGCAGGACGCGCAAGGCCAGTCGCGCCGCTACGACCGCTTCCGCGACCGTGTCATGTTCCCCATCCGCAATGTGAAGGGGCAGGTGATCGGCTTCGGCGGGCGCGTGCTGGACGGCGGCGAACCCAAGTATTTGAATTCCCCGGAAACGCCGCTATTTAACAAGGGTAGCGAACTGTACGGGCTGTTCGAGGCGCGTCTGGCGATCCGCGAACAGCATTACGTGCTGGTGGTGGAAGGGTATATGGACGTGGTCGCGCTCGCGCAGCTCGGCTTCCAGAACGCCGTGGCGACGCTGGGCACCGCCTGCACGCCGATCCACGTGCAGAAGCTGATGCGCCAGACCGACACGGTCATCTTCAGCTTCGACGGCGATTCGGCCGGCCGCCGCGCCGCACGGCGCGCGCTGGACGCCTGTCTGCCGCACGCGGCGGACAATCGCACGATCCGCTTCCTGTTCCTGCCGGCCGAGCACGACCCGGACAGCTACGTGCGCGAATTCGGCACGGAAGCCTTCAAGGAGCAGGTCGAGCGCGCCATGCCGCTCTCGCAGTTCATGCTCAACGAAGTGCTCACGGGCAAGGAGCTGGATCAGCCCGAAGGCCGCGCCCGCGCGCTGTTCGACGCCAAGCCGCTGCTGCAGGCCCTGCCGGCCAACGCCCTGCGTGCGCAGATCATGCACATGATCGCCGATCGCCTGGACGTGCCGTTCGAGGAAGTGGCAGGCCTGTGCGAAGTCGACGCCCGCATCGCCCAGGCGGCGCGCCAGGCGCCCGCCCGCAAGGACCGGCACCTCGTAACCGGGATCGAGCGCAAGGCGCTGCGCAACCTGGTGATGCATCCGCGCATCGCCACGCAGCTCGACGAAGAGGCCGAACAGGCGCTCATCACGCTCACGCGGCATGGCGAGCTGTTCGAGGAAGTGACCACGCACGCCCGCGCACTGGGCGACGCGGCCGAATTCCAGTTGTTGTCTGATCTATTGAGAAATGGGGCCAATGCCCCCACCTTCGAGGAGATTTTTCGCGAAATTCTGGACTATGATGAAAACGTTCGGGATTTGCTGATGAAAAATCCAGAAGATGGCGCCGTACTCGAGGAGCGCCGCGAGCAGGAGCGGCTCGTGAGCGAAGAGTTGACGGCAGCAATCCTGAAAATGCGTTTCGACGCCTGCAGCGAGCGACTGGACGTGCTTTCGCGGCAGTCGCGCCATACGCCCGAGGAACTGGCCGAATACGTTAAATTGAATCAGGCGCGAGCTGACATGAAGCGTCAGCTCGGGCTGTAGGGGAGGATCGCGCGCGGGCGATTATTACCGTGCGTGCTAAAATTAAAGATTTTCAGCGGTTTGTTTTTGTTTTTTCCGGGCGGGCAGGTCAAGTATCACTCGGAGGTCGTTTCGCCGGGTGGTGCCTGGAGGTGCCCAGTTTCCAGCAAGGGGCGGAATGGCAATGGCAAAGACTACAGGTGGAAAGAAGGCGGCAGGCGACAGCTCGACGGAGCAGACCGATACGGTCATAGAGGCCAGGCCCGCAACTTCCGCCCGTTCCCGCCGCAATGCGGCAACCGCCAGTCATGAAGTTCCCGCAGTCCGGAAGAAAACCCTGGCTGCTTCGGCCGCGCGAGCGGCGCCCACACGTGCGGCGAAGGCTGTCACGCAACCGGCAACGAAGCGGTCCGGTGGTCCGAGTAGTGCAAGGCAAGTGCCTGCCGTTGCGGACGATGCGGCAGAGCGCGAGGCTCCAGTATCCACGGTTCAAGAGGCTGTTGTCCAACAGCCGCGAGTCGAGACTACAGCCGGTACGGCGAACTCCATGACGAAAAAGCTGAATGAAGTGTCCGTCGATGACGACGCGAACCAGAGCGAAGAAAGCACGCCCACCGCGGGCAAGGGTGAAAAGACCACCCGTGCGCGCGACCGGCGAGCGAAGGAAAAGGCGCTGCTGAAGGACGCCTTCTCTTCCTCGCAGCCCGGTACCGTCGAGGAACTCGAAGAGCGCCGCAACAAGCTGCGCGCGCTCATCAAGCTTGGCAAGGAGCGCGGCTACCTCACCTACGCCGAAATCAACGATCACCTTCCGGATAACTTCACGGAAACCGAGGCGATCGAAGGCATCATCAGCACGTTCAACGACATGGGCGTCGCCGTCTACGAACAGGCGCCCGATGCTGAAACGCTGCTGCTCAACGACAACGCGCCCAACGCCTCGTCCGACGACGAAGTCGAAGAGGAAGCCGAAGTCGCCCTGTCCACCGTCGATTCCGAGTTCGGCCGCACGACCGACCCGGTGCGGATGTACATGCGCGAAATGGGCACCGTCGAGCTGCTCACGCGCGAAGGCGAAATCGAAATCGCCAAGCGTATCGAAGACGGCCTCATGCACATGGTCATGGCGATCTCCGCCTGCCCGACCACCATCGCCGATATTCTCGCCATGGCCGAACGCGTGGCGAACGACGAGATTCGCGTCGATGAGCTCGTCGACGGCCTGATCGATCCCAACGCCGAAGACACCGATGGCTTCAACGCCAAGGAAGCGGAAGAGATCGAGAACGAGGACGAAAACGCCGAAGAGGAAGAAGAGGAAGAGGGCGAAGAAGAGGAGGACGACGGCACGGCGCAGGCGACGGCCAATGCGGCGCAGCTCGAAGCCCTCAAGCGCTCCGCGCTCGACAAGTTCGCGCTCATCAGCGAATGGTTCGACAAGATGCGCCGCGCGTTCGAGAAGGAAGGCTACAAGTCGAAGGCCTATCTGAAGGCGCAGGAAACGATTCAGACCGAGCTGATGTCGATCCGCTTCACGGCACGTACCGTCGAGCGTCTGTGCGACACGCTGCGTGCGCAAGTGGACGAAGTGCGCCAGGTCGAACGCCAGATCCTGCACACGGTCGTCGATAAATGCGGCATGCCGCGTTCGGAATTCATCACGCGCTTCCCCGGCAATGAAACCGATCTCGACTGGGCCGACAAGGTTGTTGCCGAAAGCCATTCGTACAGCGCGATTCTCTCGCGCAACGTGCCGGCGATCCGCGAACAGCAGCAGCGTCTGCTCGATCTGCAGGCGCGCGTGGTGCTGCCGCTCAAGGACCTCAAGGAAACCAACCGCCAGATGGCGGCGGGCGAACTGAAGGCGCGTCAGGCCAAGCGCGAGATGACCGAGGCCAACCTGCGTCTCGTGATCTCGATCGCGAAGAAGTACACCAACCGCGGTCTGCAGTTCCTCGATCTGATCCAGGAAGGCAACATCGGCCTGATGAAGGCGGTGGACAAGTTCGAATATCGCCGCGGCTACAAGTTCTCGACTTACGCGACGTGGTGGATCCGTCAGGCCATCACGCGCTCGATCGCGGACCAGGCGCGCACGATCCGCATTCCGGTTCACATGATCGAGACGATCAACAAGATGAACCGTATTTCGCGGCAGATTCTGCAGGAAACCGGTCTCGAGCCCGACCCGGCAACGCTGGCCGAGAAAATGGAAATGCCGGAGGACAAGATCCGCAAGATCATGAAGATCGCGAAGGAGCCGATCTCCATGGAAACGCCGATCGGCGACGACGACGATTCGCATCTGGGCGACTTCATCGAGGACAACAACACGGTGGCGCCGGCCGATGCCGCGCTGCATGCCTCGATGCGCGATGTGGTGAAGGACGTGCTCGATTCGCTTACGCCGCGCGAAGCCAAGGTACTGCGCATGCGCTTCGGTATCGAGATGAGTACGGATCACACGCTCGAAGAAGTGGGCAAGCAGTTCGACGTGACGCGTGAGCGGATTCGCCAGATCGAGGCGAAGGCGCTGCGCAAGCTGCGTCACCCGAGCCGTTCGGACAAGCTCAAGTCGTTCCTCGAGGGCAATTGATGGGGCATGCGTTCAATGCTTTTTAAGGCAGAACGCATGTAACGCAAGGAAATACGTGTGATGGATGGCCAGGCCGGCCCGGTTTCGTGTAGTATGTCGGCCTGCCGTCGAAAAGCCCGGCTCTTTCAGACCGGGCTTTTTTGATGACGCTCTCTTGCTTTAACTCCGTGGGCTGGACGCCGTGTTGGTTGCAGGCAGTGGACTCATAATCCACCGGAGAAATCCCATCGTGGGTTCGAACCCCACCCGGCCCACCAGTTTTCTGTTTTGTTGTCACCTGGATGCTGTTCGTCCAGTTTCTTTTTGGTGCTGAATTGCTTCGCATGACGAAGTATTTTTATCGCGGCACCTCATCCTGTCTCTTCATTTTCTCGTAGCGGTTTCAATGTTATTCAACGGGCTGGCGCGCTTCAATCGATCCTGTTAAATCTTGTGCGCAACGCGCGCGTCGGGCGCTCTCTGGGTAGCATTATTTTCCTGCTAATACCCGGAGTAATACGGAGTCCGATATGTTAATTAACGCATCGCCGGTTTCAGCCCAAACACTCGACAAGCGGAGGTCGCGATGAAGCCACGTATCCTGGTGACATTGCTGGCCAGTGCAGGCAGCACACTTGTGGCCGCGACGGTGTACGCCGCGGTGATCATCGCAACAATCGCGCCACCGCCTCCGCGCGCCGAAGTCATTCCCGCCGGGCGGCCGGGTTTCATCTGGGATTCTGGACACTGGAACTGGGTGGGCGGTCACTACGTCTGGGTCGGCGGCCACTGGCTCGCGGTGCGGCCGGGATTCCGCTGGGAGCCGGGCCGCTGGGTTCACGAGGGCGCACAGTGGCGCTGGATGGAAGGCCGCTGGATACGCTAGACGCCTGACCCGGACCCTCACGCACGCGCGACGCATGGCAAGCGGCGCGCGCGTCCATACAACGAAATCCCGCCTGGCCGCTCTTCGCACCGTTCTCCGCGCGCGCATCCTCTGCGCGACCGCAAGCCCTCTGCTGATTTCTCTGGTTTTCCCTGAGCCTGTGGAACAAACATTTTTGATAATGTTATAAACATAACAAAATATGTTCCAGTTATCCCAAATGCATGGGATATTCAAGACAGATAAGGGAAGCAGACCGTGGACCCAAGGAGGAGACCGTGGCGCTCAGGAGCGCAGACACCCGCACCGGCGCATCGTTACCGTTTCGGCGCGATGGTGGCCGTGGCGGCAAGTGTCGTTGCGCTCGCATCGAACGCACCACACGCACACGCCGATACGCTGGCCGAAACCGGCGGTACGCCGCCTGAACTGAATACCGCTGCCGTGTCCGCTACACAGGCGGCGCCGCGCTATCTATCGGACTGGCTGCACCAGAGCATCGGCGTGATTGGTTCGAAGGATATTCGCTTCGGCCCGTATCTCACGAACGACGTGTATCTGGAGTACGAATACTTCGGCCGCAAAGGGCCGTTCGACCTGTACGGCTATGTCGATGTGCCACGCGCTTTCGGCGTCGGCAATGGCTATGACACGGGCATCACGAATAAAGGCTCGCCCCTTTTCACGGAGCAGGAGCCGCGCGTCTCCATCGACGATCTCGTGGGCCGGCATCTGGGCTTCGGGCCGTTCAAGGAGTGGTACGCCGCGTTCGACTGGATCTACGACCAGGGACATAACGTGTCGGGCCGCCAGAACACGCTCTATATGGGCCTCGGCACCGATATCGCCACGCCGCTGCCGGTCTATCTTTCCGCGAATCTCTACGTGCGGCGCCAGTGGGAAAACTATGGCGCGGCCAACGCGAACAGTTGGGACGGCTATCGCGCGCAGATGAAAGTCGTCTATCCGATCGGCACGTTCAGCGGCGGCAACCTCACATTCGTGAGCTTTTTCAATTACGACTTCGGCTCGCGCCTTGCCGAAGAATCCGGCGGCAACACGCGCAGCGACACCGCATTCGTCTCGACCAACGTGTTGATCTACGAATTCAAACATTGGCGCTTCTGGACCGCAGCGCGCTATTTCCACAACGGCGGGCAATGGAATGGCACCACGCTGAATTTTGGCAGCGGACCCTTCCAGAACCGCTCGACTGGCTGGGGCTATTACGCCAGCGTCGGGTATCGGTTTTAAGCGGTTCCAGGGCACTTCCCATTCCTAAAGGATTCAATATGGATATCCTGCGCAGTCTATGCGGCATTCTGGTGCTGCTGGTGGTTGGCTACTGTCTGTCGATGAATCGCGGCGCGGTGAGTCCGCGCACGGTGATTGCCGCGCTCGCCACGCAGATCGTGATTGGCGCGCTGGTGCTGTTCGTGCCGATGGGACGCCATGTGCTGGCGCTCGTCGCCAACGCCGTGAACGGCGTGCTCGAAATGGGCCAGCACGGGCTCGCATTCCTGTTCGGCGGGCTGGTGGGCGACAAGATGTTCGCGCTGTTCGGCGCCGATGGTTTCGCATTCGGCCTGCGCGTCTTGCCGATGATCATCTTCGTGACTTCACTGATCGCCGTGCTCTATTACCTCGGCGTGATGAAGTGGATCATCGCGATCATCGGCACGGGGCTGTCGAAACTGCTGGGCGTGAGCCGCGCCGAAGGCTGCTCGGCCGTGGCGACGATCTTCCTCGGCCAGAGCGAAATGCCGGCCTTCGTGAAGCCCTTCGTGCGCCGCCTCTCGGGGCCGGAGATTTTCGCGGTGATGTCGAGCGGCATGGCGTCGGTGGCCGGTTCGGTGCTGGCGGGTTATGCGGGGCTGGGCGTGAAGATGGAATATCTGCTCGCGGCCTCGTTCATGGCGATTCCGGGCGGTCTGCTGTTCGGCAAAATGCTGTGCCCTTCGGTCGAAGCCAGCCGCGTGGAACTCGGCACGCTCGAATTCGACGAAAAGCGCGCCACCAGCGTGATCGAAGCGGGCGCTTCGGGCGCGAGCGTGGGCCTGAAGATCGCGGTCAACGTCGGCACCATGCTGGTGGCGTTCATCGGCCTGATCGCGCTGCTCAATGCAGGCGTGGGCGTGGTGGCCGGCTGGCTCGGCTTCGCGCACGTCACGCTGCAATCGTTGCTGGGCGCGCTGTTTGCACCGCTCGCATGGTTGATCGGCGTACCGTGGCAGGATTCGGTGGTGGCCGGCAATTTTATCGGCCAGAAGCTGATTCTCAACGAGTTTGTCGCGTATAGCGGGCTGTCGCCGTATCTGCAGGACAGCGCGCATGTGGTGGCAGCGGGGCTGCCGCTGCTCACGCCTAAAACGATCGCGATCGTCTCGTTCGCGCTGTGCGGTTTTGCCAATTTTTCGTCGATCGCGATTCTCACGGGCGGCTTCACTGCCGTCGCGCCGGAATTGCGTGGCGATGTCGCGCGCTTCGGTCTGCGCGCACTCGCCGCCGCGACGCTCTCGAATCTCATGAGCGCGACGATCGCCGGATTGTTTTTCTCTCTTTCCTGATGGGCTTTTCATGGACCAGGCATTGACACGCAATCAGCTCGCGCAGCGCGCCTTGCAGGCGCTGCATCTCATCGACCTCACATCGCTCAACGACGACGACACCGACGCGTCGATCGAAGCGCTCGCCGCATCCGCCGATACGCCCGTGGGCACACCGGCCGCGCTATGCGTGTATCCGCGTTTCGTGGGCACGGCGCGCGCGGCGCTGGCGGCGCAAGGGCTCACGCTGCCGATCGCGACCGTCACGAACTTCCCCGCGGGCCCCGCCGATCCCGAAGCGGCGGCGCGCGAAACGGCAGAAGCCGTGGCGTTGGGCGCCGATGAGATCGATGTGGTGTTTCCCTATCGTGCGCTGCTCGCGGGCGATGCAAAGGTGGGCCGCGAACTGGTCGCGCAAAGCCGGGTGGCGGCGGGCGACAAATGTCTCAAGGTGATCCTGGAAACGGGCGAGTTGCGCGATACCGCGCTGATCCGCCGTGCAAGTGAGATCGCTATCGAAGCCGGCGCGGATTTCATCAAGACCTCGACCGGCAAGGTGAGCGTCAACGCCACGCTCGACGCGGCGGCCGCCATGCTCGCGGCGATTCGCGAAGCAGGGCGCACGGTGGGTTTCAAGGCGGCCGGCGGCGTGCGTACGGCGCAGGAAGCCGCTGCATATCTGGCGCTGGTGGAACGCGAACTGGGCGTGGGCTACACGGTGCCCGCGAAGTTCCGCTTTGGCGCATCGAGCCTGCTCGGCAATCTGCTGGCCACGCTCGGTCACGGCGCGAACGCTCAGCGTTCCAGCGCGTATTGAATCAATATCGAAGATCGTAGGGAGTGCAAATCATGTTTCTGCCTCAGGAATTCGTGCGCAAAGTGCGCGACCGCCAACCGTTCGACCAGCAGGAAATCGCGCAATTTGTCGAAGGGGTAACGAGCGGCCACGTCACCGAAGGCCAGATCGCTGCTTTCGCGATGGCCGTCTATTTCAACGAATTGCCCATCGACGCGCGCGTGGCGCTCACGCTCGCGCAACGCGACTCCGGCGACGTGCTCGACTGGCGCGCGCTCAACCTGAACGGCCCGGTCGTGGACAAGCATTCGACCGGCGGCGTGGGCGATCTGACCTCGCTGCTGCTCGGGCCGATGGTGGCCGCCTGCGGCGGCTATGTGCCGATGATCTCCGGGCGCGGCCTCGGGCACACGGGCGGCACGCTCGACAAGTTCGAATCGATTCCCGGCTATAACGTCGCGCCGGATACGGACACATTCCGCCGCGTGGTCAAGGAAGTGGGCGTGGCGATCATCGGCCAGACCGCGCGTCTTGCGCCTGCCGACAAGCGCATCTATGCGGTGCGCGACGTGACGGCCACGGTCGAATCGGTGTCGATGATCACGGCGTCGATTCTCTCGAAGAAGCTCTCCGCAGGACTCGACGGTCTCGCGATGGACGTGAAAGTCGGCTCCGGCGCGTTCATGCCGACCTACGAAAAATCGGTGGAACTTGCGCGCAGTATTGTCGACGTCGGCAATGGCGCGGGCATGAAGACCACGGCCACGCTCACCGACATGAGTCAGTCGCTCGCGCCGTGCGCGGGCAACGCGCTGGAAGTTGCGTGCGCAATCGATTATCTGAGCGGCAAGTCGCGTCCCACGCGCCTTCACGAAGTGACGATGGCGCTGGCCGCGCAGATGCTCGTTATCGGCAAGCTGGCAAAAGATGAAGCGGATGCGCATGCGCGTCTGCTGGCGGTGCTCGAATCGGGCGCGGCGGCCGAGCGTTTCGCACGCATGGTGAAGGCGCTGGGCGGTCCGGCGGATCTGCTGGAGCGCCCGCAAGCGCATCTCGCGCGCGCCAATGTGATCGTGCCGGTGCCCGCGCCGCGCGGCGGCGCAATTGCGCGCGTGGATGCGCGAGCGCTGGGTATTGCCGTGGTGGGACTGGGTGGCGGGCGCATGAAGACGACCGATACGCTCGATTATTCGGTGGGTTTGTCGGCGTTGATCGAATTGGGCGAGCGTGTGAGCGAAGGTCAGCCGATCGGCGTCGTGCACGCGCAGAACGAGGGCGCCGCAAAACGCGCGGTGAGCGAAGTGCAGCGCGCCTACACGATCGCCGATCAAGCGGCCGCACTGCCGCCGACGATTCACGCCTTGCTCGATTGAGCGCGGGAGATCTGCATGCGCGCGATCGTACTGGTAATGGATTCGCTGGGTATCGGCGCGGCGCCCGATGCCGAGCGTTTCAATGACATCGGCTCGAATACGTTCGGCCATATCGCCGAGCGCTGCGCACAAGGCGCATGCGATACGGCCGAACGCAGCGGGCCACTCAAGGTGCCGCAACTCGAACGCCTGGGTCTCGCGCTCGCGAGCGAACTGGCGACTGGCGCGTTGCCCGCCGGCATGAGCGCGAAGCCCGAATTGATGGGCGCGTATGGCGCGGCATGCGAGGTGTCGTCGGGCAAGGATACGCCTTCGGGACATTGGGAACTCGCGGGCGTGCCGGTGCGTTTCGACTGGGGCTATTTCTCGAAGCCTGCCAATACATTCCCGCCGGAACTACTCGATACGCTGGTGCGCCGCGCGGGGTTGCCGGGCTATATCGGCAACTGTCACGCGTCGGGTACGGAAATCATCGCGGCGCTGGGCGAAGAGCACATCGCTACCGGCAAACCGATCTTCTATACTTCCGCCGATTCCGTGTTCCAGATCGCCTGTCATGAGGCGACCTTCGGGCTCGACCGCCTCTACGCGCTCTGCGACATCGCACGCGAGGAAGTGGATCGCTACAACATCTGCCGCGTGATCGCGCGGCCTTTCTCGGGCAACGATCGCAGCGATTTCAAGCGCACTGGCAACCGCCGCGATCTGGCCGTGCCGCCGCCCGCGCCGACCTTGCTGGAAAAGCTTGCGAAGGCGGGCGGCGAGGTGATCGCCATCGGCAAGATTTCGGATATTTACGCGGGTGTGGGCGTCACGCAAAAGATCAAGGCCGATGGGCTCGATGCCTTGTGGCACGCGACACTCGAAGCCGTGCGCGAGGCGCCTGAATTCAGTCTCGTGATGACGAATCTTGTCGACTTCGATCAGCTTTACGGGCATCGCCGCAATGTGGCGGGCTATGCGAACGAACTGGAGCGTTTCGATTCGTTGCTTGCGCAACTTTATCCGCTGCTGCGCGAGGACGATGTGCTGATACTCACGGCCGATCATGGCTGCGATCCCACCTGGCCCGGCTCCGATCACACGCGCGAACATGTACCGCTGCTGGCTTACGGAAAGCGCGTCGCGCCGGGTTCTCTGGGCGTGCGCGGCTCGTTCGCCGATCTCGGCCAGAGTCTGGCCCA
The DNA here is from genome assembly GCF_905220255.1 of Paraburkholderia sp. J69-1. Taxonomy (NCBI): domain Bacteria; kingdom Pseudomonadati; phylum Pseudomonadota; class Betaproteobacteria; order Burkholderiales; family Burkholderiaceae; genus Paraburkholderia; species Paraburkholderia sp. J69-1. The sequence goes on along the minus strand of NZ_CAJMZG010000002.1, from coordinate 504,577 downwards.
GTGGTTCGGTCTCGACTCATTTGCGGACGGCGTCGCGTTCCTGGGCGCGCCGTCCATGACACGATAAAAGGAGCATGACTCAATGGATCAACAGACCCTGATCGAAGCGGCCAAAGCCGCGCGCGAGAAAGCCTATGCACCGTATTCGCGCTTCAAGGTTGGCGCGGCGCTGCATACGAAGGACGGCAAGGTTTTCCACGGCTGCAACGTGGAAAACGCTTCATATGGCTTGTGTAATTGTGCGGAACGCACGGCGCTGTTTTCGGCGATTGCGGCCGGTTATCGTCCCGGCGACTTCGCGACGATGGCCGTGGTCGCCGAAACGGACGGCCCGGTGGCGCCGTGCGGCGCGTGCCGCCAGGTGATGATCGAACTGGGTTCGCCAGCGCTGGAAGTGGTGCTGGTCAATCTCAAGGGCGATGTGCGCGTCACGAGCGCAGACGCCTTGCTGCCCGAAGCGTTTTATCTGAAGCCGGCGCAGTAAGTCATCGAACGGCGGCGCGAGCGTGCCGCCGCTTCAACCCGTGCGCTTGCGCAGCGTTTGCCCTTGTTCGGTGATGATCGAATCGAATTCGCCGATCTGCGAGAAGCGCGCGGCCTTCACCACGCCAAACTTGCTGCTGTCGACGATCAGATGGCGTTCGACGGCGCTGTGCATGGCGGCCTGTTTGATGGCTACTTCGTGAAAATTCCAGCAGGTCACGCCGCGCGTTTCGTCCACGCCGCCTGCGGAAATAAAGGCTTTGTTGATGCCCATGCGCCGCAGGATTTCGAGCGTTTCATCGGCGGAAAACGAATCGGAGGCGGGCACGTAAAGGCCGCCTAGCAGGATCATGCGCACATTGGGCTTGCGGCGCAGAATCTCCGCCACATTCAGCGAATAGCACACCACGGTGACCTGCAGATCGGCGGGAATCAGCCGCGCGAGCGTGGCGAGTGTCGTGCCGCAATCGACGAACAGGGTGTCGTTATCGGCGATCAGTTTCGCGGCGATGGCCGATGCTTCGGCTTTTGCCTGGGCGAAATGATCCTTTTCCTGTTCGAGAGAATAACCCGTGCCGTTCTGCACGTCGGTTGCGCTGACGATATAGCCGCGCAGATACGTGAATTGATCGGGGCGGGCGGCAATGTCGCGGCGTACCGTCATTTCCGACACGCCCATCAGCGTGGCCGCATCGCGCAGATGCACGACCTTGTGTTGAGCGATAGCGTCGGCGAGTGCGGAAAGACGTTCAGATTTCAGCATGGAAGTCCTGAGGGACTGGATGCGGCAGAGGGCGCGTTCAGGGCATGGCGATGCGAGGATTATAACAAGAGGGCGGGCGCGATCTGGCCTGGTTTGTGCAATAGCGCACATTTGCAGGACAGATCGCTGCTACGTTAGATTGATTCGATCAGGATTCCGAATCAGGTGAGCCTGCGCAGCACGACATCGAGCAACACGCGCGCGCCGTCGATCAATTGCGATTCGTCGGTATGTTCGCGCGGGTTGTGACTGATGCCGCCACGGCTGGGCACAAAAATCATCGCAGCGGGCGCCATGCGCGCAATCATCTGCGCATCATGTCCCGCGCCCGACGTCATACGCCGATGCGAGAATCCCAGGCTCTGCGCCGAAGCTTCGATGGTGTCCGCAATACCGGCGTCAAAGATCACCGGCTCGAAGCGCACGAGCCGCTCCGTGCCGATACTCACGCCTTCTTGCTCCGCGATCTGCGCGAGAAACTCGACGAGTTTGCGCTCTGCGTCCTGAAGGCGCTGCTCATCGGGATCACGCAAATCCACGGTGAAAACTGCTTTGCGCGGAATTACGTTAATGACGTTCGGCTCGATATTGAGCATGCCGATGGTCGCGAGCGTCGTGCCGGACGTGACCGCGAGCTCGCGCAGAAACGCCACCGTCGCTGCCGCTACATAACCCGCGTCATGGCGTAGCCGCGTAGGCGTGGTGCCCGCGTGATTGGCATTGCCTTGCACGGTCACCCGTTGCCACGAAATACCCTGAAGATTTTCGACCACGCCAATCTGAATCTGCTCCGCTTCGAGAATCGGCCCTTGTTCGATGTGCAACTCGACATATTCGTGCGGCACGATAGCGCCCGGTTCCATCTCGCCCGCGTAGCCGATGCGTGCAAGTTCGTCGCCCAGGCGCGTACCGTCGATGCCGATCGTTGCAAGCGCAACGTCTGTGTCGAGACCGCCTGCATAGACTAGCGAACCCATCATATCGGGCTGATACCGCACGCCTTCCTCGTTGGTAAAGGCACCGATGGTGATCGAGCGGCGCGGCTTGACGCCCGCCTCGCGAAACGCGCGCACCACGGCCAGTCCGGCCAGCACGCCATAGCAGCCATCGAGCGCACCGGCATTCTTCACGGTGTCGATATGCGAGCCCATCATCAGCGGGCGATGCGTACCGTCGCCGTTATCCGCATCCGCCCGCAACGTGCCGAAGAGATTGCCGATGCGGTCTACACGAACGTCCAGATCGAGTTCGCGCATCCAGGCGACCACGCGGTCGCGGCCATCGCGTTCGGCATCCGTGAGCGCAATGCGGGTGCGCCCGCCGACTTCTGGATCGATGCCGATGTCGCCCAGTTCCTTCAATTGCTGGATCAGGCGTGGGCCGTCGATGCGCAAGGTCGTATCGGTATTCATCTGCTGTCTGTCGTTCGAAGGGATAAGGGCGGCTCAATTGCGCGGCAGCGCGAGGCGCGCAACTTCCGCGAAATAGCGCGCGCCGGTTTCCAGAATGTCATCGTTGAAGTCGTAGGTGGCGTTATGCAGCGGCACGCCGCCTTGCGCATTGGTTTCGCCATTGCCGATGAATATGAAATTGCCGGGCACGGCTTGCAGGAATGCGCCGAAGTCTTCGGAGATCATCATGGGCTGAACATTCGCATCGACCGCGTTTTCTCCGGCGATATTGCGCGCCGCTGTAACGGCAAGATCGACGTATTCCGGCGAATTCACGGTAGGCGCGAATTCGTGCGTGTATTCGAATTCGCATTCGGCGCCGTGAGTGCGGCAAATGCCTTCGCTGATTTCGCGCATACGCGTTTCCAGCAGCGCCTGCACGTCCTTCGAATAGCTGCGCGTGTCGCCTTTAATGGTGACGTTCGACGGGATCACATTGCGAATGCCGTCGGTGATGAATTCCGTGCATGAGATCACGGCTTGCAGGCCCGGATCGAGATTGCGCGAGACGATTGTTTGCAGCGCGAGCACGATCTGCGAAGCGATCACGATAGGATCGATGCCCATATGCGGACGCGCCGCATGCGTGCCGCGCGCCTTGATATGGATAACGAAGTTATCTTCACTGGCCATGATGCCGCCAGGACGCGTCGAAAAGCTGCCCGCGCGCATGCCGGGCATATTGTGAGCGCCGAAGATCGCGTCGACAGGAAAGCGCTCGAACAGGCCATCGGCCATCATCGCCTTGGCTCCGCGGCCGTGTTCTTCGGCGGGCTGAAAAATAAAGCGTACCGTGCCGTCGAAATCGCGCCGTTCGGCCAGCAGACGCGCAGCGCCCAGGATCATCGACATATGGCCGTCGTGTCCGCATGCGTGCATCTTGCCGGCGTTGAGCGACGCATGGGCGCGTCCCGGCGCGTGCTCGGCGATATTGAGCGCGTCCATGTCGGCACGCAAGCCGATGGCGCGCGTGCCGCTGCCCACGCGCAGATTCGCCACCAGCCCGGTGCCGCCGATGCCGCGTTCGACTTCGAGCCCCAGCGTCTTCAGAATGCGCGCGACGTAGTCGGAGGTATCGACTTCTTCGAAGCCCGTTTCGGGACGCTGATGCAGATGATGGCGCCAGCTTTTGAGTTGCCCTTGCAGCGTGCTTTCCATGAGCGTGTCCATATCAGGGTTGGGCGTGGTCTTATTGTGCGAGCGCGGCGAGGCGTTCGTCGCGGCGCTTTGCAACGGCTTGTGCCGATTCGCCGACGAGTTCGGCATAAACACCGGGCGCCGTCGCGCCTTCGGTGCTGATCAGCAGCACGCGCGATTGTGCGTTCAGACCCGCAGCGCGCGCGAGTTCGGCGTCGTTCATCAGCACGGCCAGTCCGGCGAGTCCCGCTGCACCCGATTCGCCGGAAACCAGCGGCAGGTCGTCATCTTCACCGGCTGCCAGCGTGCGCATTGCAGTCACGGCATCGTCGTCTTCGATCAGCATGAAGTGGTCCACGCAGGCTTCGAGAATCTGCCACGCGAGCGGCGACGTTTCTCCGCACGCCAGTCCGGCCATTACCGAATCGACCGAACCGCTCGCTTTCGCGGCACGGCCTACGAGTGCGCTTTGATAGAGGCAATCGGCCTGACCCGGTTCGACCACGATAAAGCGCGGACGTTTTTCGCCGTGAATCTCCCAGAGATAGCTGGCGATACCCGCCGCGAGACCGCCCACGCCGCCTTGCAGAAACACATGCGTATAAGCGGATTCGCCGGCCTGCTCGATAATTTCGGCCGCAATCGCGCCATAGCCCTGCATCACGTCGCGCGGAATGGTTTCGTAGCCCTCGTACGACGTATCGGAAACGACATGCCAGCCATTGTCGCGCGCCAGTTGCGCGGCGTGTTCGACCGATTCGTCGTAATTACCGGCAATACGCACGATGCGCGCGCCATAGGCCGCAATGGCTTCTTCGCGTTCGACGCTCACGTTGGCGTGCAGCACGATCACGCAGGCACAGCCAATCGACTGCGCGGCGGCGGCGAGCGCCTTGCCGTGGTTGCCGTCGGTTGCGCTGATCACGGTGAAATGCGTCAGCAGGTTGCGGTGACGGCCTTGAATCAGCGCTTGCGGATCGATTGCGTGGTCGGGCCACAGACGCAGGATCAGGCGCATCAGCGCGATGGGCGCGCCGAGCGCCTTGAAGCTGCCTAGCGGCGAGCGGAACGATTCGTCCTTGACGCTGACACTCGCCACGCCCAGACGCGCGGCCGCGCCGGGCAGCTCGACCAGCGGCGTGGGTTGCGCGCTGATTGCGTCCCATTGCGAAAGCCAGGCGCGGCTTTCGTCGCCGGAAGCGACGTTGAGAATGCGCTTGAGCGCGTCAGGATAGAGAGCGCGCAGCGCGCGCGAATTGGCAGTCAGCATGGAACGAAACTCCCGGGCCGTGACGCCCAATGTCGATTGGCGGCGCTTGAAACGCCTTCAGTGCTGAAATGATATTGCGCAAGGCCCGTAAAAAAATCGCATAATTGCGTAGCTTGACGCAAAAAAATATCGTTTCCGCAAAGGCCCGATTCATGGCGACTTCACTCGACACCTTCGATTGCAAACTTTTAATGGAGGTGCAACGCGACGCGCAGACGCCGCAGAGCGAATTGGGCGCGCGCGTGAATCTCTCGACAGCGGCCGTGAACCGGCGCTTGCGGCGCCTTGCGGAAGAGGGCGTGATCGATCATTACGCCGCCATCGTTTCGCCCGAGAAAACCGATTACCCGATTACGGTGATCGCGAATGTGGAAGTGGAAAGCGAGCAGATCGATCTGCTCGATGCGATGAAACGCACGTTTGCGCGCTGCCCGCACGTACAGCAATGCTATTACGTGGCGGGAGAATGGGATTTCGTGCTGATTCTTGCCGTGCGCGATATGGACCAGTACACGGAACTCACGCGCCAGTTGTTCTTTTCGAATAACAATGTGAAGCGCTTCAAGACCTTGGTGAGCATGAGTCGCGTCAAGGTCGGGCTGGAAGTGCCGCTTCTTTCTTCGGACGAATAAGACGTAGCGCCGAAGCGCTAACTCGCGATATCGACAACGACCTTGCCTTCCGCCTCACGTCCTTCCACCAGCGCGTGCGCGTCGTCGACATTCGCGAGTGTGAAGCGGCGCTGATCGAGCGTAACGTCGATCTTGCCCTGTTCGGCGAGCTTGCCGATCTCGCGCAGAATGTCGCCGTGCGCGGCGCAGCCTTCGCCGCTGAGCAACGGCAGCAGCGTAAAAACGCCAGAATAACTGGCGGCGCGGAAGGACAAGGGCGCGAGCGCATGCGTGCCCCAGCCAAGCGCGCTGACGACATGACCGAAGCGCGTCACGGCATGGAATGCGCGATCGAGGCTTTCGCCGCCTGCGGTGTCGTAGACCACATCGAAACCGCGCCCATTGGTGTAGCGCTGCACGACTTCGACCATATCGGCCGTGGGTGTGCTTTCGATGATAGGGACACCGAATCGTTCTACAAGCGCCCGGCGCGACGCGCCTGCGGTGGCAAAAACGTTCGCGCCCAGCGCTTTCGTCAACTGAATCGCCGCCTGGCCGACTGCGCCCGTGCCACCCAGTACGAGCACGGTTTGCTCAGGCCGCACGCGTGCGCGATCGACGAGTCCTTCCCATGCGGTGATAAACGCGAGCGGCAGCGTTGCGGCTTCGCGCAGACTGAGCGTGGAGGGCACAGGGGCGAGCAGCCTTGCATCGACCGCCGCGAATTCCGCGAGCGAACCCTGCACGCCGCCAACGCCGCCGGTCATGCCAAACACCTTGTCGCCGGGCTTGAACGTGCTGACGCCTTCGCCTACTTCCACGACTTCACCGGCCGTGTCGATGCCGAGAATTGCCGGCAGCGGATGCCGTGCATGCCCGGCCGCGCCGCGACGGATCTTGGTGTCGAGCGGATTCACCGCGCTGGCGTGGATGCGTACGAGCACTTCGCCTGCAGCAGCGCGTGGGCGCGGTACATCGGTAAGCGTGAACGGGGCGTTTGCTTCGGCGAGCAGTGCGGCTTTCATGGTGTCGGACGACATGATGTCTCCAGATTAACGCGGCGTTTGGACAAGCGCTGATTAGCGGTTTAACGAAGCATTGGCGCGCAGACGTTCGATCGCCAGATCGAGAAACGCACGCACCTTGCGCGTGGCATGACGGCCCTCGCGATGCAGGACGTGAATGGGTAGCGGCGGTGGCTCGTATTCGGCCATGACGATCTGCAACTTGCCCGCGTCGAGTTGCTGCGCGACCTGATACGAAAGCGCCTGCGTAATGCCGAAGCTATCGACGGCAGCGGCAATCGCGGAATCGTTGGTCGTGGTGGACAGCCGCGCGCGCTTTTGCGCGGTAATGCGCGGCGCGCCTGCGCCAAAGCGCCATTCCGGCAACGATGATGCACCGCTGACCGTGATCAGCACGTGGCCGTCGAGTTGATCGGGACGTTGCGGTACGCCGTGCCTTGCCAGATAGTCGGGCGAGGCGCAGACCACGCGCCGCACGCTGCCAACGCGCACCGCCTGCATGGTCGAATCGGCCAGTTCGCCGATGCGCACGCCCACGTCGATGCCTTCGTCGATCAGATTCACCACGCGGTCGAGAAACCAGCAGCGCACATCGGCATCATCGTAGTCGCGCAGATATTCGAGCACGACGGGCATCACGAAAATCCGCCCGAACAGGACCGAAGCGGTAATGCTAAGCAGTCCTCGTGGAACCTGGAGGCTGCCAGCGACGGCATGGTCTGCTTCCTCGATATCGCCGAGAATGCGCCGGCAGCTTTCTGCATAGCCCGCGCCCGCTTCGGTCACGCGCACGATGCGCGTGGTGCGTGTGAGCAGACGCACGCCAAGCGTATCTTCGAGTTCGCTGACGATACGCGTGACCACGGACGGTGACACCTGCAGCTTGCGCGCCGCGGCGGCGAAACCGCCGTTATCCACCACCGAGAGAAAAGCGGTCATCGCCTGCAGACGGTCCATAGCGGGTCGGGGTCCGCGCAGTCGCGGAACGAGGGTCACGGATGCCCGCAGTATACAGTGGGGTGCCATTCGCGCGTTTGCCGTTCGCTCACAGATCGAGTACCAGCGGCGGCGCGGTGCCGTCATCGCCAGCCGCAGGCACGGCGCAGCAGATCAGTGCCTCGTTTTCGCCGACCGTAGCGGCGGGCGGCTGATCAGGGTACGCCACCGCGCCTTCGATAATGCGCGTGCGGCAAGTGCCGCAACTGCCGCCTCGGCAACTGAATTCCGGCGTGAGTCCGTTCGCTTCGGCGAGATCGAGCAGTGTGCCGCTGGTCTGAGGATTCCACTGCACCTCCTTTGTCGCGCGCGCAAAACGCACCGGCACGGCGACGCCGGCACTCGCACGCGGCGGCGTGGCGGGCGGCGCGCTGGCGTCGGCTTTTCGTTTGAGCGCGGCGGGACCAAACGCTTCAGCGTGAATGCGCGCATCGGCGATATTCAGTCCGCGCAAACCATCGTAGATCGACTGCATGAATCCGCCGGGACCGCACAGATAGAAGTCGTAGTCGTTGAACGGTAGCACTTCGCCGAGCATGGCCATGTCGATGCGGCCCAGCGCCTGATAGTCGCTGCCGGATGTCGCGCCTGTCGAATCGCTGAGCACATTGACGAGCGTTACCGCGCCGCCTGCAGCGCGCACGAGTGCCTGCAGTTCTTCGTCGAAGGCGCGATCGGCTTGGGTGCGGGCGGCGTAGAGCAACCAGCTCGGGCGGATATGGCGCGTGCGCAGCCCTTCGTAGACGAGATGGCGCAACATCGCGAGCATCGGCGTGATGCCGACGCCAGCGGCAAGCAGCACAGCCGGTCTGGTTGCGTGCGCATCGATCGTGAAATTGCCGGCGGGCGCGCGTGCTTCGATGCGATCGCCGCGCCGGATTACGTCGTGCAGATAGCGCGATACGCGGCCCTCGCGCTTCACGCTGATGCGGTAAAGGCCATCCGATGGCGCAACTGAAAGCGTATAAGTGCGCAGTGTCGGCTTCGTATCGCCCGGCAGCGTTACGCGAATCGGCAGATGCTGGCCCGCTTCGTGGCGCACGAGCCCCGCGCCATCGGCAGGTTGCAGATAGAACGAGCGGATCGTGCGGCTTTCGTCGGCGATACGCGCTATGGTGAACGGCCGCCATGTATTCTCAAGTGCTTGCGCTTTCATGCGCTCATCGGCTTCGGACCAGTCTCCGGTCAGTGCCGAATTAGGCGAAGCGCCATTGGCGCGGGCAGTCCAGCGTAACGGCAGTGCGCCTGCGCGAAAAATCACGCGTTGCGGCGTGAAGCGCCATAGACGCTCCGCGCCCTGAAACGCGGCAATTTCGGGCGAATCGAGCAGTACTTCGGCGGTGCCGGTCAGTTGCAGCAGATCGCCCGTGGCGTAATCGACGAACACAAGCCCCGCGCGCGGATTCGCGACGATATTGCCCAACGTGTTGAAAAACAGGTTGCCTGCGAAATCGGGCACGGTGAAGACGCCGTGTTCATCCACACGCACGAAGCCCGCCTTACCGCCGCGATGCGACACGTCCACCTGACGATGGCCGTCCTCGCGATCCACATAAGTCGCGACATAAAACGAATCGGCCCGCGCGATGATAGCGCGCGCGCGTTCGTCCATTTGATCGCTGATAACCGGCGCGATCTCGCTGCGTTGCGCGGGATCGCGCACGAAGGTCGCATCGCGCTGGAAGATATATTGCGGGCAATTGCCGTAACTATGCTCGACGAGCAGATCAAAACCTGCATTTGCATCTGGCGCATTGCGTTGCACGGTGCCGTTGAGGCGATTGCGGCGGCGCGTCGGCAATTCGATGCCGAGCAGCGCGAGCGCCGCGCCGTCCTGCATACCGGCATCGGCGGGATCGTCGGCATCGCGTTCGAGCGCAACATGCAGGCGCTGTGCATCGGGCGCATATATAAAACCGGGTCGTTGCGCGCGCAACGTGGCCCACACATCGCCAGCGGCATCGACGGCGCCCAGCACCACAAACGGCAATTGCGGATAGAACAGTCGATGCTGCTCGATCAGATGATCGCGCAGATTGCGCCGCCCGACCGCGTCCATGCGTTCCTCGACACCGGCCGCGCGCTGCATCGCCAGTTCGCCCGCATGCCACGGCGATGGTTTGGGCGAGGTATCGGCGAGAGCGGCGGCGGTGTTCATGATCGAATGTCCTTGGACGAACGCGGCGCTATCGAGTCGCCGCATCGACTTATTCAGGTTTGCGAACGATTACGCGCGCAAGCCGACGCGGCTTTGCGGAAACGCCACAAAACCCGGCAGCGCTTCGACGCGCTTGAGCCACGCATCGACATGCCGGTACGCGCTGATATCGACATTGCCTTCGGGCGCATTGGCGATGTAGCTGTACAGCGCGACATCGGCGATGGTGGGGTGCGAGGCCGCAATCCATTCGCGCTGCGCCAGTTCCGCGTCGATCACGGCGAGGCTCGCGTGGCCGCGGGCAATCACTTCATCGGCGTTGAATGAGGCGTTGAACAGCGTATTGAGGCGCGCAGCGCACACGCCATAAGCGATCTGGCCTGCCGCGACGGAAAGCCAGCGCTGCACTTGCGCCGCACCCAGCGGCGTTTCGGGCAGCCAGTCGGTGCGTTGGTACTTCTTGGCGAGATAGACGAGGATCGCATTCGAATCGGCGATGATGATTTCGCCGTCTTCGAGCACCGGCACCTGGCCGAAGCGGTTCATGGCGAGAAACGCGGGCGTCTTGTGCGCACCGGCGGCGAGATCGACCGGCACGAGTTCGTGTTCGACGCCGAGCAGCGCAAGGAACAATTGGGCGCGGTGTGCGTGACCGGAAAGGGGCGTGTAATGCAGCTTCATGAGGCGGCTTCCTCGACTGGTTGAAAGTACGGAATGGACCGTAGTGCAACCAGTCTAGGCAAGCGCGCGTGGGAACAGAATCAGCCGCTGCGCGATTTCACTATTGCGCAAACGCGAATGATGCGGCGCGGGCGCGTGAGTTGCGCGCCGCAATTCGCGCGCAACCGGCGGCTAGCGCTGCGGCGTCTCGGCCGCCGCTTCGAGCGATTTCAAACCATCGGGCAACTCCAGCTCCGGCAAGGGCTGCTTTTCGAGCGTCGCGAGGAGCGCGGGCGTCACACCCAGCGCGCCGAGCGCAAGCTTCATCACCGCACGCGGATGCTCGCTGGGCGCGCCACCGGTCAGCACCGTTTCGATGCTCTGATAAATCGCGCCCATCACCAGATCCTTCGCCGCACGCGTGTTTTCGAAATGCGCGATGCCGCGTGCGCGCGCCGCTTCCAGATCGCGCGGCAGATAGATATCGGTCAGACGCCCGCTGGCGTCGCCGCGAATGCCGGTGCGCGTGATGAACGCACCCCACGCGGGGTGCATGAGCGCGACCTGCACGTAAGTCTGGCAGCCAATCCAGATCCGCTCGACCGGATTGTCGATGGTGGCCACGCAGACCTCGATGCCGGCGATCACCTCGTCGCTCAATTCCGACGTCACGGCATCCAGCAACTCCGCCGTGGTCTTGAAGTAGTTGTAGAAGGTGCCGCGCGCGACGCCCGCCGCGGCGATGAAATCGTCGATCGAGGCCGCGTCCGGTCCCTTCTGCGCGAACACGCCGACCGCCGCGCTCAGCATCTTGCGGCGCGTGGCTTCGCGGCGCACCGCGCCCGTGCGTATCCGGTGGTCTTCCTTGTCCAGCGCGGGTTCCAGCGTGGCCGCGGGTTTGTTCGACTTCGCGCGCATGGCCGTCAAGACTGCACCTCGGGTTTCCCCCATTGAATTGATACTCTTATCAAGTTGACAATACAGTCCGAATTGTACAGAAATGTCATTTTTAAAAAAGAGCCGCCGAACGGCTCGAATCCGGAGAACACATGGAGGCAGACCAGACCGTCGATGTTGCGATCGTCGGCTACGGGCCGACTGGCCAGTTGCTCGCGCTGATGCTCGGTCGCGCGGGGCATCGCGTGGCCGTGGTCGAGCGTTGGCCCAATCCTTACCCGCTGCCGCGCGCGGTTCATTTCGATCACGAAATCGCCAGGCTGTTTCAGGCTTGCGGGGTCATCCATGATATCAACAGCATCGCCGAGATCACGGACCGCTATCAGTGGCGCAACGCGAACGACGAACTGCTGATGGACTTCAACTGGGGCGGCAATGGGCCGAGCGGCTGGCCGGTCTCGACGATGTTCGCGCAGCCGGAGCTGGAGCGCGTGCTCGATCGCCACGTCAAGCAATTGCCGAATGTGAGCGTGCGCCAGGGCTGGTCGGCGACGACGCTGCGCGAGCATGCCGATGGCGTGTGTATCGACATCGAAACAGGGCAGCTCGCGCAAGGCCGATGGGTGAGCGGCGGCGAGCGAGAAACGATCCACGCGCGCTATGTCGTGGGCGCCGATGGGGCGAATTCGATGGTGCGTCAGGCGTTGGGTATCGGCTGCGAGGATCTGGGCTTTGCGTTCGACTGGCTGGTGGTCGACGTCAAGCCGCAAACGCCGCGCGAATGGGTGCCGAAGACCTGGCAACTGTGCGACCCCGCGCGCCCGACCACGATCGTGCCGGGCGGCCCGGGACGCCGACGCTGGGAATTCATGCTGCTGCCGGGCGAAACGGCGCAGCAGATGAATCAGGATTCGGTGGCGTGGGATCTGCTGGCGCGCTGGGACGTGACGCCCGAAAACGCGGTGCTGGAACGTCACGCCGTCTACACATTCCGCGGACGCTGGGCGAAGGAGTGGCGCGCGGGCCGCGTGCTGCTGGCGGGCGACGCCGCGCATCTGATGCCGCCGTTCGCGGGCCAGGGCATGTGCAGCGGCTTGCGCGACGCGGCAGCGCTGGGCTGGCGACTCGACGCGATCCTGCGCGGCAAGGCGGGCGATGCATTGCTCGATAGTTACGGCCCGGAGCGCTGCAATCATGTGCGCGAGATCATCGATTTTTCGATCTCGCTCGGCAAGGTGATCTGTATCACCGACCCGGCTGCGGCCGCCGCACGCGACCGCGAAATGCGCTCCGCGCAGGCTACGCCCGGATTCGAAGCGCCGCAAGCGCCGCAGCCGCGTCTGGGCGCAGGCTGCTTTGATGTGGATGCGCCGGGCAGTGGCGGGTTGACGCCACAAGGTATCGTCGAATTCGAGGGGCGGCGTGGCTTGTTCGACGATATTTTTGGCGTGCGCTTCGCATTGATTGCCCGCGATAAAGCCGTGCTCGATACGCTTAGTCATACTAATCGCCATGCATTGCAGGAGCAGGGCGTGATCGTCACGCATTTTGGCGCAGGCGGTTTTATCGATGTGCAAGGCATCTACGCTCAGTCCCTTGCGAAGCATGACGCAGTGGCCGTGCTGGCGCGGCCTGATTTTTACAGCTTTGGTGCGGCGCAAAGCGCGCACGCGCTCAATGCGCTTGTCGATGCATGGCGCGAGGCGATGCAGCCCACGGTGAGCGCCTGAACATAACCAGGAGATGAACATGACCCAGAGCCGCCGGCACGACCGCCTCGGCATTCATTCGATCGGCGAATTCGGCATGACAGTGCCTTCGCTCGACGACGCGCAGCGCTTTTACACTGCTTTCGGACTCGACGTAGAGCCCAATGGCGCAGGTGGCCTGTTGATTCGCACCGCAGGTTCGCCGCATGTGTGGGGACGCTTGCGCGAAGGCGCGCGCAAGAAATTCGATTCGCTTACGCTGCATTGTTTCGAGGACGAACTGGACGCGCTGAAGTCGCGTGCGAAAGAGGCGGGCGTGGAATTCATCGCGCCGCCGCCGGGCGCTGACAATGCAGGCTTCTGGATTCGCAATCCCGATGGCATCGCATTGCAGATTCGTGCGGGCGTAAAGACGACGCTCGATGAGGCGAATCATCAGCTTCCCGATCTGCCGGAAAACGGCGTGCGTTGCGCGCCTTATCGGCGCCATACCGCGCAAGTGCGACCTGCGCGAATGTCCCATATCGCTTTTGCGACGCCGAACGTGCCGGCGCAGATCGCGTTCTGCGAGCGCGTGCTGGGCTTGCGCCTCTCCGATCGTTCGGGCGATGGCGTGGCGTTTCTGCATGCGCCACACGGCGGCGATCATCACCTGTTTGCATTTGCAATGAGTTCGGGACCGGCGATGCATCACCTGAGCTGGGATGTGCCGACTGTGGAAGATGTGGGCCTTGGCTATATGCAGATGGCTTCCGCGGGTTATCGCAACGGCTGGGGCGTGGGGCGCCACGTGCTGGGCTCGAACTACTTCTATTACGTGCAGGACCCGTGGGGCAGTTTCTCCGAATACAGCGCCACGATGGATTTCATTCCCGCTTCGGTGGATTGGGTGGCTGAGGATCACGCCCCGGAGGACGGCGTTTATCTCTGGGGCCCGGACTTGCCCCCTGCATTTCTCGAGAACTCCGAACAGGGCGCATAACCCTGTTCGCCTGAACGTGCCCGACGGCTGATCAATCAATTCAATTTGTAAGGATTACTATGAAACTCGTCACTTTTCAATCTCGCGGATATATCTCCATCGGCAAGGTCGAAGGCCAGCAGATTATCGACCTGCCCGCGAGCGATCCGGCGCTGCCCCGCACGATGCTCGAACTGCTGCAGGGCGGCCCCGCGCTGATGCAACGAGCGCGCGATGTGCGTATCGAACAGGCCGTGACCTGGCCGCTCGCCGATGTGCGGCTCGACGCGCCGGTGCCCAATCCGTCGAAGTTTCTCGCCATCGGCATGAATTATCGGCGTCATGTGGAAGAGGCGCGCGCGGCGGGCATTCAGGTGCCGGACAGCCAGGTCTGGTTCAACAAACAGGTCTCGTGTGTGAACGGGCCGTTCGATCCGGTGCATATGCCCAAGGTATCGGACAAGCTCGACTATGAAGCGGAACTGGGTGTGGTGATCGGCCGCCGGTGTCGTCATGTGAGCGAGGCAGAGGCGGCGTCGGTCATCGCCGGTTATGTGGTTTGCAACGACGTTTCGGTGCGCGACTGGCAGATGCGTTCGCCGACGATGATGCTCGGCAAGTCCTTCAACACGCATGGCCCGTTCGGTCCGTGGATCGTGACGCCCGACGAGATTGCCGATCCGCACGCGCTGCAGATGCGCATGCTCGTGAATGGCGAATGCCGGCAGGAAGTGCGCACGGGCGAGATGATCTACAACGTGTGGCAGCAGATTGCGTATCTCTCGACGGTGATGACGCTCGAACCCGGCGATGTCATCGCAACGGGCACGCCTTCGGGTGTGGGCGCGGCGCACAAGCCGCCGCGTTTCCTGAGCGTGGGGGATGTGCTGCGCGTGGAGATCGACGGCGTGGGCCACATCGAAAACGTCGTGGTTGCCGAGCCCGCTTGAAAAACTGATCGCGGAGAACATTAGCATGGCACGCAAAGTCATTATTACCTGCGCGATTACCGGCTCGATTCACACGCCGAGCATGTCGCCGTATCTGCCCGTCACGCCCGATGAAATCGCGGAGCAGGCGATCGCCGCCGCGAAAGCCGGCGCGGCAATCCTGCATCTGCACGCGCGCAATCCCGAAGATGGCCGCCCCGCATTCGACCCGGCCGCGTATCGCCGCTTTCTGCCGCGCATTCATGCGGCTACCGATGCCGTCATCAATATCACCACGGGAGGCGCAGTGAGCATGACGCTCGACGAGCGCCTCGCGGCGGCCATCGACGTATCGGCGGAAATGGCCTCGTGCAATATGGGCTCGCTGAATTTCGCGGTGTTTCCGATTCTCGACAAGCTCAAGACCTTCAAGCATGAGTGGGAGCGCGAATATATCGAAGGCACGCGCCGCGCGATCTTCCGCAATACCTTCGCCGATATCGAGGAAGTGTTTGCGCGTCTGGGGCAGGCGCACGGCACGCGATTCGAGTTCGAATGCTATGACGTCGGGCATCTGTACAACCTCAAGCATTTCGTCGATCGCGGCCTTGTCAAAGGGCCGATCTTCCTGCAGTTCGTGCTGGGCATTCTGGGCGGTATCGGCGCGGACCCAGAGAACCTCGTGCACATGAAGCGCATCGCGGACAAGCTGTTTGGCGAGACCTATCAGTGGTCGGTGCTGGGCGCAGGACGCAATCAGATGCCGCTCATTACGCAGGCCGCGCTGATGGGCGGCAATGTGCGCGTGGGGCTGGAGGATTCGCTGTCGATCGGGCCGGGCAAACTTGCCACGTCGAACGCCGAGCAGGTCGAGATGATTCGCGATTTGTTGCTGCGTCTGGGCTACGAGATCGCCACGCCCGCCGAGGCACGTGCGATGTTGGGCCTCAAAGGCCGCGACAATACGCGGCTTTAAGGAAGCTTTCGCGCCACGTGTTTGCCGCGTGGCGCGCTCAATGAAAAGGACGCGAGTTGATGACCGGGCAACCTGATGTAACTGCCCTTCGAGCGCTGGAAGAGCAGCGCCGTCTTGCCATGCTGGCGGCCGATACGGAAGCGCTGGAAGCGATCTTCGACGAAAGCCTCATTTATATCCATTCGACGGGCGCGCGTGATACGCGTGCCAGTTATCTGGCCAAGCTGACAGGTGGCGCGATGCGTTACGAAAGCGTATCGCTCGATGTGAGCGACATTCTTGTGCGAGAGCGCTTTGCGCTGCTGAGCGGTGCGATGGCGGCAAGCGTGCGGACAGCCAATGGGACGCTCTCCATCTTGAGCCGCTATGAAGCCTCGTGGATCCGATCGGCCGACGGCTGGCGTATCGCCGCGATGCAGAGTTTCATTGCTTAGCCGGATTGAAGATATCTTGCGAGGCGGGTTTATCGATTAAATATAGGATTACATATCAAATAGAAAATTCGCAGAGAATTCGATTCAGGTCCGCAGAGACGCATAACGAACGAATACACGGTTGGAGAGATCATGGAAGAGACGAACAAGACACGATACAAGCGGCGTGTCGCGACGGTGATCGGCGCGGCGGTTGCTGCCTTGATGATGCCGGGCGCGCATGCGCAAGGTAGCGTTACGCTTTACGGCATTCTCGACGTCGGCCTTACGTATGCATCGAATGAAAACGGTCATGGCGCATTTCTCGCCCAGGATTCCGAATACACGCCGAGCATCTGGGGATTGCACGGCGTAGAGGATCTGGGCGACGGTTACAAGGCGGTTTTCGATCTTCAGTCGCAATTCTTTATCAATACTGGCGCGGGCATTCCGGGGCCGGGCGCGGACTTCAATCGCGGTGCGTATGTCGGCATCGAAAAAGAGGGCATTGGTAAGCTCACCTTTGGCCAGCAGTACAACCTGCTGTTCGATTTCCTGTTCTTTCCGCCAGTGCGCCTCGACGGCACGTTCATGTACGGCGGCCTGTTCAACATGCGGCAGGGCCCGTTTTCCACGCTGGGCATTCCGGGCAATATGACCGGCTCACTCGACTTCGATGAAACGGCGGGCATGACGCGCGTGTCGAATTCGGTGAAATTCACGTCGGCGGTATTGGACGGTTTGCGTTTTGGCGCGCTCTACGGTTTTGGCAATACGGCGGGCAGCCTTTCGGCCAACAATACCGTTGGCTTGGGTGCGAATTACAGTTACGGCACGTTTGGGGCGGGCGCGGCTTATAACGAGACCCGTTATACGTCGATGAACGACGGCCACGATGGTATTCGCAACTTCGGAATTGGCATGGGGAATACCTTCGGCAATCTCTATGCGAACGCGCTCTATACCTATACGAAGAACACCTTGACGGGCGCGGTGGCGCAGGTAGGCCAGATTGGCGGGCTCTATTCGTTCAATCCATTCTGGCGTCTGGGCGCGAATTACCAGTACATCAAAGGCAATGCACAACTCGATCACAACCGCGCGCAGCAGGTGACGACGACCGTGCAGTATTCATTGTCGAAGCGCACGATGCTTTATGCGGAAGCGGCGTATCAGTGGACCGGCGGTGATGTGGCAGGCACCCATAATGCGTGGATCGGCGGGCTGACGCCGTCGAGCAATAATCATCAGTTCGCTGCGCACATAGGTATGCAGACGTTTTTCTGAAGCGATCGCCGATTGTGTGTTTTGCGATGGTCTGAGGTTGACGGACGGCAAAGCCTGCGCGCTGCCCTGCGGCTATGCTTGCGCCGGTTCAATTCCAACCATCGCAATCATGAAAAAACGCATTTACGCCTCTGCCGCGCTTGCCATTGCGCTCGCAACCGGCTCGACCTTTGCCCAGACGCAACCCGCTCCGTCGATCGATCAGGGCGATGGCTTCTACGCTATCTGCCAGCGGGCAGAGAATCTCGAAGCCTGTGCAATGTATCTGGCAGGCTATTCGAACGGTGTCCTCGTTCAGACCTTGATCGACCGGCAAAAACCGCGTTACTGCCTGCCGCAAAACCTCACGCGCGGGGATCAGTTGCGCGTGGTGCTCGGCTATATCAAGGGCCATCTCGACCAGATTCTGGAGCCCACCGGCGCCATCGTCTACAAGGCGCTGCTCGCCAATTTTCCCTGCCGGTAAGCAGCGCACGGGCACTAGATGACCAGGTGCCTGGTGATTAACTCGATGCCTTTGCGCATGCGGCTGATGGCTTCGGCCGCATTGATCACCTTGCTATAGGTCGGGCTGTATTCGGGGCCACGCGAGGGATGGCTGTCGAAATTCTTGATGGCATCGCTGTCGAGCGACGGCGTGATATGCGCACCGCTGTTAAAAAGATGCCGTGGCAAATGCGGTTCCAGCATCTTGAACAACATGGTGAAGTCTTCGTTGGCCAGACGCACGCTTTCGTGCAGCAGTTCGAAAGCGTCGTTGAGTTTGGGGACCGTGGCGGTTGGCACCGGGCTGGCCAATGTGTCGGTCTGGAGGCCCGCCTGTTGCAGGCGCTCCATTGCTATCGCGGCGGTGACCGTTGGAGCCGCCTGGCGGCCATCGCTTTGGGTGGTGTCCATGAAATCAGTTCCTGTTGCAGGGATTCAAGATGTTGCAGTGCGAAGCCGGCCGATGGTTGACGGCGCCTGGCGCGCGTTGCGCGCGGGATTCTAATAGGCGCCGGTCGAGGCTCATCCTGAAAAGGGGCTGCATGCATTGGAACCTTTGCAGCCGCTTCATGAACGCCGCACGAGCATGCAGAGATTGCGGAATTGGCGATGCTCTTCGTCGTAGCCCGTCAATGCGCCCTGACACCACCAGTTACGCTGTTGAAGCCGTGCTTCGAGCGCGAGTTGTTCTGCTGTGGGTATCCAGTAGCGGTTATCGGCCGATCGCCCGGCTTCACGGATTGCGCCTGTTTGCAGGGCCTGGATAAGCACCGTATTCAAGGCCGGTGCACGAATACCCACCAGTTTCGCGAGTTCGCGTGTGTTGTAGCGCACGCCGGGTTGCATCGCCGAGATGATTTCCTGCACATCAGGCGAGAGGCGAATGACGTCGGCGTCTGTTTCGCTATTCGCCCTGACAACGGATTGTTTTGCCGCCACGACTTCGGTCTGCTTGATCGACATGGATTGCTCCTGCAGTAATGGGGTGACTATCGGTTTGCGCTGGTTTCCTCGTTGTGGTCGTGAACGTTCGCAAATGACCGCCCTTGACCGTCTGTGACCGCCCTTGACTATAGGCGCACCGTTTCCCCGCGAAATGATGCCGGTCAACACTCGGGCGCGCGCTGCAGGGTCAATTGAAGGGGAAATGACCCAGTCATCGCAATGGCACGTCCGGCAAGGTTAAAAAGCGTTAGACTCGCTATCACGGTCCGGTCGGACTTGGGGTAAGATTCGCGGCTTGTAATGGATGGGCGGCGCTGCCGCAGGGTGCACGAATGGATCAGAGGAAAGCAGAAACCCTTCTCGTCGATGCAGACAGAATGGCCGAATTCGTTCTCGAATGTTTCGAACTGACGCTGGCCGCACCAGCGGGCCGCGAGTTGTACGAACGCGCGTTCGGAGCCTATATCCGCAGCCAGGTGGGCGATATGCCGATGGCCGAAATCTACGATTCGATCAAGACCGACCCGGTTTTCGATCTGGATAGCTAATTAAAAAAATACGGCGGTGCGTCAATTTCAACGCACCGCCGTATTCAATTCTGCAGACGACGATGCTCAGTAAAAGCGCGTCGTCTGTACGACCTTGATCATCGCCTGTTGATCACAATCGGCTTTGCGCCGTTCAGGCCCAGTGTCCCGGTATCCATTGCCAATGATTGCCTTCCCAGCGGTAGTGGCCTTTGACCCAGTGGTAGCCGGGTTGAGGCGCGGGCGGCACGACTTCTACGCGCGGTGCGGGCTCGGGCGGGCGAGCAGGTTCGACTACACACGCAGAGAGCAGCGCGGAACACATCAGTAGACCGAAATAGATTCGGGGTTTCATAAGAGTTCCTCCTTGAAGATGGTTTTATCGTTGCTTACGGGTTGGGGAATCAGGCGCGTATAAGTCCTGTGATGGGTTTTGTCGCGCCTGCTTGCGCGAACAGCGCGGCAGCCGTGCGCTGCGGATCGAGTTGCAGGCTTTCGGCGGCGGCGCCTGCGATCAACGCATCGAGTGCAGCGGTGGGCTTGAGATCGCGCGATTCGTAAAGATCGCCCGGGCGCAAACCGGGCCAATCGGCGATCACGCGGCCGCCTGCAACCGCGCCGCCCATCAGCATCGCGACCGAACCCTGACCGTGATCGGTGCCGCCGGTGCCGTTGGCCGCCGCGGTGCGGCCGAACTCGGTCGCCACCAGCACGGTTGTGTTGTCCCACGCGGAGCCGAGGTTGTCGCGCAGCGCCGCAATCATCGTGTCGAGCGCCTTCAACTGATTCGCGAGCCGCGCGTTCTGCGCGCTATGCGTGTCCCAGCCGCCGGTTTCGATCATCGCAATGCGCGGGCCGTCCGCGCGCGCAAGAAAACCGGCCGCGAGTTTGCCTACGCTCGCCGGGTCCTGCTTCGCGCTCGCATCGCCTGCGAGCCCGCGCGCCGTCATCGCCGAATTCCAGAGACCGTGCAGTTGCGCGTCGCCTTCGTAAAGCGCGGAAACGCGCGTGAGCAGATCGTCGGTTGCGGCAGGCAATGCGGAGGGCGCATACGAAGTCGCACGCGCCGCACCGCGCAAGGCGAGCGGCACGGTAGGCGCGAACGCAATGGCGTTTTCGCGCGTGCCGCCCACCTGCGCGACCAGCCGGTTGAGCCAGCCGTCCTTGACCTGATACGGCGAACGCCCGCCGGTTTCCAGCACATTCTGGCCGTCGAAATGCGAGCGGTCGCGATAAGGCGAGGCCACCGCATGCACGAACAGCGCCTGCCCCGATCGATACATCTGCGCGGTCTGCGCGAGCGCGGGATGCAGCGCGAAGGTGCCATCGAGTTTGGTGGCGTTGGCCGTATCGATGGCGAGTGCGCCACGCAGCCCCGCGTATGCAGGCTCAGCATAAGGGACGACGATGTTCAGACCATCGGCGGCGCCGCGCTGGATCACGAACACGAAGCGACGATCGGTGGCGGCATGCGCGAACACGATCTGCGGGGCGACGAGCATCGCGCCTGCACCGGCAGCGGCAACGCACAGAAAATGGCGGCGGGAGAGCATGGCGGTTATCTCCTCAAAAAATCGGGCGAAACGAGCAGCAGGGCAAGCGCAGTCGGTGCGCTTTCCGCATGCGCGACGGCCGTGGCGGTGGGCGGCGTGAGCGTGCCGGGCAGGACTGTCGGCGCGAGCGCGCGCGGATCGAGGCGGTCGCCCACGCGCGCGGCGAAACGCTGGGCGACTTCGACGCGCCTCACCAGCGCATCGGGTGCGGCCCAACTGGCGGCGATATCGTCGTAGCCCGCGGGCGAACCGGGCCGCCAGACCGGCTGACCGAGTTGCGTGAGCAAGGGCGCCGCGTTCAGATCGCCGCGATCGCGCCAGCCGAGCGCGCGCATCGACGAAACAGTCCATTCCCACGGCGTCTTGAACTTGGTGTCGGGCGCGGACCACGCTTGCGGCGCTGCAATCAGCGCGCGATAAACCGTCGGCAGATCGCCGCCGCTTTGTTCGAAGGCGAGGGCGAGGCGATCGGTGAGCGCGGGCGGCGGGTTATCGGCGACGAAATGGCGGCCAAGCTGGAACGCAATATGGCGGCTCGTAGCGGGCGCGTGCGCAAGATCGTGCAATATCGCCAGCGCCTGTAGTTCGTCATCCTGATCATATTGGCGGCCCATCACCGTGCGTGTGCCGGGTTCGTGCAGGGCGGGGCGAAACACAAACGCGCCAGGCTGCGCATTGCCAGGCTGCGGGCCGCGTGCCGCGGCCACGCTCCAGCCGGTGAGCGCACGCGCGAATTCGGTTACGTCGTCCTGCGTGTAGCCGGTGCGCACGCCCAGCGTGTGCAGTTCCATGATCTCGCGTGCCAGGTTTTCGTTGAGGCCGCGTTTGTGCGCGGGATCGCGTTGATCGGCGCGCTGTGCGGCGCGGCTGTCCGGTCCGACCGAGCGCGTCTGGTCGAGAAAAAGCTGCATCGCCGGATGTTGTTCGACGGCCACCAGCATCTGCTCGAAATTGCCGAGCACGTGCGGGCGGATCGCTTCCATTTCGAACGCGCCGGCCAGACCCGCGATGGCCGGCTTATCGACGGAAACGGCGAAATGATTCGACCAGAAATGCACGAGACGCTCGACAAATGGCGTATCGGTTTGCAAGGCGCTGGTGAGGCGCGCGTTCACCGCACTGCGATAGATATCGACGCTTTCACGCCGGATCGCACGATTGACCGCCTGGCGAGCGGCTTGCGGCGATGATGCTGGCGTCGGAGCCGATGCCGGTGCGCTTGCCTCGGCCTGATTCGCCATGCCTTGCTGGCGCTCTTCGCCAAAACGCGTCGCCAGCGCGACCGCGCCGGGTTCTTCGCGCCACGCCGCAGGCAACGGTTCGTAGCGCGCGAACTGATCGAGCAGCCAGCGCTGCGGATCGGCGGGCGGCGCTTCGTCGGCGCGTGCACCCAGACCAAAGCGATTCATGGCGATCGCGGCGGCGCGGGCGGTGGGCTGGCTGTCCATGCGCGGTCCTTGTCAGGTCGATTGAGGGGCGTTCAGGTGTTGCGTACAGTCCTTAAACGCCGCTCGCGCATGAATCCGTCGCGGTTCCGCCGATATTTTTTCGCCTCGTGCGAGTGTCAGGTTGATTACCGCGCCAATTACGGTGCGGAACTCGCCTGCGAAACCGCTTTGCGCTGCTGCGGCGGCAAACGCCACTGACCGCTGCGCTCCAGACCTTCGACGAACTTCACGCGCTCTTCGGGCGTGAGCGTGGCCGCGTAATCGGCGACACCGCTTTCCACCTTCGCGCGCAAAGCGCTATCGGCTGCGCGCGTGCGCGCCAGCGCAGCGTCGAGCGCGGCGCGGTCGAGTTGCGGCGCAGCCAACAGATCCAGCACTTCACGCCGATCCTCGCGCGCCGCGCGGGCGTCTTCGCGGCCTTCGCGACGCGCGGCCTTGAGCGCGTCGATGAATTGCTCGCGCCGCTCGGGCGGGAGATTGTCGGTGGCAAAGCGCAGCGCGGCGCGTTGGGCGGGCGGCGCTTGCGTTTGTGTCTGTGTTTGCGCCTGCGCCTCGCGTGCATCGCGCGCGGCGAACCAGCGCCATGCGCCGCCCGCGATCCCGCCGAGCAGAAACACATTGAGCAGCACCGATCCCACAATCAGCACCTTCCACGAGCGTGCGTTCATTCATCACCCCAATCGGCGCTCGAACCGCCGAAACTCGAATCCATATAGCTGCTTTCGTGCAGCGCTTCCTGTTGCGCGTGAAAATTATTGAGCGTGTTCGCGGGCAGCAACATCGACATCGCCATCGCGCCGGCCAGCGCCCCTGCGATCCCCACGCCCGCGAATGCCGCGCCCGACCACCAGAAGCGCTTGCGCTTCGCGCGATCCGGCTTCGCCTGCACCGGCACGGCCACGGGCGCGCTCGCCACGATCTGCTCGACCAAGGCGCGCGAGGGCGGCGCAACGAGATCGCGCGCGAGCCACGCGTCGAGCGCGAGCGCTTCCTGCAGCACGGCATCGGCCTGCGTGCGATGCGCGCGGGCCCACGCGAGCGCGTCGGCGCGTTCGTCCTGTGGCCAGCGGCGCGGATCGGCGCCATAGGCTTCGACGAGTGTGTGGAATCGTTCGGGTGTCATGCTCGATCCTTGCCGGCGCTTTCGCCGGCCAGTTGTGCGCGCAAGCTGCGCCGGGCGCGCGCCAGCAGGCTTTCGAGCGCGTCGACCGTGATGTCCATCAGGCCGGCGGCTTCGGCGTTCGAAAGTTCTTGATAGTAAGTGAGCACCAGCGCTTCGCGTTGGCGCACGGGCAATGCGGCCAGCGCATCGCGCACACGCGCGTCGCGCACGCGCGATTCCAGTTGTTCGTCGGGCCGCGCGGCGGGATCGGCTTCATCGGGCAAGGCGTCGGCCGTGGCAGCGGGCGCTTCGCGATGGCCGCGCAGGCGGTCGTAGCACAGATTGAGCGCGACGCGGTGCAGCCAGGTATCGAATTTCGCCTCGCCGCTGCGCCAGTGCGGCGCCTGTTTCCAGATACGCATGAACGCCTCCTGGGCGACGTCTTCGGCTTCCATGCGGTCGCCCAGCATGCGGGTGGCGAGCGCGAGCAGGCGCGGCAGCTTGTTCGCGACGAGCGTGCGCACCGCGCCCGCATCGCGCGCGCCAACGCGGGCGATGAGTGGCGCATCGGGGTCCGCCTGGCGGCTTGCCGATGCCGGATGGCGCGCGGATTCGTGTTCCTGATCGTCGTTCAAGACACCGTACCGTGGCGTATCGTCAGCGGCCGGCGCCGGGCGCATCCCGGCGCCGGCGGCAGCGCGAAAGTCATCGTCGTGGCCTCCCGGGGCCTGCGCGGGTTCGGGCCGAGCCGCCGTGGCGGCGGCGTCGGCCGGTTCGCGAGCGTTCAATATACGACGACCGCGGGCCGGTAATACGCGGGGCGCGCGGGCACGACCACGCAGCCCGCGAGGACCGCCGCGGCAATGGCGATGAGGAGCAGCGTTTTCATGCTCGCCGCCTCAGGCCCAATGGCCCGGCACCCAGCGCCAGTTGGGGCCGCGCGCGATCCAGTGGCCGGGCACCCAGCGGTAGCCCACGCGTACCGGCTGCCAGTGGCCGGGCGCCCAGACATAGGCGCCATGATTCCAGCGCCAGTGGCCCGGGTCCCAGGCGTAGCCCGCGCGCGGCGGCGGCACGTGTTCCACGCGCGGCGGCGGCGGCGCGTTAGGGGCGATGATGACGGTCTGCGCGAACGCGCCGGTGCCCGCGAGCGCGAGCGTAGCGGCGACGACAATCGATCGGAATGACAAAAGCGGCTTGCGAGGCATGGATTTCCTCCCGTTGTTCGTGATGGAACGCACGGCCTTCGTGCGTCCTTGTTTCACTTGAACGGGGCAGCGGGAGAAATCCGTCGCTGGCAGGAAAATTTTTTTGCGGCGCGGGCCTTTCGCCCGCTCTTGCCCGCAATACGTCAGGCGCCCAGTAAATACGCACATGCGCCGATGGCATCGCGCACGCGCGCCACGGCCACATCGCGCAGCGCATTCGCGCGCCAGCCGAGTTCGATCGGATAACCGGGCAAGGCGAGCGGACATTCGACCAGGCGCAGCCCCGTAAGCGCGGCGATGGCGCTGGCGGCATGGCGCGGAATGGTGGCGACCGCCTGCGTGCCCTTGAGCAGATACGGCAGGCCGGCGAAATGCGTGGTGGATGCGATCACCGTGCGTTTCAGACCTTGCGCGGCCAGCGCTTCATCGACGATACCGACCACGCCGCCCGACGAAACCAGAATATGCCCGCGCGCAACGAAAGCCTCGAGCGTGAGCGCGGTGTGATCGTCCTTGCCCGCTGGCGCGAGCGAGGCCGCATCGACGAGACACGCATAGTCGCCCTGACCGAGCGATTGATGGCTCAACCCGCGCGCGCCGAAACCGCCCGCCGCGATGGCCAGATCGATCTCCTGATTCGCAAGACTGTCGCTCACGATCTGGCTGTAAGTCTGCCGAAAGATCACGCGCAAGCCGGGCGCGTGCCGCGCCACCTGCGCGATGATGGGCTGGCCCAGCGCCAGTTCGAAATCGTCGGACAGACCGATGGCGACGGCGCGGCCATGAAAGCTGGCGGGTTTCGGCGACGCGATCGCCAGACTCTGGCGCACGCGATCGAGCGCTTCGCTCACGACCGGCTTGAGTTCGCGCGCGCGCGAAGTGGGCGCGAGGCCGCGTCCGGTCGGTGTGAAGAGGCGGTCGTCGTAGAGCACGCGCAGGCGTTTGAGCGCGGCGCTCACGGCGGATTGCGTCATGTCCAGCCGGATCGCCGCGCGGCTCGCGCCGCCTTCCTCGAACAGGGCTTCGAAAATCTTCAGCAGATTCAGATCGACGCCGGAGATATCACTGGCATGCATAGCAGAAAGTGGCGGCGCGCGTGGGCGCGAGGTTTTGACCCCTCCATCATACGGATTCGACTCGCCGAACCTGAATCCGAACCTGAATCACGGAGAAAAACATCATGCCGAAATCGACTCTCGCCGCCTTGCAGATCGGCTCGCTGCCGCAGGGCAAAGCGGCCACGCTGGAGCACATTCTGTCGTTCGAAGAGGCGATCCGCGCCGCGGGCGCGTCGCTCGTCGTGATGCCCGAGGCGCTGCTGGGCGGCTATCCGAAGGGCGAAATCTTCGGCACGCGGCTGGGCTATCGTCTGCCCGAAGGGCGTGAGGCGTTTGCGCGCTATTACGACAACGCCATCGACGTGCCGGGCGCCGAAACCGATGCGCTCGCGGCGCTGTCCGCGCGCTGCGAAGCGTCGATTGTGATCGGCGTGATCGAGCGCTCGGGCAACACGCTGTATTGCACGGCGCTGTTCTTCGATCCGCGCGAAGGCCTGGTGGCGAAGCACCGCAAGCTCATGCCCACGGGCACCGAGCGGCTGATCTGGGGGCAGGGCGACGGCTCGACGCTGCGGGTGGTGCAGACCGCTGCGGGCGTGGCGGGCACGGCCATCTGCTGGGAAAACCATATGCCGCTGCTGCGCACGGCGATGTACGCGAAGGGCGTGCAGGTCTGGTGCGCGCCGACCGTCGACGAACGCGAGATCTGGCAGTGCTCGATGCGCCATATCGCGCACGAAGGGCGCTGCTTCGTGGTGAGCGCGTGTCAGGTGCAGCCTTCGCCGGCGGCGCTCGGCATCGACGTGCCGCATTGGGACCCGGCCCGCCCGCTCATCAACGGCGGCAGCGTGATCGTCGGGCCGCTCGGCGATATTCTCGCGGGCCCGCTGCACGGCGAGACCGGCCTCGTGACGGCGCAGATCGATACCGACGAACTCGTGCGCGCACGTTACGACTTCGATGTGGTGGGCCACTACGCGCGCCCCGACGTGTTTTCGCTCAACGTGGACGAACGCGCGAAGCGCACGGTGAATTTCCAGAGCGAGTAAGCGCTGCGGTGTAGATAATATGGATACCTGATTAATCGAAGTAAGCGCATGTGAGGCAGGCATTATTGCTTCCAGCGTCAGAATCTAGTGCGCGTCCAGGCATTGATCGGCGCGCGAGGCTCTGCCAGGCTCCCGGGTGGCCTGCGCCTCGCCGCCGGTCCCTGGCCCATCACATCCGTATTCCATGTCTGCACCGCACTCTCCCGCGCCGCTCAGCGGCGGCAAGCTCGCGCTCGGCACCGTTGCCGTGTCGCTGGCGATGTTCATGAACGTGCTCGATTCGTCGATCGCCAATGTGGCGATCCCGACGATTTCGGGCGACCTCGGCGTATCCGTCGACGAAGGCACGTGGGTCATCACCATCTTCGCGGCGGCCAATGCCGTTTCCATTCCGCTCACGGGCTGGCTCACGCAGCGCTTCGGCACCGTGAAGCTGTTCGTCAGTTCGATCCTGCTGTTCGTGCTGGCCTCGTGGCTGTGCGGCATCGCGCCGAATCTGCCCACGCTGCTCGGCGCGCGGATTGTGCAAGGCGTCGTGGCCGGGCCGCTCGCGCCGCTTTCGCAGGCGCTGCTGCTGGGTTCGTGGCCGAAACAGAAGTCGTCGACGGCGCTCGCGCTCTGGTCGATGACCGCGCTGGTCGGCCCGATCGCCGGTCCTTCGCTGGGCGGCTGGATCACCTACGACTACAACTGGTCGTGGATCTTCTACATCAATATTCCTGTGGGCCTGTTTGCGGCGGCTGTGACATGGGCGATCTATCGCGAGCGCGAATCGCCCACGCGGCGTTTGCCGATCGATGGCGTGGGTCTGGGCCTGCTGGTCGTCTGGGTCGCGTCGTTGCAGATCATGCTCGACAAGGGCAAGGATCTCGCGTGGTTCGATTCGCCGCTGATCGTCGCGCTCGGCTTGATCGCGCTGGTGGGCTTCGCGTTCTTCATCGTCTGGGAACTGACGGCGGAGAACCCCGTGGTCGATATCCGCCTGTTTACGCAGCGCAATTTCGCGGGCGGCACGATTTCGATTTCAGTGGCCTATGGCATGTTCTTCGGCACGCTGGTGCTGCTGCCGCAATGGATGCAGGGCTATCTGGGCTATCGCGCGGTGGATTCGGGCCTTGCTACCGCGCCGCTCGGCGTGTTCGCGGTGCTGCTCACGCCGATCATCGGCCGCCTGCTGCCGCGCAGCGATCCGCGCTATATCGCGACCGTGGCGTTCGTGGGCTTTGCCGTGGTGTTCATGATGCGCACGCAGTTCTATACCGATGTCTCGCATTGGGACATCGTGTTGCCCACGCTGCTGCAAGGCATCCCGATGGCGATGTTCTTCGTGCCGCTCACGTCGATCATTCTTTCGGGCCTGCCGCCCGAGAAGATTCCGGCGGCTGCGGGGCTGTCCAATTTCGCGCGGACGTTCTGCGGGGCCGTGGGCACATCGCTGATCGGCAACGCCTTCAACGACCGCACGATCCTGCATCACGTGCGGCTCTCGGAGCAGGCGAGCCCGACCAATCCGGTGTTCACGCAGCAGATGGACAACGTGCAACAGTCGCTGCACCTGAGCGGCAACTCGGCCTACGCGCTGTTCAACAGTTCGGTGGATGCGCAGGCGGCCGTCATGGGACTGAACGATATTTTCTATATCTCGGCGATCATCTTTATCGCCATCATTCCGCTGATCTGGATTACGCGGCCTTCGCGTAGTGCTGCGGACGCATCGAGTGCCGCAGGTGCGCATTAATAAGTTCCATTAATTCGCGGTATTGTGCGTAACCAGATGTAAATAACGTAGCGGATTTTCTCAAGCCGGCGCGACCGATTATCGGTTGTGCCGGCTTTCGTATGCCTGACGCTAATTCAACGCAATTGGACGTAATGAAAGGCGGTGCGCGACAAATCACCGCACAAATGAAAAAGGGGTGGCCGCAGACTCGGTCACCCCTTTTATCTTCGGTAACTGTTCCGGAGTTACCTCAGACGGCGAAATATTACCATGCGGGTCAGGCTCTAATTGGGCTGAATTTGACAATAATCAAATTCGATAACTTGACAACAGCGTCGCGTGATTGCCACAGGTGTGTGACAGGCAGATGACGGCGTCGATGGCGTTTTTCCCTTTTGAGACAAGGTTTTAAGCGCCGAAAACTCGATATTTCCATATTTAGCAAATATCTGTTCCACCGCGTAAATCATCCGATTACATGGCTGTGGCACTTAAACTTCGCCGGAGATTGCGGAATGCGTCCAATACCCGGATGCCTTTCTGCGCGATCTGCAAGTCAAGCAAGTCAAGCAAGTTACTTTAGGAAAGTCATGAAGAACACTCTGATCATCGCGGGCGTCCTGAGCGCGTTCGCAGTTTCGGCTCACGCACAAAGCAGCGTCACGCTGTACGGTTCGCTGGATGCGGGTATCGTCTACGCGAACAACGCAGGCGGCCACTCGACGTGGAATCAAGGCAGCGGCGCGCTGTCGGACACGTACTTCGGCCTGAAAGGCAGCGAAGACCTGGGCGGCGGTCTGCATGCCATCTTCACGTTGGAAAACGGTTTCAACCTGAACAACGGCAAGGACACGGAAGCCAGCACGATGTTCAACCGTCAGGCGTTCGTCGGTCTGCAAAGCGACCGCTTCGGTACGCTGACGCTGGGTCGCCAGTACGACTCGATGGTTGACTTCCTGTCGCCGCTGTCGGAAACGGGCGCAGGCTACGGCAACAACCTGACGGCTCACCCGTTCGACAACGACAACCTCGACCACTCGTTCTCGGTCAAGAACGCTGTCAAGTACACGAGCGTCAACTACGCTGGCTTCAAGTTCGGCGGCATGTACGGCTTCAGCAACGACGCTGGCCAGTTCTCGAACAACCGCGCATGGAGCGTGGGTGCTTCGTACAACAACGGCCCGCTGAACGCATCGGCCGCGTACATGCAGATCAACAACTCGACGAGCCTGTCGAACTCGGCTAGCGGCGCAGTCGGTGCTGGCAACGGCAACAACTACAACCTGACGGCGCAAACGCAGCGCACGATGGGCGCAGGCGTGAACTACACGTACGGCCCGGCAACGGTCGGCTTCGTGTGGACCCACACGCAGTACGAAAACCTG
This sequence comes from Paraburkholderia sp. J69-1, assembly GCF_905220255.1. Taxonomy (NCBI): domain Bacteria; kingdom Pseudomonadati; phylum Pseudomonadota; class Betaproteobacteria; order Burkholderiales; family Burkholderiaceae; genus Paraburkholderia; species Paraburkholderia sp. J69-1. Next base: position 474,370 of record NZ_CAJMZG010000002.1, on the reverse strand, counting down.
CTGGCCGGTTCGGACAACGCAGGTTCGACGTTCAACATCCAGTCGGGCGCAAACCTGCACCTCGACAACTTCGAACTGAACGGCCGCTACGCGCTGACCCCGGCTCTGAGCCTGGAAGCAGCGTACACGTTCACGGACGGCAAGCTGAAGAACTCGGCTGGTTCGACCGATCCGAAGTGGCAGACGGCTTCGCTGCAAGCTGACTACTCGCTGTCGAAGCGCACCGACGTGTACGTCGAAGGCGTCTACCAGCACGCATCGGGCTCGTTCGGCGCTGGCCAGGCTAACGTCGCCATGATCAACACGCTGTCGCCGTCGACCACGCAAAACCAGGTCGCTGCTACGGTTGGTCTGCGTCACCGCTTCTAAGTCAACGCTTCGAATCGAAGCCTGACTGTCTGAAAACGTAAGCTGAACAGCGCGCGCGGCGGATCGGCCGGTTCGCCCGCGCGTCGAGAGGCAAGCGTCACAGCTGGCCCGTCGTGCGAAATGTGCTCACAAGGCGCACTTCGCCGGCGGGCCAGCTGCGTTTCAGGCCTTGTTTTACAGGGCCGATGCTGCAAAGGCCGCACGATAACGGCGCACCAGATCGCTGGCGGTGTCGTGCAGCAAGCCGGGATCTGCACGCAGCGCTGCGTGAACGGCATCCGCGAGTTGGTCTACATACGTCGTCGCGGCGACGTCTTCCGGCTCCCACGTTGCTGCAAAAGCGGCTTGTTTGGGCGGCTGCAATGGCTGGTCTCCGTATTCTCTGTGCACGATGTTGATGCGTGGCCGTGCGAACGCCATCGCCACGATACGGCCGTGCAGGCTGCTGCCTGCGTAGACGCGGCTCGATGCGATCAACGCGCAGATGTCCCAGATGTCGAGTGAATCGAACAGCACGGCTTTTATCGGCAGGCGTTGTTTCAGTCGCTCGTAGAGTGCGCGATCGTCGTGCCAGGGCGCAATGCCCGCACAAAACAGCACGATGCCGATGTTCTCTTCCTGTGCCATGCGCGAAAGCTCACGCGCGAGCACGTCGAGCGTGGCGTCGTCGCTGTAGCTCGCGTCGAACTGGATCGCAGAAAAGCCCTGCGGAAAGGCACTTTTTATTGCGTCGAGCGGTGTTTGTGTGGCGCGCTTTGCGATGTGCGCGCCGAACAGGTCGGCCACCATGACGGCCGGATCGGGAGTAACGGGCGCATCAATACCGCGTGTTTGCAGATGCATTTGCGTTTTTGCGTCCCGCACCGTGATTGCATCGGCGTGCTGGAGTTTGTCGATGACTTCCTGCTGAAAGAGATTGTCGCGTTGATCCAGCGCTGCGCCGCCCATTGCATGAAAGGCGATGCGTGCGATTCGCAATCTGGGCAATAAGGATTTCGAAAGCACATAAGGCGAGCGCGTTGCGATTCCCAACTGCTGCCGCGACCAGGCAAGCGGATTCGCGCACCATGCGCTTTCTTCTTCGATCATCGATTGCACGCGTTCTGGCGGCGTCAGCATGACAGCGGCTTCCCACGCATTGCAGGTGAGCAACTCACCGCCTGCGTGAATGAGATCGACAGGCGTTTGGCCCGCAGCGATTTCACCGATCGCATGCACCGCATGACCGCCGAACGCCCGCAGATCGCGCGTGACCAGGCCCGCAAAAACCGGCTCGCGCGGCGCGAGCAGACGAGCGAGCACATGCGCAAACAGCAGATCGCCGAAATTATGGCGATCGAATGCGCCGAACAACACCGTGCGTGCAGCCTGGGACATGAGCGGGCCTCGAATCGTTCGCACGAAATCGATACTACGCTGTGCCGCGCGGCAACGTGATTTAATCTGTCATGCCCAAACCGCACGTGGAGCCGTTCATGCAGGCGCTACCCATCAGGCTTTCTCCCGGCGACGATCTGCGCCAGGCGCTCGGTCTTGCGCTGGCGCTGCATCGCGCCGAAGCCGCTTATGTCGTGCAGGGAATCGGCAGTCTGAGCGCGGTGGAATTGCGCTTCGCGGGCGTCGATCAGCCCACCTCGCTGCGTGGCGATTACGAAATTCTCACGCTGGCAGGCTCGCTAGCCGTAAATGGCGCGCATCTGCATATGAGCGTTTCGGATGCGCAGGGCCGGGTGCTGGGCGGTCATGTTGCGCCTGGCTGCATTGTGCGCACGACAGCAGAAGTGCTGTTGACGCTGCTGCCCGGTTACCGCTTCACGCGCGAGCACGACGCGCAAACCGGCTTTCAGGAACTCGTGATTCGCAACGATCCTGAAGCGTAAAAAGCAACGCGGCGGCGCGAGGGTCGTCAAGACCGCTCACGCCGCCGCGTCTGTTTCGCTCTGTTCAGGCTTGCGCCTGCATCATCAGAACTTCAGGCGCATGCCTGCTGCCACGACAGCCTGCGTGTTGCTCGACGAAGCTGCGAGGCTGTAGATCGACGCATTGCCCAGCACGGCGATACCGTTCGCACCCGACACGCGCTGATACACGCCTTCGAGGTACAGGTCGGTGCGCTTGGACAGCGCGTAATCGGCCTGCAGCATGAACTGGTTCCAGTGCGGCGATGCGTTGCCCGCAGCGCGGCTGAGCGAACCGTCGGTGTAGACGTACGAACCGCCCAGGCTGAATTGCGGCGTCAGCTGATAGCGGCCGTTCAGTTCGTAGTTGTTGAACGTGAGGTAGTCCGCGTCGAAGGTGTTGAGCGAGCCGCCTTGTGCGATTTCCGTCGGCGAAGCGATCATCGTGCGCGTGAACACGGCGCCAACCTTGGCCGCGCCGATCGTGTAGCTCGCGCCTGCGCCCAGCGTGCGCGTGCGCGCGGCAACGAACATCGGATCGTTGTCGGTGCTGGTGCCGGCCGACAGCGCGCCGCCCGTGGTCGAGCCCGGCTGGTTGCCCTGGAAGTACGCGACCGCCACGTTCAGCGGGCCGCCGTTCCACGACGCGCCGAAGGTGTAGGCGTCGTTCTGCGAGAAACCGCCGCCCTGGTTGCTGAACGCGAAGGCTGCCTCGGCCTGGAAGCCTGCGTAGGTCGCGCTGCGGAACTTGATCGCATTGTTCATGCGAACGTCGTTGTTCAGGTTGTCGTTGTCGAACGGGTGATCGGCGATATTGCCGCCGAAGCCCGAACCGGTTGCCGACATCGGCGCGATCATATCGACCAGCGCGTCATACTGGCGGCCCAGCGTGACCGTGCCGTACTGGCTGCTGGACAGACCGACCCATGCTTGACGACCGAACATGTAGCCGCCGTTCGAGCCCTTGCCGGTGACGGTCGAGAAACCGTTTTCGAGGTCGAAGATCGCACGGAGGCCGTTGCCGAGGTCTTCGGAGCCACGCAGGCCCCAACGGCTCGTGCTGACGTTACCCGATTGCATCCCATACGTAGCGCCGTGGCCCGCCGACGATTTCTGGTTGCTGATGTAGTCGAGCCCCGCATCGACGGTGCCGTACAGGGTGACGCTGCTTTGCGCATGCGCCATCGACGACGCAGCCAGGGTGGCGAGCGCGAGAGTATTCAACAACGCTTTTTTCATGTCGATTCCGTAGTAGAAAGATAAGTCACCATGCGTATGGACGAGCGTGTGGTTAGGAGTCCAATTCACATGGCCGCAGCGATACAGCAGGAACCGAGAATTTAAGGAAATGCAATTACAGGTACGTGTCGAAAATGGCCTTCAAAATGAAACTTGGTTTAAGTTTCTGACATGAAAAATTTAAGAGCGCGTCAAACGAAGGCGGGAAAGGCGGGCGGCGAGGCGGGAATCGTGCGCGGGCGAACGCCGCGCGGCGGGCAATAACAGGGCTTGCGAGGCCGGCGCTACCGCAATGGCGGCGCCGGCCCGCACCGCTAATCGACGATCTTCTTCGCGACGAATACCCCGAGCAGCAGAAACGCAACGCACAGGATCAGGAAGATGAAGAACAGGATCTTGGCGATGGCGGCCGCACCGGCGGCAATACCGGTGAAACCAAGCAGAGCCGCTATAACGGCCACGATAGCAAAGAACAGAGCCATTTTCAGCATGGTCGATTTTCTCCTCGCGTGTGGGCGGCGCAAGCTCGCTCTGGCTCGCGCCGCGACTGGGCTGATTTGACGCGGTAAGGTGTCAGCAAGCGGTGTGCCCGAGCCGGCGAATCCCGCGAGGAGCGCCTTTTAACGCGCCGCACGCGCGCCCAGACTTCCCGGAAACGGCACGAACGCCAGGCTGCAATCGACCGGCGGATTCGCCGCGCCGCTCGCTGTCTGGGTGAGCGCGACGCCATTGCCCAGCCCTTGCAGCGGCAGATTCGTGCCGCCCGCGCCCACGCCGATCTGCGCATCCGCGGCCGCAATCGAAAGCGGCGCGACATCGGCCACGACGTTATTGAGCGTAATCTGCAGCGGATTCACCACGGGCGGATTCGGCAGCCCAGGCGTTCCGGCCGACCAGCCTTTGCCCGCGAGGATCGGATTCGTCGTATTGAAGCCCTGGAACGTATAGCCCGAAGCATTGACGATACGAATACCGTCGAGGCTGATATTGCGGAAGTTCGGATAAAGCCCCGCATTGGTCGTCGGGCTGTAGTAAGGCGAAAAGATCAGCGCTTGAGGTTTCAGCGCAGCCGTGGGGTCGGCCGTGCGGATGCAGACATTCTGGTAATGAATATTGGCGATCAGGCCGCTGCGGCTCCAGTCGGATTTGATGCGCAGGCCGTTGTCCGCGCCATCCATCACGAGGTCGTAGACATTCACGTTGCTCACACTCGGATAGACGCCGTCCAGCGCGGTGACATCGGCATTGGCCAGACCGTTATCCGATCCCGCGGATTCGCTGCCGATCGACATGCCGTGGCCTTCGTAGAAGTGGCTGTGCGCGATCGTGACGTTATAGGTGCGGCCGTTGACCGTGCCTGTGCCGCCCTTGATGGCGATGTTGTCGTCGCCGGTGCGAATCGACGTATAGGCGATGAGGATGTTGCTGGCGTCGCCGGTGAGCTTGCCGGGGTTGCCTGGGTTGCTCGTGATCGGCCCGGAACTGGCGGGGTCGATGCCGTCGGTGTTCTTTGCGTTGAGTGTGCTGTAAGGCGCGCCCAGGTAATTCGTCATCGCCTCGTAAGCGGCGGTTGGCGTGAAGATTTTCACGCCCCAGGCCGTGAAGCCGTCGATGCCGCTCGGTACGACGTGGAATTTGGGCGCATTCTGCAGCGTGATGCGATAGAGCGTGAAATTGCGGCCGTTGTTGATCTGGATAAGACGCGGATTGTTCTGCGAAGCGTTCTGCACGACGTTGGCCTGCCAGCCGATGTCCCACCAGCTCATGGCCGTGCCGTCCGGCCTTTTGAGCAGCGCCGGGTCGCCGGGAATGCTGCTGAGGAGCGGGCTGCCGCCGCGTCCGTCGATGGCGCCGTCGCCCATCACGGCGCTGTTGCTCGTTTTGGCGGCGGTGATGAGGGCGTTGCAGCCGTTGTCGCTCGACGTGATCACGCCGCAGCTTGCCGTGCCTTTGGTTTTGTCGAACTGGCGCGGATCGCGCGAGGCATAGAGCGTGACGCCGCCGTCGATCCAGAGTGTGACGCCGGTGGGCAGTGTGAGCGGGCCGGAGAGGAAGGCGTTCGCGCTGTCGGGGCCAGCCATGAGGTGCACGATTTTGTTGGTGGCGAGGCCGGTGCTGGCGGCGTTCGTGCAACTCGTGAGAGCGTTCTGGATGCGCGTGGTGTCGGGTGCGGTGTTGGTGGCGTCTGCGCTATCGGGCAGCAGGCCGTTGGGCAGCGTGGTGAGATGCGCGTTGAGCGTCGCGCACAACTGGCTCGTTGCAGGCAGCGTGGGTTCGGGCGGCAGCGCGCTATCGCTCGTGGTCGTGCCGACCTGGAAGCCTGGTGTGGTGGGTGGGGTGGGCGTGGTGTTATCGGATGCGTCGCTGGCCGGCGTGAGCGGCGTGACGGGCGGGGTATCGCTGCTGGTATCGCCCGCAACGTTCGGGCTATCCGCGTTCTGGCTCGCCGATGCGACCACGGGCGCAGTGGTGTTTTCGACCGTACCGTTGCCCGTTGGCGAAATCGAACCGCCGCAAGCGGAGAGTGTCAGCGCGACGCTCATCGTGCCGATCAGACCAGGGCGAATGAGAGCGCTTTGCGTGCGCGGCGAGCGCGCGCCATCGAGGAAGGACGAAGCCTTGTCGGAGCTGAATGCCATGTGTGATCCCATCGGATTGCATTGAAGTGCGCGGAGATCGGCAAGCTGCTCATCTGACAACGCGCTCGCCGTCGCTGTGTTGTCTTACAACGCTGCGTAGTGTAGTGATCCGATGAAGCGGCATCACACCTGGTAGATGCCCTGACATTTTTTCAGGATGACTGAATGAAATGTCGAGAAAAGGCGAGAGGATGCGCGTGAGCAGGCGGCATGAGGAAAGCGATAGATCGCCGTAGTTTGCGGCAAATCAATCGGTGTGCTGCGTCGCTTGCGCGGAATCTCCGCGCGCGTTTGACCGCGCTCAATGCAGACGTAATTGGCGAAAAAGTAGGCGACGACGTAGGCCGTCGCATCTACCGATATCCGCGGTCGCCTATTCGCACGCGCGAATCAGAAGCCGCGCGCAGCGGTTTTTTGACGCTGCGCAAGCCGCTGAAAAGCGGCCCGTCGTGCTGGAGGGGCGCACGACGGGCCAAACCGGCGCCGTACAGGGACGGCGCCGTCCGAGGGAGCGATGAGGCGAACCTAAAAGAGAAACGGCTTAGAGATAGCAGGCGCCATCCACATAAGCCTTGCGCCAGCGCACGATGCTCACGCGCTCGAACAGGCCGACGTGCGAAAACGGGTCCTGCGCGATAAAGGCTTCGGCTTCTTCGCGCGTTTCGACATCGACGATATAGATGCCGCCGCCTGCGCTCGAACCATCATCGTTGAGCTTGGCGCCGCAGGCCAGCAGCAGGCGCTTATGCTGCGCGAGAAAATCCAGATGCACGTCGCGTTCGCGCGCGCGCACGTGGCCGTGGTCAGGCTTGTCGAATGTCTCGATCAGAAACGGCATGGCTTACTCCGTGCTGGTCAGATTCAATTCGGCGCGATGGCGGACGGATGCTGCGCCAGCGGCGTCACGCTGATCTTCATGAACGGGAATAGCGGCAGCGCCGAAAGCAGCGTGTGCAGTTCGTCGTTCGACTCCACGTCGAATACGCTGTAATTCGCATATTCGCCCGCGACGCGCCACAAATGACGCCATTTGCCTTCGTGCTGAAGCCGTTGCGAAAAGGCCTTTTCTTCGGCCTTGAGTTTGTCGGCGTAAGCGGCGTCGGTGCCGTGCGGAATCTGCACCTGCATGTGCACGAGATACAGCATGATCAATCTCCGTTAAAAGTCAGGATGCGCGGCATCAGCCCCAAACCAGAATCGCCACCGAATACACGATGCCGATCCAGAACATCATGATGACCGTGTAGCCCATGATGTCCTTGAGCTTGAGGCGCGAGAGCGCCAGCGCGGGCAGAATCCAGAACGGCTGCACCAGATCGTTCCACGCATTGCCGAGCATCACGGCCGTGGACGTATGGCCCACCGATGCGCCGATGGTCTTCGCCGCTTCGATCATGAACGGACCCTGGATGACCCAGTGGCCGCCACCCGAAGGCGCGAAGAAGTTGATGACGAACGAGCTGATCAAACCCCAGAAGGGCAGCGTGGCAGGCGTGGCCACCTTGACGAACGCCTCGGAAAGCGTATTGACGAGCCCCGACGACGCCATGATCGCCATGATGCCCGCATAGAACGGATACTGAAGAATGATGCCGCTAATGGTGCGAATGCCTTCGTTGAGCTTCTCCACATAGCGGATCGGCGTGCCGAGCAGCAGAATCCCCAGAAACAGAATAAAGAAGTTAATCAGGTTCAGGTCGATCGAGCCGCCCTGCACGAAATGCAGCGCCACATAACCCATGCCGATCGCGCCGATCACATAGCTCAGCAGGCGGCTGTTATTCAGGCGATTGGCGAGCGTCTTGCCTTCGTCGATATCGATTGCGGGCGCGGCCTTGGGCGCTTCCTCCAGCGCGCGATCGATTTCCTTCACCGGCTGACCGGCCTTCGGATGCAGCCATGCATTGAGCAGCGGCAGCGTGATGATAGTCACGAGACTCGTGATCAGCATCGTCGGCGAGAAAATCGTTTCGGATAACGGAATAATGCCCATCTGGGCTTCGAGCGGATGTCCCTTGGTGGAGATCAGCACGGGAATGCTGGCGGAAAGTCCCAGACCGTACAGCGTGAAGCCGCTATAAGCCGAAGCGATGATCAGCGGGTAATGCACGCCCTTGACGCGCAGCGCAAGCTTGCGCGCGACGATGCCGCCCACCACGAGCCCGAAACCCCAGTTCAGATAGCTGCCGATACCGCCCACCAGCGTCGCGACGATGATCGCCATACGCGGCGAATCGACATGCGAAACCAGCCGATTCAAAAAGCGGTCCGTGAGCGGCGCGGTGGCCAGCACATAGCCCATGGCGAGAATCACGGCCATCTGCGTGGTGAACGCGAGCAGCGCCCAGAAGCCTTTGCCCCAGCTCGTCGTGAGCGCGGTGACGGTCTGGCCTTGCACGATGACGGCCAGCGCCATCGTGAGCAAAGTGAGGCCGATCGCAAAGACGAAGGGATCGGGCAGATACCGGCGCATCAGCTCGGTAAAGAAGGCAGTGACTCGCTGCATGGTTGTGTCTCTTTCAGGTCGTAGTAATTCTTGGGTCTCTCTCGCGTTGCTGCGAGTGTTTTGATCGGGACGGTACGAGGTAGGGAATCAGTCCTCGGCGCGCCCTGTGTGTTTTCGATGCCGCGCAAGCTGCATTAATTGACGGTCGCGCCAGGCCACGCGCGCGTCCCATTGATCGAGCGGTAAAGCCGTGCGCCGCGCGGCTTCCACCTGCGCGACCAGCTCGGGTGTCCACGGATCGTGCTGACCGCGCTCGGCGCCCATGTGTTCGTACGACGGCCCCATCTTCTGCGCATGCGAGGCAATGCCGCCGCGCGTATTCAGATCGACGGTTTCGAACGGGCCGATCACCGACCAGCGCGGCGCGAGGCCTTCGCGCATGACCGTATCGATATCGTCGACGGAAGCCACGCCGTCGCGCACGAGGCAATACGCTTCGCGCAGCACCGCGCCTTGCAGGCGGTTGAAAATGAAACCGGCCACTTCTTTCTTCACGCGCACGGGCATGAGGCCCGCTTCGCCATAAAGCGCGATCGCGCGCGTGGTGGCCGCGGCCGACGTGAACGGCGCCGGCACGATCTCGACGATGGGCACGAGATAGGGCGGGTTGCCAGGATGCGCCACGAGACAGCGCGCGTGTCCCGGCAGGCTTTCGTCGATGAACTTCGACGCCGCGAGAAACGACGACGCGCTCGCGAGGATCGCCTGAGGCGGCGCGAATTTATCCAGTTGTACGAACAGATCGCGCTTGAATTCCGCGCGCTCGGGCGCGCATTCCTGCACGAGATCGGCATTGGCCACGGCGGCTTCGAGCGTATCGACGATGTCGATGCGCTCTGCAATCTGAACGCTGCCTTCGTCGATCAGCGCGAAACGCGTGAGATCGGCGAGACGCAGCGCGATTTCGGCGGGCGCTGCCGCACGACGCTGCGCATCGGGATCGAACAGGCGCACGCGCCAGCCTGCGCGCGCGAACACGATCGCGAAGGCCACGCCGATGCTCCCCGCACCGACGATGCCCGCGCGACGCAGTGCGATCGTTTCCATCGTCACACTCCCGCGACGCCGACCGTCATGCCGCCGCACACGTAGAGCACCTGGCCCGTGACGAAGCCGCTGCGCGCGTCGAGCAGATACGAGGCGGCGTGGGCGACATCGTCGGGCGTGCCTACGCGTTTGACCGGCACGGCATCGATGATGGCCTGCGTGCGCGGCGCGCCTGGCGGATTGGCGCGATCGAATAGTTCGGTGCGGATGGGGCCGGGGCCGATGGCGTTCGCGGTCACGCCGAAAGCACCGAGTTCAAGCGCCCACACACGCGTCATGCCGATCAACGCGGCCTTGGTGGCCGAATACGCCGTGCGCAATTCCTTGCCGAGCGCCGCGCGCGACGACATATTGACGATGCGCCCGAAGCCCGCGGCCTTCATGCCCGGCAGCAGCGCCTGCATGCACTGCTGCGCGCAACGCACATTGAGCGCCCACGCGAGTTCGAGTTCTTCGAGTGTTTGATGCTCGGCATCGTTAGGCACGACCACGCCGACGTTATTGATGAGACGCGTGATCGGGCCGCCTTCGAGCGCGCGCGCGAGTGCGGCGGCGGTGGCCTGCGTATCGGTGAGGTCGGCGAGAATGCCGTCGCCTGCGCGGTCGATCACGACCGCTTCGTAGCCATCCGCTTCGCAGCGCGCGGCGCACGCGGCGCCAATGCCGGCCGCGCCGCCGGTGATCAAAACTCGTTCTTTAGCCATGATATGAATGCGATGTGTCTCGTGTATGGACAGATAAGAAGGATTGCTTATCGAATTCGTGCCGGATTGAGATCGATTGATGCGCGAGCTCAGACAGGTGCGATCAGACCAACGTCAAACGGTCGCCACCGGCGTCACGGGCGACCCCATCGCGCCCGGCAGCCGCAGCGGCGGCGCTGTGAGCATGAAGCGCGTGCGGCCATGTTCGCGCAGCCAGTTGGCGAGATCGCGCAGATACCAAAGCTCGCCCAGCGGCAGGCCCAGCTTGAACAGACAGTGGTGGTGCAACGGCATCAGCGGATGCTCGCCCGGCGTGGCGGGCTGGCGCGCGGGATAGCGTTCGACCGCGTAGTTATCGGCGGCCAGCGCGGCAATGCCCGAATCGCTGATCCATTGCAGCAGCCGTTCGTCACGGCCGTCGAGTGCGCTGCAATGGCTCGCGAGCACGGCTTCGTCGGGCTGTTTGTTCATCTCCAGCACCATCTCGGCGAACCCGGTGCGCAACACCAGCATGTCGCCGCGTTCGACTTCGACCTTGTCCGCTGCCATCACGTGCATGAGATCGTCGTAGCCGACCGTGCGGCACTCGCGCCCGAAATGCGCGGCCAGATCGATCAGCACGCCGCGGCCCTGCATGCCTTTGACGGCGAGATTTTCGATGCCTAGCACATCCGCATGGCTGTGCTCGCCGCCGCAGGCGTGCGGCGCGAAGCCGTCCTCGGCGGGATAAGTCATGGGGCCGACGATGTCGCGGTTCGCGCGATAGCCGTTGTAATAGACGCTTTCGGCCACGCCGTCGCCATCGGCGTCGAAACGCGCGCCTACGTGGGCAAGCGCATCCCATTGCGTCGAATATTGCAGCGAGAGCAACACCTGATCGTCGCTGACGATGTCGGTGGCCGACGGCTCGTTGCGCGCGAACGGGAAGTTCACATACGGCAGGCCGTCGCGAAACGTCGGGCGCAGCACGGGCGGGTGACGGCGCACGTTGAGCTTGCTTTCGCCGGGGAAATCGAGCGGCAGCGACAGCGTGAAACTCAGTCCCGCCTGGATTTCGCGTGCGCCCTTGAGCACCTGCTCCGCGCCGATGAGGTTGGGGCGGCCCAACTGATCGTCGGGTCCGAAGTCGCCCCAGTTCGAGCCTTCCGGCCGGTTCTTCCAACGCATGCTGTCTTCCTCCACATCTCTTTTGCGGCGCTGTTTTCGCGCACGTCCGGCCGTATCAGGCTGCGAGCAGCGACGGCGGAATCTGCGCGTACACATCGAGCAGCGCCTGCACGGCTTGCGGCTCGTTTCTCAACAGACGCGCCTTGGGCGCGCCGATGACGAGCGCAAACGCCTCGCCATGAATCAGGAACCCGCGCGCGAGACCGGCCACGTCTTCAACGCTTTCGCCGGTCGAGCGATGCCAGCCATCGACCACGCCTTGCTCGATCTCGCGTTCGAGCTTCGCGCGGTCGAGCATCGAACCATCAGCGGCGAGCGGCAGCGGCTCGCTGTTGTCGAGCAGCTTGCGGCGCGCTTCGGTGCCTAGCGCGCCGAGCAGGGCCTTGCCCGCCGCGCTCGCGATCGACATAAAGCCGCCGGGTTCGTCGCTGTAGCGAATCTTCTGGCGCGACTGGACCACGTCGAGATAGACGACGCGATTGCCCGCGAGCGAGGCCAGCCCGGCCGTTTCTCCGGTGGCGTCGCGCAGCGCGGTGAGCAGCGGCTGGAACATCAGCGTGAGCGGGTCCTCGCTGCAAATGTCGCGCGCGACGTGCAGCAGACGCTGCGTGGGGTAATAGCCCGCCTTCACGCCCGGCGCGTAGAGGTAGCCTTTGGCCACCATCGTCTGCAAAAGGGCATGACAGCTCGAAAGCGGGATCTCGGTTCGACGCGCAATTTCGCTGTAGATCATCGGTTGCCGGACTTCGGCAAAGAGGTTGATCACATCGAAGACGCGGACAGCAGTTTTCACATCCATGAGAGCATTATCGGCATATCGATAACGCTCTGACAATATGCTTACGGGTAAACACCTGGCGAGCGCGCATCGCCGTCCAGCCTGAGCGCGAGGCAATCGCGGGTTATCCCTTGGTTGACGCTATGAAACGGGCGCTCCATAGTCCGCACCTTCTGACTTTCGTTCGATAAATGAAAGGTTGTTCTTGATACGAACATTGCGAATGGCTTTCGGTTGAGGCCGCGTTTCGTATCGGGCCTCGATGTTTCTTATCGGAAAGGTAGTCGGATTCCACGTGTTTCGTATGAGAAACGCGGCGGTCGAAAACGATATTGGAGACGTACCTTGGCAGCTTCTTCTCTCGACACCCAGCATCGCCAGGCCCGCAAGGCCGGCATCGCCTCCTTCGTCGGCACGACGATCGAGTGGTACGACTTTTACGCGTACAGCACGGCGGCGGCGCTCGTGCTCGGCAAACTGTTTTTCCCGTCCAGCAATGCGGTCGTGGGCACGCTCGCGGCGTTCGCCTCGTTCTGGGTGGGCTTTCTGGCGCGCCCGATCGGCGGCATCGTGTTCGGCCATCTCGGCGACAAGGTGGGCCGCAAGAAAACGCTGATCATCACGCTCATGCTGATGGGCTTTTGCACCACGGCCATGGGCCTGTTGCCGACTTACGCCGAAGTGGGCGTGCTGGCGCCAGTGCTGCTGATTTTCCTGCGCCTGCTGCAGGGTATTGCGATGGGCGGCGAGTGGGGCGGCGCGGTGGTGCTGTCGTCGGAGCACGCGCCCAAGGGCAAGGAAATTCTGTTCTCTGCGTTCGCGCAGCAAGGCTCGCCCGCGGGCAATCTGCTGGCGACGGTGGCGTTTCTCGTGATTTCGATGCTGCCCGATCACCAGTTCATGACGTGGGGCTGGCGCGTGCCGTTCCTGATGTCGGCGCTGCTGGTGATCGTCGGCATGTTTATCCGCATGAGCGTCGATGAATCGCCGGCCATGAAGGAGTTGCAGGAGAAGAAGCAGGTCGTAAAGCTGCCGATCGCCGAAGTGCTGCGCAATCACAAGTCGCTGGTGGCGATGGGCGTGGGCGCGTGCGTGATTGGTTTGTCGGCGACTTACTTCAAGACGACGTTTGCGCTTTCCTGGGCGGTGACGACGATCGGCTTCGATCGCACGCAGTTTCTGAGCGTGATTACGTTCGCGATTGTCGTGCAGTTGATCGTGCAGCCGTTTGGCGCGGTGCTGGCGACGAAGCTCGATCTGCGCAAGGCCATTATTTACATGCTGGTGCCAGAGATTGTGGCGCTGCCGATCATGTTCTCGCTGATCGCCACGGGCTCGACGAAGCTGGCGATGTTCGGCATGGCGCTGGCTTCGATTCCGCATTCGCTCTACTACGCGGCGATGGCGGGGATGCTGGCGAAGGCGTTTCCGGCGCAGGTGCGCTATACGGGGATTTCGCTCGCGTACCAGATCTGCGGCATGGTGTTCGCAGGCACGACGCCGATTCTCGGCCAGTTCCTGCTGGGCGCGACGGGCAGCATTCTGTCGGTGGTGGCGCTGGGCATCGTGCACGTGATCATCACGCTGGTGTGCGCGCTGATGCTGGTAGCGCGCATGCAGGGCGAGGCGGTGGCGAATGCGAAGGGCGTGGTGACGGCGCGGGTTTGAGGGCGCGTATTTAAAGCGGTCACGCGGGGCGCGGAAATTTTCCGCGCCCCGCGGTCGTTTACGGCGCTTGCGCGGTCTTTGGCTTGTAACGTATCATTTTGATACGTTACAAAAACGACCATAAAGGACGCGCGATGCATTCCCGCTTCGACCGTTTCAGAACGACCGCGTTGGCCAGCCAGCTGGAGGCGCTGATCGATGCGCCGCAGCGCTACGTCGAATACGCGGTACTTTCGCGTGTAGGCGTGGCCGCGGTCTCCGCCGTGACGGACGAGATCGCGTTGAAGTTTCCCGAAGTGGAGCAGGACGCCACCGCGCGGCAATTCTGCGGCGCGATGGTGGCGGAGGTGATGCGGCGTCACGGCCACGAAGTCGTGCAGGCGCGCGGGCGCGTGAGCGGGGCGATCTTCAGCTATGGCGCGGTGTTCAGCGCGCAGCCGGTGATCTTGCCGTTCGCCGATGTGATCGATGGTCTCGCCGCGATGCCCGGGCGCTTCGCCGCGCTCGTCGCTCGCGTACCGCAGACACTATGGTCGCGCCGCCCGCACGGCACGGGCTTTTCGCTGCTCGAACACGCCTGCCATCTGCGCGATCTGGACGCGGTATTCGCCGCGCGTTTCAGCGCCGTGCGCAAAGCGGATCTACCGCTGATCGAATCGGTGAATGGCACCACGATCGCCGAAGAACGCAACTATATGGCGCAGGATCTCGCGGCCGCGCGTGATGAATTCGCGGCCGGCCGGCAACGCCTGTGCGCGTCGCTCAAGCGGCTGACGCCCGCGCAACTCGCACGTTGCGGCCTGCGTGACGGTGTGCGTCGCATGACGCTGGAGGAACTGGTGCGCGAGTTGCTCGATCACGACAAAACCCACGCACTCGAACTGGAAGAACTCGAACACGAATTGCAGGAACTCAGCGCGCAAGCATAAAAACCCTTGAGAACAAGGGCAAAAACGATCAGCGCCGCGCGGCTTCCGCTTCCAGGTACAGCTCGCGCAGCGCCTGGCCGAACACGCTATCCACTTCGCGCAGCACGCCCGCGCGCGTGAACAGCGCAATCGGCGGCAGCGTCCAGTCGAAGGTGTACGGCACGATCGCCACGCCCGCAATATGCACGAGTTCTTCGGCGATATCGGCGGGCACGATCGACACGGCATTCTCGTTCGCCGCAATCATTTCGCCGATCAAACGCGACGTATAGCTTTCCATGATCGGCACCGGCGGCGCCACGCCGGCATGCAGAAAGAGGTCGGAAATCTGCTCGCGGATGGGCGTATTGGGCGCGCCCAGAATCCAGTCGAGTTCCGCAAGCTTCTGCCAGTTCGCCTTGTTGCGCCCGAGTCGCGCGGCCAGACGGCGGCTGGCGATAAGACGCGGCGTCTGCTGATACAGCACCTCGAAGCGCAATTGCGTGACATCGACGGTCGCGGACGCCCGCCCGATCACCAGATCGAGCGAGTGGTCGCGCAGTTGCGGCAGCAGCGCGTCGCTGGTGCCTTCGTGGATCGTCATGGTCACGCGCTGCGGCAGGCGCGATTGCGCGAGGCGGATGGCCGAAGCCAGCGTGCGCCCCGAAATGAACGGAATCACGCCCACGTGCAGACGCGTGGCATGACCGGCCACCACGGCTTCGATATCGCGCGCGAGGTGATCGAGGTCGTGCAGCATCGCCTGGGCGCGTGTGAGCACGACATTGCCCAGCGGCGTGGGCGTCATGCCGCGCGGCGAGCGCTCGAACAGCGGCGCGCCGAACATGCTTTCCATTTCCGCGAGCGCGTTGGTCACGGCGGGCTGGCTGGTCGCCATATGCTCGGCGACGCGCGTGAGGGAGCCGTGCTGGCGGATCTGCAGCAGCAGCACGAGGTGACGCATTTTGAGGCGCGTATTCAGGCGCCGGGTGACTTCTTCGATACTGAACGACACGATCCGCTTTTGTTCCGCTGGTTCCGCTGATGCGAGCAAAAGCCCGCCGGAGAAGCCTCCGCCGCCCGCCGGGGCGGGTTTTGGGGGAGGTATCACAAAAAAATAATGGCCCCATACTAAATCAAAATGGGGAGCTTATGCCGGCTCTCTAGAATCGCCTCATTCGAATATGACCGCCGCGCCGTCCGTGCGCGGGGCCCATCAGCAGAGTGAGGAACATGAACAAGACCGATCGTCAGGCCGCCCTCGAATATCACGAATTCCCCACCCCGGGCAAGATTTCGGTGACGGCGAGCAAGCCGCTCGTCACCCAGCGCGACCTCGCGCTTGCCTACACGCCGGGTGTGGCCGTGGCCTGCGAAGAGATCGTCACCGATCCGCAGAACTCGTTCCGTTACACCGCGCGCGGCAATCTGGTCGGCGTGATCACGAACGGTACGGCGGTGCTCGGTCTGGGCAATATCGGCGCGCTGGCGTCGAAGCCGGTCATGGAAGGCAAGGCGGTGCTGTTCAAGAAGTTCGCCGGCATCGACGTGTTCGACATCGAAATCACCGAAAGCGACCCGGACAAGCTCGTCGATATCATCGCGAGCCTGGAAGCCACCTTCGGCGGTATCAATCTGGAAGACATCAAGGCGCCGGACTGCTTCACGGTCGAGCGCAAGCTGCGCGAGCGTATGAAGATTCCGGTCTTCCACGACGATCAGCACGGCACGGCCATCACCGTTTCGGCGGCGTTCCTCAATGGTCTGAAGGTTATCGGCAAGGACATCACCAAGGTCAAGGTCGTGACCTCGGGCGCGGGCGCCGCGGCGCTGGCCTGTCTGGACCTGATGGTCGATCTGGGCCTGCCGCTCAGGAACATCTGGGTGACGGACATCGACGGCGTGGTCTATCAAGGCCGCACGACGCTGATGGACCCGGACAAGGAGCGCTTCGCGCAGGATACGTCGGCGCGCTCGCTGTCCGAAGTGATCGAAGGCGCGGACGTGTTCCTCGGTCTGTCCGCCGGCGGCGTGCTGAAGGCGGAAATGGTCAAGAAGATGGCCGAGAATCCGCTGATTCTGGCGCTCGCCAACCCGACGCCGGAAATCTTCCCGGAAGTCGCGCTCGAAGCGCGCCCGGACGCGGTGCTGGCCACGGGCCGTTCGGACTTCCCGAACCAGGTCAACAACGTCCTGTGCTTCCCGTACATTTTCCGCGGCGCACTCGATGTGGGCGCAACGACCATCACGCGTCGCATGGAAATCGCCGCTGTGCACGCGATCGCCGGTCTCGCGGAAGAAGAACTCAATGATTCGGTCGCTGCCGCTTATGGCGCGTACGATCTGCGCTTCGGCCCGAAGTACCTGATTCCGAAGCCGTTCGATTCGCGCCTGATCGTGCGTATCGCGCCGGCCGTGGCGAAGGCCGCGATGGAAGACGGCGTGGCCACGCGTCCGATCGACGACTTCGCCGCCTACACGAATGAGCTGCAACAGTTCGTGTACCACTCGGGCGCGTTCATGAAGCCGATCTTCGCGGCTGCCAAGCAGTTCGTGCGCGATGGCGCGAAGTCGCGCATCGTCTTCGCGGAAGGCGAGGAAGAGCGCGTGCTGCGTGCCGTGCAGGTGATCGTCGACGAAAAGCTGGCGCGTCCGATCCTGATCGGCCGCCCGGAAGTGCTGCTCGCACGTATCGAGAAGTTCGGCCTGCGTCTGAAGCTGGGCGAAGACGTCGAAGTGACGAATCCTGAGTACGACGAACGATTCCATCAATACTGGACCACGTATTGGGAACTGCGTTGCCGCGATGGCATTTCGAAGGAAATGGCGCGCGTGGAAATGCGCCGCCGTCTCACGCTGATCGGCGCGATGATGGTGCGCCTGGGCGACGCCGACGGCATGGTGTGCGGCACGGTCGGTGCGTACCACGACCATCTGCGTTTCGTCGACGAAGCGATCGGCATGCAGCGCAATGCCAAGACCTACGCAGCGATGAACATCCTGCTGCTGGACAAGCGCACGGTGGCGATCGTCGATACGCACATCAACGACAACCCGAACGCCGAACAGATCGCCGAATTCACGCTGGCCGCTGCACGCCAGATGGAATGGCTGAACCTGCAACCGAAGGTGGCGCTGCTGTCGCGCTCGAACTTCGGCTCGGGCAGCTCGGCATCGGGCACGAAGATGCGCGAAGTGCTCAAGCTCGTGAACGAACAGGCGCCGGATCTGGAAATCGACGGCGAAATGCACGGCGACTGCGCGCTCGACGAAGCGCTGCGCCAGCGCATCCTGCCGCATTCGCGTCTGCAAGGCTCGGCCAACCTGCTGGTTTGCCCGAACGTGGACTCGGGCAACATCGCCTATAACCTGCTCAAGACGGGCGCGGGCAGCAACGTGGCTGTCGGCCCGTTCCTGCTGGGCGTGAATGCGCCGGTGAACATCCTCACGTCGAGCTCGACGGTGCGACGCATCATCAATATGGCGGCGCTGACGGTGATCCAGGCAAATCGCGATTGAGTTTGCCCAGGCCACGACTGGCCAGGATAAACCCGTAGGCAAAGGCGGCGACCCGAAAGGGCGCCGCCTTTTTCTTTGGCGTTCAGGATTCAGGGCGCATTGCGATTCACTTTTGTTATCGCCTCATTCTTCATTCGGATTGTTCGGCTATCGACGCCTGCCTATATTGGTGACCAATGCTCAAGTCCAATATCAGGAGACACCGCATGAAGCTGGTCCGCTGGGGCAATAAAGGTGCTGAAAAACCGGGCGTGCTCGATCGCGACGGCCACGTTCGCGACCTCTCGGGTGTGCTGCCCGATCTGGCTGGCGACGCGCTCGGCGCCGCGTCGCTCGACCGCCTTGGCGCGCTCGATCTCGCGCAATTGCCGCTCGTGCCGGCCGGTACGCGGCTGGGCGCCTGCGTGGGGCAAGTGGGCAAGATCGTTTGCGTCGGCCTCAATTATTCGGATCACGCCGCCGAATCCAATATGCCGGTGCCGTCCGAGCCCGTGCTGTTCTTCAAGGCCACCAGTTCCCTTACCGGTCCGCATGACGATGTGGTGATTCCGCCCGGTGCGCAAAAAGTCGATTGGGAAGTGGAACTGGGCGTGGTAATCGGCAAGGAAGCGCGTTATGTGTCGCGCGAACGGGCGCTCGATTATGTGGCCGGTTACTGCATCGTCAACGATGTGTCGGAACGCGCGTGGCAGATCGAGCGCGGCGGTCAGTGGGACAAGGGCAAGAGCGCCGATACCTTTGCGCCGCTTGGGCCGTGGCTCGTGACGCGCGACGAAATTGCCGATCCGCAGGCGCTCGATATGTGGCTCGACGTCGACGGCAAGCGCTATCAGCAGGGCAATACGCGCACGATGATCTTCGACGTGGCCACGGTCGTTTCCTATATCAGCCAGTTCATGAGCCTGCAGCCCGGCGATGTGATCTCCACGGGCACGCCGCCTGGCGTGGGCATGGGGCAGAAGCCGCAGCCGGTTTATCTGCGTGCTGGTCAGACCATGCGTCTGGGCATCGCGGGACTCGGCGAACAACAGCAGCGCGCCGTCGCCTCGACGGTCAACATGTGAGGGAGCGGCAGCCATGAATCAGCTTGATCTCAAGAATCGTGTGATGGTGGTGACGGGCGGCGCGCGCGGCCTCGGCTATGCGGTGGCGCAGCGCGCGTTGCGCTCGGGCGCGGCGGTATCGCTGTGGGATATCGACGCCGAACGGCTCGAACGCGCACGCGGCGAATTGTCCGAACTCGGCAGCGTGTCGGCGGTTAAGGTCGAATTGACCGATGAAGCATCGGTGGAAGCGGCCGCGCAACGCACGGTGGACACGCACGGCGGCATTCACGCGCTGGTGAATAGCGCAGGCATTACGGGTGGCAATGGTCTCACTTGGGAATTGCCGGTGGACGTATGGCGCCGCGTGATCGAAGTGAATCTGATCGGCAGCTATCTGACTTGCCGCGCGGTGGTGCCGCGCATGCTCGAGCAGGGCTATGGGCGCATCGTCAATATCGCTTCGGTGGCGGGCAAGGAAGGCAATCCCAATGCTTCGCACTACAGTGCATCGAAGGCAGGTTTGATCGGTCTGACGAAGTCGCTCGGCAAGGAACTGGCCACGAAAAACGTGCTGGTGAATGCCGTCACGCCCGCGGCCGCCAAAACCGAGATTTTCGATTCGATGTCGCAACAGCACATCGATTACATGCTTGCGAAGATCCCGATGAACCGTTTCCTGATGCCCGATGAAGCGGCTTCGATGATCGTCTGGCTCTGTTCCGAAGATGTGGCGTTTAGCACCGGTGCGGTGTTCGATCTTTCGGGCGGCCGGGCGACGTACTAAAGCATCGCGTTGCGATTCGATGCGTCTTACGGGGCGCATCGAGATAAAAAAGCGGCCGCAAACGCGGACCGCTGTGCAGTGGGATCGAAGGAGACATCGATGCCGAACGAAGCGTCACCGCCGCCGCAGGCACTGCAGCGCGCGGGCAGCAAAGCCATGCGGCGATTGTTGCCGTTCCTGCTCTTGATGTATGTGCTCGCGTTTCTCGACCGCGCGAATATCGGCTTTGCACAAAAGGCGCTGCAACACGATACCGGTCTTTCGGATGCGGCTTTTGCATTCGGCGCTGGGGTGTTCTTCGTGGGCTACGCGCTATTCGAAGTGCCGAGCAATCTGCTGCTGCATCGCATGGGCGCACGCATCTGGATGTGCCGCATCATGGTGACGTGGGGCCTGATTTCCGCAGCGATGGCATGGGTGCAGTCACCTGCATCGTTTTATACGTTGCGCTTCTTGCTGGGCGTGGCGGAAGCCGGATTCTTCCCCGGCATCATCTATTACCTCACGCAATGGTTTCCGCAGTCGGCGCGGGCGCGCGCGATCGGGCTGTTTTATTTCGGCGCGCCGCTGGCATTTATCTTCGGTGCACCATTGTCTGGACTGCTGATCGATATGCATGGCATCGCCGGGCTGGCGGGCTGGAAATGGCTGTTTCTTGTTGAAGGCGCTTTGGCTTCGCTGGTGGGCATCTGGGCCTTCTGGTATCTGACCGATAGTCCCGAAGAGGCTCGCTGGCTCGATGCCGATGAACAACGCGCGCTGGCCACGGCGCTGCGCATCGATGCGGGCGCGGCGGCGGAACATGGTCCGCGCGGCGTGCTGGCCGCATTGGTCGACCGGCGCGTGCTGGCTTATGCCGCAATTTACGCGCTGATCCAGATGAGCGTGTATGGCGTGGTGTTTTTCCTGCCGCAGCAGGTCGCGTCGCTGGCGGGCGCGGCGGTGGGATTGAAGGTCGGTTTGCTGGCGGCCGTGCCGTGGGTCTGCGCCCTCGTGCTGACGTGGCTTGTGCCGCGCCGCGCCGATCGCAAGAACAGTCATCGGGTGTGGGCCGTTGGGCTGCTGGTGCTTTCGGGGTTCGGTATCGCGGTATCGGGCATGGCAGCGGAACTCGCGGTCCCGGTGGTTGCGATGATCGGCCTTTGCTGCGCGGCCAGCGGATTTATCGCCGCGCAACCGTTGTTCTGGACGTTTCCAGCGCGCGATCTCACGGGCGTGGCGTCTGCAAGCGGCATCGCGTTGATCAACTCGCTCGGCGGTCTGGGTGGCTTTGTTGCACCACTGTTGCGCGCCGCCGCAGATCGGCATTTTGCTTCGCATGCCGCCGGGCTGGAATTGCTAGGCCTTGCTAGTCTCATTGCAGCGGCCCTTGTTTTTATCGTAGTGCCGCGTGGTGGCGCGCGTCGAACCGCGGCATTCGAGCATCCCACTGGCAGTGCACACTGATTAGCGTACCTAAAGAATATATCGCGTCGAGCACACTCACATTCAGGAGCAAGCATTCATGGCCATGCCAACCATTAAACACGTGCGCGCTTTCACGGTGCGCGGCGGCGGCGCGGACTATCACGATCAGGCCGACGGCCATTGGATCGACGATCATATTTCCACGCCGATGGCGCGTTATCCCGAGTATCGCCAGAGCCGCCGCTCGTTCGGCATCGACGTGCTGGGCACGCTGGTGGTGGAAGTCGAGGCGAGCGACGGCACGGTGGGTTTTGCCGTCACCACGGGCGGCGAGATTGGCGCGTTCATCGTCGAAAAGCATCTCGCGCGCTTTCTCGAAGGCCAGCGCGTGACCGATCTGGAAAAGATCTGGGATCAGATGTATTACTCGACGCTCTATTACGGCCGCAAGGGCGTGGTGCTCAATACGATTTCGGGCGTCGATCTCGCGCTTTGGGATTTGCTGGGCAAGTTGCGCCAGGAGCCGGTCTATCAACTGCTGGGTGGCCCGGTGCGCGACGAACTCGTGTTCTATGCAACCGGCGCACGGCCCGATCTGGCGAAGGAAATGGGTTTTATCGGCGGGAAACTGCCTTTGCTGCACGGCCCGGCGGAAGGTGAGGAAGGGCTCAGAAAGAATATCGAATTGCTCGCCACCATGCGCGAGCGAACGGGCGACGACTTCTGGCTCATGTACGACTGCTGGATGAGTCTGGACGTGCGCTATGCCACGCGTCTGGCCGAGGCCGCAAGCGAATACGGCCTCAAGTGGATCGAGGAATGCCTGCCGCCCGACGATTACTGGGGCTATGCCGAACTGCGTCGCAACGTGCCGCGCGGCATGATGGTCTCCACCGGCGAGCACGAAGCCACGCGCTGGGGCTTTCGCATGCTGCTGGAAATGGGCTGCTGCGATCTGATCCAGCCCGATGTGAACTGGTGCGGCGGCATGACCGAACTCATCAAGATTTCCGCGCTGGCGGATGCGCACAACACGCTGGTCGTGCCGCATGGTTCGTCGGTGTACAGCTATCACTTCGTCGTGACGCGCCATAACTCGCCGTTCGCCGAGTTCCTGATGATGGCGCCCAAGGCCGATGAAGTCGTGCCGATGTTCACGCCGCTCTTGCTCGACGAACCGGTGCCCGTGAAGGGCCGCATGAAAGTGCCGGATACGCCGGGCTTTGGCGTGCGCCTGAATCCGGACTGCAAGCTTTCGCGTCCTTACCAACACTAAGTCAAAACCACGCAGGAGAAAGCATCGTGCTGCTCAAGGACAAGGTGGTGGTCGTCACCGGCGGTTCGCGCGGCATCGGGCGCGCGATTGCCATCGCAAGCGCGCGCGAAGGTGCGGACGTTGCGATCAACTACTGGGGCGATAACGACGCCTCGTATGGCCGGCGTTCGGCAATCGGCGAAGTGCTCGACGAGATCGAACGGCTCGGGCGTCGCGCCATCGCCGTGGAAGGCAATGTGGCCGCGCCGCAAACCGGCGTCGATCTGGTGCGCCAGACCGTCGAGCATTTCGGGCATGTGGACGTGCTCGCCAGCAACGCCGGTATCTGCCCGTTTCATTCGTTTCTGGATATGCCGCCCGCGGTGCTCGAACGCACCATCGGCGTGAATCTGAATGGCGCGTTCTATGTCACGCAGGCGGTGGCGCGGCAAATGAAGGAGCAGGGCACGGGCGGCGCGATTGTCGCGACCAGTTCGATCAGCGCGCTGGTCGGCGGCGGCATGCAGACGCACTACACGCCCACCAAGGCCGGCGTGCATTCGCTGATGCAGTCGTGCGCGATTGCGCTCGGGCCTTACGGTATCCGCTGCAATTCGGTGCTGCCCGGCACCATCGCCACGGATCTGAACGCCGAAGATCTCGCCGATGAAGAAAAGCGCGCGTACTTCGAAAAGCGCATTCCGCTAGGCCGGCTGGGCGCGCCGGAAGACGTGGCGGAATGCGTGGTGTTTCTCGCTTCGGATCGTGCGCGCTATGTGACGGGCGCGGCACTGCTGGTGGACGGCGGTCTGCTCGTCAACCTGCAGTGATTTGATAAGGACTCAGGAATGTGTTGCGAGGCGCGTGTCACGCACGGTTTCGTCGGGCTTGAAGGGCTGCGAAAAGCGGCGCAACAGGCTGACGAAATGCTCGGCGGGTTCGGCGAGCGCTTCGCCCTTGCGCGTGAGCACGCCGAAGCCCGGCAAGCTCTTGCCGATTTCGAGCGGCAACACGGTGAGCAGCTTGCCGCGCACATGATCGCGCACGACCGATTCGGGCAGCATGGCCACGGCGTCGAAGCTTTCGAGCAGTTGCAGCGTGGCGAAGATGGACGCGGATTCCGTGAGGTTGATCGGCGTGGCCAGACCCGCACGCGCGAGTTCGCCTTCGAAGAGTTCGCGCGCGGGGCTCGTGATGGGCTGCGCGACCCAGGGCCAGTCCATCAGTTCGGCGAGCGTGACCTGTTCGCGGCGCGCCAGCGGATGACGCGCGCGCACCACCAGCACGAGCGTTTCGCGCGCAAGCGGTTCGAAACCGAAATCGTTGTGCTGCAAAGGCGTGGTCAGACGGCCGAGCGCGAGATCGACATCGCGGCGATGCAGCAGTTGCACGACCTGATCGCTGGTTTCGCCAAGGATGCGCACGTGCAGCAGCGGCCGTTCGGTCTTGAGCGTGGCGACGGCCTGCGCGAGCAGATCGGGCGCGGCGCCCATGATCGCGCCCACGGTGAGCTGGCCGTGGCCGCCGCGGCGCTTGACGTCGAGATCGTCGGCGAAACGCGTGAGGTCGGACAGCGCGCGGCGCGCATAAGCCAGCGTGACCACACCGAGCGCCGTGGGCTGCATGCCGCGCGCGTTGCGCTCGAACAGACGAAAGCCGAAGGCCTCTTCGATATCGCTGAGCATGCGGCTGGCGCTGGGCTGCGCAACGTTGATGGCATCGGCGGCCTGATGAACGTTGCGGGCGTCGTCGAGCGCGACGAGCAGGGCGAGATGCTTGAACTTGAGACGATTGACGAGCGAAACGACGGCGGTCTGATGGTTCATGAGTCCTGCGATCCGGTTTATGTATCGCCCGATCCCAACTACGGATTGGTTGGCTATCGATGCCGGAATTATAGTCGTTCGAATCGCTGCAAAACCGTGTGAATACGCGCGCCGGACTTAGGGCAAACGCCAGGACCGGACCGAAAAGAACGCAGCAAAGGCTGGACGGAGACACGAACATGGAAACAATTGCGTTTCGCATGCAGCTCGATCCCGGCAAACGGGACGAATACGAGCGCCGTCATCGCGAAATCTGGCCCGAACTCGCCGCGGCATTGCGCGATGCGGGTGTGAATGATTACTGGATCTTTCTCGACGAAAGCACTCATGCGCTTTTTGCGGTGCTCAAGCGTCGCGACGATCACAGCATGGACCGCCTGCCCGAAACCGCCATCATGCGCAAATGGTGGGATCACATGGCCGACATCATGGCGACAGGCGAGGGCAATGTGCCCATCACGCAGCCGCTCGTTCCGGTCTTTCATTTGCCATGATCCGTTTTGAGGAGAGCGCCATGCAGGTGGTCGATCCGCATGTTCACTTCTGGGATATCGATACGCATCATTACCCGTGGCTTGCGAATCCGGGCACATCGTTCGTGGGCGATGCGCAGGATCTCAAGCATAACTATCTACCTGACGATCTGCTGCGCGAGGCCGGCGATATTGAAGTGCTGAAGGTCGTGCATGTGGAAGCGAATCATGATCCCGCCGATCCCGTGGAAGAAACGCGCTGGCTCGAATCGATCGCCGATGCCGGTAAGGGATTGCCGGATGCGATTGTCGCCGCCGCCGATCTGAGTGCGTCGAATGCGCCGGAGATTCTGGCCGCGCACGCCGCCTTCGGCCGCACGCGCGGTATTCGCCAGATTCTCAATGTTCATTCGAATCCGCTTTACGACTATGTCGGCCGCCACTTCATGCGCGAGCCGCAATGGCGCCAACATTTTGCTTTGCTCGAACAGCACGGGCTGTCGTTCGATCTGCAACTCTATCCCGCGCAGATGGAAGAGGCCGCTGCGCTCGCGCGTGCCCATCCTGGCGTGCCGCTGATCGTGAATCACGCCGGCATGTTCGCCGATCGCAACAGTGTGCAGGGCTGGCGTGCATGGCGCGATGGTTTGCGCGTGCTGGCGGCGTGTCCGAATGTGTCGGTGAAGATCAGCGGTCTTGCGATGTTCGATCACGAATGGACCGTGGAAAGCCTGCGCCCTTATGTGCTCGAAACCATCGATGCGTTCGGCGTGTCGCGCGCCATGTTCGCTTCGAACTTTCCGGTGGACCGGCAATTCGGCGGTTATGCCGATTTGTGGCACGCGTATGCCGCCATCGTCAGCGATGCGAGCGAAAGCGAGCGCACGGCGCTCTTTCGCAGCAACGCCGAACGCATTTACCGAATCTAGCGATCCAGCGCCCGCGCGGAAAGATTGCGGGCGCAACCAATATGGGAGACACGCGTGGAATCGAAAGCAATGACCGGTAGCGTGCCGCGTCTGGAGCTAAGGCAGGCCAGCAAGTCGTTCGGGCGCGTGCGCGCGCTGGTGGACGGCTCGCTCGTGCTGAAGCCCGGCGAGGTGCATGCGCTGCTCGGTGAAAACGGCGCCGGTAAATCGACGCTCGTGAAGATACTCGCGGGCGTGCATCGTCCGGACGGCGGCGACATGCTGGTCGACGGTACGCCGCATCAGTTTGCCTCGCCTGCACAGGCGCGCGATGCGGGCATCGCCGTGATCTATCAGGAACCCACGTTGTTCTTCGATCTGTCGATCGCCGAGAACATTTTCATGGGGCGTCAGCCGCTGGATCGCCTCGGCCGTATCGACTACGACACGATGCATCGCGAAGTGGCGGAACTGCTCGTTTCGCTGGGCGTCGATATGAAACCCGAGCGTCTGGTGCGCGGTCTGTCGATCGCCGATCAACAGGTGATCGAGATTGCCAAGGCGCTGTCGCTGAACGCCAATGTGCTGATCATGGACGAACCGACGGCTGCGCTCTCGCTGCCCGAAGTCGAACGGCTCTTTACGATTGCGCGCACCTTGCGCGATCGCGGCGTGGCGATTCTCTTCATCACGCACCGGCTCGAAGAAGTGTTCGCGCTCACGCAGCACGTGACCATCATGCGTGACGGCGCCAAGGTATTCGACGCGCCTACGTCCACGCTCACCACGCAGGAGATCGTCGCGCGCATGGTGGGGCGAGATCTCGCCACCTTCTATCCGAAAGCCGATGTGAAACCCGGCGACGTGATGCTGCGCGTGCGCGGCCTCACGCGACGCGGTGTGTTCAAGGACATCGCCTTCGATGTGCGCGCGGGCGAGATCGTCGCGCTCGCGGGTCTGGTTGGCGCGGGCCGCAGCGAAGTGGCGCGGGCGATCTTCGGCATCGACCCGAGCGATGCGGGCAACGTGCAGGTCGCGGGCAAGGCGCTGGCGATGGGAAATCCCGCGCGTACCGTGAAAGCGGGCCTCGCGCTCGTGCCGGAAGATCGACGCCAGCAAGGGCTCGCGCTGGACCTGAGCATTGCGCGCAATGCGTCGCTCACGGTGCTGGGTCGTCTGGTGCGCTTCGGCCTGATTTCGGCCGGGCGCGAAGTGCAGCTTGCCGGGCAGTGGGGCACGCGCCTGCGCCTGAAAGCCAGCGATCTGAACGCGCCGGTCGGCACGCTTTCGGGCGGCAACCAGCAGAAAGTGGTGCTGGGCAAATGGCTGGCAACCGGGCCGAAGGTGCTCATCATCGATGAACCCACGCGCGGTATCGACGTGGGAGCGAAAGCGGAAGTCTATGGCGCGCTCGCGGAGCTTGTTA
The DNA here is from genome assembly GCF_905220255.1 of Paraburkholderia sp. J69-1. NCBI lineage: Bacteria > Pseudomonadati > Pseudomonadota > Betaproteobacteria > Burkholderiales > Burkholderiaceae > Paraburkholderia > Paraburkholderia sp. J69-1. The sequence continues at coordinate 446,803 of NZ_CAJMZG010000002.1, read as the reverse complement.
GCGAAGGCATGGCCGTGCTGATGATTTCGAGCGAATTGCCCGAAGTGCTGGGCATGGCCGACCGCGTGCTGGTGATGCACGAAGGCCGCATTACCGCCGATATCGCCCGCGCCGACGCCAACGAGGAGCGCATCATGAGCGCCGCGCTCGGTCAGGCCAACATTCATCTGGGGCATGCAGCATGATGGGTCATTCCACTTCACCTCATCCCTTGCACGGCGGCGAGCCGCATGCGCAACGGCGCGGCGCGGGCGCATTCGCCCAGGCGCTGGCAAAGAGTCGCGAAACCACGCTGTTTATCGTGCTGCTGCTGATTATCGGCGGCACGGCGCTGGCGCGGCCGCAGTTTCTCAATCTGCAGAATCTGCGCGACGTGCTGCTCAATGTGTCGATTGTCAGCTTGCTCACGGCGGGCATGACGATCGTGATCCTGATGCGGCATATCGATCTGTCGATTGGCTCGACGGTGGGCATCAGCGCTTATGCGGTCGGCAGTCTGTATGTAGCGTTTCCGCAGATGCCGGTGATCGTGGCGCTGTTGGCGGGCCTGGCGATCGGCATGGTGGCCGGGTCGATCAATGCGCTGCTGGTGGCGGTGGGGCGCGTGCCGTCGCTGGTCGCCACGCTATCGACACTCTATATATTTCGGGGTGCAGATTATGCGTGGGTGCATGGCGGTCAGATCAACGCCACGAGCCTGCCCGACGCGTTCTCGCATCTCGCGACCGGATCGCTGCTTGGCGTGCCCGTGCTCGCGCTGATCGCCATCGTGCTGCTCGCGGCGCTGTCGATCTATCTGAAGCAGTTCCGGCCGGGCCGCGAATACTACGCGATCGGCTCGAACCCGGAAGCCGCGCGTCTGGCCGGTATCAACGTCGAACGCCGCGTGGCGATGGGCTTTGTCATCAGCGGTGCGATTGCGGGGCTGGCCGGCGCGTTGTGGCTGGCGCGCTTCGGCACGGTCGATGCCAGCACCGCGAAGGGCATCGAGCTTCAGGTCGTGGCCGCCGCCGTGGTGGGCAGCGTGGCCATCACGGGCGGCGTGGGCACGATACTCGGCGCGACGCTTGGCGCGCTGGTGCTTGGCGTCATCAGCATCGCGCTGGTGGTGCTGCACGTTTCGCCGTTCTGGGAGCAGGCCATTCAAGGTGCGCTGATCGTCGCGGCTATTACCGCCGATACGCTGCTGGCCCGCTCCGTCGCCAAACGCATGATGAGGAAACGCGATCATGGCTAAACCCGATTCCGCTTTGCTCACGCGCCGCGCCGGCCTGCCTCTGGGCTGGGAGTCGCTGCTCGTGGTGATACTCGTGTTGTCGCTCGTGGTGGGACGCGTGCTGTCCAGCGTGTTTCTCACCGGCGCGAACATGAGCAACATACTCGCCGATCTCACCGAGGTCGCGCTGATGGCGCTGCCGATGACACTCATCATCGTCGCTGCCGAAATCGATCTGTCCGTGGCGTCGGTGCTGGGCGCGTCGAGCGCGCTGCTTGGCGTGCTCTGGCATATGGGCGTGCCGATGCCGCTGGCAATGGTGCTCGTGCTGGTGGCGGGCGGCCTTGCGGGGCTTTTCAACGGGCTTGTGATCGTGAAGCTGAATCTGCCTTCGCTGGCCGTGACGATCGGCACGCTGGCCTTGTTTCGCGGTCTTGCCTATGTGTTGCTGGGCGATCAGGCGATTGCCGATTTTCCGCCTGCCTACACGCTGTTTGGCATGAGCAATCTGGGCAGCACCTTTATTCCGCTGCCGTTTCTGATCGTGGCCGCGTGCGCGGTGGTGTTCACGCTGCTTTTGCAGGCGACCGCATTTGGCCGCAGCCTCTACGCGATTGGCGCGAACAGCACGGCCGCGTCGTTTTCGGGCATCGATGTCGCCAAGGTCAAGCTGCGTCTTTTCGTGCTCTCGGGCGTGATGAGCGCGCTTGCGGGCATCGTTTATACGCTGCGTTTTACGAGCGCGCGCGGCGATAACGGCGAGGGTTTCGAATTGTCGGTGATCGCGGCGGTGCTGTTCGGCGGCGTGAGCATTTTCGGCGGACGTGGCTCGATGTATGGCGTGTTGCTGTCGTTGCTGATCGTGGGCGTGTTGAAGAATGCGCTCACGCTCGCGGACGTATCGAGCGAAACGCTCACCATCGTGACGGGCGCGTTGCTGCTCGCATCGGTGCTGATTCCCAATCTCGCGGCGCGCTGGCGCACGCTGCGCGACCGGCGTGCGCTCGCACGCGCGGCAAGTTGAAACGCAGTCGAAGAAAGTAACAGCCCGAAAGGAATGGAAATAAGCAGAAGGAAGCTGGAAAAAAGGCAGTAAGCCGTCAATCGGCCCGGCAACCGAGCCGGGCCATTATCGAGGAGACACGTTCATGATGAAGCCAGTCCGTCACGCGTGCACGGCGCTGATGTGCGCCATGCTGTTGGGCGCGGGCCTGTCCGCGCACGCTGCGGGCATCAAGGAAGGCCTGAAAATCGCCTTCGTGCCCAAGCAGATCAATAACCCCTATGAAGTGATCGCCGATAACGGCGGCATGGACGCCATCAAGGAATACAAGGGCGACGGCAAGGTGGTCGGACCTTCGGATGCGGGCGCGTCCTCGCAGGTCTCCTATATCAATACGCTGACGACGCAGCATCAGGACGCTATCGTGATCGCGGCCAACGATGCGAATGCGCTCGTGCCGTATCTGAAACGCGCCATGGCGCAGGGCATCAAGGTCGTCACTTTCGACTCGGATACGGCGCCCGACGGCCGCCAGATCTTTGTGAATCAGGCCAACGCCGAAAGTATCGGGCGCGGCCAGGTTCAACTCGTGGCCAAACTGATGAATAACGAAGGCGAATTCGCGATTCTTTCCGCCACGCCCAACGCGACGAATCAGAACACCTGGATCAAATGGATGCAGGAAGAACTGAAAAAGCCCGAGTATTCGAAGATGAAGCTCGTGAAGATCGCTTACGGCAATGACGACGACCAGAAGTCTTTCGTCGAAACGCAAGGTCTGCTGCAGGCGTATCCGAATCTGAAGGCGATCGTAGCGCCGACTTCGGTGGGGATTGCGGCAGCGGCGCGCTATATCTCGACATCGTCGAGCAAGGGCAAGGTCGCGGTCACCGGTCTGGGCACGCCTAACCAGATGCGCGCGTTCGTGAAGAACGGCACGGTGAAGGCGTTCCAGTTGTGGGACCCGGGTGCATTGGGTTATCTGGCCGCTTACGCAGCTGCGAATCTCGCTTCGGGCACCATCACCGGCAAGGAAGGCGATTCGTTCGACGCGGGCAAGCTCGGCAAGCGCACGGTGGGCAAGAGCGGCGAAGTGATTCTCGGACCGCCCACGACCTTTGACGCATCGAATATCGACAACTTCAACTTCTAGTCCATCTGGACGATGCCGAAATCGTTTTCATTCGGCATGCTGATTAATTGGCAAGCTTCAAAAGGCCCGGACATTACGGGCCTTTTATATTCTGCCTACGAAAAAAGCGTGGCTGCTCTTTATTGCGCTTTCTAACAGATACTTTTGTCTGATTAAATCTTTGCCCACAACAGTCTTTTTCTGCCCTTCAGTTTCGCGCGCATCTGCCGATAGCTAGGCGGGGCAGTGGCCTTTGCCGCATCGCTCCCACCGCTTATTCCGCGTATAACCCCCCGCACTTCGCGCCGACGCGTCGCGCAAGCCAACCGCAAGGAAATGACGATGAAGTTGACCCTGAAGATTCCGCTCGCTTTCGCGGCGGCGCTTCTGCTGATGTTTGCAGGCGCGTTTTACGGAATCTATTCGCTGAACCAGTCACTGAACGTGTATGGCACGACGGTGCAGAACAGCGTGGCCAACGAGCGCGCGGTGATGGCGACGCTGCTTGCCTTCAAGGTGCAGGTGCAGGAGTGGAAGGACACGCTGCTGCGCGGTAAGGACCCGGCGATGCTCGACAAGCATTGGTCCGCGTTCGAAGCCCGCGAGCGCGAAGTCGACACGCTCGCGCAGCAACTCAAATCGAGCCTGCCCGAAGGCGAAAACCGCGATCTGATCGATCGCTTCGCCAGCGCGCACACGACCATGGGTCAGGGTTATCGCACGGGTCTCGCGGCGTTCAAGGCGGCGGGTTTCGACCCTTCTGCAGGCGACCACGCGGTTGCGGGCGTCGATCGCGCGCCGGCCGCGCTGCTCGACGAAGCCGCGCACAAGATCGCCGCGCAAAGCGCGGAAGTCTCGGCTGAAGCCGCTGAACAGGCGCATCGCGCGACGCTGCTGAGCGCGTTGTTGATGGTGGCCGCGCTGGGCGTCTCCATGACGGGCGCGTGGTTCTTCAGCCGCACCGTGACGAAGCCGCTCGCGCGTGCGCTCGAATGCACGCAGGCGGTGGCGCAGGGCGATCTCGCCTACAAGGTGAGCGCGCAGGAAGGCGCCCGCGACGAAACGGCCATGCTGCTCGACGCGCTCAAAAGCATGCAGTCGAGTCTTTCCGGCGTGGTGAGCCAGGTGCGCACGCACGCGCAAGGCGTGGCTTCGGCGAGCGGCGAAATCGCGGCGGGCAATCTGGGTTTGTCGGCGCGTACGGAAGATCAGGCCGCATCGCTCGAAGAAACCGCGGCGAGCATGGAAGAACTCACGGCCACCGTGCGTCAGAACGCGCAGAACGCCAAACAGGCCGCGCAACTGGCCGGCGATGCGGCGGGCACGGCTGCGCGCGGCAAAGATCTGATGGCCGAAGTCGTCGATACGATGCGCGGCATTGCGTCGAGTTCGGGCGAGATCGTCGACATCATCGCCGTGATCGACAGCATCGCGTTTCAGACCAATATTCTTGCGCTGAATGCGGCGGTCGAAGCGGCGCGTGCGGGTGAAGAGGGCCGCGGCTTCGCCGTGGTGGCCTCGGAAGTGCGCACGCTCGCGCAGCGCAGCGGCGCGGCGGCGAAGGAGATCAAGGCGCTGATCGAGGCCTCGGCGCAGCGTATCGATGCGGGATCGGCGCTCGTAAACGATGCGGGCAACGTGATCGGCGAAATGGTGGATGCGGTGCAGCGCGTGACGGTGATCGTCGATGAGATTTCGACGGCTTCGCAGGAGCAAAGCACGGGTATCGAGCAGGTGAACGTCGCTGTCACGCAGATGGACGAGGTCACGCAGCACAATGCGGCGCTGGTGGAGCAGGCGTCGGCGGCGGCGCATGCGCTCGCCGAGCAGGCCGAGGAACTGCGCGAAGCGGTCGGTGTGTTCCGGCTGGCCTGACGCGTGAGGTTTCGGCACGTATAAAAAAACGGCACGGTATTGAAACCGTGCCGTTCTTGTTTGAGGGCCGATACGGCGCGCTTTTATCGCGCCGCGTCGTCAGCCGCTCAATCCCAATGGCGATGCTTGTTGTGGTGGCGCTTGCCGTGATAGCCGCGCGAGTAGTCGTCGGCGTAGGAGTTCGAGCGCGAGAGGTTGCCGCCGAGCGCCGAACCTGCGCCGCCGCCCAGTGCTGCGCCGACCAGACCGCCGGTGCGGCCGCCCATCGCGTTACCCGCTGCTGCGCCGGCACCGCCGCCCAGCGCGCCGCCGACGATGGCGCCCGTGCGCTCGCGTCGGTTCGACGTGACTGCGCCACCGGCGCCGCCGCCCACTGCACCCCCGATCACGGCACCCGTGCTTCCGCCGACCGCACCGCCCAGCGCTGCGCCGGCCACACCGCCGAGCGCGCCGCCCAGCGCGTTGTTCATGTCGCCGGCCATGGCAGGCAACGAAACCGCAGCGGCGAGCGCTGCAATCGCAACCATCGGGATGAATTTCTTCGACATGGACTTGCCCATTCGTTTTTTAAGATGGAGCGGAGTATAACGGGCAATCTGAAAGGCTTCTGTAACACCAGAAGCCGCGTGGGGTAAGAGCTGTAACAAAATGATCCCAAACCTTCGACGATTTGAGAGAGGGTTTTGCGGGGAGTGAAATAAAGGAACAGAGGGGCGGAACGCTTTTTGTACTGGAGAGTTGGCGCTGATCAGGGCGATGACGGTTCCGGAAATGTGAGCCTGAAGTTCTTCAAATCCTCCTCAAATGCATTGCAGTTTTTCAGTGTCTGTTTGAGGCGTTCTCGAGATTGGGCGTAATCGAAACTTGCGGTCCAGTTCAACGCCCGAATCATCGAACGAATATACGGCTCAGCTTCTTTGGTATGCGAGAGTCGCTTTAAGGGCAACAGATAATCTTCGCGATACACCGTTGGGATGATGATCCGGCAAACGCCAGCGGCGCTCAGCACGCAGTTCATCGCAAGGCGCGCGGTTCTGCCGTTGCCGTCGCGAAACGGGTGCACTTCAGTGACGACGAACATCGTCATGAGTGCACGAGCGACGGGATCGTGTAGCGCGGCAATCCGGGTGAATCCTTCGCGCAAGGTTCCGGCCACCAGTTCTGGCAAGACGAAGAGAGAGTTTCCCGCCTGGTTGGCCTTCTCTTTCCACTGTCCCGGATTCTTGTCGGGTCGGGCTTGCATCACCAGCGCATTAACGGTCTTAAGCCAATTCAGGAATTGCCCGGCGTCCTCAGGTGGACGAACGCGCCATTGAGCCGAAGTCGCAGCCTGAAAAGTACCGAGAATGTCATGTGAGTCTTCCGATCGATTCGGAATGACGAGACCTTCAAAGATAATTTGCTCTGCCTCGTCGATTTCGAAGGTCGTACCTTCAATGAAGTTCGAGAAATAGGCCTCAAAAAAAGCGAAATTCTCCAGTGCCATGCCCGATGACGCCGGATCGTCGAGTGGGTTGAATATATGTTCGGCGAGCGTTGCATGGAGCACATCGAATAGTTCGATACGATCCGGGTCGTAGGGTCGTCCCGCTGCTCTTGCAAGCGCCTGTTTGCTTCGGAGTTTCTTTTCTTCGTGTGTGCCGAGCAAGGCGCCGACAATGCCGTCCAGGCGCGCAAATTCTCTTTGCATTGAGAGTTTTTCAGCGACAACGCGAGCACGATCGCGAAGGTCGTTGAGTTTGAAATCGCCCCGTATGGTCAAAATTTTGTCGAGGCGCGCTTCGATTTCCTGCTGGGATAACGTACGGGCTTCGTCGCCTCGCGTCCGGCTGAGGTTCTCGAGTAGTCCTCGCTCCTCGCTCGGAAAATGAACGCCGCGACTGGCGATATCTGGAGCCGGTCCGTCCGTTATGGCCGGGCGCTCAGGAAGGACTTTCAGTATGAGACCAGGAAGTTCGATCGATCGACGTCGTTGGCCGCGACTGATATAGAGAACGCCGCCCACGGGTCGATGTTCGAGAGCAGACCTAAGCGCGAGTACGCCATCTGGTAGCAGATATCCAACTATTGCTGTCCAGTTTCGCAGGACAACGGCTTCCAGCGGACTATGAAGATTGGCTGTATAGATCCCTTGATAGATGCGACGGAATTCCCCGGCGTCGAGCCGGCGGTTCAGCGCACGCGCCTGTGTTGGGCTGAGTTGCCCAACAAAAAGGATCTCCGATGTGTCTGTGTCGATTTTTTGCATCGTCGGAGGCTACAAGGCGGGAAGGTTGTCTGGAAATGTCACTTTATTTTGTTTTTATGTCTGAAAATTGCAGCTTAATAGGTGTCTGAAAAGTGTCTTCAACCGGTTCACAGCGAATGTTCGTGTCTGAATAGTGCATTTAATTTCGATATTTGTGTCTGAAAAAATCACTTTTATTGCGTTTGATCATCTCGCCGACCCCATTTCCTACACCTTCCCGGACAATTCCCACGTGTGCTAACCTGTATATATATACAGTACTCGGCGCGCTGAATGGACCGGAAAGCAGGACGCAATCATGGGACGGAATCATCGTCATTTCCCGCCGCTCACCGCGGCGGAGCTGGCCGATATTTACGACCGGCATCCCTTGCCGGTCGTATTGCGGCTGCTGTGGGAGATACACCGCCTGCGCTCGACGATCCGGCGCGCGAATCAGGTGCGCCTGATGGTCGGCACGCGGGTGGGATCGGCGAATACGCCGGCGGGCATCTGGGAGCGTTTCGAGCAGGATCTGGATGCCGAGCCCTGTCTGACCGATCCGCTGACGCCGCGGCAAAAAGGTCTGCTGCATGAGGGCGAGCCGCAGGGGCGTTTGCGCCGGCGCAGGCGCAATGGCGATTAGGGACTAAGCACAAACTGAAAAAAGAAATATGAAGGAAGCCGTAGGGTTCATAGAAATTTGGTTGTAAGTAGGCCTTGTTAGAGTCGTCGCAGGCGTCGTGCCTCAGGTGGCAGTGAAAACAAGAGACCAACTCATGCTGACAGCCCTAACGTTTCGACCCTTCAAGTTTCTAGCGATACTTTTAGCGCCTCTTTTCGCACTGCTGCTGGGTGCGCCTGCTTTTGCCTTCCAGACGCGCACCGTGCCGATCCCGAGCGCGGCTATGCACCGCGCGTTCGACGCCACCGTGGTGCTGCCCGACGACTACGCGCGCGGCAGCGGCGCGGCGCGCTATCCGGTGATCTATGTGCTGCACGGCTCGGGCGGCAACTATGCGGACTGGACTTCGAACACGCAGATCGGCAAGCTCGCGGACCGCTATCACGTGATGCTCGTGATGCCCGACGGCGGCCACGAAAGCTGGTACATCGACAGTCCTTTCGACACGGCGAGCCGTTACGAAACTTATGTGGGCACGGAGGTCGTGTCGTATATCGACGCGCATTTCCGCACGCTCGCCACGCGTCAGACGCGTGCGATCACGGGCCTGAGCATGGGCGGTTTTGGCGCGCTGCGCATCGCGCTCGATCATCCCGAGGCGTTCGGCGCGGCGGGCAGCATTAGCGGCGCGGTCGATCCGCGTAATTGCGAGGACGAACCCGGCATCGACAAGATCTTCGGCAATCCCGCGCGTCATGCCGATTTCTGGACCCGTAACGCCATTATCGAAGGCGCGGATACATTCGAGCATGCGCATATCGCGCTGACTATCGATTGCGGCGTGAACGACTTTTTCGTGCAGTCGAATCGCACGCTGCACGAAAAACTCATTGCGCTGGGCGTGCCGCACGATTATGCGGAGCGTCCGGGCGGGCACACGTGGTCGTACTGGTCGAATTCCATCCGTTATCAGGTGCTGTTTTTCGCTACCACGTTCCAGCGTAATGGATGGCATGCGCCTACCCATCAGGCGTGATTCCATATCATGCTTCGTATGACTGACTAATTTCTGATTTAGCCCTGTGGTTTCACACTGATTCAGGCCCGCGCAATGCGGGCCGTTTTACTTCTGAATTTTCCCGTCGATAAACTTTTTGTGCTGAACGCGTGGCACATCGATTGCGCTTTAAAAAACGTAAGCGCGGCGCGCGCCATTGCGTGTGCGACCGCATTTTGACAAACGAATCAATTCGAAGGAGAGCGACGATGAAACCGACGATCAAGGCAGTGACATTGACTCTCGCCATGGCGATTTCCGGCGCGGCTTTCGCAGCTGGCGGCAACGCGGGCAGTTCCGGTGGCATGGGCGGCAGTAACGGCGTAGGAGCGGGCGGAGGCAATACCGCGGGTGCGGCGGGTGTCCTGCCGGATAACAACGTGAACAGCAACGGCAACGCGGCCAATGGCTACAACAACAGCGGTTATGGCTCGCCGGGCACCACCGGCGTGGGCGGCGGCCAGGGTGCCGGAACGGGCGCGACGCCGAACCGCGCACCCAGCACGATGCCGCGTTCGCACGGCAACACCATGCAGGAGATGCCGCAGACGACTTCGCCCAATACGACTCAGTAGCGACTCAGTAGCGACCCAGTAGCACGTGGCCGCAACGTCAGGCACCGCGTTTGCTCACTGTAAAGGGACATGGTGAATGCGGGTGCCTGAACGAACACCGGAAACCCGCGTGAGCAACGAAAGGACGCAAAGGATGAATATCCACTACCGCAACGATCCGCCGCAATTCGACGGCGCGAATCTGCAGATGCATTTTGTCGCCGAAGTGGATGGCGAGCCGCTCGATTGCGCGATCACGGCGGAGGCGCTGGAAGATCACTTCGGTGCGCCGTCGGCGCTCGAAGCGCCGTTGCGCGAGGCCTTCGAGCGCGGCCAGGCGCGTATTCACGCGGTCTGTTCGCGGGTTATCGAGCAGACGGGCGGCGCGGTGGTGCTGCATAGCGGCCGTTTCCGCGCGCCCGATAGCGTCGATATCAAGCATTGACGCAGCGGGCCGGGCAAAACAGGAGGTCATGCCATGTCTTTGATCGTAGCGAGCCGCTTCACGACGTTCAACGACGCCGAAGTGGCCATCGACAGGCTGCACACCAACGGATTCGTCGATGAAGACGTGTCGCTGTTTTACGTCAACCCGGGCGGCCAGCACGCGCGCTTTCCGGTTGGCGGCGACCGCTTCGCCGATCCGCAATCGCGTTGGGCTTCGCTTGGCGCAGGAGCGGGAGCGGCTGCAGGCGCGCTTGTGGGCGTGATCCTGGCCATCGTGCTTTCGCTCCTCTTTTTACGTTCGCTGCTCGTGCTGGCGGTCGCCGCCGGTGTGGGCGCCTACGTGGGGACGCTGGCGGGCGCGTTGTGGCAGACACGCGGCGGTGGACGGGGCCAGCGGCCCGATATCGGCCACGATCCCGACGGCACGCCGGCAGCGCGCGAATCGGGCGTGCTGGTGGCCGTGCATGTGAGCTCGCAAACGCAGCAGGAAGCCGCCGATGTATTGGGCGCAGCAGGCGGCATTGAAATCGAACGCGCCAACGGGCGCTGGCAGGACGGTCATTGGAGTGATTTCGATCCAACCGAAACTGTCGAGCCGTTCAAGCACTAAGCCTTAACCGATAAACCGACAATTTTTTTCCGCCGCCAATGCGCGGCGCCTGACCTTAACCCGGAGTGAACCGGAGACTGGAGGACGTCATGCTTCAATACGCAGTCATTTTCTTCATCATCGCGATTATCGCCGCTGTGTTTGGCTTCGGCGGTATTGCAGCGGGTGCGGCTTCGATTGCCAAGATCCTATTCTTTATTTTCCTTGTTATTTTCCTTGTCACGCTGCTGATGGGCGTGGTGCGGCGCGGATAATACAGCGCACGCATCGCTGATCGACGGTTACGGGGCCAGTCACCGGTCTATGGCCAGAAAAATCGGCCCGCATGTAAAAATGCGGGCCGATTTTTTATCTATCGATTCGATCAGGATACCGAATGATAGTTATGCGATCGTATCCACTACGCCGCCATCCACGCGCAATGCCGCGCCCGTGGTTGCCGAAGCCTGCACGGAACATGCATACACCACCATATTCGCCACTTCCTCCACGCTCGCCGCGCGCTGGATGATGGAAGTCGAACGATGTTCGCGCACGAAGGCGGCGGCGACTTCCTCGGCGCTTTTGCCGGTTTTCGCCACTTCGTCCTTGAGCATGGCTTCTACGCCATCGGAAAGCGTCGGGCCCGGCAGCACCGAATTCACCGTCACGCCCGTACCCGCAAGCTCTTTGGCCAGCCCGCGCGCCACCGAAAGCTGCGCCGTTTTGGTCATGCCGTAGTGAATCATATCGGCGGGAATATTCAGCCCGGATTCCGACGAGATAAACACGATACGGCCCCAACCCTGTTTGGCCATCGCCGGCGCGTAGGCGCGCGAGAGCCGCACGCCCGACATCACATTGGTTTCGAAGAAACGCAGCCATTCATTATCGGGAATCTCGAAGAAGTCTTGCAGCTTGAATACGCCGAGATTGTTCACGAGGATATCCACTTTCGGATACGCCTTCACGAGCGCTTCGCAGCCCGCCGCATTCGAAAGATCGCCGACGAAACCCTGCACCTGCGCACCGGGCACCGCAGCGCGCACGGCGGCTTCGGCATCGCCCACATTGGATTCGTGACGGCTGCTCACGATCACGCTGGCGCCCGTGCCGGCAAGCCCCTTGGCGATGGCGAGACCAATGCCCGCGGCCGATCCGGTCACAAGCGCAAGTTTTCCTGACAAGTCGATTTTCATGCTGGCTCCCGTCTCATGAAGAACGGGCAGTGTACTGCGCGTGCTATTTCGCTGCGCGCAAGACTTGCATTTTATTTCGATCGATATAGAATTCGCCTGTTGTGTATCGATTGATATAGAAACGAGGAAAGCAAACATGTCGACCACTTCTTCCACGCTGGGCGCGCGCGCACCGGACCGGCTCGACGCGCAGGCGTTGTTCGCCACGCTCGCCGGGCTGTGCGGCAGTTTCGTCGCGATTGGTCTTGCGCGTTTTGCGTACACACCGCTGATTCCGCCGTTGATCCAGGCGCACTGGTTCACGGCTTCGCAGGCCGTCACGCTCGGTGCGGCGAATTTCGCGGGCTATCTGCTGGGTGCTCTGGCGGGCCGTCCGATTGCGCATCGGCTGGGTAATCGCCATGCGCTGCGCTGGCTGATGTTGACGGCCACGCTGGCATTTTTTGCCTGTGCGTTTCCACTTTCGGTGGCGTGGTTTTTTGCGTGGCGGCTGGCTTCCGGGGTGGCTGGCGGCGCGATCATGGTGCTCGTGGCGACCTCGATCCTGCCGCACGTGCCGCCTGCGCGGCGCGGCTTCGTGAGCGGGATGATCTTCCTTGGCCTCGGTCTGGGCATTGCCGCTTCAGGCACGGTGATTCCGTGGTTTCTGCACTATGGATTGCGCGTGACGTGGATGGGGCTGGGCGCGATTGCGCTGCTGCTCACGGCGATGAGCTGGTTCGGCTGGCCGCGTACCGATGCGCCTATTGCAACCTCTGCGCCGCAGCAGGCCGGCACACCGCATGGCCATGTGCAGCAGACAGGCGCGTTGCGCGTGCTCTACGGTCAGTACGCGGCCAATGCGCTCGGGCTGGTGCCGGTGATGGTACTGCTGGTCGACTATGTGGCGCGCGGGCTTGGGCAGGGCGCAGCGAACGGCGCGCATATCTGGGTGCTCTATGGTATTGCCGCAATTGCAGGGCCGATTATCTGCGGACAGGTAGCCGACCGCATTGGCTTTCGCCTGACGTGGCGTTTCGCACTGCTCACGCAAGCTGCCGCCGTCGCTTTGCTCGCATTATCGAACCAGACGTTCGCGATCATTACGGCGACGTTGATACTCGGCGCCTGTACGCCTGGCATCGTGCCGCTCGCGCTCGGCCGTATTCACGAACTCATTGCTCACGATCATGTCGAGCAACGTGCAGCATGGAGCCGCGCGACCACGGCTTTTGCCTTGTTTCAGGCCCTGGGCGGCTACGGCTATTCCTGGTTGTTTTCGCACACGCACGAAAATTACGCGCTGATCTTTGCTTGCGGCGCGGTTGCGTTATCGCTGGCGTTTATCGTGGATCTATTGATGAGCAAGCGCAAAACGTAATCGGCGGTGAGTCGGGATTGCAAAAGAATGTCGTAAAGCGCCCGCGTGCATCGTGCACGCGGGCGTTTTTCATTTCATCAGACGAACACGCACCTCATTGATTAATCCGATGAATTCCATGCGGAACCGCTCTCGATCATGGCGATTCCAGTCAACAGTGTGTTTCATTAAGTCGCATTGTCTCGCATAACTACGACTCATAGAATCGTAGTTATGCGTTGCGACGGCGCAGCGCGTTTTCCAGATGCAGCAGTTCGAGGCCGTCAGGTCTCACGCAACGATCTACAGGAGTGGAATATGTCGAAGCGAATTCTGATTGTCGGAGCCGGTTTTGCCGGTATGTGGAGCGCGCTGAGCGCAGCGCGCCTGATCGACGAAGCTGGCCGTACCGATGTCGAAATCGCGCTGATCGCGCCGGACCCGCATCTGCATGTGCGTCCGCGTCTGTATGAAGAAGGTCCGGCGAATATGAAGGCGCCGCTCACGGAAATCTTCGACGCAGTGGGTGTGAAATTCATTCAGGGCACGGTCGGGCAGATTCATACGGACCGTAGCGAAGTGGACGGACACGATATGCAAGGCCGTGCGTTCACGATGCACTACGATCGCCTCATTCTCGCGACGGGCAGCAAGCTGTTCCGCCCCGAGATTGCCGGGCTGGCCGATCACGCATTCAGCGTCGACCAGATCGACGAAGCCGCCGAGCTCGAGACGCATATCCGCAATCTGGCGCAACGCCCCGATACGCCCGCGCGCAATACCGTCGTGGTGGCGGGCGGCGGCTTCACGGGCATTGAAACGGCGGCGGAAATGCCGGCGCGTCTGCGCGCTGCGTTGGGCGAAAACACACCCGTGCGCGTGGTCGTGGTGGAGCGCAATGACGCGATCGGTCCCGATCTCGGTCCGGGCCCGCGTCCCGTGATCGAAACGGCGTTGAGCGATCTGGGCGTGACCTGGCATCTCGGCCACGGCGTCACGGCGATCGACGCGCAAGGCGTGACGACTGCCGATGGCACGCGTATCGAATCGAATACGGTGATCTGGACCGCAGGCGTGCGTGCGAGTGCGCTGACCGCACAGATTCCAGCGCAGCGCGATGCGGCAGGCCGTCTCTTCGTGGACGCCAATCTGGCCGTTGAAGGCGTGCCCGGCGTGTACGCAACCGGCGATGTCGCCAGCGCGGCCACCGACGACGAAGGCAACCGCACGCTGATGTCGTGCCAGCACGCAATGAATCTGGGCCGCTCGGCCGGGCACAACGCCGCCGCCGATCTGCTGGGTCTCGAAACGATCGCGTACAGCCAGCCCAAATATGTGACCTGCCTCGATCTGGGCCCGTGGGGCGCGGTCTATACGGAAGGCTGGGAGCGTGAAGTGAAGATGAGCGGCATGGAAGCCAAGCAACTCAAGACGCGCATCAACACCGAATGGATTTACCCGCCGCGTGCGGATCGCGCCGAGGTGTTTGCTTCGGCGGACCCGCGCCGGATCGTGGTGGCGTAATCCCGCTCAAGTCGGAATGCAAAAGGAGGCTCTGAAAAGAGCCTCCTTTTTTGCGTCTGCGGTTTTTAAGCGCGATCGCTACGCCGGCTTGCAGCGCGTTCGCCAAACCATTGAACGACGTGTTTGCCGTGGCTGGCCGGCGCTTTGGCATTGGCGCGTGTAGCGAGATCGGCGAGTGTGTGCTTTTTCAGTTCTTCGCGCATGCTGCGCTCGGCGCCTTGCATGACCGCGTGGATCGAGCAGGTGCCGCGCGTGGCCCATGCCGGCGCGGCATCGTCGAACAGCGCGCATTGCGAGCGGATTTCGCGGCAATCGAACAGGGCTTTTTCGCCGTCGATGGCTTCGACGACGTCGTGCACCGTGATCGCATGCGGCGCGCGCGCGAGCGTGAAGCCGCCACGAATGCCTTCAGTGGCGGAAACGAGTCCAGCCTTGGCAAGGCGCGTGAATAGCTTGGCGGCGTAATCGACGGAAACGCCCTGCATTTCGGCCAGATCGCGCACGCTTGCTTCGCGCACGCCTTCGGGATCGGCAAGATAGAGCAGACAGTGCAAACCGTACTCGACGCCGGTGCTGATGTAAGACATGGCTATACCACGACTGATTGAATCGGAGTTATAAGGGTAACACGGCTGGGCGTTGCTTGCTGCTGCACGAACACGCTATAAAAAAGGACTCAATGCGCGGTATTGCCCGGCAGGAGACCGAGCAGGGTGAGCGCGGGCGCAACCGCGCCGGTGAGCCATTCGCGTTCGGGGTGAATGCGCGCGAGCACGCGCAGGCCCATCAGCACGGCCAGCAGATGTTGAGCCGCTTCCGGCGCGCTGACCGTTCTGGCGATTTCACCGCTGCGTTGACCGGCTTCCACGCAACGTAAAAAAAAGTCGCGAATCTGTGTGATTTCGGCGGCAATGGCGTCGCGCAGTTCGTCGTCGTCGGGCGCGGCTTCCAGACCCGAATTCACCATCAGGCAGCCGCGTTTGCCCGGATCGTCGAGCGAGCGCTGCACCGTTTCCGCAAAAAATCCGGCGATGGCGGTGCCCGGCGTGGCGGCTGCTTCGTGACGCACGAGCCGGTCGCGCAGCGAGTTCTCCAGATAGTGATCGAGCACGCGCAGGAACAAGGCGCGTTTATCGCCGAATGCGTTGTAGAGGCTAGGCTGCGTGAGCCCGGTGGCTTTCACGAGATCGCGTGTGGAGGTGCCTTCGTAGCCGCGCGCCCAGAAGGCGCCGCAAGCGGCGTCGAGTACGCTGGTTTCGTCGAATTCGCGGGGGCGGCCCATTTTGGCTCCATCGTTTGGTGGCTATCTGGCGGATGGCGCTATTTTAGATCAATCGATATGAAATGTCTTACTGGCATACGTTCAAGGCCGGCTTAAACGCTCCCCATTTCCGGGTCGCTGATGCTGTCCTTGCCGGTTTCCAGTCGTCCCGCGAAACGGCGCGCCAGGCCATCGTGGGCGCTGAGCGTGAAGTCGTACCAGCCGCCAGAAGCCGCAAGCGGCCAGCTTTGTTCGACGCGCCCATGTGCGGGGACGGTGGCCGTCCATGTCGCGATGCTGGTGTAGGCGTTGGGTTTGACGCTGCACGTGGTGGGCTCGCTTCCGCTGTTTTCTATCGTCAGCGTGAGGATATTGTTCGCTGCGTCGTAGCGCAAACGCGCTTCGGCGTTCGCTCCGTGTAATGGGTTATTCACGTTGCCGATAAAGCCGCGATGAAATCCGTTCGGGCCAAGCACCCAGAGATCGTAGCGGCCATCGTCGGCGGATTCCGGCGTCCATTCGTCGGCCAGTTGCTTGCCGGCTTCGACGGTGTAGCGGCGCGGCGTGCGCTTGAGATGCAGCTGGTCGTAGACGTGAAAGACTGCGCCCGCGCTGCCTTCGTTGACGAAGGCCAGGCGAACTTCGCGGCGGCGGCCGTCGACGCCCGCGTGTACATGCAATTGATAGGGCAGCGCACGGGACGCTCGCGCGAGTCTCGCCTGACGCGGCATGGATTGATCGGCGACAGCAGGCGGCGGCACGGGCCTGAGCTTGCTTTGCTGAGCATTGAGTGCATCGGCAGCCGCTTTGTTCAAGGCCGGAAACGACGCATTGCGCTTTTCATTCGGTCTGCTGAAGTTAAATGCGGCAGTCAGATCGCCGAATACTGTGCGCCGCCACGCGCTGATATTCGGTTCCGTCACGCCAAAGCGTCGTTCCAGAAAGCGCAATACGGAAGTGTGATCGAATGCCTGCGAGTTGACGAAGCCGCCCGTGCTCCACGGCGAAATCACGAGCATCGGTACACGCGGGCCTGGGCCATAAGGCAGACCATCGGGCGTGAGCGGTTTTTCGTCGCCGGGCGGGTTGGGCACCGTGAAATATTCGTGTTTCGTGCTGACCGTGGATTTGCCGGCATAAGCGCCATCGGCGATAGGCGAGGGCGCAACGGGCGGCGGCACGTGATCGAAAAAGCAGTCGTTTTCGTCGTGGTTCACAAACAGTACAGTCTTGCTCCAGACCTCCGGCCGGGCTGTGAGCGCGTCCAGAACCTGCTGGATGTACCACGCGCCCTGATCCGGCGTGGAAACGTTCGGGTGTTCGCAATAGGCTTGTGGCGCAATGATCCAGCTAATCTGTGGCAGACGGTCCGCTGCAATGTCGTCCTCTAACGCTTGAAGCAATCCGCCGTCGGGCATGGTATTGCCGATGCCTTTATAAAGCGGTGAAGCCGTTTCGATCTCCGGCGTCCACGGTACATTGGGCGAGCCGTTAATCGACTCATTCACCTTGCGAAAACTCGCGAAGCCACAAAGCGGATTGTCATTGTAATTATCGGGCTGGTTTTCATAGACTTTCCAGCTCACGCCAGCTTTCTGCAGACGTTCGGGATACGTGGTCCATTTCAATCCTTTCGCCGACGTTCCCAGCCAGTCCCAGCCATTGTTGTTCACGACCGCGTGGGGTTCGAACCCGTCACCGCCCGGCCCATTCGTGCCAGTCCAGAGAAAGATACGGTTGGAATTGGTGCCGCCGTGCAGTGAGCAGTGATACGCATCGCAGATCGTGAATGCGTTCGCCAGGGCGAAATGAAACGGCAGATCGGCGGCTTCCAGATAACCCATCGATACATCGCCTTTCGATTTCGGCCATTGCGTCATGCGCCCATGATCCCAGGCGCTGTGCGCGTCGAGCCATTCGTGCGCGCCGCCCGCGAGCAGCGCGTTGCCCTTGCTCTTGTCGAGATGAAAGGGCAGCACGCTGCGCGAGCCGTCGCTTTGTTGCCAGATGCTCGCGCCTTGCGGCTGGGGAATCGTGATGCGATCGCCGAACCCGCGCACGCCCGGCAAGGTGCCGAAATACTGATCGAAGGAGCGATTCTCCTGCATGAGAATCACGACATGCTGGACGTCCTGAATCGTGCCGGTGGCGTTGTTCGCGGGAATGGCGAGCGCGCGCCGGATGGCCGGTGGAAACAGGCCGAGCGCGGCGCCCGTGGCGGCTGCGCGCAGGAATTGACGGCGATCCTTCGAAGTCATGATGCCTGGTGGTTCCGGGTCGTGGTGAATCTATCGTACCCGGAACGCGCGCAAGCGGTTTTGCGCTAGTGCGCTGCGTTGACTTCGCTATTAGATCGATTCGATTACATCGTTATGCGAAGTATTTGAATGATCGATGGCGAGATCGGCAGGTTCCGCATCGAGCATGCCCATGAACGCCGCAATCAGGCGCGCGTTCGTGCGGCTTTTGAGGTGATAGAGATATTCGTGCATGACGGGACCGTCCGGCTCGATCGGCACGCTGACGAGCGCCACGCCGCGTGGCACTTCGCCCGAGGACATCAGCGTGCAGCCCAGCCCGTGGCGAATCGCCTCGCAGATGGCTTCGCGGCTGCCGATTTCGATGATCGCCGCCGGTTCGACGCCGCGTCGTTTGAGCGCGGCTTCGGTGGCGTCGCGCGTGCGCGAGCCGGGCTCGCGCAGCAGCAGCGTTTCGTGTGCGAGCACGCCTAGGTCCGTACTGCGCCGCTGTGCGAGCGCATGCGCGGGATTGACCACCAGCACGAGCGAATCGCTGGCGATGCGGTGGCGCGCGAGCGCCGGGTCATCGACACGATTGGACGACACCGCGACATCGACGCGGTACTCCACCAGCGCATCGAGCACTTCCTTCGAATTGCCGACCTCGATGCCGATCTGCACGTTGGGATAACGGCGGCGAAACGCCGCGACGGCCGGGAGAATGTAGTAGGGGCCGGTCGTGCCCAGCCGGAAACTGCCCGTATCGAGTGCGCGGCCGTCGCGTAGCGCGCAGTCGATCGCCAGTTCGCTTTCCATCAGCTTGTCGATTAGCGGCATGAGCGCGGCGCCCGTCTGCGTGAGTTCCACGCGGCTGCCGCGCCGATGGAACAGCTCGACGCCATAGTGCTTTTCGAGTTGCTGGATGCGTGCGGTAACCGTGGGCTGGCTGATCGAGAGATGGCGCGCGGCGGCGGTGATGCTGCCATGCCGGACAGTTTCGTAGAAAGCGGCGACAAGCGGCGCGAGGAGCGGGGCGAGCATAGGTTCCGAACGGCAAATGGAATCGACTCTACCGTGCATGCGCGACAGTTTCGTTAAGGCGCGGATTAACGCAGAAACAGCGGGCACCGGGTTTGCGCGATGAGTAGAGGCTTTCTCGCACGCAGCACGATTTGAAGCACTCGAAAGGAGGCTCGTCATGAACGATCAGCGCAAGCGCACGGAACCCCCGCCGGCGCAAAACCATGAACTGGACGAAGATGCGAAGGTGAAGCATCCGCGCCATGAAGGCGGCGAGCCGGTGGCGACGAAACATCCGCACGAGCCGCGCTCGGTTGGCGTCCAGGGCCACGAGGATCTGGAACGCGGTCTGGAAGACACCGACCGCTGGGGCGGCGATGCGTATCAGGAGCGCACGCAGAACGATGCTCAGGCGAACAAGAACACCCGTAACGCGAAGCGTCATTGAAACGATGCGAGTACAGACCATTGCGCGCGCTTGAACGAAGCGCGCGCAGCACTGCTAGAGCGGATCAATCGCTCTTTCCTCCACCATCCAACCCGGCGCCGCGCCGCCAGACATCCTTGCCGCGCTCGGATAGTTCGCCGCTGCTATGCGTGCTGTCCGGTTCGGTGCCGTGGACGGCCATATCGCCGCCCGGCGGCTCCTGGGCGCGCTGCTTCTCATGCTTGCGCTGTGCAACGCGATCGTCCTGTGAGCGTCCTGCGTAGTCGGTCATGGCTTTCTCCTGGATCTAACGGATCGACAAGATCACACCGCATAATGCGCATCGCGCGTACCCTGGGCGGCTTGGACGCACCATCACAGCCCGGCAATGCGATGCAGCAGATCGAGCAGTTGCGCAACCGCAAAAGGCTTGCGCAAAAAACCGTCGACATCGGCATCCGGCGGCGGCGTCACGATGGCGGACACCAGCACGAGCGGCACATCGACAAGGCGGCTGCTGCGGCGCATTTCGCGCATCAGCGAGAGGCCGTCCATGCGCGGCATCATGCAATCGGAAATGACGACATCGGGCGGATCGGCCAGCGCGCTCTTTAGCGCCACCGAGCCGTCTTCGGCGGTTCTTACCCGATAGCCTTCCTGTCCGACCAGTTCCTTGAGTGCGTTGAGCGCATTGATATCGTCGTCGACGAGTAAAACAGTAGCCATACGTCGTTTGCCTGAGCGGCGCGCACCGGCCGCCTGGTGGTGGGCGACTCCGTGCATGCCTTTGTTCTTCGCGATCGGCTCCTGCCGTTGATTTTTCCCGCGCGGACGAGGGCCGACCGGATCGGACTTGTGCCCGACCGACGTGCGCTTTACGGCAGCAACTTCCGTTCCCGTGGTTTTCATCTGCGTCATGAGGCCTCCCTGAATCTCGCTGGACGGCGTCAGCCCGGCACGTCGCGGCGCGGCTGGGCGCGCGCGTCGAGTCCCGCGACGATCGAAGCCGACACTTCCGGGAAACTGCCGAACGCTTCGTCAGGCAGACGGCGCAGCGCTTCCATCACGTCGATATCCGCGTGCTGATGGCCGGCTGCGTCGATCAGCGTGGGCGGGTGCGCGGGATAAGACACGCCGTCGACGGCGCGCTGCACGCGTTCGACCAGCGCCTCGCGCGGATTGTCCGGCGGGGAATCGGAGGCAGTGGTTGCGGTAGACATGAGCGTCTCCTGCGATTGATCTGCCCATTACTCAGCAGTTGCTGTTCCCGTCGATCGATATGGCCGCTCATGCGTTGGTGCGCAATGCATAAAATCCGAATACCGAAATAATTCATCGAGAATTAGATGTGCATGCAATCGAATTCATAAAACATCATGAAATTCAGACCGGAATAATTTACTGAATAAGCGCTCTGACAATCCTTAACGAAAGGAAAGGCATAAATTCATATGCCGACACCATATTTCTAAAGTTTCTGCCCTAAACTGATGCGAGCCCTATTTCGCCTGCACGCGATGGCGCGCGCCATTCATGCTAGATCCCGTCAATATCCTCCTCGTTACGGTGCTTTCGAGCATCATGAGTCTTGCCATTCTCGGTTCGCTGCGGCCTGCGGCGATTCCGGGCGTGAGCCGCTGGATCGGCGCTTATGTGTGGGCGAGCGTGGCGCTCGTGCTGACGGGCATGCAGCGCCTGGGTGTGCCGTTCATCACGATCCTCGTTTCCAATACCTTGCTCGCGATGGCCGTGACGCGCGTGCTGGAAGGCTGCCGCGAATTCTTCGGGCTGCGTCCGCGTGCGCCGCTCGCCTGGGCCGGTTGCGCGCTGGTCGCGGCGGGCAGCGCCTGGTGGTGCTGGGCGCAGCCAAGCCTGGGTGCGCGCATCGCACTGGTCTCGGCATTTCATGCGTCGATCTACGCGGTGGTCGGCTGGATGGCGCTGCGTTACCGGCCGCCGGGCCGCCCGGTCTACAGCTATCGTTTCGTCACCACATCGGCATGGCTGGGCGGCTGCGCGCACGGCTTGCGCGGCGTGGTGTATGGCGCGGGCCTCGTCGAGCAGACCACGCTGCTGGCGGCCACGCCGCTGAACGTCGTCTGGCTCGCGCTGGGGATTCTGGTGCTGCCTTCGCTGTCGATCGGCATGGTGCTGCTCGCGCACGATCGCATGGCCGAGCGTCTGGAGCGCCTTGCCAATCGCGACGAACTCACGGGCGCGCTCACGCGCCGCGCCTTCCTTGCGCAGGCGCTGGCGCTGCTCGATACCGCGCGTGCGAAGGGCACGCCGGTGGTGCTCGCCATCGTCGATATCGATCATTTCAAGGGTATCAACGACCACTACGGCCACGCGGCGGGCGACCGCGCGCTGGCGCATTTCGGCCGCGTGGTGGCAACCGGCGTGCGCGAATCCGATCTGTTCGGACGCCTTGGCGGCGAGGAGTTTGCACTGCTGCTGCCCGCGATCTCGCGCGAAGATGCGGTCGTGCGGCTCGACGCACTGCGCGTGGCCGCACTGGCCGTGCGGCGCGGCGGCGATACGCCCTTGCAAGGGCAGGAATCGTTGCCTGCGCACCCATCGCAGGAGGAAACGGCGCCGCATGCGGGCCTCACGTTCAGCGCGGGCGTGGACATCCTGCAGATCGGCGACACCCTGGCCAACCTGATGGCGCGCGCCGATGCCGCGCTCTACGAGGCCAAAACGCGCGGCCGCGACCGCGTGGTGACGGCATAGTCATCGCATAGCGGCCGCGCAACCGGTGTCCTGACCCCGGTAATCGAATAGAGCCATCAGCCTTCGCCGGTGTCACAAAAAATTCAAATGAAAACCGGCAATATTGTCCGCATCGGACCTGCTTTCTAGCGCGCCAGCACAACAGGACTGCAAACCGGATCGCGCGAGCGTGACCCGCTGCGAGTCTGTCGAATCTATTTCGAAGTCCTGACTCAACGCTGGCAGTCATGCGAAATGAATGCCAAAAAACGCGCTAAGCCCGATGGCTTATGCGATACAACAGGGCGCAATCGTTTCACTATTCAAACAGCATCTCGTTGCGGACGAAATCAGTCACGTCGCTGTTTTTAAAGGATAATTATCAAAAGGTGTGGGTGACGTTCCATGCAACGTTCATTCCAGCCGGCCGCGCGGCCCTGCATTCGCGCAGCTTTGGCAGACACCGCATTCTTCGGGCAGGCGTCTCTTCCTTGGTACCCAGTGGCGATCACGCAAAGCGGGATTCGTACGGATGTCGAGGCGCCCGCCCACGGCGTCGAGCGAGTCCGTTCGCCTGCGAAACCGCTGCCTTGCGTGCGCGTTCGCGCGAATACCCGTGCGCATGAGCTTGCCCTCGTGCGCGTGAGCGCCGGACGCATCAAAGGGAGACGGCGCGCCCCGGGCCGCAAGGCCCGGCCGGTTGCGCCGGGTGGTTCCGCGCGCTGTAGCGCGCCGCGCACGTGTTGGTGCGCCCGTGCCTGTGTTCATGCGACACACGCACGCGGGTGCACCCGTGTCTGCTGGCGCAGCCGGCGCGGGGCCTGTCTCCATGCGCGCGTCCGTCGCGTGTCGTGCGCCCTGCGCGCGCTCATCCGTCTTTGTTATTTCTGCATTCAAACGCCCATTGCCGGTGTGGCCGCGCTACGTCCGTGCGCGTGTGCCAGGCCGGCGTGGGCTTATTACCGGCCTGCCATCCCAAAGGTTCTTTGACGGGACGTCGCCTGCGGGGAGGCGGCCATCAACCACTGGAGCCTGAGATGCAAACGACTAATAACAATTGGCGGGATGCGCACAACAACGACGCCGCACTGCCGGCTTTCCTCGCCGCGCGTGTGGACCGCTACTACGGGGAGCGCGTGCAGCAGAGCTGGGCGGGCGGTCACATCATGCGCGGCCGCGTGCCTGACGCCAATGCGCTGCATCTGTCGAGCAACGATTATCTGTCGATCGCGCGCCATCCTGAGATTGTCGATGCGATGGCCAGCAGTATCCGCAACGAAGGCAACGGCCTGCTGATGTCAGGCGTGTTCCTGCATGGCGACGATTGTCCGCAACTGCAGCTCGAAGACGCATTTGCGCGCTATATGGGCGCTGAAACCAGCGTTTTGTGCCAGTCGGGTTTCGCGGCCAACACCGGGCTGATCCAGTCGATCGCGAACGCGCAGACGCCGGTTTACGTCGACATGATGGCGCATATGTCGCTCTGGGAAGGCGTCCGCAGCGCGGGCGCCAAGGCGATCAGTTTCTTCCACAACGATGTCGAGCATCTCGAACAGCGCATCCTGCGATATGGGCCGGGCATCGTGATCGTCGATTCGGTGTACAGCACCAATGGCAGCGTCTGCCCGCTGCAGGCCTTCGCAGATGTCTGCGCCGCGCACGATTGCGTGTTCGTGGTCGACGAATCGCATTCGCTCGGCACGCACGGTCCGCATGGCGCGGGAATGGTCGCCGAACTGGGCCTCACCGACCGCGTGCATTTCCGCACCGCGAGCCTCGCGAAAGCTTTCGCGGGGCGCGCCGGCATCGTCACGTGTTCGCGCCGTTTCCAGGAATACTTCAAATGCGAGGCCTTGCCGGCGATCTTCAGCTCGACGTTGCTGCCGCACGAAACGGCGGGGTTGGCGGCCACGCTGGCCGTGATCCAGCGCGACGACTGGCGTCGCGCGCGCGTAGCGGCGAACGCGCGTTATCTGCGCTCGAGGCTCACCGATCTGGGCTACAACCTGAATGGAAGTGAGACGCAAATCATCGCGCTCGAAGCCGGGCCGGAGCCGCAAACCATTGTGTTGCGCGATGCGCTGGAAGCGCGCGGCATCTTCGGTTCGGTGTTCTGCGCGCCGGCCACGGCGCAGAACCGCTCGCTGGTGCGGCTCTCGATCAATGCAGCGCTGGCGGAGTCGGAACTGGAGCGGCTCGTGGATGTCTGCGAAGCGATTCGCGACGAAGTGCAGATGTGGAACTGGCCGTCCACACGCCGTCTGATGGAGCGCGGCGCAGGCCGCGTGCGCGTGCTTCAGGCACCGACACTGGTGAATCTGCCGGTGGCAGCGTGAAGTAGCGCGTTTCCGCCTTGAAGGGGCGGGTGTGGAAGTCTCAGTGAGAGTTCCACGCCGCCTGAATCTCGCGGTCGAGCCGGTTCAGGTAGGCGTCGTAGGGCAGCACGTTGTCCAGCGCGAGACCCGCAGGCTTCTTGACGATTGCATAGGTATAACGGCGATCGCTTTCGAATACCGATGCCGGATGCATGTACGGCTGCCATTCCACGCATTGCGACGGATAGTAGCCTTCGGTGCGCCAGAAGTAGGGCACGCTGCGATGGTTGTCGATCTCGTCGAGAAACGCGGCTTGCGCGCCCTGTTCGACGGCGATTTCACGCACGCCACGCAGCGATTCGTCGGTGTGCAGGATCAGCAGATACGCCGTACCTTGGGCATCGAACATCAGCAGTCCGTGAGGTTGATAAGACAGATAGTGTTCGACGATACCCAGCGTTTCGAAGATGCCCTGCACATGCTTCGCGAGCCCGACGTCCTTGAGAAACGCATATTCCGATACCGCAAGCGCATCGAGCACCGTGCCGCAGGTCTTGTCGAAGAACGCGCTTTGCATATCGCGGATCGTCTGATTGAGGGTTTCCACTGCATCGACTTCATGCTTGCGGATAAAGCGGTCGATCACACCCTCGTTGAAACTCTTCACGGCCACATGTTCGTCGGCCTTGCCGGTCAGCACGATTTTCTTGATCGCCGGATTGGCAAGACGACGGCAGAATTCGATGCCGTTCAGCTCCGGCATGTCGTAATCGACCACGACGACCGAAACCGATTCGAAGCGCGCAGGCCGGTGCACCAGCGAGCGGATTGCATCCACGCGCATGGCAATCACCTGATGCGCATCGTTTTCTTCGGTGCGGTCCAGATAGGGGCTGAAAATGGGCGATGCAGGCTGATCCAGCGCAGCACGTCCATTCAGAAAGCGCAGCGCATCCGCAGGCGAACTGAAGAGGCGAAACGCCAGCTCCGGATCGAGTTGCAGGCTCAGATTCGACAGGAACGCCGCGCTGTCGTCGACGAACGCGGCAGTGGTCGGCCAGGAGAGGGGCTGAATGGATTTCGGAGTGGCTTTCGTCATGGCGCAGGGAATGTCAAAACGAACTCGGTGTACTTGCCTTTCACCGAAGAGCAGGCAATTGCTCCCCCCATCGCTTGCATGACATCGCGGCAGAATGCCAGCCCGATTCCTGCTCCGAGCGACACGTCATCGGTGGCGGTGGATGAAGTATAAAAGCGGGTAAAGATGTGCGGCAAGACTTCGGACGAAATACCCGCACCTGTATCGCTAAAAATCAGCCGATTGAACTGTTTGGCACTTTCGAGCCTGATCGATATATGCGCGCCTTCGATACTGCCCATATGTCGAAATGCATTTTTCATCAAATTGAACAGCACGTGGACAGTGAGCATTTCCGAACCGTCGAATTCGAAATCAGGCCGTAGATTGCAATGCACGCGTGCGCGATCGCCTTCGCGAAACGGATAACGCGCGAGTGCGGTTTCGACGCAATGCGCAATCGAACACGACGTTGCGTTTTGCATGGCGCCGCCTGTGAAACGCGCGGTCGCGAGCAGCATGTCGATGATTGCATTCGAATGCAACGCTTCCTGTTCGATACGGCTCACAACGCCTTGCATCGAATGCAGATGCGCCACGCGTATTTTCGGCACGGCCAGACGGCTGCGCTGGGCTAATGCATAGGTATCGAGCAGCGCAGGCAGGTAGCGCATGAGACCTGCCGCGCCCACGCGAATCGCCACCAGCGGCGTGCGCAGTTCGTGCGCCACGCTGCCTGCGGTGGCCAGCATGGCGCGCTCCTGTTCGATCTGGATACGGTCCTGATCGTAATTGGCCACCGCGCCGATCGCCACCGCGAACGAGAAAATCGCCAGATGCGTGAGATAGTTCGCATTCAGCACGATTGGATCGGTCGTGAGCACATAGGCGAGCAGAGCGAGGCCGATGCCCACGAGAAACTGCAGCACCAGCATCAGCCAGTCGAGCAGCAGCACCATCACGAAGGCCGCGATCAGCGCGCTTTCGACCCACACGTCATTGCCGTTGTTCTTCAGCAGCATGAAGGTGAAGAAGAACGGCAGCGCGTAAAGCGTGGCCAGATACCAGTACCACGGCAAAATCTTTTTGACGGACGCCGGCCAGCGCTCGAAAGCGAGAACCGGCACGAACAGCAATGCGCCGATCAAACGCAGCCAGAGGTTTTCATACGGCTGCGGAAAGAGGTCCTTCCAGACATAGTAATAAAGCGGGAAGCCGATACTGGCGACCACCGCGAGCGGCCGCATGCGCCTTTTTACGTACTGGAGGTTGCGCAGCGCGGGTGCGAAAGCGTACGCCACGCGCGGTCTCAACGACGCCCAGCCGCGCCGCGCGCGCGACGTGAATCTCGATACGTTCATCAGGGTGGAATCGCTCATGTTTCGATGCCGGAATTCGATGCCGCGTAAATCGTCGCCTGGGTTGCAATGCACGGGCTGACGTTCGCTGATGCACGTTCCATTCCGGCCTGCGGTTCTGCTGCCTTGCTGGTGCCTGACTGCGGCTTTGCTGCGTGCGGCCGGGTGGTCTCCCGTGGATGTCTCGCTGGCGCGCCGCTTGCGCCGTGGCCGCGCACGGGTCACGACAGTGGTCATGACGGCCAGTGCAGACGATACCTCATTGTGACCTGCCGATGTGGCGTGGCCAGGGCCGCAGTGACACATTTTGGCAAGCTGCGCGTGATAACGCGCCAGTTCGATGCAGTGCGCATCGAATGGTCTGCGGATAGAAACAGCGGGGGATCAGCGTTGCGGGCGTGCGTCGTGCTCGTGCATCAATGCGGCGATGGCATCGTCCAGCGCCTCGCGCGCGTCGCGATGCGGCGAGTGTCCGCCCGCTTCGAGCGTCAGCACGCGCGCATGCGGCACCTGCGTGCCGATGGCCTCGATCTGCGCGAGCGTGCCGTATTGGTCGTCGCGCGCCTGCACGGCGAGCAGCGGGGCGCGAATCGACGCAATCTCGCCGACGATGTTCCACGCGCGAAAAGCCGGATCGAGCCAGATGTCATTCCAGCCGTAGAACGCGGATTCCACGTCGTCGTGATAACGCGCGAGCCTGGCGCGCAGCCCGGCGCGCAGCCCGTCGGTTTCGAAGGCGTTTTTTGCTGCGCGGATGCCCTCGACGGAAATGTCCTCGACAAAAACATGTGGCGCGATCACGACGGCACCGGCCAGCGCGTCGGCGAAGCGCGCCGCATACAGCAGGGCGATCGATGCGCCGTCGCTATGGCCGATCAACCACATCTGCGTTCGCTCGTGCGCGCCGATGCCGATGGCATCGAGCAAGGCGGGCAGCACGTCGTGCGCCTGCCGCGCCATGAAATCGACCGGCCAGCGTTGCGCATGCGCGCGCGGCGTGGAGCGCCCATAGCCCGGCCGCGAATAGACGAGCCCGCGCAGCCCGAGCCGTTCGCACAGCGCATGCGGCCAGTCCTTCCACATCGCCACGGAGCCCAGTCCTTCGTGCAGAAACACGGCGAGCGGCGCGTGCGCCTGCGTCACGCCAACCCAGCGATATTCGATCGTGCAGGCCCCGCGCGCGCCCTGGGCCGCGAGTTCGGCGAAGCGGCTGTCGCTCATGCCGATCCGCCCGGCGTCTGGAACTGTTCGCGCAGGCGAAAGCGCTGGATCTTGCCCGTGGCGGTCTTGGGCAGATCGTCGACGAACAGGATGTCGCGCGGATATTTATGTGGCGCGAGCCGCGTCTTCACGAAGGCTTTGAGCGTCAGCGCGAGATCGGCAGGGGCGGTCTGGGCGGCGCGCGCCTCGGGCTTGAGCACGACGAACGCGCAGGTTTTCACGAGCCCGTCCTGCTCGACGCCGATCACGGCCGCTTCGAGCACCGCTTCGTGCTGCACGAGCGCCATTTCGACTTCGATCGGCGAGACGTACTGGCCGCTGACCTTGAGCATGTCGTCGCTGCGGCCCGCGTAGACGTAGCAGCCGCCCGGCTGACGCTGGTATTTGTCGCCGCTTCTGACCCAGTCGCCCTGGAAGGTCGCGCGCGATTTTTCGCGATTGTTCCAGTACATCAGCGCGGCGCTCGGGCCGCGAATATAAAGATCGCCGATTTCGCCATCGGGCACGGGCCGGCCCGCTTCGTCGCGCAGCTCGATCTCGTAGCCCGGTACCGGGCGGCCCGTGGTGCCGTATTCGACTTCGCCGGGACGGTTCGAGAGAAAGATATGCAGCATCTCCGTGGAGCCGATGCCATCGAGAATATCGCTGCCGAAATGACGGCTGAAACGCTCGCCGATCTCGCGCGGCAAGGCTTCGCCGGCCGAGGTGCAGATGCGCAGCGCGACGTCGGTGCGCGCCGGCAGCGCGGGCGAGGCCATCATGCTCGCGTAGAGCGTGGGCACGCCGTAGAAGATCGTCGGGCGATGCCGGACGAGACGCGCGAAGACGGCGTCGGCGGTCGGGCGCTCCGCCATCAGCACGGTGGTCGCGCCCACGGAGAGCGGGAATGTCAGGGCATTGCCCAGCCCGTAGGCGAAGAACAGCTTTGCGGCGGAAAACACCACGTCGCTTTCGCGGATGCCGAGTATCGGTTTCGCATAGTTCTCCACGGTCCAGTAGAGATTCGCGTGCGTATGCACGGTGCCCTTGGGTTTGCCCGTCGAGCCGGACGAATAGAGCCAGAAGGCGATGTCGTCGCAGCCGGTGGGTGCGGCGCGGGTGGCGGGCGGGGCGGACTCGATCAGTTCGTGCAGGAGATGGTATTCGCGCGCTTCGGGTTTTAAAGCGTCGGACTCTAAAGCCTCGGGCGGCTGGGAAACGACCAGCAGGCAATCGCTGCCATGCGCCTCATCGAGCGCGGCGCTCACGACCGGCCATAGCGCGCCCGAAGCGATCACCAGGCGCGCGCGGCTGTGCGAGAGCATATACACATAGTCGGCGGGCGTGAGCAGCGTGTTGACCAGCACCGGCACGACGCCCGCGTGCAGCGCGCCAAGAAAGGCCACGGGCAACTCGACGGTATCGAGCATGATCAGCAGGATGCGTTCTTCGGCACGCACGCCGAGCGCGCGCAGCGCAGCGGCAAAGCGCAGGGCACGCGCTTCGAGTTCGCCGTACGCGAGCGTGCCGTGATCGTCGATATAGGCGGTCTGGGTGCTGCGCGCCGCGTTGAGCGCGAACAGGTGTGCCGCGAAGTTGAACTGCGCGGGAGGCGGCGCGGCCGCCGCTACGCATTCGCGCGCCGCAAGCGGCGGCGCTGCCTGAATATCCACGTTGCTGTCTCCGCTGTCTTTCGTCGGCTCGCGTCGCGGGCGGACGGTTGTCGTTGTGAGCGCTACGGTATCGGGGGATGGCTGGGAGATTCGAATTGATACGGATTGCCTGGTAAATAGGTATTGGCGAGTATTTGCCCGCCTACCGGCCACCTGCCGATGCCGTGCAGGCGGCGTCGCAGAGAGCTGTGATCCGGCCGGGGAATCCTTGCGCGGGCTGGGGTCTCCTTGGCGGGTTTGTCGTTTGGACGACTTTTATCGGAAAATCAGGGACCAACAAGGTGCGTGTCAAGCACTATAGTACATAAAACCAGGTTGAGAGGCCTCTGAAGATGAAGCAAACGTATATCGCCGAATCGCCGGCGAGCGACGTGACGGACAACGCCCAGGCCCGCGAGGGGGCCGAAGCGGCAAGCGGCGCGCGCAGCGAGCGTGATCCTTTCCTGACCGCGATGGGCGAGCGCGTGCGCATGCTGCGCGCGCGCCGCGGCATGACGCGCAAGGCGCTGGCGGCGGAAACGGGGCTCTCCGAGCGCCATCTGGCGAATCTGGAGTCGGGCGTGGGCAACGCCTCGGTGCTGGTCCTGCGGCAGATCGCGGCCACGCTGAACTGCGCGCTGGCCGAAGTGATCGGCGATGTCACGACTTCATCGGCGGAATGGTTGTTGATCCGCGAATTGCTGCAGGGGCGTGATCCGGCCGCCTTGCAGCGCGCGCGCGTGGCGCTGGCGGACATGTTCGCGCAAACGCCCGCCGACCCGCATCGCAACGAACGCATCGCGCTGATCGGTCTGCGCGGCGCGGGCAAATCCACCTTCGGGCGGATGCTGGCGCAGGAACTCAAGGTGCCGTTCGTCGAACTCACGCGCGTGATCGAGCAACTGGCCGGCTGCCCGCCGGCGGAAATCCATTCGCTATATGGCGCGAGCGCGTATCGCCGCTACGAGCAGCGCGCGCTGGACGCCGTGATCGCCGAACATGCGCGCGCCGTGATCGCCTTGCCGGGCGGGCTGGTGTCGGAGCCGGCGACCTTCAATACCTTGCTCGCGCACTGCTTCACGGTCTGGTTGCAGGCCGCGCCGGAAGACCATATGCGCCGCGTGATCGCGCAAGGCGATCTGCGCCCGATGTCGGGCAATAACGAGGCGATGGACGATCTCAAGCGCATTCTCGCGGGCCGCAGCGAGCTTTATGGCCGCGCGGATATGCGTTTCGATACCAGCGAAAAAACGCTTGCCGATGCCTATCTGCAACTGCGCGACCGGCTGGCGGCGCGGCTGGGCGCGGAGCCCGTGCGTATCGATTGAAGCCGGGCGGGTGCGCAGATGCATTTTGCTTCATGGTTTACCCGTCGCGCGTCACAATATGCACTAAAGTGCTTTACATGGGTTGGGTACTGCACTATCGTTCAATGAAACGAGAGGCACATTCCCGCAATGTTCTCGATACCGGAGACGCCCATGGCCGCCGCAGACACGCCTGTCGCCCCGCCGCCTGTCCAGTCCGCTTCATCCGTTCCTCACTCCAGCGAAGCGGCCCGCACCCAGCGGGTCGATTACCGCACCGATCCCTCGCAGTATCGCCACTGGACCTTGAGCGTCGATGGCGTCGTCGCGACGCTCGGCATGGATGTCGCCGAAGACGGCGGAATTCGCGAGGGTTACCGGCTCAAGCTGAATTCGTACGATCTGGGCGTCGATATCGAGCTCTACGACGCGTTGCAGCGCATTCGCTTCGAACATCCGCAGGTGCGCAGCGTCGTCGTGACGAGTCTCAAGGAGCGCGTGTTCTGCTCGGGCGCGAACATTTTCATGCTGGGCCTTTCCACGCACGCGTGGAAGGTCAACTTCTGCAAGTTCACCAACGAAACGCGCAACGGCATCGAGGATTCGTCGCGGCATTCGGGGCTCAAATTCATTGCTGCCGTGAACGGCGCCTGTGCGGGCGGCGGTTATGAACTGGCGCTCGCGTGCGATGAAATCCTGCTGGTGGACGATCGCTCATCGACGGTCGCGTTGCCGGAAGTACCGTTGCTCGGCGTGCTGCCCGGCACGGGCGGTCTCACGCGCCTGACCGACAAACGCAAGGTGCGTCACGACCGCGCCGATATTTTCTGCACCGTGGCCGAAGGCATCCGCGGCGAGCGCGCGAAAGCGTGGCGTCTCGTCGACGATGTGATCAAGCCGAACCGTTTCGCCGACACCGTGTGTGCGCGCGCACTTGCGCTGGCCGCGCAGAGCGATCGTCCCGCCGACGCGCAAGGCGTCGCGCTCACGCGTATCGAGCGAGTCGAACATGAAGGTGGATTGAGCTACGCGACTGTCGACGTATCGATCGATCGCGCGAAGCGCACGGCGACGTTCACCGTGAAGGCGCCGGATCTTTCGGCGTCGCCATTGCCGGAAAGCGTCGATGCGATCGTTGCCGCCGGAGCCGCATGGTGGCCGCTGCGCGTCGCGCGCGAACTCGACGATGCGATTCTCTCGATGCGCAGCAACGAACTGGAAATCGGCAGCTGGATTCTGAAAACAGCGGGCGATGCGCGCGCCGTGCTGGCGGCCGATGCGGCCTTGCTTGCGCATCGCGATCACTGGTTCGTGCGCGAGACGATCGGCATGTTGCGCCGCACGCTCGCGCGTATCGATGTGTCTTCGCGCTCGCTGTTCGCACTGATCGAACCGGGCTCGTGCTTTGCCGGCACGCTGGCCGAACTCGCGTTTGCGGCGGATCGCAGCTATATGGCGGCGCTGCCGTCGAACCAGGACGAAGAGCCGGTTATTACGCTATCCGAAGCAAATTTCAGTCTGTATCCGATGGTCACGCAGCAGTCGCGACTGGCGCGGCGTTTCTATGAGGAAGCCGAGCCGCTCGACGCTGCGCGTGCGCAGATCGGCCATGCGCTCAAGCCGCTGGAAGCCGAAGCGCTCGGGCTGATCACCGCCGCGCCCGACGATATCGATTGGGCCGACGAAATCCGCATCGCGCTGGAAGAGCGCGCCGCGATGTCGCCGGATGCGCTCACCGGCCTGGAAGCCAACCTGCGCTTCAATGGCGTGGAAACGATGGAGACGCGCATATTCGGGCGTCTTTCGGCGTGGCAGAACTGGATTTTCAATCGCCCCAACGCTGTTGGCGAGAAAGGCGCGCTCAAGGTGTACGGCAAGGGCAGCAAGGCGCAATTCGATCCCACGCGCGTTTGATTGCGCACGCAAGGAACCGACATGTCCACGATCCCGTCGACGATCAACTATAGCGACAAGATTCCGAACAACGTCAATCTCGCCGATGACCGCGCGCTGCAGCGCGCGCTCGAACAATGGCAGCCGAACTTTCTCTCGTGGTGGGGCGACATGGGACCGGAAGGCTCGCACGGTTTCGACGTTTATCTACGCACCGCAGTGAGCGTGGACGCAGGCGGCTGGGCGCATTTCGATCACGTGAAAATGCCCGATTATCGCTGGGGTATTTTCCTCGCGCCGGGCGATGCGGACCGCAAGATTCACTTTGGCGCGCACAAGGGCGAGGCCGCGTGGCAGGACGTGCCGGGCGAGCATCGCGCGAACCTGCGCCGCATTATCGTCACGCAAGGCGATACGGAACCGGCTTCCGTCGAGCAGCAGCGGCATCTGGGGTTGACCGCGCCATCCATGTACGATCTGCGCAATCTCTTCCAGGTGAATGTGGAAGAGGGGCGGCATTTGTGGGCGATGGTTTATCTGCTGCATCGACACTTTGGCCGTGATGGTCGTGAGGAAGCCGAAGCATTGCTGGAGCGTCGTTCAGGCGACGACGACAACCCACGCATCCTCGGCGCGTTCAACGAAAAAACGCCGGACTGGCTGGCGTTTTTCATGTTCACCTATTTCACCGATCGCGACGGCAAGTTCCAGCTTTCCGCGCTGGCCGAATCGGGCTTCGATCCGCTTGCCCGCACCACGAAATTCATGCTGACCGAAGAGGCGCACCATATGTTCGTGGGCGAATCGGGCGTCTCGCGCGTGGTGCAGCGCACGGCGCAGGTCATGAACGAACTCGGCACCGACGATGCGAAGCGCCTGCGCGAAGCGGGCGTGATCGATCTGGAAACGATTCAGCGCTACCTGAATTTCCACTACTCGGTAACGATCGACCTGTTCGGCGCCGATCATTCGTCGAATGCGGCCACGTTTTACAGCGCGGGCCTCAAGGGACGCTACGAAGAAACAAAGCGCGACGACGACCATCAACTCGAAGGCCAGACCTATCGCCTGCTCGACGTGCAGGACGGCAAACTCGTCGAACGTGAGGTGCCGATGCTCAACGCCATGAACGAAGTCCTGCGCGACGATTACATCAAGGATTCGGTGGCGGGTGTGAACCGCTGGAACAAGGTGCTGGAGAAGGCGGGTATTGCGTTGCGGCTGAGTGTGCCGCACAAGGCGTTCAACCGGCGTATTGGTACGTTTGCGGGCGTGCGCGTCGCGCCGGATGGCCGCGTGATCGACGAAGCGCAATGGGCCGCGAACGAGGCGAACTGGCTGCCCACCGCCGATGACCGCGCGTATGTGGCCTCGCTCATGGGGCGCGTGGTCGAGCCCGGCAAGTTCGCCAACTGGATCGTGCCGCCTGCGATGGGCATCAATCGCCAGCCCGTCGATTTCGACTATGTGCGCTTCGATTGAATCGATGTTCTTATGGATACTCCCGTTGATACGCTCAGGCAGCATCTGATCGATCCTGAGATCTGCATTCGCTGCAATACTTGCGAAGAGACCTGCCCGATCGATGCGATTACGCACGACGGCGTCAATTACGTCGTCAAGGCCGAGGTCTGCAACGGCTGCATGGCATGCGTGCCGCCGTGCCCGACCGGGGCGATCGACAATTGGCGCACCGTGCTTAAGAGCGCGGCTTATAGCCTCGACGATCAATTCGGCTGGGACGAATTGCCCGCGCAGAATGCAGCCGTGCCGCAACTGGCGCAGGAAACCGCCACCGCGGATGCGCGCGAAGATGCACCGGTTGCCGCGTCGGATACCGTGCGCGGATCGACGGTGCCGCCGTGGTCGGCGGCGCGGCCCTATGTGCAGCTTTACACGCACAAGACGCCCGCCACGGCGATCGTGGTCGGCAATTACCGCCTCACCGACGCCGCCGCGCCCAGCGACATCCACCATATCGTGCTGGACTTTGGCGCGCTGTCCTTTCCGGTTCTGGAAGGGCAGTCGATCGGCATTCTGCCGCCGGGTACGAGCGCCGATGGCCGCCCGCATCACGCGCGCCAGTATTCGATTGCGAGCCCGCGCGATGGCGAGCGTCCCGGTTACAACAACGTCTCGCTCACGGTCAAGCGCGTGACGCGCGAGCACAGCGATGCCACGGACGGCGTGTGTTCGAACTATCTCTGCGATCTGAAAAAGGGCGATGTCGTGACGGTGATCGGCCCGTTCGGCAACACGTTCCTGATGCCGAACCACCCGGGTTCGCATCTGCTCATGATCTGCACGGGCACCGGCTCCGCGCCGATGCGCGCGATGACGGAGTATCGGCGTCGCCGCAGGCCAGGCGAAGCGACCGGAAAACTCATGCTGTTCTTCGGCGCACGCACGAGCGAGGAATTGCCTTATTTCGGACCGCTGATGAATCTGCCGAAGGATTTTATCGATACCAATCTGGCTTTTTCGCGCACGCCCGGGCAGCCAAAACGCTATGTACAGGACGCCATGCGCGAGCGCGCCGGTGACGTCGCGCAATTGCTGAAAGACGGCAACACGCACATCTACGTGTGCGGACTCAAGGGCATGGAAGACGGCGTGCTGCAAACTCTGGCCGATATCGCCGCCGCTCACGGCATGGCATGGGCCGCGCTCTGGGAACAACTCAAACGGGAAGGGCGGCTGCACCTGGAAACGTACTGACGCGGCCGATCGAAACCTCCTGGCAAAACCGCACACAAAACCAGGCAAAAAGCATTTAAGCACGATCGTTCGCAACAAGGTAGGATGTCGGAATCGCGTGGTGCCCGGCGCGGGCGCTGCACGCTCAACCGATGGAGACCTTTTGCCCATGAACCTCGTTTCCGAACTGCCCGCTGGCCTGACCGGCCTCGAACAATTGCAGCAGATGATCAAGAACGGCCGCGTTGCGCCCATCGGCGAAACGCTGGGTTTCAAGCTGGTGGAAGTGGAGGAAGGACGCGTCGTATTCGAAGGCATGCCCGGCCTGCACGCCTATAACCCAATCGGCACGGTGCACGGCGGCTATGCGGCCACGCTGCTCGATTCGGCTTGCGGTTGCGCGGCGCACTCGCGTCTCGCGGCGAATCAGGGCTACACCACGCTCGAACTGAAGGTTGCCTATCATCGCGCGATGACGGCCAGCACAGGGCCGGTGTACGCCGAAGGCCGCGTGTTGACCATCGGCCGCCGCGCCGCGTTCGCGGAAGCGACGATCAAGGATGCGGCCGGCAAGCTCTACGCTTCGGCTACGTCCACGCTGCTGGTGTTCGAGCGCGAGGCCGGCTGACGCCTGAAGAGACACAAAGACGGCACCCAGAAGGCACCCAGAAGGCACCCAGAAGGCACCCAGAAGGCACCCAGAAGGCACCCAGAAGGCACACGGGATTCGGGCGGGTTATCGTTAGATGTATCGAGAACCCGACCCGTTTCGCCGCTGCCAGAGCACCATGGCCTGCGCTCGCCGGGGCGGCGAATCTCCTGAGCGAAGGGGGCAAGCATGGATGCTGCGCGCAGGCGCGTCGTCGCGACGCTGGGAGTGACCGCACTGGCGGCGCTGGGGCGCTTACGTGCGGTGCGGGCCGCGCCGCCGGCTGCGTCTGCATCGGCACCTGCATCGGCGCCTGCGCTCGAAACAGTCGCCACTTTCCGCGATCAATTCAGGCTCGCGGGTATCGGCGTGACGCGCACGGGCCGTGTGTTTGCCGCTGCGCCTTCTGCGCTCAAGCGCTCGCGGTTCAGCGTGGTCGAAGTCGATCTGCGCAGTGGCGCGTTGCTGCCGTTTCCTGATGCCTACTGGAATGCCTACAAGCCGCACAAGCCAGGCGACCGCCAATGGATCTGCGTGCAGGCGCTCTGGGTGGACGAGCGCGATCGACTCTGGGTACTCGATTCGTCGTTGCCTGGTGCAGACAGGCGTCTGCAGCCGCCCAAACTCATTCAATTCGATATCGATAAAGCCGCGCCCGTGCGGCCTTATACGTTTGGAAACGCCATTACGCCGGCCGATGCGCCCAACGATGTGCGTATCGATCTTCAGCACGGTTATGCCTATATCAGCATCGCGGGCAATCGTGGCGGCGTGCTGGTCGTGCGGCTGAGCGACGGACTCGCGCGGCTCGCGCTGGCGGGCGACCGTTCGGCGATGGCCGATCCTTCGCAGCATCTGGTGCTGGACGGGCGCGTGGCGCGCGGCCCGGACGGCAAGACCTTCACGATGCAGACCAACGGCATTGCGCTCTCGCCGCAGCGCGACTGGCTCTACTATCGCGCGCTCACCGACCATCACTACTGGCGCGTGCCGACCGACGCCCTGATCGACGCTACGCTCCCGGCCACCGTGCTTTCGCAGCAGGTGCAATCGCTCGGCGATTACGCGCTTGCAGCAGGCCTGTTGATGGGCGCGGACGGCACGCTATACGGTGGCGATCTCGAACATCGTTCGGTGATCGCACTTACGCCTGCGGACCGGAACGGCCAACCGGGTTTCACGCAGCGCACGCTCGTAGACGGCGCTGGTCACATCACCTGGGCCGATAGTTTCGCATTGCAGAATAATGATCTCTATTTCGCCGATTCGAACTGGCATGAACTGAATGCGTTGAATGGCTATCCGCGCAAGGATCGCGTATCGATCTTTCATATCAAGCTGCCGCCGCAACCTGTGGGACTCTTTGCGGGTTGATCGATGCAGGCGCCCGCGCCATCGAGTGGCGCGGGCCGATCAAAAGCGGCATCAGAGGGCGCCGTGCGCCTTGTCTTCGACCAGCTTCACGAGCGTGTGCAGCATGCGGTTGGCGGGCGTGGCAACGCCCAGCGCTTCGCCGCGTTGCACGACGAAACCGTTGAGATGATCGATTTCGCTGCGCTTGCCGCGTGCGAGATCCTGCGCCGTGGACGAATACTGCTCCTGCATGGTCTCGGCGATACGGCTCACGGCCGCGTCTACATCGGCGGGCAGCGTGACGCCGTCGGCCTGCGCGACGGCCTTGCATTCGGCCACCACGTCGCGCATGGCGTCGCGCACGCCCACGCCTTGCACAAGGCGACCATACGGCAATTGCGAAAGCGCCGAAAGCGCGTTGTACGCGCAGTTCAGGATCAGCTTCGACCAGAGCGCGCCGCGCACATTCGCGGAGATTTCCGTGGGCACGCCCGCAGCGATCAACGCCTGTGCGACCGCTTCGCTGCTGCGCGACGGCTCGATCACCAGTTCGCCGCGCCCGTTGTGGCGCACGTGACCGGGACCGGCCATGCCGCTCGCCACGTAGACGACGGCAGCGGCCACATCCTGCGAAATCGTCTTGCGCAGACGATCGGCGTTATCCACGCCGTTTTGCAGCGTGAGCACCAGCGCATCGGCGGGCAGATGCGCCGCGATCGACGCGCCCGCGCTTTCGGTATCGGTCGATTTCACGCAGAACAGCACGAGCTGCGCGCCAGCCACAGCGGACGCTTCCGTGCTCGCGCGCAGATGCGGCGCGCCGATGCGTTCGTCGAAAGTCTGCGCTTCGAGCCGCAGCCCGTCGCGTTCGATCGCTTCGACGTGCTGCGGACGGCCGATCAACACGACATCGTGTCCCGCGCGCGCAAGCATGCCGCCGTAATAGCAGCCCACCGCGCCTGCGCCCATGATGGCAACTTTCATCTGCATGACTCCGTGCTCAATGTCGTTGTGCGTGCAACAAATGCAAATATGGTTGTGCCGCCGCGCCGGATTTAACGCAGTTCGAAACCGAGTGCGTTGAGCGCGTCGCGCAGGCGGTCACGACCGTGCAGCGATTCGCGGCTGCGCCAGCGCGCGAGCGAACGCGAGGTCCAGCCCGCGGCGCTCTGACCTTGCGAGGTCTGGAATGCGCCGATGGTTTCGTCGTATTGCGCGATGCCTTCCGGTTGCGAAGCGGCGTCGTATTGCTCGCGATGGAGCACGACCGGCTGCGGCAGACGCGGTTTGATCTGCGCGGCTTGCGATTCATCGGCATAACCCACGCACAGGCCGAACACCGGCAACACGCGCGGCGGCAGGCCGAGTTCGGCGGCGACCTGCTCGGGCTGATTGCGGATCGCACCGATATAGACCGCGCTCATGCCGAGCGATTCGAGCGCCACCACGGCATTTTGCGCCGCGAGCGCCGCGTCGATCACGCCGACGAACAGCGTTTCCAGATAGTGCAGGCCTTCGGCGCTGGCGTTGGTGCGCTCGGCGGCGGCTTCGAGACGGTTGAGGTCGGCGAGCCAGACGAGGAACAGCGGCGCTTCGCGGATCTGCGACTGATTCGAAGCCAGCGCCGAAAGACGCGCCTTGCGCTCCGGGTCTTCGATGGCAACCACGCTCCAGGTCTGCAGATTCGACGACGTCGAAGCCGATTGCGCGGCGGCGATCAGCGTTTCGAGCGTGCCTTCGGGCAGCGGCTTGTCGGCGTAATTGCGGACCGAACGGTGCGCGAGCAGCGAATCGAGCGTCTCGTTCCAGGCCGGCAGCGGCGCGCTCCAGGGCGTGCCGTAGCGGGTTTCGAGGGCACGTTGAGCGGCGGCGATGGACGTTTCGGGCGAGGTGAGGGTGGACATCGGGTCTTCTACTCCGGCAAAGACGATTGAAAGCGGTGCGCCAGGGCGCGAGCGCCGTATGGTACATGGGCTGCGCGAATGGTGCTTGCGATGCCCTGCCGGCGGGTTGCCGCCCAGGATCGCCGCTCAACCGTTCTGGACGGTCACGCCTTCATAGGCGAGTTCCAGCGCGTCCACCGCCACCTCGTTGCCGTCGGCCTTCAGGTCGGTGCCGGTGACCTTGACCGGAAAGGCGTTCTTCAGCGTCCACATCATCGTGGTGTTGCCTTTTTCGTCGAGCAGCTTGATGACGACCGGCACGCGCTCGATCGTGTTCATCTTGATCTGCGAGAACCAGGCGCTGAATTTGTCGTCGTTGGGCACCATGCCCTTCTTCAAGATCACGTTGCCGAGCTTGCCGATGCCGGGCATCTTCACCGTGGAGAACGGCTTGCTGTCGGCGGCGCGATATTCGATGACCTGGCTTGCCGTCTCCAGGCCCGTCACTTCCTGAAACACCAGACCCTGCCAGTCGCCGATGTCGACGGAAAAATGAAACGTCGGCAACGGCCAGGCGCCTGGGTTCTGTACGTCGTTCGTCATGGTCGATTCTCCTTTGCGATGCGATGCCGTGGCGCGAAACGTACGAAGAATGAGACGCACGGTATAGACGCGCAATGAAATTCGAAGAAAATCCAGTTGTGGATCGCGTGAAAAAAGTAAGAAAAATCGGAAAAAATTACTCCGAAAAAATAACGCTCATTGCTGTGCTGAATGAGTTAGGTGCTATCGGATATTGAGCTCGCAAACGTTTTCGCAAGAGATATTGGCCTCAATAAACGAGGCTGTTGTGCAAATCAGGGCGCACTCCGGCGGCACGACGCCGGCGTGCCGGGCGTCACGCAATCATGCCTGAAAATAGGGGCCATGCGTGCCGGGTGGCTTCTAAACCGCCTGGATCGAACGCGTCACGCATCCGGTTTGCAGTCAACAACGATCTTGCTGTCACGCATTTGATGTTGGTTGTCCGCGCACCCAGGGTAATGCGATTTGGGAATACCGATGTCAAAACCCAACACCTTACAAATTCAATTTATTAAGGTATGTTCACTAACGCTCGAATCGTGTAATTTCGCGACTGATTCATCGGTTTATGGCCCGCATCATCAATCAAAATATTCGGGCCAAAAAGAAAAGAACTACAGATTGACCGGGGGCGACCACTGCCGGTCGCATTTGAAAAACTGCGTCGGTAGCTGAGTCGGCGCGGCAAGAATCAGGATAACAATGAATCGCGTATATAGCGTCGTCTGGAATGCCGGACGCGGGGAGTGGCAGGTGGCGGGGGAACTGGCGAAGCGGCATGGAGGCAAGTCCAGGGGGACTTTGTCGGCTCGCCG
Organism: Paraburkholderia sp. J69-1; assembly: GCF_905220255.1. Classification (NCBI taxonomy): domain Bacteria; kingdom Pseudomonadati; phylum Pseudomonadota; class Betaproteobacteria; order Burkholderiales; family Burkholderiaceae; genus Paraburkholderia; species Paraburkholderia sp. J69-1. The sequence goes on along the minus strand of NZ_CAJMZG010000002.1, from coordinate 405,571 downwards.
TATCACCCAGGCAATCTCGGGTCGCAGTCTGGTGCCTGGCGCACTGGCGATGGCCGTGGCGGGCGCTTTGGCTTTGATGTCGGCGCCGGACGCACACGCCGTTGGCGTAGGCGCTACATGGACGAGCGGCGACTATGCGGTTTCTGCGGGCCAGCTCGTTGGCGGAACCTCGGACGAAATGGGCATGCAGGCCGTGGGGTCGCTCGGCACGCTGTCCAATAGCGGAACCATTTCCGGTTACGACTATGGTTTCTATAGCGACGCCAGCACGATCGCCTCCATTGCCAACAGCGGCACCATTCGCAGCGACATATACGGCTTCTTCGTCGACAGCGGCACGATCGGCACGGTTACCAACACGGGAACCATTTCCGGTATCTATGGCGTCGTGAACGTCGGCACCATTGCCAAGTTCATCAACAGCGGCGTGATTTCCGGCGCCTATGGCATGCTCAACTACGGCTCGATCGGGACGCTGATCGACACGGGAATGATCGCCGAGAGCGGGGCGGATATCACGATCGGCAGCGGGAGTGTCAGCAGCCCAACGCTTTCCTTGTTGAGCGAAGGCGTCATCGGCACCTTGATCGGGACGGGTATTTACAACGAGGTGTCGATCACCGGAATTACCAACAACGGTACGATCGCGGCGGGCACGGGCTTGACCATCCAGGCCTCGCCAGGCACAGAGATTCTCTCCGGCATCTATAACGACGCCACGGGCACGATCGGTACGCTGACCAACAACAGTACCGGCCTGATCGGCGGCGCTTCGGCTGGAACGGGCATTTTCAATCTTGGCACGATAGGCGCGCTGACCAATAGCGGGACGATTTCCGGCAGCGCCGCAGGCATCGTGAACCAGGGCACGATCGGCACGTTGACCAACACCGGGAGCATCTCCGGCGGCAACGAAGGCATTCTGAACGAAGGCAGCATCGGCACGCTGATCGACGCGGGCTCGATCACCACGGCTGGCGCGGATATCACGATCGCCAGCGGCAGCACCATCACCGCTCCAGCGCTTTCGCTGTCCAATAGCGGCGTTATCGGTACGTTGATCGCAACCGGCCTCTACAACGCCGTGTCGATCACCGGCATTACCAATAGCGGCACGATCGCGGGCGGCACGGGTCTGAGCATCACGAGCGGCGTGTCGAACGCGCTGGTGGCCGGCATTTACAACGACGCGGCCGGCACGATCGGCGCTGTGACCAATAACAGCGACGGCGTGATCGGCGATACCGCGTCGGAAGTGGGGATCGCCAATTACGGTTCGATCGGCGTGCTGGACAACAACGGCACGATCGCCGGCGGCCTGGCCAGCTTCAACGGCGGCACGCTTGGCACCTTGAGCAATGGCGGCACGATCGACGGCAGTCAGATCGGCTTGGCGAACACCGGCACGATCGATTCGCTGAGCAATAGCGGAACGATTTCGGGCAGCACCGCCGCCGTCTATAACTTCTCTGCGATCGGCACGCTGAGCAATACGGGCACCATTTCCGCCACTGACTACGGCATCTTCAACTACGGCGGCTCGATCGGCTCGCTGACGAACAGCGGTTCGGTGATCGGCGGCGACACGGGGCTCGACAGCAGTGGCGGCACCATCGGCACGCTGAGCAATAGCGGCACGATTCTCGGGACGATCAATAGCGGGATTCTCGCGAACAGCGCCATCGACACGCTCGATAACAGTGGCCTGATCTCGGGCGGCGTCAATGGCATCGTCAATTCCGGTAGCACCGGCACGCTGGATAACAGCGGCACGATCGCCGGCGGAACCTATGGCGTCTATAACGATGGCACGATCGGCGCGCTGAACAATAGCGGCACGATTTCGGGCGGCCAGTTTGCGATCTATAACCAGACGACCGGCACGCTCGGCTCGATCCATAATACCGGTGTGATCGCTGGCAATATCGCCAATCTGTCCAGCAGCGGGCTGACGATTTCCGGCGCAAGCGGCACGAGCTTCGGCACGCTCACCGGCTATAACAATACGATCGGAACGATTACCAGCGCCGCGGACGTCAACTTCAGCAGCGGCAATATCCTGCTGAACGACTACATCAACGTCGGTAGCGGGACGGTGAGCAATACGGCCGCGACGCTGGAAGTCGACAGCGCCGTCACGATCACCGGCAATTACACCCAGGGCCAGGCGGCCACGCTGCTTGTCGGTGTGTCGAGCGGCACGAGCTACGGCTCGCTGGTCGTCAGCGGCAACACGACGATTGCCTCGGGTTCGTCGGTCGAGCTCAAGAGCAGCAATGGTTATGGCTTCGCGGCGGGACAGCGCTACGTCGTGGTCCAGACTGCAGGCACGGCCGCGTATAACGCCGGCACCCTGAACTATTCGATCGCGGGCTACAGCGCAGGCGCGACCGGCAGCAGCGTGACGGAATCGAACGGCACCACCGATCTGGTGGTGACGCTCAACAGCACCGATTCGGGCTCCGGCACCGATTCGGGTTCCGGTTCGGGCGGCGGCACGTCGAGCAGCGGGTCCTACGCTTCGCGCGCCACGCAATCGAATGCAGTGAACGTGCTGACGGGGCTGCTCGGCTACACCGGGACCAGCAACGCGCAGTTGCTGAATCTCTACGACGCAACGCTGGCCGCGATCGAGAGCGGCGGCAGCGGCGTGGCCAATCGCCTGGGCAACCAGCTTTCGCCGCTGCAGACGACGCATGTGGGTTCCGTTTCGACGCTGGACGCCATGAACGTGGTCGGCACCCACCTGGATGCAATGCGGATTGCCCAGGGACAGGGCGCGACCGGCCTCGCCACGGGTGACAGCCCGCTGAACTGGACCGCTTGGGGCCAGGCTTTCGGCGGTCATGCCAGCCAGAGCGAACGCGACAACGTGGCAGGCTATAGCGCGAATTACGGCGGTCTCGTGCTGGGCGCCGACCGTGCTTTCGGCGACGCCTGGCGCGTCGGTGGCGCGTTCCATTACTCGCACACCGCGACCAACTATAGCGACGATCAATCCGGCGATAGCGCGGGCGTCAATGCGTTTGGCCTGATCGGCTATGCGAGCTACCAGGGCGCGCCGTGGTACGTCAACCTCTCGGGCGCACTCACGCAGCAGCACTACGACACGACGCGCGTGGTCAGCATGACCGGCTACGAAGGCGTGGCCAACGGCAGCTTCAACGGTCAGCAGTACGCGCTGCACGCGGAACTGGGATGGCCGCTCGCCGTGGCCAGCGCCACGCTGACGCCGCTGGCGAGCCTCACGTACAGCCGCCTGAATCAGTCCGGTTACACGGAAACCGGCGGCAACGGCGCAGCGCTCACGGTGGGCAGCACGGGCAGCAATTCGTTGCGCAGCGCGCTCGGTGCGAAGCTGGAGAAGGCGTACCAGACGTCATATGGCACGCTCGTACCGATGATCTGGGCGCAGTGGATTCACGAGTACGACCAGACTCGCCAGACTTCGGCTGCGTTCTTCTCCGGTGCCGCGAACGAGACCGGCTTCACCACGACGGGCGCCACGCCGGTGTCGAATCTGGCGGATATTTCGCTGGGTGTGACGCTGGTGCGCGCGAACAACCTGAGCCTGTCGATGCGTTATGACCTGCAGGTGGGGTCGGGCTTTGTGTCGAACACCGGCATCCTCAGGCTTCAGCAGAAGTTCTGAGCGCTCGGCGGCCGTCGTCTGTGAATAGCCGATGTGCCGGCCAGCATCCGGCATGCGGGTCCGACTCGACCACCCTGGTGGTCTTTCGTCGGTCCCGCATCGCTGGCAACCGTGTGTCGCTGCTTCGATGCTGGCGGTGCGTGTAGCGGCAGACGTAGAAGGTCAACGCCTCGCACGCTCTGCTCGTGAGCATTCCAGTCATTCTCAAGGCGATCTTCAGCTTCGCCGAAACCCATTCAAATTACGATAAAAATAGGAATGGGAAAGAATCGGAAAGATAACCCGCTTGGCATTCAATTCCTGATGACAACAGCCATGTCATTGCCGCGAGTTCGAATTCATTTAGCAAGCCGGATGATTGAGGCGCAATGCGTGCGGCCGGGACGCTGACGTGCGGCTGCTTCGGTTGCTGCGTTCAAAGTAATCCATCTCCGCCACGGCTGAACGGGAACGGCCTTGTATGATACGCATGCAAGCCGCGCGCAGACCTGTTACGGTACTCGGCGCAATATCGCCTTCATCGCTCTCAAACGATCGCTGTCACTTCCATGTCGAACCAGGCCAGCCAGCAAACCTTGAGTCTTTCAGAAGCGCTTCAGCGAGCGCACGCCCATTGGAACGCCGGCCAGGCCGATCAGGCCGAGCAGTATTGTCAGCGGGTGCTGGCTGCGTGGCCCGGCCAGGCCGACGCGCTGCATCTGCTCGGTTTGATGGCGCACAGCTACGGCAACCTCGATCTTGCGATTGCGCATCTGCGCCAGGCCTGTATGGCGCCGCGCGCGCCAGCGGTCTATTCGAGCAATCTGGCCGAGATGTTGCGCCAGAAAGGGCTGCTCGCCGAAGCCGAAGAGGCCGGGCGGCGCTCGGTGGCCATGGACCCGTCGCACGCGCCGGCATGGAACAATCTGGGCATCGTGCTGCAGGAAGCCGGCAAATTCGAAGAGAGCCGCGTTTGCCTCGAACGCGCCGTCGCGCTCAAGGCCGATTGGCCCGAGGCCTGGAACAATCTCGCCAACACCAGCCGCCGCCTGGGCCGTCTCGATCTGGCCGAGTCGCATTATCGGCAGGCTCTGGCGCTCAATCCCGAAGCCGCCGAGGTGCATAGCAATCTCGCCTTCCTGCTGTCCACGCAAGGCCGCGCCGACGAAGCCGAGGCGCTGGCGCGGCGTGCCATCGACCTGAATCCGCAACTGGCGGACGCTTACCTGAATCTGGCCGATGTGGAAATGTCGCGGCGCCGCTACCCGTCGGTGCTGCGCGTGCTCGACATGCTGCGTGCGTTCGCGCCGCAACATCCGGGCGGCCTGATCGCTTACGCCAAGGCGCTCGCGCATGTCGGGCGCAGCGAAGAGGCGCTGGTGTTTGCGCGCCAGGCGGTGGCGCTGACGCCGCAAAACGCCGATGCGCATCACACGCTGGCCATCGTGCTGCAAACGCACGGCCACACCGACGAAGCCCTCGCAGCTTACGGCCAGGCGGCGCAATTGCCGGGCACCGTGGCCGAGGAGGCGATGCACGGCCGCGCGCTATTGCTGCTGGAAGCCGGCCGTAAAGACGAGGCAATGGCCGCGTTCGATCAGGCGCTGCAGACCTTTCCCGAATCGGCGCTGCTGCTCGCCGGTCGCGCCAACGCCCGCACCTTCCGCGCGGGCGACGCGGATTTTGCCGTGCTCGAAGCATTCGTCGCCGAAGAGGGCCGCCGCGCGCAACCGGAGCGTATCTCCGTGCACTTCGCGCTTGGCAAAGCCTACCTCGACGTGAACGATCCGGTCCGTGCATTCCATCACCTCGAGCGCGGCAACCGCATGAAGCGGTCGGGCTTCGCGTACGACGCGGCCGCCATGGGCGAGTGGATGGCGCGCGTCGCCGCCGCGTTTCCCGCCGACCTGCTCGCGCGCCTGAAGGGCGCGGGCGCGCAATCGGAGATGCCGGTGTTCGTGATCGGCATGCCGCGCTCCGGCACCACGCTGATCGAGCAGATTCTGTCGTCGCATTCGCAGGTAACCGGCGCGGGCGAACTATCGGCGCTGCGTCATGTGGTGGAAGCGCGCGGCGCTTTCCCGGAGTTCGTCGGCAAACTGGACGCCGAAGCCGTTGCGGATCTGGGGCGCGACTATCTCAGACGCACGGCGCCGCTCGCCAACGGCCGGCGCTATCTCGTCGACAAGATGCCCTCGAACTTCGTCTATGCGGGCCTCATCGCGCTCGCGCTGCCGGGCGCGCGCATCGTCCACGCGCGACGCGACGCGGCGGATACCTGCCTGTCGTGCTACACGAAGCTGTTCAGTGGCGACCAGTTGTTCGCCTACGACCAGACCGAACTGGGCCAGTTCTACGGCGATTACGCGCGCTTGATGGCCCATTGGCGCGCGATACTGCCCGCCGATCGATTCATCGAAGTGGACTACGAAGCCGTGGTCGACGATCTGGAAGGCGAGGCGCGCCGCCTCGTCGACTTCCTCGGGCTGCCCTGGGACGATGCGTGCCTGCGCTTCTATGAAAACCGGCGCGTCGTGCGCACCGCGAGCGTCAACCAGGTGCGCCAGCCGATTTATCGCAGCTCGAAAGGCCGCTGGCGCGAGCATGCCGACCATATCGGCGAGTTGCTGGCCGCGCTCGGGATCGCATCATGACGACGATCGACACCGCACAGGTGCGCGACGTCGAACAGCAGGCGCGGGCGCTGCTCAACGCAGGGCAACTGGAAGAAGCGGAGGCGCTACTGCGTCCGTATCTCGCTTCGGGCACGGGCCCGCTGCTGCTGTGGCGGCTGCTTGTTGCGGCGATCCGTCCGCAGGGCCGCATCGCCGAGACGCGCGCGATCCAGGTAATGCTGGTCGCGAGCATACCGGGCGATCTGGGGACACGCTTCGATCTGGCGGAAACGCTGCTGCTGATGGGCGAATTCGAGCGTGGCTGGCGCGAGTATCGCTATCGATACAGCCTCGCGCACACCACGTCGATCGAGCGCAAGGTGCAGATGCCGCGCTGGAACGGTCAGCCGATGCCCGGCAAGACCCTGCTGATTCACGACGAACAGGGTTTCGGCGATACGTTCCAGTTCATGCGCATGGTGGCGTGGGCAAAGGCGCAAAGCGGCGCACGCGTGGTGTTCGAGGTGAATCCGGCGACGCATTCGCTCGCGCAGCGCATGGAAGGCTTTGACGACCTCGTGGTGCGCGGCACGCTGCCGCCGCGCTTCGACATGCATTGCGAACTGATGAGCCTGCCGATGAGCATGGCGCTCAAGCCGGCGGATCTGCCGGGCAGGGTGCCGTATCTGAGCGCCGACGCCGCGCGTATCGACAAGTGGCGTGCGCGCCTGGCCGGTCTGCCGCGTCCGCTCGTGGCGCTCGTGTGGGCCGGCCGGCCGACGCACTTCAACGACGCCAACCGCTCGATGCACCTCGCGCAACTGGCGCCGCTCGCGCAGTCCGGCGCGACCTTCGTGTCGATCCAGAAGGGACCCGCTTCGGCGCAGACCCAGCAGCCGCCTGCGGGCATGCGCGTGGTGTCGCTCTCGGACGACATCGACGATTTCGAGGATACGGCAGCGATCCTGAGTATCGCCGATCTGCTGATTTCGGTGGACTCGTCACCCGTGCATCTGGCCGGCGCGCTGGGTCGGCCCGCCTGGGTGCTGCTGCCGTTCGTGCCGGACTGGCGCTGGCTGCTCGAACGCGACGACACGCCGTGGTATCCGTCGGTACGCTTGTGGCGGCAGCAAAAGCGTGGCGACTGGGGCAGCGCGATCGAGCGGGTCGCGCAGGCACTGACGGGCTGGGCGGCGGCAAGACAGGGTGACGGGACGAATTGTCGGTGACGATGCTACGAAATAGCCTGCGGCAGGTGGGCGGGCTGGCGGCGCTGGTCGCCTGTCTGTTCATGGGCGGTTGCGTCGGGATGGATCGCAACGAACGCGCCGATACGCTGGCCGCAAGCGCCGGGCTCAAGCGCGAGCAGATCGCCACCGACGCCTTCGTGCTGACCGCATTTGTGCGCGTGACGCGGCCCGATGCGCCAATCGACGTCTATATCGAAGGCGACGGTCTGGCGTGGATCTCGCGCACCGAACCGTCGCTCGATCCGACGCCGCGCGAACCCACTGGCCTCGCGCTCGCTGCGGTCGATCCTGCGCCCAACGTCGCCTATATCGCGCGCCCGTGCCAGTACTCGCCGATGTCGGAGAATCCGCGTTGCGCCGTCGCGTACTGGACCGACAAGCGCTTTTCGTCCGAGGTGGTGAGCGCGATGAACGCGGCCGTGGACCAGATCGCCGCGCGCGCGCCGGGGCAGCCGGTGAACCTGACCGGCTACTCCGGCGGCGGCGCGATTGCCGTGTTGCTGGCGGCGCAGCGGCGCGACATCGGGCTGCTCCGAACGGTGGCGGGCAATCTCGACGACGAGTATGTGAACGCGATCCATCACGTCTCCCCGATGCCCGGTTCGCTCAATCCGATCGATTTTGCGTCGCGTGTCGGCGCGCTCGCGCAGGTGCATTTCAGCGGCGCCGACGATACGATCGTGCCGCCCGAAGTGGCGCGTCGTTTCGTGGCCGCCGAGGGCGGCGCAAAGTGTGTGGATGTGCAGCTTGTTGCGCATATGACGCACGGGGGCGAATGGCAACAGCAATGGCCCCGGTTGTTGAGCGTTGCGCCGTCATGCATGACAAGCGCGGACACGCATGCGCATTGAAACCCTTGCGTCATGGCAGATGAGACGCGGGTGAGCGGTAAACTGCAGCTTATTGTTGAAACCGAAAGCGAAAAAATCATGGACGCGACCCAGCAACTAGACCTCGCCAGCCTGCTTGAAACTCATTGGCCGCTTATCGTCGAAGCCTACCCTGCGGGTTTGCCGATGGCGTCGATCGGCGGCTCTGCGCCGAAGGTTGCCGTGCTGCAGAGTATCGGCGTTCTGGACATGCTGCTGAAGATCGACGACGACTTCAGGAAAACCGTATCTGCGGTGGCTGAAGGACGCGACGTCAACGCGCTGACCGAGGCCGATTTTCGAACGATCGCGTCCCGGTACGCGCAATGGTATCGCGCGGGTAAGTAACGCATACGTGACGCTATCCGCAAGCCACACGCATTTCATCCCGCTGCAATCATCAGCGCGCCCGTGGCCACGAGCGCGCCTTGCCAAAGCCAATCGAAGTTAATCCAGCCACGCCGAAGAATGCCAAGCCCAACGTATTCATAGGCGATCAGCGCAATGACGGCGGTGGTCGCGAGCGTCACTAGCGTATGCAGCGCGGTAAACGCCGCAGAAGCCGCAAACGGACCGCCAACGAAATGCCCCGAGCCACTGCCGCAGACCGGCAGCAGCGCGGGCATCAGCATCAGACCTGCACCGTGCAGCGTCGCCATCAACGCGGACCATCCCGCAAGGCCGATAAAGCCCACCGTCATGCCCACGCGCACGCGATGTCTGTGTCCATAAGCGTGCTGCCACGCGGCCCAGCCGATCAGCAGCGCGCCGAGCATCCAATGCAGCCCATCGCTGGCAAGCGGCGTCACCCACGCGCCGAGCGCCGCGATCGAACTCGTGAACAGCAGAATGGACGCCGCGTGCCCGAGCGCGATGGGCGGCAGCGCCATCAGCAGCGCGCTGCGGCTGCCGCGCTGCAAGCCGAGCGCCGTGGCGAACAGCCAGCCCATCGCGGGATTGGCGCCGTGAAAGACGCCGCTTGCGACCACGGCGCTCCACGCGGCCCAATGCGCGCTCACGGTGCCAGCGAAGCTTTCCATGCCGCTGGCGCTCAAGGGTAGCAATACGAGTCGGACGAGCAATCGCCGCCTTCGAGCCGGATCTGATGAGGCCGATGCGACTTGGGCCACGCCACGAAAAAGCGCTCGTCGACACTCAGACCGCCTTCGGGACCGGCATCGAGTTTGACCATCCAGCCGTCGATTCCCTCAGGATAAAACTGTGCGTCGATCGCGCCATAGAGTGAGTTCGTGAAATACACGCGGCGGCCGTCGCGGCTCACTTCGACCATCTGCGGACCGCCGTTGAGCGCCCGGCCATGTGCACCGGGATGCGTGGCTTTCGACACGATGCCGCCAACGCGCACGCTGCCTGTCAGTTTGGGATGTTCGGGGTCCGAAACATCGTATTGGCGCAGGTCGCCCGTTCCCCAGCACGCCACGTAGAGAAAGCGGTCGTCGAGCGACAGCGCGATGTCGGTCACGAGCGGCGGCACGGCCGAAAAGCCCTTGAGCATGGGCGGCAATGTGTCGGGATCGGCAGGCTCGGCGGGAATCTCGATGATCTTGCGCGCGGCCCACTGATCGCCTTCCCGATACCACTGCCAGATCGATGCCGAAAGATCTTTCAGGCTGATCACCGAATTGACGAAGCCATAAGGTTTGGTCGGATCGTGCGCGGGACGCAATTCGAAAACGAGCTGGTTTTCCGCGCCGAAATCGAGCACCTGTTGGTGCTTGCGCGTATGCAGGTCCCAGAAATGAAGTCGATGTCCATACTGGCCGCCTAGCAGCACTTCGGGCACGAGACCGTTTTCGAACGTGGCGGGCAGACCCCATTCGCTCGTCACCAGCGTGTTGTAGCCCAGATGCCACCAGCCATCGTAGGCAAGCTGTTGCGGGCCGCGATCGATTTCCCATTGGCCGAGAATATCGAAGCTCTCGTGGTCCATCAGAAAGATACCGCCGGGCGCTTCGCCTTCGGCATTGGCCAGCGCCGTGACATAGATGCCGTCGGGACCGCAATGCACCGTATGAGGGCGCGTATAACCGGCGCGCTGCGCGACGTCCTGCGGCTCATGCACACGCACGATGGTGGGGCGACGCGGATCGGGTTTCGTATCGACGATATGAATCCGGGAGGAGCGCAACCCCGGCACGATCAGATAACGGCGTTCCGTGTGCGCATGCGGCGCATTGGGACATAGACACGAGCTGCAGGCATTCCAGCCGAAATGATGGAGTTCGTCGCCGGTATTCGGCATTGGCAGACGATGGACGACGCGACCGTATTCGGGCGAGCCGGGATCGAGATCGACGACGTCGAGCGAATCGGGCACGCTGCCAGTCGGATCGAAACTCGCAACCCACGCAAGCGTTTCCGCTTTCGCTCCGGCCGCCAGACGCGCTGAGGGATAAAAGCTCGGATCAGGCTTCCACGTCGCCATCGCTGTCTCCTTGTCGATCAGGTCGTGCGGCCCCTATGTTGCCCCAATACGCAGACCAACGTATCGCGCGTGTACGGTGTTTTTAAATGCTTATGCCTGGCAGTTTTAAGCTTATGCGCCAGCGTGATGAGGCGCGCGATTATACGTGCCGCGAAAACAGTGAATTCGTCGCGCCGGCATTTATCTGGCGCTCGAGTGTTTCTAGACTTCACACAACGGTTCGCAGCCTGCGCTGCACCGATCAAGTCAAGTTATCGGAGGTGAAGTCATGAAGTCGCTGATCAAGGCAGTCGCGCTGGCCGCAGTACTCGTAGCACCGGCCGTTTCATTCGCTCAATCGCAAGGCGATAACGGTCCCGTTACGCGCGAACAGGTGCGCAACGAACTGAAAGCGCTCGAATCGGTGGGCTGGCGCCCGAATATGGCGTCGCCTTATTATCCTGAGGATTACCGCGCCGCAAAGGCGCGCCTGGACGCGCGCAATGGCAGCGGTTATGGCCCCGCAATGGACGGCACGTCGCAAAGCGGTTCGGCGAGCAGCTATTCGCCGCCTGTATATATGAATCGCTAATGAGCGGCTAGATCAGGCTCGAAATCATACTGCGCCGCCCGGATGAATTGATCCGGGCGGCGTTGTTCATTGAAAGCGTTTCAATGCGAAGTATCGGCATCCTGATGTTCGATCCAGGCGCGCGTGGATGCCAGTAATTCGTCCGATAGCGCCGGGTCGTCGACAAGGCGCGCGAGTATCACGGCGCCCACCATCGCCGACCAACTGCCGATTGCGGCCTGCCGCGCCTGCGCCGCATCGTAGCCTTCGGTGTGCGCGCCACGCGCGCTCAGGCGCTCGATCTGCTTCTTGAGGCCCGCTGCCATGGCGGCGCGCGCTTCGGGCGTCTGCCGCACCGTTTCTGCGCCGAGCGCCGCGGTGGGACAGCCGGCCGCAATATTGTCGCGATGCGCCGTCGAAAGATAACGCGCCGCATAACGGGCCAGATCGGTTTCGCCCACGTCGCCTTGCCCGATCACGTGTTCGAGCGTTTGCGCGATCAACGCGTCTTTCGATTGGAAATAGCCATAGAATCCGCCGTGCGTGAGCCCGGCGCCGCTCATCACGTCGGCGACCGACACGGCGTCATAGCCGCGCTCGCGAAATAGCCGGCTGGCGGCTTCCAGAATCTTCTGGCGATTGATCGCCACCTGTTCCCGACTGACCCGCATCGCGTCCTCCGCACCTCATTTTCGTGCTTGACATTATACATGACGACTATCATCATTCGTCACGATACATGATGATAATCATGTAAAACTCGATACACTCAGGAGCTTCACCATGTCAGCACAATCTGCCGTTCTTATTACGGGTGCATCCACTGGCATCGGCGCGGTCTATGCCGATCGTTTCGCAAGGCGGGGACACGATCTCGTGCTGGTCGCGCGCGATCGCGAGCGCATGCAAGCGCTTGCTGCGCGTCTGCGCGAGCGCGACGGCGTGAATGTCGAGATCCTGCGCGCCGATCTCACGCAGCGCGCGGATCTGTTGCAGGTGGAAGCGCGTCTGGCCGATGACGCTCACATCGGCGTGCTGGTGAACAATGCCGGGGCTTCTGCGGCGGGCGGTTTTCTCGATCAGAGCGTGGACGATGTCAGTCGCGTGATCGATCTGAACACGACGGCGCTGGCGCGTCTGGCGTCGGCAGTCGCGCCGCGTTTTGCGCGCGAAGGGCGCGGCGCAATCGTGAATATTGCTTCAGTAGTGGGTCTCTCGCCGGAATTCGGCATGAGTGTGTATGGCGCGACCAAGGCATTCGCCTTGTTCCTGTCGCAAGGGCTGCATCTGGAACTGGGGCCGAAGGGCGTTTATGTCCAGGCGGTGTTGCCTGCGGCCACGCGCACGGAAATCTGGGCGAGCGTCGGCAAGGACGTCAACGAGATTGAAGGCGTGATGGAAGTCGACGATCTCGTCGATGCAGCGCTGGTGGGCTTCGATCGTCGCGAAACCGTGACGATTCCGCCGCTGCCGGACGTGCAGCAGTGGAACGATTTCGATAACGCCCGCCGCGCGATGATGCCGAATTTCGCGCAGTCGCAACCGGCGGCGCGGTATCGGTAAGCGATGCCAGCAGTTGTGCGGGCGCTGGCGGCGCGTTTGGGTGGTAACGCATCGTCACTCTGATTGGCGACACAGTGGTGAGGCAGGGATTCGCGTACGCTCAGCGATTCGGTGCGCGATCGAAGTGTAGCAACATTGTAGATACGCACTAACTTGACGTTCAAAGGAGGTGGTATCTACAATGAATCTACACGTCGGAGGCGAATTCGTGGAACTCAAAATCCTGAAATGGGGCAATAGCGCGGCGATCCGCTTGCCGGCCGTGCTGCTCGAACAGATCAATGTGTCGATCGGGACGTCGCTATCGGTCGATGTTCGGCCTGAAGGTGTGATGCTAACGCCCGCAAAGCCCAAATACTCGCTTGACGATCTGGTCGCTCAGTGCGACCCGAAAGCGCCCTTGCCGGAGGACCTCGCCGCCTGGGGGCAATCGAAGCCTGTGGGGCGTGAAGCATGGTGAGGCGTCCACGGTTTGAACGCGGCGATATTGTGCGAGTCAGTCTTAACCCAGCTTCGGGGCGAGAACAGCAGGGCGATTTCCGTCCGGCGCTGGTGCTGTCTCCCGGGGCATTCAACGCGCTTGGTGTAGCGCTTGTCGCTCCCATCACCCAAGGTGGCGACTTCGCGCGATTTGCGGGATTTGCGGTGCCGCTGAGCGGTACGGGCACCGAGACTCAGGGTGTGGCGCTTGTGAACATGATTCGAACGCTCGATCTCGAGGCACGAGGTGCGCGCAAGATCGAGCGGGTGCCAGCAGAGGTCATGGACGATGCGCTGGCGCGTCTGCAGGCGATCATCGAATAAAACCGAGGGCGATCGCGACATCCACTGCATTTCAGTGGCACGCGCCGGGACAGGCAAGATCTTACTGCTTCGCCACCGGCGCCTGCCCAGCCGCACCCTTCACCGGCTTCTCCTGATCCGGCTCCCAGCCGCCGCCCAGCGCGAGGAACAGCTTCACCTGGTCTAGCGCCACCTGGCCTTCCGCCGCGGCCACCTGCGAATGCGCGCTCGTGAGCGTGCGCGTCGCATCCAGATCGGAAATAAAGGACTCGCGCCCAGCCGAATACAGCCGATGCGTTTCATCCGCCGACTGCTTCGCCGACGCATACGCAGTACGCAGCGCCTCGGCGCGCTGGTCATCGGCGGCATAGGTTGCGAGACTCGATTGCGTCTCGCGCAGCGCATTGAGCACCACGCCGTCGAAGTGCGCGAGCGCGCCGCTCGTGGCGGCTTCCGCGCCGCGCACACGGGCGCGCTGGCCGTTGGCCGGGAAAGTCCAGTTGATCAGGGGTCCAAACGACCAGCTATTGGTGGTCGACGAGAACAGATCGCTGGCGATACCCACGGTCCCCACACTCGCGCCGATGCTGATCGACGGATACATATCCGCGATGGCCACGCCGATTTTCGCCGTGGACGAAGCGAGCTGGCGCTCGGCCTCACGCACATCGGGACGGCGACGCAGCAGCGCTGCGCCATCGCCGACTGGAATCGGCTGCTTGAGCCTCGGCAGGCGGTTGCAGGCGAGCGCGGCTGGCGGCAGATCGGCGGGCGCGCGCGCGAGCAGCATGGCGAGCTGATACTGCGCGATGCGGCGGCGGCCCTCGAAACGCGGGATATCCGCGGCGAGCGTCTGCACCTGGGTCTGGCCGCGCGTCACATCGGGCTGGTTGCCGCGGCCCGCGTCGCGCAGACGTTTGGTCAGCGCCACGCGTTGCTGCTGCAGCTTGAGCGATTCCTGCGCAATCGCCAGTTCTTCGGACGCCGAGCACGATGCGACATAGGCCTGCACCACATCGGCGACCACGGTGATGCGGGCGAGATCGGCGGCGGCCAGCACGGCTTCGTCTTCGGCTTCGGCCGCTTCCACGCCGCGCCGCAGCTTGCCGAACAGATCGATTTCATACGACACATTGATGCTGCCGTCGCCGAGATTTTCGACCGGCAGCTTGCTGAACAGCAGGTACTGTTCCGCCGATTCCTGCGCGCGCTGGAAGCCCGCCGTCGCGCCGCCCGAGAAGCCGCCCTGAGAATTGGCGACGTCGTATGCGGCGCGCGAACGCGCGAGATTCGCTGCGGCCACGCGCAGACTCGTATTCGATTTCAGCGCTTCCTGCACGAGCTGATCGAGCGCCGGATCGTCGTAGAGACGCCACCAGTCGCTCGGCACCGCGCCCTGCGAAACGGGCGCCTTGTCGGCGCCGGCGATCGGCCCTTGCGCGAGCGGCGCGTTGACCAGCGCTTCCTGCGGCAGCTTGTAGTTCGGCCCGAGATTGATACACGCGCCCACGGCGAGCGTGAGCGGCGCGAGCGCGAAGGTGCGCCAGAGACTGCGGCGATTCATTGCGAGGCTCCGCTCGCCATCACGGGCGCAACGGCCGCGTCCGAACCGGCCACGGCGGCGCTTGCACTGCTTGCGCCGCTCACGCCGCTTGCCGCATCGGCGGCATTGCGCTTGTCCTGCTTCTTGTCGTTCGCGTCGTCGCGCACCGCGACGGTGGCCGTGCGGCCCGCGATCATGCGGAAGTCGTCGGGCACTTCGTCCAGCGCGACTCGCACCGGAATCCGTTGCGCAAGGCGCACCCAGCTAAACGCCGGGTTGACGTTCGGCAGCAGGTTGGGGCTGGACTGGCGGTCGCGATCCTCAATAGCGGCGACGATGCTCTGCACATGCCCGCGCAGCGGCCGCGTTTCGCCCATCACGATGATCTCCACCGGCTGGCCGATGTGAATGCCGTGCAGGCGCGTTTCCTCGAAGTAGCCATCGACGCGGAACGAATGCAGATCGACCACGGACAGCACCGCGCGGCCCGCCGACACATATTCGCCCACGCGCGGCGCGCGGTCGTTCAGATAGCCGTCGACGGGGCTCACGATCGTCGTGCGCTGCAGATTGAGCTTTGCGGTGTCCACCTGCACCTGACCGTCCGCCACCGACGCCTCGCCCTGTTCGACGCGCGTGCGGCTTTCTTCCATCGACTCGCTCGCCACCAGGTTGCCGAGCGCGATGTTGCGCGCGTATTCGCGTTTGGCCTGCGCCAGCGTGGCCTTGCGCTGTTCGAGCGCGGCCTGCGCGAGGCGCAGCGAGAGCGAGTAGCGCGCCTGGTCGATCACGAACAGCACCTGGCCTTTCTTGACCGGCTGGTTATCGACGACATCGACGTTGGTGATCAGGCCGCCCACGTCGGGCGCGACCTGGATCACGTCGGCGCGCACGTGGCCGTCCCGTGTCCATGGCGAGAACATGTAGTAATTGACGATGCGCCACAGCACGAGGGCGGCGACCACGACGACGATGAGCGTCAGCAGGATCTGTCCTGCGGAGAACCAGGTTTTTTTCACGTTCACGTTAGTTCACGAAGCGATGCGACACGATGATGACGGCGGCCAGTACAAAGACATAGATACCGAGATCGAAAATGGAGCGATGCCAGACGAGCCGGTAAAACCCGACCCGCGTCAGCAACTTGCCGATCACGACGTTGATGAGGTACGCGATCAGCATCAGCACAAGAACGGCGGGCACGAAGACGCCAAAGATATCGATTTCGCCGATCATGGTGCGGTTTTCGAATGAGTTTGAACAGGACGGTCGCTCATGCGCCGGCCTCCGTTGCACCGCCGTGCGGGCGTTGTCCCGCCTGCGCAGGGTAGAGCGACAGGCGCAGGCCCACCAGCGCATGCAGCGTGTCGCGCAGCCAGCGCTGCGAAAGACGCGCGCGCGGCGTGGCATCGGGCGCGCCGCTGGCCGCTTCCTGCGCCAGGCCGCGCGTGGCGACGCGGTGCATGGCATCGTCGATGGTGGCGAGCAGCGCGGGCGAGGCGCTCTGGCGCGCGCGCGAGTCGGCGCAGCGCGAGTAATGGTCGCTCACGCCTGCGAGTACGCGATCGATGGCGGCGGGCACATCGCCGTCGAGCTTGCGGCGCGAGCGGCGCAGATCGAGCGCGTTGAGCGCGATGCGCAGATCGCGGAAACTTTCGATCGACGGATGACGATGCTCGTCCGATGCCGCCAGACGTGGCAGCAACTGCATCAGGCGGTCGACCATGCGCGAGGCGAGATTGCGTTGATCGGTGAGCGGCGCGGTGGAGGCGGAAAGCGCCACGTCCGACCAGCTGGAGCGCAGCAGCCGTTTGGCCGCGTATTCCGCGCCGAACGGGCGCGTCACGCGCGTCCACACATAGGCGAACAGCAGGCCCGCGACGCCCGCGATATTGCTGTTCAGGAACACGAGGAAATCGGCCTCGTAGGCGCTCTGGATGCTGATGAAGGTAGCGGTGTTCACCGCAACGAGCATCGTCACCATATTGAACGCGGGGCGCGGAATCAGCGTGCCGATCAGGATGAACGGCCCCGCGAACAGCAGCACGAGCATCGGAAAGTCGTGCACCTTCGGCAGCACCACGAACAGATAGAGACCCGCGAACACCACGCTCGCGGCGGTCGCGGCGAAGAAGCGGAACACCATCGGCGCGGGTTCGTCGAGCGCGGCGAAGAAGCAGCAGGCCACGGCGGCGAGCGTCACGGCGCCCGCGCCGTCGTGCCAGCCCGAACTGACCCAGAGCCAGCACGCCACCAGAATCGCGCTCACGGGCACGGCGCAGGAAATCAGCATCAGGCCGCGGTCGTAGAAGCGTTCCGTGCCGCCCAGGCGCCAATGCCGGTAGCGCGGCCGCCACGTGCCTTCTTCATGCGCGATCAAGGCACGCAGCGCGCGGCAATCCTGCCAGACGTCGATGACCTGACCCAGACGCCAGAGCGCGTTCGACAGCAGCGCGCCTTCCCAACTCGTGAGCTGATCGTGCGGTGGCAGCAGGGCGGTTACGCGCGCGCGCAACGCATCGGCGACGCTATCGCCGGCATCGTCGCGGATATCGGCGGCGCGCTTGTGCAGCGGCGCGTCGAACCATTTGGCGGCGTCGGCGAGCAGCGAGTCGAGCCCTTCGGGCCAGACGTGCAGGTCGCGCCGCAAGGCGATGAGCGGATCGGCGAGTGCCGAAATCATCGGCAGAAAGAGTTGCATGCGCCCGCGCAGATCCTGGGCGCGCGCCAGAATCTCGGGATGCGTGTGGTCGTAACCGAGCTGGCTGAGCAGGAATTCGAGCTGGTTGACGGTCGCCGCGAGACGTTGGCGGCAGGCCGACAGCGCCTTGCCGACGATATTGCCGGAGAGCATTTCGCGGCCGTAGAAGGCGGCGTCGCGGAACCAGGCGTCGGCGCGCTCGACCAGCGTGGGCGCGAGGCGGCTCGGCAGGATATTGCTGCCGATCACGCTCGCGCAGATGATGCCGACGGTGATTTCCTCGGTCCGCGCGATGGCCACGTCGAACACCGTGGTCGGATCGGTGACGGTGGGCAGCGCGATGAGCGGCATGGTGTAGCCAGCCAGCATGAACACATAGCTGCGCGCCGTGCGGTCCATGATCGCGAGGTACAGCAGCGTACCGGTCCAGAGTGCCACTACCACGCTGAACAGCAGCGGCGTTTCGACGAACGGCGGCACCAGCGTGATCGCGGCGGCCGCGCCGAGGGCCGTGCCCAGCACGCGATAGAGCGCCTTCGAGCGGGTTGCGCCGACGAACGGATTCGAGACGATATAGACGCTCGCCATGGCCCAGTACGGGCGCGGCAACTGGAACACCAGACCGATATAGAGCGCCATCATCGACGCTGCGAAGGTCTTGACCGAAAAGAGCCAGTCGCGGATGGAAGGGTAGGTCATGAGGCCGCTTTCAGCTTTCAGTCTTGGGGGGCGCCGTCGGCCGGATCGGGCGCGTTGAAGGCGTTGAGCACGCGCAGCGTCGCTTCCAGATCGGCGCGGCTCACGCCCTTGAGGACGCGCGCGCGCAATCCGCGCAGGTCTTCCTCCATTTTGGCCGTGACGGCCTGGCCTTCTTCGGTGAGCGAAATCGTTTTGGCGCGGCGGTCGTCCGGGTCTTCGTCGCGCCGCACGAGGCCGGCGGCGCAGAGCTGATCGAGCAGACGCACCAGCGACGGGCCTTCGATGCCGACATGTTCGGCAAGCGTGACCTGGCGCACCGCCTCGCCCAGACGCCCGGCGGTGAGCAGCGGCGTGGCGCAGGCTTCGGAAACGTTATAGGCCGTGAGCGCGCCGTGGCTCGTGCGCCGCCACTTGCGGGCGGCCGTCACGAGCGTGCTGCTGACTGCCAGACGTAAGGTGTGAAGATTCGACATCGGCGGGATGATAGCGTAAAGCGATTTGGTAGCAAACTATCTTTTCCGGCGATCTGCCGTTTCTGGATGGTAATCGAGCCAGCGCTCGCGTGCTGGCTGGATGCTGCTTTTAGCGGCAAGGTGTGACACGCGCGCCACGCGGGCGCGCGAATGTCATATGCGCTTAACGGCAGGGCGTTCTGGCGCCGTGTTTATGCGGGGTTCCAGCGTGTGAGCAGCGCGGGCAATTGCGCCATATCGGTGAAGACGTGGGCGACGCCTTCGGCCTTGAGCGCTTCGGCGCTGCTGTGGCCGGGCGCGGCCGGACTGTAGCCGAATACGGTGGCGCCCGCGGCCAGGCCGGCGCGCGCGCCGGTTACGGTGTCTTCGACCACGGCGCAGCGGCGCGGGTCCACGCCCAGACCGGCGGCCGCCGCCAGATAGACATCGGGATGCGGTTTGCTGCGCGGCGTTTCGTGGCCGCTATAGATGTGATCGCCGAAAGAGGCGAGCAGGCCCACTTTATTGAGCTGCAGTTCGACCTTGCGGCGGTCCGCGCCCGAGGCCACGGCGATACGGCCGTCGTAGGCGTCACGCACGGCGCGCACGGCGTCCGGCGCGCCCGGAATCTCGATCAAATCGCGCGCCAGCGCTTCGTTGCGGCGCGCGCGGAAGCCTTCGAGCCAGGCTTCGGTCAGGCGAAAGCCCGTCTGCGCTTCGATACGCGCGGCTTCGTCCTTGACCATCTTGCCGACGAAAATGCCCATCGCTTCATCGACGCTGAGCGTCCAGCCCAGTTCGCCGAGCATCTGGACCAATACCACGTGGGTAATGCGCTCGGAATCGACCAGCACGCCGTCACAGTCGAAAAGCACGGCGTCGAAGGGGAGTTGCGGGAATGCGGACATCGTCAGTGGAAGGTTTGTAAGCCGAGGGGCGATGATAACCGGGATGGGCGTTGCGAGTCAGCGCGCACACAGAGCCGTCCAACCGGCTGGCACAATACGCGTTTCCTCCCGATTTCCGCTTTCCCATGTCGACCGACCCGCACAACGACCCGTCCGCCACGCCCGAGCTTCCTGGCCGCGCGGCCTACACGCAATTCGCCGACCGCTACGCGCAGATCGTGCCGGAAAAGCCGCACAACGCGCTTTACGAACGTCCGGCAACGGCCGCGTTGCTCGGCGACGTCAGCGGCCTTGACGTGCTCGACGCGGGCTGCGGCCCCGGCATCGTCAGCGCCGAACTCGCGCACCGAGGCGCCCGCGTGAAATCCTTCGATGTCACGCCCGCCATGGTCGAACTCGCGCGCGAGCGTTGCGCGAGCCTCAACGTGGAGATCGCGCAAGGCGACCTCGGCCAGCCGCTGGCATGGCTCGGCGATGCGCAGTTCGATCGCATTGTCTGCTCGCTCGCACTCGATTATGTCGAACGCCTCGCGCCCACCTTTGCCGAATTCCACCGCGTCGCACGGCCTGGCGCGCAACTGGTGTTTTCGATGGCGCATCCGATGCGCGACTGGATCGACACGCGCACGCGCGGCAAGCGCACGTACTTCGAGACCACGCGTTTTGGCCTGCACTGGGGTGGCTTCGGCGAACCGAAGCCTTATGTGGAGGCGTATCGCCGCCCGCTGGCCGATATCGTCAACGCGCTGCTCGAAACCGGCTGGCAGATCGACGCCATGGTCGAGCCGAAGCCGGTGCCGGAAATGAAGGCCGTGGCACCCGCGCTTTACACGGAGCTTTCACTTGCGCCCGCGTTCATCTGCATCCGGGCGCGTCGCGACTGATTCGGCCTTGATGTGCCTTAAAGTGCCTTGATGCGTATTAGCGCCGCGCGGCCGCCGAAAGCGATTCTTCGAGCGCGGCCACGCCGGCGGGCAGATCGACATCCGCGCCCAGGTCGCGCATCGTGCGGCCGAGCGCGTGGACGGTACGGAACAGATGGTGCTCACGGCATTGTTCGCCCATCTGGCCGATGCGAACGATCTGTAGTCCGAACGATCCGGCGATCTCCACCTGATACTGCTGCGAGATATGGTTGCACACGTCACGCGGCGTGAGACCGGCCGGCAGCCCGATGCCGACCACCGAATTCAGGCGACATGCTTCCGGCGTATACAGTTCGAGACCGAGCGCCGATACACCGGCCTGCAACGCCTGCGAGCAACGCTGATGGCGCGCGAAGCGCTTTTCCAGCGTTTCCGTGCAGACGAGCCGCAGCGCTTCATGCAGCGCGAGCACGCCCGACACCGGCGCGGTGTAGTGATAGCCGGCCTTGTGCCAGAAGTTTTCCGCGAGCGTGGCGTCCAGACACCAGTGGGTATTCGGCGCGGTGCGTTCGCGCACGCGTTGCCACGCGGCATCCGAGAACGCGATCAGCGAAACGCCGGGAATCGACGACAGGCCTTTTTGCCCGCCGGTAATGACGGTGTCGATACCCCAGGCGTCCATTTCCAGCGGCATCGTGCTCAAGGTGCAGACCGCATCGACGACAACCAGCGCGCCCGCCGCCTTGGCGATGCGCACGATGTCCTTCAACTGGCGGTTCCAGACCGTATTCGAAGTTTCGCCGTGCACGATCGTGACGATGGCCGGGCGCGTGCGTTCGATGGCCTGCGCGACGGCTTCGAGCGAGGCGATCTCGCGATCGCCCACGTCGAGCGTTTCGACATCGGCGCCGATGCGGCGCGCCATTTCCGCCATGCGGGCGCTAAAGAAACCGTTGACGATCGACAGCACGCGTGTGCCCGGCCAGGCGAGATTCGAAATCGCCATTTCCATCGCCGCGGAGCCGGGGCCAGCCACGCCCAGCACCCAGTTCGAACGCGTCTGGAACACGTAGCGCGCCATGGTCTTCACCTGGTCGATGACGCGCGCCATGGTGTCGCCGAGGTGATTGATGACGACCGAATTGGCCTTGGCGACGGCATCGGGAATGGGCACGGGGCCGGCGCCCATCATGAGCAGCGGCTCGTCGGGCAGGATTTCCGTGAGCGGATCGACCGCCGGGCAGGCGACCGGCAACGCGGCGGCGGCCGCCGCTGCCCGTTGCGGGATCAGGGAGTCGGTGGGGCGCGTGTTGTCGGTCATGATGAATTCCTTTACGGTGCAGCGCTTCGCTGCGGGTGAGATGTGCACGCACGCTGGCGGCAGGGGAAAAGTAGAGTGTTCTCCGGCGCGGCTCACAAAGCCATGTACAGTTGAGCACATTTCCTCTGAACAGTCGGCCTCGCCGATTTCCTGCCTCACATTATCGAGGGGAGCGCACCATGCCGCAATTCGCTATCGACAATCCGTTTCTCGAAACGCTCGGCGTGAGCGTCGTGCAATGGCGCGAAGGTTACGCCGAACTACTGATGCCGATCGACGGATCGAAGCTCAATCGTCAGGGCGTGCTGCAAGGCGGCGCGATTGCCACGCTGCTCGACGCGGCCGCGGGTTACGCGGGCCTCTATGCCGAACCGGGCGCGCCCGCGCGGCACGGCTTCACGCTGTCGCTGACGACCAATTATCTCGACAAGGGGCTCGGCGAGTTCGTGCGCGCCAAAGGCTTTCTGGAGCGTGGCGGCCGTTCGATCTTCTTCGCTCGCGCCGAAGCCTGGGTCGACGATCGTCTGTTGATCGCAAGCGGGCAGGGTACGTTCAAGTATTCGAAGTCCGCCTGATTGATTCGGCATCCATAACAACTGATTGCGCAACAAAAAAGCCCGCAAACCTTGCGGCTTGCGGGCTTTTTGAATCCTGCGCCTGAATCTGCTTAACCCAGCAGCAACGCATCGTCATCGAGTTGTTCGTGGCGGGTCTGTTCGAACATGCGCAGCAGATCCGGCACATCCAGACCACGTCGCTCGTCGCCGGAGACATCCAGCACCACTTGCCCCTGATGCAGCATGACCGTGCGCTGACCATAATCCAGCGCCTGGCGCATGCTATGCGTGACCATCATGGTCGTGAGCTTCGCTTCCTCGACGATACGCGCCGTGAGTTCCAGCACGAACGCCGCCGTTTTCGGATCGAGCGCCGCCGTATGCTCATCGAGCAGCAGGATACGCGACGGTTGCAGCGAAGCCATCAGCAAACTCACTGCCTGACGCTGGCCACCCGAAAGCAAGCCGATACGATCGCTCAAACGGTTTTCCAGGCCCAGATTCAGCAGTCGCAGTTTCGAGCGGAACAACTCGCGGTCCTGCTTCTTCAGAGCCGGACCGAAGCCGCGCCGCTTGCCGCGCGCCATCGCCAGCGCCATGTTTTCTTCGATCGTCAGCGCTTCGCAGGTGCCCGCCATCGGGTCCTGGAACACGCGCGCCACGAGGTGCGCGCGATCCCACGCCTGCTTCTTCGTAACGTCATTACCGTCGATGGTGATGCGGCCTTCGTCCACCATCTGATCGCCGCTGATCGCATTGAGGAAGGTGGATTTGCCCGCGCCATTCGAGCCGATCACGGCCACGAACTGGCCGGTCGGGATGTCCAGCGTGAGGCCGCGCAGCGCGCGCGTTTCGATCGGCGTGCCGGGGTTGAAAGTGAGTTTGAGGTCTTTTGCGCTGAGCATGGTTCAGGCCCTCCCGTTCTTGCGGCCAAACAGCTTCTTGCGCGTCGCCGGCAGCACGAGCGCGATCGTCACGAGCACGGCGGTCACGAGATTCAGATCCTGCGCCTTGAGGCCGATGAAATCGCTATTGAGTGCGAGCGCGATAAAGAAGCGATAAAGAATGGCGCCCAGCACGGCGGCGAGCGTCGTGAGTACGAGACGCCGCGCCGGCAGAATGCTTTCGCCGATGATCACCGCCGCGAGCCCGATCACGATGGTGCCGATACCCATCGAAATATCCGAGCCGCCTTGGGTCTGCGCGAACAGCGAGCCGGCCAGCGCCACCAGCGCGTTGGACAGCGCCATGCCGGCCAGCGTCGCGCGGCCCGTGGCGATGCCTTGTGCGCGCGCCATGCGCGGGTTCGCGCCGGTCGCGCGCAAGGCGAGACCGTATTGCGACGAGAAGAACCAGTCCACGCCGAACTTCGCCGCGAGCACGACCACGAACAGCGCAAGCGGGCGCAGCATGTAGTCGGGCAGCCACGCGGGCTGGATCATCGTGAAGACGGTGGATTCGGTGATCAGCGGCACGTTGGGTGCGCCCATCACACGCAGATTGATCGAGTAGAGCGCGATCATCATCAGGATACTGGCGAGCAGATCCATGATTTTCAGGCGCACGTTGAGCCAGCCGGTGACGAAGCCCGCGGCCGCGCCCGCGAGCATCGCGCAGACGGTGGCGAGAAACGGGTCCTGGCCGTGCGCGATCAGCGTGGCCGCCACGGCGCCGCCGAGCGGAAAGCTGCCGTCGACGGTGAGGTCGGGGAAATTGAGGATGCGAAACGAGATCAGCACCCCGAGGGCGACGAGGCTGAAGATCAGGCCGATCTCGAGCGCGCCCAGAAGCGAGTAGAGGGACATGGGAAATCCTGTTGCGGTGTCCGGCAGGCGGATGGCGCTGACGCAGCCGGTGTCGCCACGTGCGCCGCGCCACCCGGATGAGGCGGCGCGGCGCACGCAGGCGCGAGGCCCGATGAAGGCCGGTGCTTTGCTACGGTGTCCTGTTATGCGTGCACGCGCTCAGGCGTGCACGCATACGGACTTACTTGACGACCGTGGTCGCGTCCTTGAGCAGATCCGCCGAGAGCGTCACGCCTTGCTTCTGCGCTGCAGCCGGGTTCACGAACAGTTGCAGGCGGCTGCTGGTTTCCGAGGCGATCGCGCCCGGCTTTTCGCCCTTCAGGATGCGCACGACCACCTTGCCGGTCTGATGGCCGAGGTCGCTATAGTCGATGCCGAGCGCCGCAATCGCGCCGCGCTTCACGCTGTCCGTATCCGAAGCCACGAGCGGAATCTTCGCGTCATTGGCAACCTTCACCAGTGCTTCGTAGGCCGAAACGACGTTGTTGTCCGTGTTGGTGTAAATCACGTCGACCTTGCCGATCAGGCTCTTCGCCGCCGGGCCGATATCGACCGTGCGCGGCGCTGCCGCTTCCTTGAGCGTCATGCCTTGCTGCGCGAGCAGTTCCTTGAGCGCCTTCACGACCACCACCGAATTCGCTTCGCCGGGGTTGTAGACCATGCCGACGGTCTTCGCATTCGGCACCACACGCTTGATCAGGGCAACCTGCTTGTCGAGCGGCAGCTTGTCCGACACGCCGGTGACATTGGTGCCGCTGGGCGTCCACGTCTTCACGAGTTGCGCGGCAACCGGATCGGTCACGCCCGAGTAGACCACCGGCACCGACTTGGTTGCGGCCACAACGGCTTGTGCCGAAGGCGTGGCGATCGCCACGATCGCGCTCGGGTTATCGCCGACGAATTTACGGGCGATCTGCGCGGCCGTGCCGGTATTGCCCTGGGCGCTCTGGTATTCCCACTTGAGGTTCTTGCCCGCGTCGTAGCCGGCGGCCTTCAGTTCGTCACGCACGCCGTCGCGGATTGCGTCGAGGGCGGGGTGTTCGACGATCGACAGCACTTCGACGGTGGCGGTTTCGGCGGCGCGCGCGGCGCCCGAGGTCAGCGCGAGCGCGGCGGCGCTGGCGATCAGGGAAAGGGTGGCGGCCCTGGCGGCGAGCTTGAAGGTCTTCATTCTGTTTGATCTCCCCCGAATGTTCGGTTCTGGACGGGTGTGGTCCGCTTGCGCGGCAACGCCGCCGAACATCGCCCATGACGATTGCGCACAGCGCGCACGTCGTGACCTTGCGTGCTCCTTACGCCATGCGCCGCGATGGTGCATCAGACCGGCGGCGAGGCAGCGAGCATACCACCGGCTTTTAGGTATCCGGAACGCGCACGGGCGTGGTGCGGCGAGGATGCGACGGTATGCCATATGGCAATGAAAAAAATCGCCGGAGGCGTTTTCGCGAAAATCCGTAGGGTAACGAAGGGTTTGCTGGTTTCAGGCTGGAGATAATCGATCTATCGAGTTAGAAAAGATTATCGATTGGAAGCGCTTTGCGTCAAATTTCAAGATGAAAAGGAAATGTAATTTTCATATATGAATCAATGATTTGGCGCAATTTGCATTTAGGGTTTGCACTATGAGAAGCGCCGACATATCGCGGATTTTTTCAGGCAATTTCAGGCTATCTGCCGATGAAATAAATATATTCGATCGACCTTCAAGATGATTTTAAGCCTTGCTCAAAATTAACGCATTCATTTCGGACCGGAAATCGATTTCCCTGAAGCGCCGCCGGGCGGGCGTTGCGGCGCCGCGCCGGGTTTTCCACCCCTTACGACCGATGATTTTCCAAATGTTTTCAAGCGCCTCCACCTGATTTTCATCAATTGACGGTGATCAATACTCCCGCAGGTATCGGAAAAAACCCTTGGTTGCGAGTGGGGAGTTTTGTTGATAGCATCCGCGGGTCGCTGATTCAGGCCGGACCACCTTTCCGGTTTGCATTGCAGTGAACGGGGCAGGCGGATCGCTTGCGCAACAGGGACGCGTATCAACGCGATCTCTCCGAACTCAACCGCAACAAAGCGGGTGATACATGCCGGGCCCCGTTGCGTCTTCAGTTTTCCATTGGCCCGTCGTGTTGTCGTCCCCCCTGGCTCGTCCTCGGGGTGCTGTTCGTTTGCGCAGGTCATCCGTCTGACCGGTTGACCCGAAAACAATCGAGGAGCTCCTGATGACGTCGCTGTTCCGCCGTAACCGCCTTACCTCTTTCTCCGTCGCCGCCGCGCTGCTCGCTTTTGGTGCAGCCGCTCACGCCGACACCGTCAAGATCGCCATCGCCGGCCCGTTCAGCGGCCCGGTCGCCCAGTACGGCGACATGGTCAAGGCAGGCGCCCTGACCGCAATCGAACAGATCAACGCCGCTGGCGGTGTGAACGGCAACAAGCTCGAAGCCGTCCTGATGGACGACGCCTGCGAGCCGAAGCAGGCCGTCGCGGTTGCCAACAAGATCGTCTCGCAGCACATCCAGTACGTGGTTGGCCACGTCTGCTCGGGCTCGACGATTCCCGCTTCGGACATCTACGAGAACGAAGGCGTCGTGATGGTCACGCCGTCGGCTACCGCACCGCAGCTCACCGAAGGCAAGAAGCGCCAGTTCATCTTCCGCACCATCGGCCGTGACGACCAGCAAGGCCCGGCAGCCGCTGCGTACATCATCAACAAGGTCAAGCCGAAGAAGGTCGCGATCCTGCACGACAAGCAGTCGTATGGCCAGGGCATCGCCACGTCGGTGAAGGCTGCGCTCGACAAGGCGCACATCCCCGTCGTCGTGTTCGAAGGCATCAATGCCGGCGATTCGGACTACTCGGCAATCGTCACCAAGCTCAAGTCGCAAGGCGTGGACTTCGTCTACTTCGGCGGCTACCACCCGGAAATGGGTCTGCTGATGCGCCAGTCGCGTGAACAGGGCGTCAAGGCCACGTTCATGGGACCGGAAGGCGTGGGCAACAAGGACGTGACGGCGATCGCCGGCCCGGCTTCGGAAGGCATGCTGGTCACGCTGCCCGCCGACTTTGCCGCCGACCCGGCCAACGCGAAGCTCGTGAAGGCCTTCGCGGATGCCAAGCGCGACGCGAACGGTCCGTTCCAGATGCCGGCTTACGCAGCGGTCGAAGTGATCGCCGACGGCATCAAGGGCGCAAAGAGCACCGATCCGACCAAGGTTGCGGCTTACCTGCACAAAAATGCGTTCAACACGCCGATCGGCAACGTGCAGTACGACGCACAGGGCGACCTCAAGTCGTTCCACTTCGTCGTCTACACGTGGCACAAGGACGCCACCAAGACCGCCGCGAACTGATCCCCGCGCGCATCGACGCACATGAAACGCCCCGCTCGCCGCCGCGGCGGGCGGGGCGTTTTACGCAGATGCGCAACGCAGGAACGATCGGTACGGTTTCAAGAGTTTCTCAAAGGTCTCTCATCGGCTTCATCGCCGCGGGGCTTAAAGCATGAATGATTTTCTTCCGCAGTTCACCCAGCAGCTCGTCAACGGGCTCACGCTGGGTGCGATCTACGCGCTGATCGCCATTGGCTACACAATGGTCTACGGCATCATCGGTATGATCAATTTCGCTCACGGCGAGATCTATATGATCGGCGCCTATGTGGGCCTCGTCACGCTTACGGCGATCGGCACATCGGCGGGTTATCCGCTGCCGCTCGTGCTGGGCGCGGCGCTCATTGTCTCGGTGCTGGTCACCGGGCTCTACGGTTTTGCGGTCGAACGCGTCGCGTATCGGCCGTTGCGCGGCGGGCCGCGTCTCGTGCCGCTGATCTCGGCGATCGGCATGTCCATCTTTCTGCAGAACTACGTGCAGATCGGGCAGGGCGCGCGCGACGTTTCCGTGCCGATGCTGATCTCTGGCGCGCTCGATTTCAACATGGGCGGCAACTTCGACGTGACGATTCCGTACGCACGCATGCTGATCGTGGGCACCACGATCGTGCTGATGGTCGCGCTCACGCTGTTCATTTCGCGTTCGCGCATGGGCCGCGCCTGCCGCGCCTGCGCCGAAGACATGAAGATGGCCAACCTGCTCGGCATCGACACGAACCGCGTGATCTCGTTCACGTTCGTGCTCGGCGCGATGCTGGCGGCGGTGGGCGGCGTGCTGATCGGTCTGACGATCGGCAAGCTCAATCCGTATATCGGCTTTATCGCGGGCATCAAGGCGTTCACGGCAGCGGTGCTCGGCGGTATCGGCAGCATTCCGGGCGCGATGCTCGGCGGCGTGCTGCTCGGCCTGGCCGAAACCTTCGCGGCCGGTTATATGCCTTCGGAGTACAAGGACGTCGTGGCGTTCGGCCTGCTCGTGCTCGTGCTGTTGTTCCGTCCCACCGGCCTGCTCGGCAAGCCGGACGTCGAAAAGGTGTGAGGTCGAGATGAGCCAAACTGTTTCGGTTCGCGCGGCCAGCCATAGCGGCCAGTCTTCGTCGCAGACGTTGAAGGGCGCCTTCGCCGCCGCCATTGCGACCATCATTCTCACGGCGCCTATCCTCGGCCTGCAGCTCACGCTGGACGGCTATCAGGTGGTGCTGCAGCAGCACTGGCGCCCGGTGTGGATCGCCGCTGCCGTGGTGTTCGTGTTCCAGCTCCTCAAGCCGATGTTTGTGCGCGCAACGAGTGCGGTGAAGTTGCCGAAGGCGCCTGCACTCGGCGCACGCCAGCAGCGCATCGCGATCTGGGTGCTGCTCGCTTTCGGCGCGGTGTTCCCGTTCATGGGTTCGCGCGGCACGATCGACGTTGCCACGCTCGCGCTGATCTACGTGATTCTCGGCCTCGGCCTGAATATCGTGGTGGGCTTCGCGGGGCTGCTCGACCTCGGCTATGTGGGCTTTTACGCGGTGGGCGGCTATACGTATGCGCTGCTCAACCAGTATTTCGGCTTCACGTTCTGGGAATGTCTGCCGCTGGCTGCGCTCGCGGCCGCTACCTTCGGTTTCGTGCTGGGCTTCCCGGTGCTGCGTCTGCGCGGCGACTATCTGGCGATCGTCACGCTCGGCTTCGGCGAAATCATCCGCCTGCTGCTCAACAACCTGACGAGCATCACGGGCGGCCCGGACGGCATTTCGGGTATTCCGAAGCCCACCGTGTTCGGCTTCGAACTCGCGCGACATGCGAGCGTGGAAGGCGCAAAAACCTTTAACGAGCTGATCGGTATCGAGTACAGCGGCGAACACATGATCATCTTCCTGTACCTGCTCGCGCTGGTGCTGGTTGCGTTCACGCTGTTCGTCACCAGCCGCCTGCTGCGCATGCCGATGGGCCGCGCGTGGGAAGCGCTGCGCGAAGACGAAATCGCCTGCCGTTCGCTGGGACTGAACCCCACGCGCATCAAGCTCTCGGCGTTCACGCTGGGTGCTTCGTTCGCGGGTCTGGCCGGTGCGTTCTTCGCGGCGCGCCAGGGTCTGGTGACGCCGGAGTCGTTCACCTTCATCGAATCGGCGCTGATTCTCGCCGTGGTGGTGCTGGGCGGCATGGGTTCGCAACTGGGCGTCGTGCTCGCCGCGATCCTGCTGACGGCGCTGCCGGAAGTGGCGCGCGGCTTTGCCGAGTACCGCATGCTGATCTTCGGTCTGGTGATGGTGCTGATGATGATGTGGCGTCCGCAGGGCCTGCTGCCCGCAAGCCGTCCGCACGTGGAGTTGCCGCAATGAGTGCACAAGCGTTGTTGAAAGTAGCGGGCTTGCAGATGCGCTTCGGCGGTCTGCTGGCGGTGGACGGTATCGCGTTCGATGTGCGCCCGAACGAGGTCTTCGCGATCATCGGGCCGAACGGCGCGGGCAAGACCACGGTGTTCAACTGCGTGGGCGGTTTCTACAAGCCCACGGCAGGCGACATCGTGCTCAACGGTCATGCGATCACGGGCCAGCCGAGCCATGAAGTGGCGCGTCGCGGTCTGGTGCGCACGTTCCAGAATATCCGCCTGTTCAAGCAGTTGACGGTGCTGGAAAACCTCATGGTTGCGCAGCACCTGAAGGTCAACCGCAACATGCTGAGCGGCCTGTTCGCGACGCGTGGCTACCGCCGTGCCGAGCGCGCCGCGCTTGAACGCGCTGCGTACTGGCTCGAACGCCTGGGCCTGCGCGATGTGGCAAACCGTGAAGCGGGCACGCTTTCGTACGGTCATCAGCGCCGCCTCGAAATCGCGCGCTGCATGATCACGGACCCGCGTCTGCTGATGCTCGACGAACCGGCCGCCGGTCTGAATCCGCAGGAAAAGATCGAATTGCAGCATATGGTCGATGGCCTGCGTAACGAGTTTGGAATCTCCGTACTCCTGATCGAACACGATATGAGTCTCGTGATGGGCGTGTCGGATCGCATTCTCGTGATGGAACACGGCAAGCCGATCATGATCGGCAAACCCGACGAAGTGCGCAACGACCCGCGCGTGATCAAAGCCTATCTGGGAGAGGACTGATGCTGAAGCTGGACAAGGTCCATACCCATTACGGCGCGGTGGAAGCGCTGGCGGGCGTGTCGATCGAAGTGAACAAGGGCGAGATCGTCACGCTGATCGGCAGCAACGGCGCCGGCAAGACCACGCTGATGATGACGGTGTGCGGTACGCCGCGCGCGTCTTCGGGGCAGGTGACGTTCGAGGGCGAGGACATCACGCGTCTGCCCACGCACGAAATCATGCGCAAGGGCATGGCGATTTCGCCGGAAGGCCGTCGCGTGTTTCCGAGCCTCACGGTGCTCGAAAACCTGCAGATGGGCGGCTTTTTCTCCTCGCAGCAAGATATCGACGCGGGCATCGAACACGTGTTCAAGCTGTTCCCGCGTCTGAATCAGCGTGCGAAACAGCGCGCCGGCACGATGTCGGGTGGCGAACAGCAGATGCTGGCGATCGGCCGCGCGCTGATGAGCAAGCCGCGTCTGCTGCTGCTGGACGAGCCGACGCTCGGTCTCGCGCCGCTGGTGATCGCGCAGATCTTCGACATCATCCGCACGATTCGCGAAGAGGGCGTGACGGTGTTTCTGGTCGAGCAGAACGCGAACAAGGCGCTGCAAGTGGCCGATCGCGGCTATGTGCTCGAAACCGGCCGCGTGGTGCTGGCCGATAGCGCCGATAACCTGCTCGCCAACGACGAGATCAAGCGCGCTTACCTGGGCGGTTAAATTCGCATCGGCGCCTGGTTTGGGCTTGAGCGTTTGATGTACGCGGCCCGCGCAGTCTTTCCCCTGAAAAGGAAGACGGCGCGGGCCGTTTGCATTTCTGGCTAGATGGCGGCGATCAGATTGGCGGGGAGATCCGCGCAAGCGGCCTAGGGCGGTGGCGCGCAAGCAGGTGGCCGCGCAGCAAAAACGCGTCGGATGAGGCGCGTCAACCACGTTAGCAAACCGTCGCAATGCGCCGTGCGCCGCAGCATGCGCAACGCATCTTCATCGAAAAAGACGATAAAACTTTCAATCTGATTTCGATTTGATGCGTTTCTCTTTCTTCTTGTCACAGGAGTGATGGGGACTGGACAAGCGGGCCGCGCTCACGATAATTGAGATTCCCGCAGGGAAGCGCGGCGCAACAGTCGACGCCGCGCAGCGTATTGATAGTCACACCGGAGAGTCGTTGGATGTCTGAAGAGTATGAAGTGCACGGGCCGCACGATCACGCGGTCGAGCATGCCGCGTCCGGGCACGGTCACGGCGAACATGGCGGCGCGGGCGAGCGCGACCCCTTCCCGGGCCGCATGGCGGTGATGACGGCGATTCTCGCGTCGATCGGCGCGATCCTCGCGTACCAGAGCGGCAACAGCGAAAACCTCGCGCTCTATTACAAGAACGAAGCGGCGATTCACAAGACCGAAGCCGCGAATCAGTGGGCCTACTATTCGTCCAAGGGCGAAAAAGAGAATCTGGCCGAACTGGGTGCTTCGCTGGCGGCGCTCTCGCCGAATGCCGCCGAAGCGCAGCGGCATTTCGCCGCTGATGCCGACCGCTATCGCCAGCAGAAGGAGCCGATCCGAGCCAAAGCCGAGGCGCTGGAGAAGCAGGTGCAAGCCGACGACGAGCGCGCCGAAAAGCTGCTGCACGGCCATCATCGTTGGGCGCAGGCGACCACGCTGATCCAGATCTCGATCGCACTGACGGCGATTACGCTGCTCACGCGCCGCAAGTGGTTGCTGCGGACCTCGGTGGGCGTGGGCGCGCTGGGCGTGGTGATGGGCGCACTGGCGTTCTTCGGGCCCTGAGCGCGGCCAGCCGGTTAATCGGCGACGAATCTATCCGCCGCAGACGATGGCGGTCAGCAGGAGCGGCACCACGGATTTAACCGTGGCGTCGCTGTTCGCCTCGCTAACGCGCGAGCGGACCGATTCCGCGGGAGCCGAAACCACGACGCCATAAAGCGGCGCCTTGATCTCCTTGCCCGCGCCGCGGTGGAAGAGATCGTCGTCGCGTGCGTAGCCCAGCACGACATAAATGGGAAAGCCGAACGCGCTCAGGCGGCTGCCGTGCACGGGCCGGAACGCATTGACCGAATTCGCCTCGACCCGGCTCGGGCTCGGGTCGATCGACTTTTCTTCAATCAGCGTCGAAATAAATTCATGCGGATTCGAGGTGCAGTCGAACCGTTTGTCCAGGGCCTGCTGAGGCTGGGCGCCGAGCGGCGCACAGAGGCCAAGGAGCGCAAGGAATGCGCCAAAGCTTGCCAGACGGGGCACCACGGGGACTCGACGCTGTTTCATGGCAGTGACGAAAACCGCTTGAATTCCGTTGGAATCCATTCGACACCGAAATCCCCATCGAACGCAAGATGGCGGCACACAAATTGCGCACAACGACGCCGCACCGCCATCTTTTCACGCTCCGTTAAAGCATCGACTTCGCCTGGCTCAGGATCTTGTCGCATACCTGTTTGGTGGCTGCTTGTTTCAGGCCGCTGCCGGAGAGGTCGAGTTGCTGGCCATTGCCGGACGTGAGAATGCCGCTGGTGCCTTTCTCGTAGCCGCTGTCGGTCGTCGAGGCGCCGCCGGGCAGTTTGCTCAGCAGCGAGTCTTTCACGTTGCTGGCCGTGTCGGCGTTCAGGTAATTGTTCTTGATGCAGTATTGAAGCAGACCGGTCACGTTGCCCATGCTATTGGAAGTGACCGACGAGCCGGACAGCGAACTGCCCAGGCCGCCCAGATTGCCGAGCGCGCCCGAGGTCGAACCGCTGCTGCCGCTCTGATTGAGCAGGTTGCCGAGTTGGGCCTGAGCGAGATGCCACGGCGCGAGCGCGGCGGCGGCAAGGGCCGCGGTGGCGATCAGGGCGCGGGCGCCGCGCAGTGAGGATGTTTGCATACACGATTCTCCTGGAAGGCCATGGCCTTCGTACTATAGACGGATTCGTCGCGTGGCTTTTGCTGGGTGGCTGCGTCATGAATGCGTGCAGCGTGAAAAGAAGCGGTGCAACCTGTCAGTCGGCTGGGATGTCACCCGTGAAGTGCAGGCAATTCATCGCCATGTCATTTGTTGCGTGCACAACTGAGTTTCGGGAGAGAAGGGACCGGGACGACACGTTAATGCGGTTAATGCCATTCATGAGTATTTTTGTTGCATTTCGCTGAATGGCATTTGAATTGCATTCACGAAGATAAAGCAATTGGCATGGCAATCGGCGATGAGCCTGAAATGAGCGTGCGATGGGGTCGGTCACGCGATGCATCACGAGGTACGCATCAGCGAGTCATGACAACGCTACAGCGGCACAACAGCCGTCTTGCAGGATGCATACGATGCGGAAATGCCCTGCAGCAAGGGTTTTTCTGGCGAATCGAAGAGGAATGCCGCACGGTTTTGCAAGCGCGATCGGGCATATTCCGCGCCATGCAATGCGTGACTTTGTTTCTAACCGTAACACTTATTACGGCCCTCCTCATCGGCTGGTTTCAGGTGGTATGCTTCCTGCACAAATTCTCCCTTGCACGAGTGAGACCACGTTCTTTGCGTCAATACCGTGAACACACGCACTGCCAAAGTGCAGTCGGTGACGTAAATGAACAAGTCATATAAACATATGGTGCAACCGAGCACGCCCACGCGGACAGCAAGATCCGCGAGCGAGCTCCGTCACTGCAGCCCCGGTCCGGCTGCGTGGAGAAAAGCATGAATTTCGAAGAACTGAGCGACGAGGAGTGGATGGTAGTGTCCTCGCTCGTATCCGATGAACCGCCTATACGTTTGAACCGCCGCGGCCGCCCGCGTGCGGAGCCGCGCGTCGTGGCGAATGCCGTGCTGTGGATCTTGACGACCGGTGAGTCCTGGTCGCGCCTGCCCGCACGTTATCCGTCCGGACCGACTTGCCGCCGCCGTTTCGAGGACTGGCACGTCAGCGGCACGCTGCTCGAGCTGGTGCAACTGCTCACGCAGCGCGGCCGCAGCTTTGTCTATGTGCCCGAGCCCGCTCAGGCGCAGGCCGTCGCGAGCGCGCAGCCCGCGGCGGCGGTAGCCGTTGTGGTCGAAGAAGTGACCGACGACGACGGTCTGCCCGCCGTCTACTGGAAAAGCCCGGAAGCCTGGCAGGCGCCCGCATCGCTGGCCGATGCGCCGCTGGCGGGCAGCCCCGTGGCCAATCCCATCGAGAGCATGACGCGCCAGCTCGCGCGTCTGGACGAGGCCTTGTCGCAGGCCCAGCATCGCACGGCTGCGAAGCCGGGGCAGGGCTCGTCCATGGTGCCGCCGCAGGCCGATTCCAGCGCTCACGCCGCGCGTGTGAGTGCGAAGCCCGTGGCTCGCACGGTCGTGCCCGAGGAAAAATTCGAGGCCGCCGATAGCGAACTCGATCTCGCGCAGATCGCCGAATGGCGTGGCTACGTGATCCATCTGAATCTGGAAGCGGCGCGCAATCGCTCGCAACGCGGCATGTATCGCGCAGCGGTGGAAATCCTCAAGGACGACAAGCG
This sequence comes from Paraburkholderia sp. J69-1, assembly GCF_905220255.1. Lineage (NCBI taxonomy): Bacteria > Pseudomonadati > Pseudomonadota > Betaproteobacteria > Burkholderiales > Burkholderiaceae > Paraburkholderia > Paraburkholderia sp. J69-1. The sequence continues at coordinate 370,076 of NZ_CAJMZG010000002.1, read as the reverse complement.
CGTGGAGCGTTCGGGTCTGATCGGCCCGGCCTTCGACGATGCCGACGAGGCGCGCCATTTCGCGTTCGACTGGGCGCGTCAGTGGATCGAGCGCGAAGGCACGCAGGCGAGCAGTGGTGGTGCCGATACGGATGCCCCGGATAGCAACGATCCAGGCGTTTCGCTCGCGCGCGCCGGTCACGACGTGGTAACGCGCGCCATGCCCGTTGCGACGCCCGGTCTCGCCACCGCCAGTGTGGCGGCCAGCGTTCGCCATGCGCCCATGCAACGCTATACCAGCAGCACGCTGCGCACCGGCGAGGCGCGCGACAGCACGTCCAACGCGGGCGCCGACCGTCATCCGCACGCTTCGCGTTACAGAACACATCTGAACTGAGCGCCGGCCAGCAGTATCGGCCGCTGTTAAGTCTGCTTTCACGCTGTCCGTCAAACGCTTTTCCCGCTTCATCTTTTTTGCCCAGGCACGCCGTCAACCGGAAAGCGATGCATTGCTTCGCTATTTTCCGTTGCGGCGCGAGCCGTGGTGTCTCCGTTCGTTCTTATCCGTCAAACCGCTCGAGCCCGCGTGGGCCCGAGCGTTGCAGTTCTTGCCTGCTGTTACTGCCGGCCGTACTGATCGTCCAGACGCACGATGTCGTCCTCGCCGAGGTACGAGCCCGACTGCACCTCGATGATCTCGAGCGGCATCTTGCCAGGATTTTCCAGTCGATGCGCCACGCCCAGCGGGATATACGCCGATTCGTTTTCCGAAACGATGAAGCGTTCCTCGCCGCGCGTCACCAGCGCCGTGCCGCGCACGACCACCCAATGCTCGGCGCGATGGTGATGCATCTGCAGCGACAGGCGCGCGCCCGGTTCGACCACGATGCGCTTGACCTGGAAACGCTCGCCGCTATCGACGCTATCGTAATGACCCCACGGACGATGCACGAGGCGGTGCGCGACGGCTTCGCTGCGGCGCTCGGATTTCAGGCGCTGAACGATTTTCTTCACATCCTGGGCGCGTGAACGGTCGGCCACGAGAACCGCGTCCGCCGTTTCGACCACCACGAGATTTTCCGTACCCAGACAGGCGACCAGGCGGGAATCCGAGTGCACGAAGGTATCGGTTGCGCCCTCGAAGATGACTTCGCCGCGCGCCACGTTACCCGTTTCGTCTTTCGGCGCGACCTGCCAGACGGTGTCCCAGGAACCCAGATCGGTCCAGCCCGCAGTAAGCGGCACGACCACGCCGCTTGCCACCGTGGTATCGCCCGAAAGCGGTTCCATCACGGCATAGTCGATCGAATTCGACGGCGAACGGGAAAATGCTTCGGGGTCCACACGGAAAAAATCGCCATCGGCCTTGCCGTGTTCGACAGCCGCCGCGCAGGCATCGTAAATCGCCGGCTGGAAGTGGCGAATCGCCTTGAGCCACGTGGAAGCGCGCACGATAAAGATGCCGCTGTTCCACCAGTAGCGCTGCGATGCCACGTATTGCTGGGCCAGTTCGATATAAGGCTTTTCGACGAAACCATTGAGACGTCGCGCGCCGTTCGGTTCTTCCGCGCCCAGCGGCTCGCCCACGTGAATGTAGCCGTAACCCGTTTCTGCATGCGTGGGCACGATGCCCATCGTGACGATCTGGCCGTTGGCCGCGTGACGCACGCCATCCGTCACAGCGGCCTGGAAGGCGTCGAGATCGGCGAGGGCGTGGTCGGCGGGCATCACCACGAGGATGCCGTCCTGCTGCGCTGCCGTCACGGACAGGGCTGCGATGGTCAGCGCCGGTGCCGTATCGCGTGCAAGCGGTTCGAGAATCAGACGGGCTTCCTTGCCCGCTGCGCGAACCTGATCGGCGGTGGTGAAGCGGTGCTCTTCGTTGCAGACGATCATCAGCTTGTCCGCGAGCGTCACGCGCTCGGCGAGGGCATCGAGCCTGCCCGCCGTATCCGCGAGCAGCGATCGCTCGCCTACGAGGTTGATCATCTGCTTCGGGTACTGCTCGCGGGACAGTGGCCATAGCCGCGAACCTGCGCCGCCGGCCAGCACAACCGGGCAGACCTGCAGCGCGTTGCGTGCATCGCCGCGCGTAGTGGCTTGTTGAGCCGCGCGTGCCTGGGCCGTTGCGGAACCCGTATCCGTCATCTCGCTCTCCTGAAAGGGGTTTCGGTTCTGCGATTTGTAGCATGCTTAAAATCGCAATAAAAAGCGCAGTAAAGAAGAAAAGCGAAAATATTCGGATTAAATTAATCAATTCCGATTCATCCTGAATGGGGCGGGATAAAAATAAAAAGAAAAATAGTCGATGACACGAATGTGTTACGAAATAAATCAGAAGGTTTTGTGTCCGATCCGGCAATTTTTGCCGCATCGCATCAAGTCTGGAAAGCTTGTCTGGCGGACATTCTGGCAATCGTTGCCGAAAAAATCAGCGAAAAAATAGGTCGTTAGCATCGAAACATTTGGAGATACTTTTTGACCTTGCGCTCGCAATTTTTATAGCGCTTTATTAGGGTTTATTCGGATCAGCTTTATCAGCGCCGGGGTAATCCCGGTGTCATTCCCAGATTCCTGTAGCGGCAGCCATGATGCAAAGCGCGTGGCTGCAATTCATTTTTTTCAACCGAGGTGCCGGACATGCTGAGCGTTCTAGCCAGAATTATCGATGTTGCCGCCATCGCCGCCGGCGCGCTGCTTGCGGCCGCCCTGCACCACGGACGGTTCGCCACGCTTTCCGACGCGGAGAGCGTGGCGCTCGCTTTCAACTGTCTGCTGGCGATCTGGATGTTTCCCGCCTTCGGCATCTACCAGTCGTGGCGCGGCAAATCGCTCTACGTGCTGGCGGCGCGTGTGTGCGCTGCGTGGATCGCGGTCGAATGCACGGGCATTCTGCTGAGCTTCAGCGTGCACCGGGCCGATTCGCTTTCGCGTATCTGGCTCGCGTATTGGGTCGTGGCCTCGGTCGCACTCCTGATTATTTCGAAGTCGCTCGTGCATATGGTGCTGCGCAGCCTGCGCCGCGAGGGCTACAACGTGAAGGCGGTTGCCGTGGTGGGCGGCCCGCGCTATGCGCGCTTTCTGGTCGAGCAGATGAAGAGCCGCCCGGAAGCGGGCTTTCATCCGGCACTCGTGTACGACGAAGACAGCGACGCGGATGGCGATGCCCATCTGGAAGGCGTGCCAGTCGAGCGCAACCTGCAGGCGATGCTGGAATTCGTGCGCGAGCACGATGTCCGCGAACTGTGGCTGGCTCTGCCGATCACGAAAGAGCGCACGATTCATCGCATCGTCATGGCCATGCGCAACGATTTCGTGAACATCCGCTTTATCCCGGATGTGCGCAGCCTCTCGTTTTTCAGCCAGCCGGTGGTCGATCTGCTGGGCGTGCCGGCGATCAATCTCGCGGCTTCGCCGGTGACGGATCTGAGCGTGCTGCCCAAGCGGGTATTCGACATCCTGTTTGCAGGATCGGCCTTGCTCGCGCTGACGCCGCTTTTCGCGCTGATCGGCCTGGCGATCAAGATCACGTCGAGGGGCCCGGTGTTTTTCCGGCAGCGCCGCAAAGGCCTCGATGGCAATGAGTTCGAGATTTACAAGTTCCGCTCGATGAAGGTTCATGCGGAAGTTTCGGGGCAGGTCACGCAGGCGCGCCGCAACGATCCGCGCGTGACGCGTGTGGGCGCCTTCCTGCGCCGCACGAGCCTCGACGAACTGCCGCAGTTCATCAACGTGCTCAAGGGCGAGATGTCGGTCGTGGGGCCGCGTCCGCATGCACTGGCGCACGACGACATCTACAAGGATCTCGTGCGCGGCTATATGGCGCGCTATCGCATCAAGCCCGGCATCACCGGCTGGGCTCAGGTCAACGGCTTTCGCGGCGAAACGGACCGCGTGGAGAAGATGCGCGACCGCGTGCGTTTCGATCTGCATTACATGCAGCACTGGAGCTTCGCGCTCGATCTGCGCATCGTCGCGATGACGATGTGGAAAGGCTTCGCCGGGCAGAACGCGTACTGAACATGAATTGAGCTTACCAGGCGCGCGGCATGCGCAAGTGGCCGCGGCCCTGGTCGACACCAACAGGCAATCACATTTGAGGTAGGCATGAATCTGACGATCATTGGCAGCGGTTATGTGGGTCTCGTGACAGGCGCGTGTCTGGCCGACATCGGCAACGACGTGTTCTGTCTCGACGTGGACCAGCGCAAGATCGACCTGCTCAATCAGGGCGTCGTGCCGATTCACGAGCCGGGCCTGAAGGAAATCATCGAACGCAACGTGCGCGCGCGCCGTCTGACGTTCTCGACCGATGTGGAAGCGGCCGTCGCGCACGGCGACGTGCAGTTCATCGCCGTGGGCACGCCGCCCGACGAAGACGGCTCGGCCGATCTGCAATACGTGCTGACGGCCGCGCGCAATATCGGCCGCCTGATGAACGGCTTCAAGGTCATCGTCGATAAATCGACGGTACCGGTGGGCACGGCAGCGCTGGTGCGCGACGCCATTGCATCCGAATTGCGCAAGCGCGGCGAGGATCACATGTTCTCGGTGGTCTCGAATCCCGAGTTCCTGAAAGAGGGTGCCGCCGTGGACGATTTCGCGCGTCCCGACCGCATCGTGCTGGGGTGCGACGAAGACGTGCCGGGCGAGCGCGCCCGCGAACTGATGAAGCGCCTCTATGCGCCGTTCAATCGCAATCACGAACGCACGTTGTATATGGACGTGCATTCGGCCGAATTCACCAAGTACGCGGCCAACGCGATGCTCGCCACGCGTATTTCGTTCATGAACGAACTGGCGAATCTGGCCGATCGCGTGGGCGCGGATATCGAGGCCGTGCGCCGCGGTATCGGTTCGGACCCGCGTATCGGCTACGACTTTCTTTATGCCGGCTGCGGTTATGGCGGTTCCTGTTTCCCGAAGGACGTCAAGGCACTCATGCGGACTGCTGAAGATTTCGGCGAGCCGCTGCAGATTCTGCGCGCCGTGGAAGCCGTGAACGAAATCCAGAAGCAGGTGCTGGCCCAGAAGATCGTCACGCGCTTCGGTTCGGATCTCACGGGCCGCACGTTCGGCCTGTGGGGCCTGGCTTTCAAGCCGAATACCGACGATATGCGCGAAGCGCCCAGCCGCGCGCTGATCGCCGAACTGCTGGCGCGCGGCGCACGCATCCAGGCCTACGATCCGGTCGCGATCAAGGAAGCGCAGCGCGTGCTGGAGATGGATCTGCACAAGACGCCCGAACAGCTCGAACGACTCGTGTATGTCGACGATGCGATGGACGCGGCCAACGGCGCCGACGCGCTGGTGGTCGCCACCGAATGGAAGGTGTTCAAGGCGCCGGATTTCGAAACGCTCAAGGCCCAGTTGAAAACGCCCATCGTGTTCGATGGACGCAATCTCTACGAGCCGCTTTCGCTGCAGGAAATGGGCATCGAATATCACGCCGTGGGCCGCGCGAGCGCCACGCAGGCGAGCCGCGCGCGTGCCGAAGCCGCGACCCAATCGAAGTCGCCTTCGCAGGTCACGGCGTAACGCGGCTGAATCAGGCAGTAAAACGAGGAGTATCCAGGCCATGTTCAACGACGTATTGATCGTTTGCCACGCAAACGTCTGCCGCTCGCCCGCGGCGGAACAATTGTTCCGCGCGCATCTTCGCGAGCGGGTAGCCGAGCATTCAGGCGAAGTTCATTCGGCCGGTCTGCGCGCGCTGGAAGGCGTGGACATGGACCCGGTCATGCAACGCCTGCTCGCCGAGCGCGGTGTCGAAGTGGGCGAGCATCGCTCGCGCCGGCTCACCAGCCGTCTCGTGCGTCAGGCCGACCTCGTGCTGGTCACGGAGCGCCACCAGGTCTCCGCGGTCGAGCGCATTGAACCGACCGCGCGCGGCAAGGTGTACGCGCTCGGCAATTGGGAGAACTCGGACGTCGCCGATCCGCATGGTCTCGATGAGGCCACGTATCGCGAGAGTCTGGAGTTGATGGATCGTCTGATTAAGGGATGGCTGAGCCGAATATGCCAATGACTAAACTCAAGCTGATGAGCGTGCTGGCGCTAGGCGCCTTTGTTTCCGCGTGCTCGACCGCGCCCGGTAATTACCTCGATACGTCCAGTCTCAAGGAACAGCCGAGTAACCAGCCGCAAAAGCAGTACGACGTGCATCTGATCGACTCGCAACTGGTGATGCGTCAGGCGCAGGAAGCGGCTGGCGTGCACGTCGATCTGCCGCCGGCGAAATACGCCAATGCGGCCGATTACGTCTATCACATCGCGCCGCAGGACATTCTCGGCGTGACCGTCTACGACCACCCGGAACTCTCGACGCCGCAAGGCTCGACGTTCTCGCAGGGCGGCAATACCACGCAGACCGTGGGGCAGGCGCTCACGCAGCCGTATACCAATGCGCTGTCCGGCCAGTCCGACCCATATGGGCAGACCGTGGCGAAGGACGGCACGATCTATTTCCCGTTCGTGGGCCGCGTGATGGCCGCGGGCAAGACCGCGGGACAGTTGCGCGATCAACTTTCTTCGGGGCTCGGGCCGTACATCAAGAATCCGCAGGTGGACGTGCGTGTGCTCGCCTACCGCAGCCAGAAAATCCAGGTGACCGGCGACGTGAAGACGCCGGGCCCGCTCTCCATGAGCGACGTGCCGCTGTCGCTGGTCGACGCGATCACGCGTTCGGGCGGCTCGACCGACAACGCCGATATCAACCGCGTGCGCCTCACGCGCAACGGCAAGCTCTATGTGCTCGACGCGAACCGCATGCTCGATTCGGGCGACGCGACGCAGAACGTCATGCTGCAGGACGGCGACATCATCAATGTGCCGGATCGTTCGGATAGCAGAGTATTTGTGATGGGCGAAGTTAAGACGCCGATCCAGACCGGCATGATCCGCGGCAAGTTGACCATCGCCGATGCGTTGACCTCGGCTGGCGGCGTGCTGGATACCGATGCGAATCCGCGTCAGATCTTCGTGATGCGCGGCATGAAGGACAACCCGAGCGAGCCGGAGATCTATCGACTCGATATGACGAAGCCGGACGCGATCATGCTGTCGTCGCAATTCCAGTTGAAGCCGATGGATGTCGTGTATGTCGGTACGGCGGCCTCGACGACCTTCAACCGCTTGCTGCAGCAGATCCTGCCAACGGTTCAGACGGTCTTCTACCTGAAGCAGATCACGCGTTAAGGGCGTGAGGTCTTTCCTCCCACGCAACACGATTTAAAACGGGATCGAAACGTGAGCATTCAAGCCAACAGTCAGGCGGCCCCGGCGGCCCGCACAGAGGAAGAGGACGTTGTCCTCGGCCAGTTGCTGCGCGTCATCATCGACGACATCGGCTGGCTCATCGCGATCGCGGCGGTCGTAGTCGGCTGCGCCGTGTTCTACTGCTACGTCGCCAAGCCGGTCTATACGGCGGACACGCAGGTGCGCGTCGAACAGGCTGACTACACCTCGCAGGCGCTGACGCAGACGCAGTCGGGCGCCAACATCACGAGCGGTCAGCAGGGCTCCCTGCCGACCGACGCCGAAATCCAGATGATCCAGAGCCGCAGCGTGCTCGAACCGGTCGTCAAGCAGTTCAAGCTGAACTTCTCGGTCGCGCCGGTGACCTTGCCGGTGGTCGGCAGCCTGGCCGCGCGTCTGGCGACGCCGGGTACGCCGTCGCGTCCGTGGTTCGGCCTGGGTTCGTATGCATGGGGCGGCGAAGTCGCCAATGTGGATTCGATCGAAGTCGCGCCCGAACTGGAAGGCAAGAAGCTCACGCTCACGGCGCTCGACGGAAATCGCTATGTGATCTCGGGCCCGGACGGCGGCCGTCTGGTCGAAGGCACGGTTGGCCAGCAGGCCCAGGGCGGCGGCGTGACGATGCTGGTGAGCGATCTGAAGGCACGCCCGGGCACGCGCTTCTCGGTGGTACGCATGAACGATCTGGACGCCGTGATGGGCTTCCAGAACGCCGTGAAGGTGCAGGAGCAGGGCAAGCAGACCGGTGTGATCGACATCTCGCTCGAAGACACCGATCCGGATCGCGCCGCGCAGGTGGCCAACGCCGTGGCGCAGTCGTATCTGCGCGAGCACGTCGCCACCAAGCAGGCCGATGCGAGCAAGATGCTCGACTTCCTGCGCAGCGAACAGCCGCGCCTGAAGTCGGACCTCGAAAACGCCGAAGCCGCGCTGACTGCGTATCAAAGCAAGTCGGGTTCGATCAACGCCAGCGACGAAGCAAAGATCTACCTCGACGGCAGCGTGCAATACGAGCAGCAGATTTCGGCGCTGCAATTGCAGATCGCTTCGCTGCAACAGCGCTTTGGCGACCAGCATCCGGTGCTGATCGCCGCGCGCCAGCAGCTTGCGCAACTGCAGGGCGAGCGCGCCAAGTACGACACCAAGTTCCGCGATCTGCCGGCGACCGAAGTAAAGGCCGTGCAGCTGCAGCGCGACGCGAAGGTGGCGGAAGACATCTACGTGCTGCTGCTCAACCGTATTCAGGAGCTTTCGGTGCAGCGCGTGGGCACGGGCGGCAATGTGCATATCGTCGATCCGGCGATGCGCCCGGGCAAGCCGTCGAAGCCCAAGAAGCTGCTGATCGTTTCGGCGGCGGCGATGCTGGGCCTGATTCTCGGCACGGGCTTTGTGCTGATGCGCCGGAACATGTTCAAGGGCATCGTCGACCCGGACGTCATCGAGCGCAATTTCCAGCTGCCGGTTTATGGTCTCGTGCCGCTCTCGACGGAACAGGCCGTGCTGGAAAAGCGCGCGCCGGTGCGTGGCGGCACGCGTCTGCGTGAAGTGCTGGCTAATGCGGCGCCGAAAGACCTCACGGTCGAAAGCCTGCGTTCGCTGCGCACGTCGCTGCAGTTCAGCGTGATGGATGCGCGCAATCATGTGGTGGCGATCACCGGTTCCGTGCCGGGCGTCGGCAAGAGTTTCCTGACCGCGAATCTCGCGGTGCTGCTGGCGCACTCGGGCAAGCGCGTGCTGATGATCGACGGCGACATGCGCCGTGGCGCGCTCGAGCGCTATCTGGGCGGGCCGCAGGACAGCGGCTTTTCCGAACTGCTCTCGGGGCAGATCTCTCTGGACGAGGCCATTCGTGCGACCGAAGTGGATAACCTGCACTTCATCTCGTGCGGCCGTCGTCCGCCCAATCCGTCCGAGCTGCTGATGTCGCCGCGTCTTGGCCAGTATCTGGAAGGTCTCGCGCTGCGCTACGACGTGCTGCTGATCGACACGCCGCCGGTGCTGGCCGTGACCGACGCCGCCATCATCGGCGGTCATGCGGGTTCGACCTTCCTCGTGCTGCGTTCGGGCATGCATACCGAAGGCGAGATCGCCGATACGCTCAAGCGCCTGCGCAATACAGGCGTGCGCGTGACGGGCGGCGTGTTCAACGGTGTGCCGGCACGAGCACGCGGCAGCTACGGCTATGGCTACAGCGCCGTGCAGGAATATCTGAGCGCCTGATGAAGAGGGAACACGCGATGAAAGTGACCGTGCTTGTGCCGACGTATCGGCGTCCTGACGATCTGGCGCGCTGCCTTTCCGCGCTGCTGTGCCAGCAGCGTGCGCCCGACCAGATCGTAGTGGTGGCGCGTCCCGACGACGAAGCCACACACGCGTGCCTCGCGGGACACGTGACGCCCCGCGTGCTGAACGTAGAGGTCGCAACGGTCGAAGAACCCGGCCAGGTGGCCGCGCTCAATCGCGGTATCGAAGCCGCGACGGGCGACGTGATCGCCATCACCGACGACGACGCCGCGCCGCATCCCGATTGGGTCGCGCGCATCGCTGCGCATTTCGAATCGGATGCGCTGCTGGGCGCGCTGGGCGGGCGCGACTGGGTGCATGAAGAAGGCCGCGTGCTCGATGGCGAGCGGGCGCTGGTGGGGCGCGTACAGCGCTCCGGGCGCATTGTCGGCAATCATCATCTGGGCGTGGGCAAGGCGCGTGAAGTCGATCTGCTCAAGGGCGCGAATATGAGCTATCTGCGTGCGGCGATCGGCGATCTGCGGTTTGACCGCCGCCTGCGCGGCACCGGTGCGCAGACGCATAACGACATGGCCTTCAGCATGGGCGTGAAGCGTGCTGGATGGAAGCTTGTCTATGACCCGCTCGTGGCCGTCGATCACTATCCTGCGCCGCGTCCTGGCGAAGATCCGCGCAATGCGCAGACGCTCGCTTCGATCCGCAATGCCGCCTACAACTTCCATCTGATTCTGCGCGCTCACCTCGAGCCGATGCATCGCGAAACGGCGTGGTGGTGGTGGGCGCTGATCGGCACGCGTGTTTATCCGGGGCTGCTGCATACCGGCCTGAGCGCCGTGCGTTCGGGTTCCGCCGGGGCCGCATTCGCACGCTGGCGCGCGGTGCGCGGCGGCGCACGCGAAGCTCGCCGCGCCATCGCCTGACGAACGCCCCGCACACGACATTACGGAGGACCCCGAATGAGTAGTACGACAGTCCACGTGCACCTGTTTTACGGCGCCGATCCACGCCACTATCGCAAGGGCGAGAACATCGGTTGCCTCTACGGCTACCATCACGCGGAATCTGCGGAATTCGCGCTCAATTACGCCAAGGACGTGCGCGAAGGCAAGCCGGTGCGTTTTGCGCGCCGCGCCTTGAAAGCCGCGCTCGGCTTCGATCTGGTTCACGCCTGGCGCAACCGTCACGCGATGCTGCAATCGGACGTGATCTGGACGCATACGGAACAGGAGCATCTGGCGGTCGCGCTGGTGTTGCTGATGCAGGCGAAAAAGGGCGGGGCGCGCCCGCTGCTGCTCGCGCAGAGCGTGTGGCTGCTCGACCGCTGGCAAGGCTATGGCGCGCTGCGCCGGGCCTTCTACAAGCGTCTGCTGGCCCGTGCCGACCGCCTGACCACGCTCGCGAGCGAGAATGCCGCGCTCTGCAAGGACTATTTCGGCCGCGCCGCCACGCCCTTGCTCTACGGGCTGAATACCTTCGACTTTCCGCTTTGTCCGCCGTCGCACTGGAAGCCGCATACGCCCGTGCGCGTGGCGGCGATCGGCAACGATCGCGACCGCGACTGGACCACGCTCGTCGCCGCCTTGCGCGACGATCCGCGCTATGAGGTGCGCATTGCCACGCGTCGCCGCATGCCCGCTTCGGCGCGCGCCGCGAACGTGGAAATCGTGCGTGTTTCCGGCATCCAGCAGCAACACGCGCTGTATGACTGGGCCGATATCATCGTCGTGCCGCTGCGCCCGAATACGCATGCTTCCGGTATTACCGTGATGCTGGAAGCGGCGGCGCTCGGCAAGCCGATGATCGTCACGAAGGTGGGCGCGCTCGACGATTACTTCGACGATAACGCCGCCTTCTACGTCGAGCCCTTCAACGCCGACCAGTTGCGCGAAGCCGTGAATGCGCTCGTGGACGATCCGGCACGCACGCTCGCACAGGCGCGCGAGGCCTGCGAGCAACTGCGCACGCGCGATCTCACCACCGAGAACTTCGCGCGCCAGCATGCGCAACTCACGCGCGAGATGATGCTCGAACGCGATCCGCGTACCGAAAGCGCCGCGCGCGCCAACGTGGCAGCCGGTGCAACCGGCCAGATGCCGCGCGGGATGTGATCATGCGTGTGCCGTCCACCATTCCGGCTTCGATGCCTTCCGCCACGCCCGCGGGCGCGCCAGCCGCGACGAAATCCGGCCTGCGCCGCGCGATGGGCCGCGATACGCTGCCGGTGATCGCGCTGTGGACTTTCACGGGCCTGCTGATCCTCGCGCACCAGGGCACGGTGCTGACGCTGGCGTTTCCGGTGCTGGCCATCGCCACGGGACTGTGGCTTTATTTCGTGAACCCGGTGCGCTATGTGGGCTTCATGTGGTGGCTCTGGTTTCTGAGCCCCGAAGTGCGCCGTCTCGCCGATTACGGCAAAGGCGGCTTCACGCCCACCAGCCTGATTCAGGTCGCGCCGCTCGCGGTGACGATGATCAGCGGGCTTTCGCTGCTGCGCTATTACCCGGTACTCGCGCAGCGTCGTGGTTTGCCGCTGCTGCTGGCCTTGCTCGGCATCGGCTATGGCTTTGTCGTGGGCGTGGTAGGCAACGGTCCGGCCGCTGCCGTATTCGATCTGGCGAACTGGGTTTATCCGCTGCTGATCGGCTTTCACATCATGGTGCTCACGCGCCAGTACGAAGAATGCCGCGACACCATCGTCAACACCTTTATCTACGGCATGTTCGTGATGGGCGCCTATGGGCTGATCCAGTTCTTCATCATGCCGCCGTGGGACGCGATGTGGATGATCGGCTCGGACATGAATTCGCAGGGCGACCCCGTGCCGCTGGGCGTGCGCGTATTCAGCACGATGAATTCGTCGGGTCCGTTTGCCTTCGCGATGATGGGCGCGATGGTGCTGGTGATGGCCGCGAAACATCGCGTGCGCTGGATCGCGGCGGCGTTCGGCTTCTTCTCGTTCGCGCTGTCGCTGGTGCGCTCGACCTGGGGCGGCTGGGCCATCGCCATGGTGATCCAGCTGATGAAGTCGAGCAACAAGGTGCGCTTGCGCATTATCGTCAGCGCGTTTGTGCTTGCGGGCATCTGCGTGCCGCTGCTGACCTTCGGGCCGGTGGCCGACCGCATGCAGCAGCGCCTGAACACGCTCGTGAACCTGAGCGACGACCAGAGCTACGAGGCGCGTAACCAGTTCTACGCCGATTTCGCCAAGACCGCCTTCACCGACGTGACGGGCGAGGGCCTGGGCGCAACCGGCGCATCGACCAAGCTTTCCAGCAGCAACGGCCAGCTCGGCCAGTACGGCAGTTTCGACAGCGGCGTGATGAACATTCCGTTCGTGCTCGGCTGGCCCGGCACGCTGATGTATATGGCGGGCGTGCTGTGGTTGATCGCGCGCGCCGTGCGCCAGTCGCTGCGCATGCGGGAAGACCGCTACGTGTGCGCATGTCTGAGCCTGATGGTGTCGATCTTCGCGATGCTGGTGTTCACCAATTCGCTGGTGGGCACGGGCGGTCTGCTGCTGTTTTCCAGTGTTTTTTCCATTCTCAGCGCGGGGCACTGGCGCAAGATGACGCGGCGCCAGGCCAGCGTCCGTGCTCCAGACATTACCCCGACTACGGAGGTCTCCGATTGAGAGTCGCAATCGTCACGCATGTGGTGCGCCATAACGACGGCCAGGGGCGCGTCAACCACGAAATCGCGCGCGCGGCGCTCGACGAAGGGTTCGAGGTCACGCTGGTGGCTTCGCACGTCGCGCCGGAACTGCTGGCGCATCCCAAGGTGAAATGGGTGCGCGTGCAACCTTCGAAACTTTGGCCGACCAACCTGTTGCGTCAACAGGTGTTCGCGCTCAAGAGTGCGCTCTGGCTCAAAAGCCATCGCAGCGAATACGACGTGCTGCACGTGAATGGCTTCATTACGTGGGCGCAAGCCGATGTCAATACCGCGCACTTCGTACACGGCGGCTGGGGGCGCAGCAAGTATTACCCGTTCGGGCTGACCCGCGGCGTCTGGTCGGCGTATCAGTTCGTCTATACGCGCGTGAACGCGGTGCTGGAGCGCTGGGCGTACCGGCGCTCGCGTGTGATCGCAGCGGTATCGCGCAAGGTCGCCGATGAAATTCTCGCTTCGGGCGGCGATCCGCTCGAACGGCTCGACGTGATCTATAACGGCGTGGATACGCGTGGTTTCTCCGGTGCGGATTCGGATCGCGAGAAATTCAATCTTCCCGCCGATAAATTCCTGCTGCTGTTCGTGGGCGATCTGCGCACGCCGCGCAAAAACCTGGGCACGGTGCTGCATGCGCTCAAGCAATTGCCCGAGCATGTACATCTGGCGGTGGCCGGTTATCTGCCGGGCAGTCCGTACCCGGAAATGTCGCGCGAACTCGGCATTGCTTCGCGCGTGCATTTTCTCGGCCTCGTGCGTGAAATGCCAGTGTTGATGCGCAGTGTCGATAGCTACGTCTTTCCTTCGCGCTACGAAGCAATGAGTCTTTCGCTGCTGGAAGCGATGGCGGCGGGCTTGCCGGTCGTGACCGCGCGCACGGCAGGCGGCGCGGAAATCATCACGCCCGATTGCGGCATCGTGCTCGAAGACCCGGACGACGCGAAAGCGCTCGCCGGAGCGATCCAGCAACTCGCCGACGATACGCCACGCCGCGTCGCGATGGGCGCAGCGGCGGCGGAACTCGCCTGCCGCTTCGGCTGGGCGCGGATGGCTGCGCAATACATCGCGCTCTATCGCGAGCTGGCGGGCGACGCGGGCGCGACAGTGCGCAGCGATGCCTACGCCGAACCCGCGACGCCCGCACTCGCGCCGCTTTCGGGCGGCCAGTCGCTGCCGCGCGCAGAGACGACTTAATCCGTTATTCGCCTCGATGGCTGCATAACAAGTTGCACAACAAGGAATCGCGATGACGAAACAATCCATCCATTCGCTACAGATCGGCATGCACTGGTTCCCCGAGCGTGCTGGTGGCCTCGATCGCATGTATTACTCGCTGGTGGGCGCGTTGCCCGGTGCCGGCGTACACGTACGCGGCGTCGTGGCCGGCTCGCCGAAGGTGGCCGAAGACAGTGGCGGCGCGATCCAGGGCTTCGGCTCGGCGGCACGCGCGTTGCCGTTCCGCCTGATGGACGCGCGCCGTGCGTTGCGCAGCGAAATCCGTCGCCATCGTCCGGACGTCATTTCCTCGCACTTCGCGCTGTACACCTTTCCGGGTCTCGACGTTACGCGCGGCATTCCGCAGGTCTCGCATTTTCAGGGACCGTGGGCCGACGAGAGCTTTGTCGAAGGCGCCGCCACGCTGAGTCAGCGCATCAAGCATTCGCTCGAACAATCGGTGTACGAACGATCGTCGCGACTCATCGTGCTGTCGAAAGCATTCGGCGACATTCTCACGAAGCGCTATGCGATCTCGCCCGATCGCGTGCGTATCGTGCCCGGTTGCGTGGATACGGCCCATTTCGATCCGGCCTGCTCCCAGGGCGAGGCGCGTCTGCGTCTGCAATTGCCGCAGAATCGCCCGATCATTCTGGCTGTGCGCCGCCTCGTGCGGCGCATGGGACTGGAAGATCTGATCGACGCGGTCAAGCAGGTCAAGCAGCGCCACCCGGATATTCTGCTGCTGATCGCGGGGCGCGGGCGTCTGGAAGGGGAGCTGCAACAGCGTATCGACGAAGCGGGTCTCACGGATAACGTCAAGTTGCTGGGCTTCGTGCCCGACGCGCATCTGCCTTCGCTGTATCGCGCCGCCACGTTGAGCGTGGTGCCCACGGTCGCGCTCGAAGGCTTCGGGCTGATTACGGTGGAATCGCTTTCCGCCGGCACGCCGGTGCTGGTGACGCCGGTGGGCGGTTTGCCGGAAGCGGTGGCGGGTCTGTCGCCGGATCTGGTGTTGCCGGAAACTGGCGCGGCCGCGATTGCCGAAGGCATCGACGCCGCGCTTTCAGGCCGCATCAAACTACCGGATGAAGCGGCGTGCAAAGCCTACGCACGCGAGCATTTCGACAATGCCGTGATTGCAAAACGCGTGGCCGATGTTTATGCCGAAGCGATTGCCGCGCATTGAGTTTATCGTGCGCTAAAACGAAATCGCCGCTCGAAAGAGCGGCGATTGATTTTGCAGATTCTCAAAACGGATTCTTCAGGTTTTACCAAGCCGTTTGCGTGCGTCCTCGTACATCCAGCGCAGCGTTTCCTCGATAGACCGGCGTTCGCTTTCGCCAATGAGCGTGCGCAGTTTCGCATTCGAACCGACCAGATGGCGCACTTCATTCGCACGCACAAAACGCGGATCGATCTTCACCTCGATCGAATAGCCCGCAATCCGCGCGAGCGAAGCGAGAATTTCGCCGAGCGTCCAGCCCGTACCCGAGCAGACATTCACGGTCTTGCCACGCGGCGCCACGGCGATGAGTCTTGCGTAAGCATCGACGACATCGCGCACATCGGAAAAATCGCGGCTCACATCGATATTGCCGAGTGAGATCGTACGATCGCCGCGCGCGTAATGCTCGACGATCTTCGGCAGCAGAAAGTCCGTGCTCTGGCCCACGCCCGTGTAATTGAACGGACGCGCGATCACCAGCGGCAATTGCGCGTTCCAACGCTTCGCCACGTATTCCATCGCGAGCTTGCTGACCGCGTAATCGTTGGCCGGTTGCGGGGCAACGGTTTCGTCGATCATGCCGGGCGTGACGTTGCCGTAGACGTTTGCGCTGCTGGCGATCAGCACGGCGCGCGGCACATGCTGCTGCTGCGCGACGGTCTCCAGCAGATTGCGCGTGCCCACCACGTTGACGACGTAAGTGCGCGCGACATCGCCATCGGCGACATTGGCGATGGCCGCGAGATGGACCACGACGTCGGGCCGTGCTGTTTCGACCGCGTGCGCCAGCGCCTCGCGATCGAGCAGATCGGCGGCGAGAGGCGTGACGACGCCCTGCAACTCATTCGCGGCGATGGTCTCGCCCGCGCGCACGGTGCCCCATACGCGATAGCCGTCGGCCGCAAGGTGCGCCGCCATATAGCGCCCCGTGAAGCCGTTGACGCCGGTAATCAGGGCGCGCGGCGCTGGCGCCGCGCTGGAAGGATCAGAACGTGTCATGTCGTTCGTTGCGTGCCAGATCGGCTGTCACCATCATCTGGCAAAGCTGTTCTAGCGAGGTTTGCGGTTCCCAGCCGAGCTTGCTGCGCGCCTTGTCGGCGTTGCCGATCAGCAGATCGACTTCGGCGGGGCGGTAAAAACGCGGGCTGACGCGCACCAGCGTACGGCCCGTGGAAATATCGACGCCGGTTTCGCGCTCGCCACGGCCCGACCATTCGAGCTGGAAGCCAGCGGCTGCGAAAGCCATCGTCACGAAATCGCGCACCGTTTCAGTGCGGCCGGTTGCCAGCACATAAGTATCCGGGTCGCTGGCCTGCAGCATACGCCACATGCCTTCGACGTATTCGGAAGCATAGCCCCAGTCGCGTTTGGCGTCGAGATTGCCGAGTTCCAGCACGTTGGCCTTGCCGAGTTTGATCTTGGCGACCGTGTCGGTAATCTTGCGCGTGACGAATTCGCGGCCACGCAGCGGCGATTCGTGATTGAACAGAATGCCGCTGGTCGCAAAGATATCGTAAGACTCGCGGTAATTGACGGTCGACCAGTGCGCGAAAAGCTTGGAAATACCGTACGGGCTGCGCGGATAAAACGGCGTGTCTTCGCGCTGCGGAACCGCTTGCACCTTGCCGAACATTTCGGACGTGGACGCCTGATAAAAGCGCATACGCGGATTCACCACGCGAATCGCTTCGAGCAGATTGAGCGCGCCGATACCGGTGACTTCGGCGGTGGTGACGGGTTGATCGAACGACACGCCCACGAAGCTTTGTGCGGCGAGGTTATAGATTTCGCCGGCTTGCGCGCGTTCGAGCAGACGCAGCGTCGAACCTGCATCGGTGAGATCGTGCTCGACGAGTTCGAGCGAAGGATGATCGGTGACGCCGAGTTCGTTCATGCGCCAGAAGTTAACCGAACTGGTGCGTCGATAAGTGCCGACCACCTGATAGCCCTTGTCGAGCAGCAGCTTGGTCAGATATGCGCCGTCCTGGCCGGATACGCCGGTAATGATCGCTTTGCGTCGTTCGTTCATGTGTAGGCCTTTGAAGTAGCGAACGTGATAGGGAATCGGTCTTTCAGGACTGCGAGCTGGTTGCGCTCACGCTGTTGCGCACAGTGGCGCCGGCAGCGATGCGATGGCTCGGGCCGCGCGTGAGACGCTTTTCGAAAAGAAACCAGCTTGCGCTTGCATAGACGAGCGTGAGGGTGAGTGCGATGGCCGCGCTCACGGGACGGCTGTAATGAAGCGGCCATACTGCGTAAAGAATCGTGAGGTGAATCAGATAGATCGTGTAGCTGATGGTGCCGATATAGACGAGCACCGGATTGCAGAGCAGGCGCTTGACCCAACCCTTCGATTGCAGCGCAACCACGACCGCCGACGTGCAAAGCACGAGCGAGACGCTATAAAGCAGTGCATTCGAGAGCGGCGTGTTCATGCCGCGAAAACGCGGGTAATGCAGATGCAGCCAGGCCAGCACGGCAAGCGCGGCGAAAAACAGGATGGCAGCAGGAATCTTGAACGGCTCCAGCGCGTTGCGGTCGCGGCGCACGAGCACGGCGAGCAGGGCGCCTGCCGCAAGCAGGTCCATGCGGAACGGGGTGAGGTAATAGATCGGCCAATAGGTGGCGAACCACGGCGTAGCGATCGCGCGTAGCACCGGCACGATAACGATCAGCGAGGCGGCCACCACGGCAAGCCAGCGTTGCGGCAGTAACAGCACCACGAAGGGCCAGAAAATATAGAACTGCTCTTCGACCGCTAGCGACCAGAGAATATTGAGGCTGTCGTGGCCGCTCTGACCGAGCGCATCGCCGATATTCGTGGCGAAGAATGCATACCACGGCCAGTAATGCGCCCAACCGAAGCCGAATAGCAGCGATGAAACGATCATCAGCAAAATGTACGGCGGCAGGATGCGGCGCACACGGCGCGCATAAAAGTAGCTGAAATACGATTGCCCGCGCGCTTTACGCTCCAGCAGGATGCCGGTGATCAGGAAACCGCTTAGCACGAAAAATAAATCGACACCCATCCAGAGCGGCGCGCGCAAGGCGTGTTGTGCGAACACGGCAAGCACGGCGAATGCACGCATGCCGTCGAGCTGGACGATACGGTGCGAATGTTGGGGTGGCGCGCTGGTCAGGCTGTTGACGGTCATCGGCTATCCGGTGGATTTCATGCATGCATAGTCCAGACGATTCTAGAAAGAATTTATTGGGCAAAAAGTCCGAAATATATCGACTTGTAAATTCTCAAAATGAATCGCGTGCCGATGTCCCGGGAATCGGTAAGTTTGGAATAGGGGCGGAAAGAATTGCCTGTTGGGAGGGAGAGGCGGCGCGAGGAGTGCGCTGGCGACCGCGTGGGCCGCCCGTTTGCCTGGCGTTTCGACTGGCAGATTCGGTTAAATCGAATTTGCATTTCGAGTCCTGGTTTTTCCTACTTGTCAATGAGGATGGCTGTCAGATTTGCGCTTTATCTACGATTTATCTTTGACGGTTATCAAATATAAGTGCAGTTTACGATTGTTCTGATTAAATCGGTCTATAAATGAAGCGTGGTTCTTGACGTTTGAAATTAATCACTGAAATCGTTAAAGCTATTTTCCAATCGCCGATAAATAGATTCGCTGATGCGAAGGGATCTTCCATTGGCTTTTTTCGGGCTTTATCTAGCATGAAGCAATCGATCAACCTGGGCTGTGAATACTGTCTGGAGCTTTGGCCATGTACATCATCTACGACGCAAAGATCGATGATCGTTCGAACAAATGGTATGGAACGATCGTTATCTCGAACATGCGATTCGGTGACGGACATCCGATTACGCTGAAATCGTATCTGTCGATCAATTTTTCTTCTCCGGCGGTGGTGAGTCCAATGGGAATCTCGCCGGCATTCGCGCAATCGGTGATCGGCGATATCACCACGGCGAACAAGGCAACAGGCGACGGCACGTACGACGTCAATGCGATCGTGCCGGTGAACTGGCCATATACGTTGCAGGCGAGCGATGAAATCAGGCTGGGCCTGTATGGGAACCTGACCGGGAGCGCGAGCCGGTGGGTGGAATTCATCATTCTGGGCGCCGATGTTTCGCCAATTTCCGCCATTGATCTGCCGGTCTCGCAGCGGCAGCGTGAGCGAATAGGGGAGCCGCTACAGGGCAGGCAGCTCTTTGCCAATGAGTCGCCCTTTCAATGGCGCGGAAATTCCGAAGAGGATTGAGCGGATTCAGCGGAACAGCCAACGCATTCGACATGCTATGGCGAGGAGGTCTATCGAAGAAATCACACGTTTTACGGGATTTTTCAGCGAAACCTGTTTCTTCTACCAGAGATGGCTGAGCCCACAGGCGAGGCCATTCGCGAGGGCTATCATGAGCATCATCTACGACGCAGTAGTGGCGAGCGGCGCAAGCCAATGGTATGGCGAGATCATCGTTTCGAATATCCGAAACGACGATGAAACGTCCGTCAACATCAACACTTACCTGGCGATGAATTTCCATGTGCCGGGGACGGTGAGCGCGGGTGACATTACGCCGCAATTTTCGACGTGGGTAACCGGCCCAGTCACGGCGAGCTCCACCGCATTGGGCGACAATACGTACACGGTCGACGCCAACATTCCGTTCACAGAGGCCTATACATTGCGCCCGAGCGATCAGATCACGATTGGCGTGAACGGTGACCTCACCCAGGATACGGCCGAATGGCTCGATTCGTTTGTGTTCGGCGCCGATGCACCTCCGGCTGTCAATGGCACGGTGGTCGTGACTTGTGCGGCATGCCCCGATCCGGCGCTGGAAGGTATAACGGTGCAATTGACGTTTTCGCAGGGTAGCAGTTCCAGTACCTATTCTATTGCCTATAATAATTCGGTTTCCTTATCAATGGCGCAGGGAACCTATCAGATCACGGCGAGCGATCTCAGCACGGATGACCAGACGGTCATCGCGCCAGTGGTGGTTGCTCCTCCGGAAGTGGATGTCGCCATCGGCCAGACTTCCGATGTCTCGGTGGTTTTCGATACCGTTCAGTATTACTCTGCGCTAGACGTATCGATCGGCGATCTGCAGGGACTCGCCAACGAAACGCTGGCCGTGACCGTCACCGATCAGGGCTCCGGTACTGTGCTGGCTTCTTTTAGCGCCAGTCCTGGCAGCGTAACGTCGTTGCGTAAGCTCCCTGCATCGGGTACGGCAGTGATCACCGTGTAGCCCATGACGGTGAACAACGTAAGCTACACGTTCGACGTGCCGCCGGTTTCGCTGGCCAACAGCCTTCAGACCGTCACGATCAGCGATGCGAATGTCACGACCGCGCCTGTCGACACGACCGGATTCGTCAACGTGCCGATCGACATGCAGGTTTCCAGCGCAGTCTCCGATAGCCTGGTGATTCGTATCGTGAGCAGTAGCATGAGCTATTCGCAGTCATTCCGGACTGTGACCCAAAGCACGGCGTTCAGCGTCCCGGTCAAGCCCGATAGCTATACGGTGGATGCCGCGGACTTTATCGATGCGGGGATCGTCTACGACGTTGAAGTGCCCGCGCAATTCATCGTGTCCGCCGATGGCAGCGCGACGCTGAATGTGTCGATTTCCGCGTCCGCGAATCTGAACGTCAAGGGCTTTCCGTCGTTTCTTTCGTTCGGTGGGTGCACGGATCTTGTCAAGAGCAACGCGACCGATTTCACCTCTGCGCGGGCCAGTTCGATCTTCGTCTACGCGGGTGTCGACGGTGCGGGAGATTCCGGCACGTATGAAACGGCCGATGTGCAGACAAAATCGCTCATGGACCTGGCACGCCAGGTCGAACAGGATTTGCTCGCAGCCGGTACGCCGCAGAACGTGCTGCCTGTGCCCATCTGCTACACCTGCAATCTGTCTGGTGGCAACCCGGAATCTGTGCTCGCTGATTCCGACGCGCACGCGCATAGTTTTGCCAACTACATTCTCACGCTTAACACCGCAGGCGCTTATCTGGACGAGGAACATCCCGTGCCTGCGGGAGTCATCGTCAATCCGGATTTTCTGGGCACCTGCCAGCAGGCCAATCTCGGCCCGGACTATGGCATGCCAGTCCGTGTGCCGCTTCAAGAAGCGCTGACTCACTGGAATATGACCGTAACCATTCCGCCGGAGATCGAGGACAACATTGCAGGCTATGTTATGGCGGTGAATTGGCTCACCCACATCGTAGCGCCGTGGGCGACGTTTGGCTGGCAAATCAATCTGTGGGATACGGGTGACTCGGAGTGGATCTACGACAGCAGTGGCGATCCAGCCGACAAAGCGAAGTCGACGGCCGACTATATCGTCAGCGTCGGTGCCTATAACCCTCCTTATGCGCCGAATTTTCTCGCCATCGACCGCTATGAAGCCGACGACTACGAACAGCGCGGCTATATGAATCACTACTGCTACGGCCCGCTTGAATGGTCGCGTTATTTCGACTTCTGCGCCGCGATGAGTCGTGCGCTCAAGCTTCCTGTCATGCCCTGGCAGATTCCGTCGAGTCGCACGCCGAATACAACAGATGTCATACCTGTCGATTTCGAAGGCCAGCACTGGGGCACGGGCGGCAGTTATATTCTCGGCGATTCCGCGATTGGGTCCGATTATCACAACGTCAACGCCAATATCCTCGCGCTGCAGTTTCCTGCTGAAGCGCAGTCGTATATGGGCGAAACGGCACAGGATATGTATATCCGCTCCGAACCGTTCGATATGACCAACCCCGCCTATGGCGATTTTCCATTGTGCGGAATTTTCGCGGTGCTGCTCGGCGGCGGATCGACTACGGGGATTGTCTCGGCAATCGGAAATCCCGAGCCCTGGGTGCGTAACAAACTCAATGCCTATATGGCGAATCCGATTCCTTTCGATTCGTCCGCATCAGCGAAGAAGGGCTGATTTCTTCGATTAGGGCCACTTCAAGAGGCGGCAAATAGTGCCTCTTTAATTCAAGGAGCACGTCGCGCGTAAGGCAATTAATTCCTGCTTTCGCGCAATCGTCCTCATGCGGTCGTCGATGCACCAATGGCGACCGCTGCTGCATTTCTCGCCATGCGTATCGCGTCATTTGCACCACCGTTGCCATCGGCGATTCACATTTCGCACATGATTTAACGCGTTGCGCTTATTGGCGCACCACACACCGTAAGCGCCAATAAACATTGAATTTTTTTGAATTATTTTCGGATTTTGTGGGGTCATTTTTCTTCGGGAATGTACGGCATGATCCAGCCAGATTGCCGTCAACCCGGAGGGATTGCCTTGTCGTTTCCGATTCCCGACCGCCGTATGCGCAGGACGCTGGCGTTCGCCGCGCTGAGTGCGTTCGTCTGTACCTCGTCGGTGCAGACCATCGCCGCGCCGCAACTCAATGTCACGACCTCGTGGATCGGTAACACCTATGGTTACGGTCAGGGCACTTGGATGCAGATCAACGTTACCGCGATTGCCGTTACGCCGGAAGGCAAGGTTTACGCGAACGCGCCGTGGGACGAGAGCGGTGGCGAGATCAGTGCGTATCAGGACGGCAAGGCGCTGGGCTTCGCCGGCGGCACGCATGGCTGGGGCGGGCAAGGCGGCAACGCCGTGGCCGTCAATCATCGCTATCTGTATGCGGCGGTGGGTGTAGGTAACGAGAAGGGGCATCTGGTGGGCGGCGGTATCTGGCCGGATAAGGGCCGCCAGTGGTTCGGCATCACGCGCAGGCCGTTGGATGAGCCCAAGCGCGCTGCGGCCTTCCAGGCGTCGCCTCAGCCGCTTAATCCGCATGCGCAGCTGGCCGGTGCTTTCCTCAAGATCGCCGATGTGCCGACTGGCACGCAAAATGGCATCGGTGGCCTCGCCGCGACCGATGCGCTGCTCTATGTGAGCAACACGGCGATGAACCGCATCGAGATCTACGACGCCAGCTCGATGCAGCGCAAGTCGCAATTCGACGTGCACGAGCCGGGCCGCATCGCGATCGCTGGCGACGGTACGCTCTGGGTGCTCACGGGTACCGCGACCGATCGCGCGCCGCGCGTCGCGCATTATTCCGCCGATGGCAAGCCGCTTGGCGAGACGTTCGATCTGCCCGCCGATTCAATGGCCGTCGATCTCGCGGTCGATCCTGCGCAGCGCATTCTCGTCGCCGACAACGGCCCGCGCCAGCAGATCCTGATCTACGCCCGCAATGGCAAGGGCTATACGCCAGGCGGCACCCTGGGCGAGCGCGGCGGCATTTTCTCGGGCGTGCCGGGCCGTCCGGGCCCTGGCCGCTTTAATGGCCTGACCGGCGTAGGCACGGATGCCAAGGGCAATATCTACGTCTCCACTAATGGTATTGGGCCGAAGCACGACACCATCGGTGCGGGGCTGGGCGCGACGCTCGAAAGCTATACGCCGGCCGGCAAGCGTCTCTGGAATCTGGAAGGCCTGTTGTTCGTGGACGGCGCCTGGGTGGACCCGGCGCGGCCCAATAGCGTTTATACCGGCAACAAGCGTTTCGAACTCGATCTTTCGAAGCCGCCGGGACAGGACTGGAAATATGCAGGATTCCTGTCGAACCGGTTCAAATATCCCGATGATCCGGTTTTTCACACGGATCAATGGCCGGGCCTGCCGACTGCGCGATCCCTGAATGGCCATACGTTCCTGTTCCTCACGGACATGTATGCGGACCATTTGAAGATCTATCGCTTCGATGCGCAGCGTGACGGCGAGGTGGCGATTCCCGCGGGTTTCCTCGCGGGCCGCGAGCGCCCGGTGCTGCACGTGCCGAATGCGCCGCCGGGCGGCGACTGGATCTGGCGCGATACGAACGGTAACGGCGCTTTCGATAGCGACGAGTTCACGCGCAATCCCGGCCGCGAAAAGCTGGGCGGCGGCTGGGGTTGGTGGATCGATACGCGCGGCGATATCTGGCGTGCACGCGACGAAAAAGGTATCTGGCGCTGGCGTTTTGGCGGGCTCGATGCGAAGGGCAATCCGATCTACAGCTA
Organism: Paraburkholderia sp. J69-1; assembly: GCF_905220255.1. Classification (NCBI taxonomy): domain Bacteria; kingdom Pseudomonadati; phylum Pseudomonadota; class Betaproteobacteria; order Burkholderiales; family Burkholderiaceae; genus Paraburkholderia; species Paraburkholderia sp. J69-1. The sequence continues at coordinate 345,487 of NZ_CAJMZG010000002.1, read as the reverse complement.
CGACAAGCTCGACAAATACGACATTCCCGCACCGTTCACCGAAGTGCATCGCGCGATCTACGAACCAGAAACCGATTCGCTTTACGTGACCGGCTATACGGCCGATGCGCCGCATGATCCCGGCTTCTGGAAAGAGGCCGGCCGCGTGCTGGTGCGTTACGACAAATGGACGAGCGGCCATCCCGAGCAGCGCTATGTGCTGCGCTTGCCGTGGGATCCGAAAGCGAAGCCGCCGGTGACGCCTGCAGGCCTCACGGTGGAAGGCCGCTACATCTTCGTGGTGGAGCCTGCGGGTGGCGTCCACGTGTTCGACAAGGAGTCCGCGAAGGAGGTCGGGACGTTCGGCCCCGGCGCGGAGGTGGGCAATACGTCGGGGTGGGTGGACGTGCCGTTCGGTATCACGGCGCATCGCCAGCCCAACGGCGAGTACCTGATCTTCGTAGAGGAAGACGCGCGCGGCAAGGTGCTCATGTACCGCTGGAAGCCGGCTTGATCGGCTTGATCGGTTCGATCCACTCAGGCCCACATTCCGCACGCTACAGGAAACCGCATGGATAAAGGCATATTACGCAACGTCGCGATCAATCTGTTCGGGCTGATCCTGCCGACTTTTGTATCGCTGGTCACGGTGCCGTCGTACATCAAGATGCTTGGCGTCGAACGCTATGGCGTGATCGCGCTCGTCTGGACGCTGATCGGCTATTTCAGCGTGCTCGATCTGGGCATGAGCATGGCCGCGCAGAATCATATTTCGAAGGCCTACGCCTCGAAAGACACCGAGGCCTGCGAGCGTGTGTTCTGGAGCGCGTTCTGGCTCAACTTCACGACCGGCGTGATTGGCGGGCTGTTGATTTATTCGGGCGGCGCTTTGTATACGGCGTATTTCACGCATGTGACGCCCGAATTGCGCCACGAGGTTTATCTCGCGCTGCCCTGGCTCGCGGTGGCGATTCCTGTCGCCAATGTTTCGTGGGTGTTTGCCGGTGCGATCAATGGCGCCGAGCGCTTTGGCATCTACAACACCAACCAGACGCTGGGCACGTTCCTGTTCCAGTTGCTGCCGCTGGGCGCGGCATGGGCCATCGCGCCGAATCTGCAGACCGTATTGGCCGCTGCCGTGCTCGCGCGTCTTTTCGCCGGCATCTTGCTGGGGCGCTCCGCGCTGCGTGTGCTCGGCATTCGCCAAATGCGCGGGCCGCGCTTCGATACATCGAAAGCGCTATTCAATTTCGGTGGCTGGATGCTGATTGCCAGCATCACGACGATGATCGCCGATTCGCTCGACCGCATGATGCTGGGCGCCGGTCTGGGCGCGCGTTTCGTGACTTATTACACGGTGCCGCAGAACCTGGTGACGCGCCTGAACATGGTGCCGAACGCGCTGGTGCGTACGCTGTTTCCGCGTCTTTCCGCGCTGCGCCGCGAACACGCCGATGAAATCGCCGCACAGTCGCTGCAATTCCTCAACGCCGTCTTCACGCCGGTGGCGATTGGCGCAATCGTGGTGCTGGAGCCCTTCCTGCGTTTGTGGGTTGGCCCGGTGATCGCGGAGCACGGCGCGCCGGTCGGGCGCTTTCTGATCGTCGCTGTGTGGCTGATCGGGCAGGCCGGCGTCACACGCATTCTGATCCAGTCGCAGAACAATCCCGCTGCTGCAGCGCGCGTGGGCCTGATCGAAATGCCGCTGTTCGCGGGGCTGTTGTGGCTCGGTATCGACCATTTCGGACTGCCCGGCGCGGCGGCTGCGGTGCTGTTCCGCTCGCTGTTCGACTACGTGGTCCTGCTGTGGCTCGCGCGCATTCATAGCCGCGCAATCGTCGTCGATATGTTTGCACACCTGAGTTTTCTTGCCGCCGCGCTGGCTATTGCGTGGTGGTTGCCGGACGCGGTCTATGCAATCGGTGCGGGCGTCGTGCTGGCCCTTGCCAACTGTGTCTGGTCGGTGGCAACCACGCCGCTGTTGCGTGGTTATGCCCGTTCCCTCCTGTTTCGACTAAATTCACGGAAAAGCGCATGAGTCACGAACTGATCGACGAAGCGGCGCCGTCCGAACGCGCCGCGATGCCCCAGCAACGGCGCGAAAGCCCGTCCACGGTGCGCGGTGAACTGCGCGCGGTGAGCACGGCATCGAGTGCCTATACGAATGAGGCGGCACGCGAAACACGGCGCCAGCCACGCGTGGCGATCGTGCACGACTGGCTCGTGACCTATGCGGGCGCGGAGCGCGTGCTCGAGCAGATCATCGACTGCTTCCCGGAAGCGGATCTGTTCTCCGTGGTCGATTTCGTCGACGACAAGGATCGCGGCTTTCTGCGCGGCAAACGCGCGAAGACGTCGTTTATCCAGCGTCTGCCGAAGGCGCGCACGCGTTATCGCGCGTATCTGCCGTTCATGCCGCTGGCGATCGAGCAACTCGACGTTTCGGGCTACGACGTGGTGATTTCCAGTTCGCACGCCGTCGCCAAAGGCGTGCTGACCGGGCCGGATCAATATCACATCAGCTACGTGCATTCGCCGATCCGCTATGCGTGGGATCTCCAGCATCAGTATCTGCAGGAGTCGCGTCTCACGCGCGGACCTAAATCGATGCTGGCGCGCCTGATTCTTCACTACATCCGCAATTGGGATGTACGCACGGCCAATTCCGTCGATCAATTCGTGGCGAATTCCGAATTCATCGCGCGGCGTATTCACAAGGTTTATCAGCGCGATGCGGAAGTCGTTTATCCGCCTGTCGACGTCGATTCATTCGAGCTGGAAACGCGCAAGGAAGACTTTTATCTGACCGCTTCGCGTCTCGTGCCGTACAAGAAGATCGATCTGATCGTCGAGGCGTTTTCGCGCATGCCGGACAAGCGTCTTGTCGTGATCGGCGATGGCCCGGATATGCAGAAGGTGCGCGCCAAAGCGGGCCCGAATGTCGAAGTCATGGGTTATCAGCCGTTTTCCGTACTGCACGATCGCATGCGCCGCGCGAAGGCATTCGTTTTCGCGGCGGAAGAGGACTTCGGCATTTCGGTAGTGGAAGCGCAGGCGTGCGGTACACCGGTGATTGCGTATGGCAAGGGCGGGGCGCTCGAAACCGTGCGCGATACGGGCTCGCAGCCGACCGGTCTGTTCTTCGAAGAGCAGCGCGCCGAAGCGATCATCGCGGCCGTGGAAACGTTCGAGCGCGATCCCGGGCGTTTCCGTGCCGAAGATTGCCGCCATAACGCCGAGCGTTTTTCGTCGAAGCATTTCCGCGACCGCTTCTTTAATCAGGTGGCGTGTGCCGTTCCGGCGATTGCGGCAGTGGGTCCTGCACATCTGAATCCGCAGCGAGCACTGGATGCGGCGGCGGCCGCAGCACTGGAAAGCGCGCCGCGTGTGTTGGCGATCGACCAGAGCGGCGTTTTGGGCGGCGCTGAATTGTCGCTGCTGGAAGTGGTGAAAGGATTGAAGGCGCATATCGAAGTGCTGCTGTTCAACGACGGTCCGTTCCGCGAAGCGCTCGACGCCGCTGGCGCGCGTGTGGATGTAGTGGATTCGGGCGCGCTGCGCAACGTGCGCCGCGATGGCGGGACGGTGCCGAAACTCGGCGTGATTGCGGGCATTGCAGGGCTCGTGCGCGAAACGCGCCGTCGTGCCCGTGGTGCGGACGTGCTCTACGCGAACACACAACGCGCGATGGTGATTGGCGTGCTGGCCGGCAAACTCGCGCGCAAGCCGGTGGTCTGGCATCTGCGCGATATCGTCAGCGCCGAGCATTTCGGCCGCGTGCAGCGCGCGATCATCAAGGGCTGCGCGAAGCTCGGTCTCGCGCATGTGATTGCGAATTCACACGCATCGGCGCAGGTGTTCGCCGAACTCACGCGATTCGATGCGGACCGTATCGACGTCGTGCACAACGGTGTGGACGAATCGCCATTCCGTGCGCTCGCGCGGGTGCCGCAGGCGCAATTGCGTGCGCAGATCGGTCTGCCGCAGGATGCGTTTCTGGTTGGTGCATTCAGCCGCCTGGCGCGCTGGAAAGGCCAGCATGTGTTGCTGGAAGCGTTGCTGCAGGAACCGCGCGCGCATGCTGTATTCGTGGGCGCGCCGCTGTTTGGCGAAGACGCTTACGCGCAGGAATTGCATGAATTCGTCGCTGCGCACGGCTTGGGCGATCGGGTTCATTTTCTGGGCTTCCGGCACGATATCGCAGCCTGTATGCGGGCGATGGATGTGATCGTCCATACGTCGATCACGCCGGAGCCGTTTGGCCGCGTGATCGTCGAAGGCATGCTGGCTCAGCGGCCCGTGGTGGCCTCGCGCGATGGCGGTGTGAAGGAGATCGTCGAACACGGCAAGAGCGGGCTGCTGTGCACGCCTGGCGACGCGCAGGCGCTGGCTTCGACGCTCGCGGCGCTGCACGACGATCAGGCGCTGCGCGAGCGGCTCGCACGCAACGGCCTGCTGGTCGCGCGCGAACGCTTCGGTAAGGAGCAGTACGTGGAAGCCGTGGGGCGCGTGCTGGATGGTGTAGTGACGCGAGCGCGCTAGGTCGTATCCAGTTGCGCTGGGCGCTCGCAAGGCAGGAACTCAGGGAGAAGCGGGAATAAGCCGTTAAAAAGGCAGCAGTAAAAAGCGGGGCCGCCATTCAGGCGGCCCCGCTTTATTTGTATCGAAGACTTTGTTCAGGCAGCGCGCTTGCGAAGCCGTGCCGCGACATTCAGGGCAGGACGCTCGAACAGGCGATAGAAGACCCACGCGACCGGCAACACGGCAAGCGTGAAGCCGAACGAAGCCCAGATCGAGGTTTGCAGTTCCGAGCGGAACAGCAGCGAGCCAAGCAGCACGAACAGCGGCAAATGAATCAGATAGAGCGAATAGCTGAATTCACCGAGCTTCGAGAACAGCGGCATGAGCACGCCGAGGGTGGGGATGGGCCGCGACAGCGCTTTCACTAGATAGCACGCGAACGCACACGCCCAGAGCTGGAAAGCGCCGTACTGGCCGAAGTGAAACGCGGCACAGCCCGCCACGGCGAACACGGCTGCGGCCGCATAAGCAAAGGGAAAGCCTTCTGAACCGCGCAGACGCGCTTCGGCAATCCACGCGCCGAGCATCCACGAGAACCAGTACGACGTGAAGAACGTGACGTCGTGCGGCGCCAGCGTGAGGGCGGAAATCACATTGATGACGGCAACGCCGGCCAGGACTGCGTTCAAACCAAAACGCCGGCGTACCGCGAAAAGCAGCGGATAAAGCAGATAGAACTGCACTTCGAGCGACAAGGTCCAGAGCGCGCCATTGGACCCGTAAGTCTTACCGGCTACGCCTTGCAGCGAAAACAGATTGACCAGAAAAGCCTGCGGGCCGATATCGAGAATCTTGTGGCTCACCGGCGTCATGGTGAGACTGATCGAATCCGCGAGGAACGTGAGCGCGAGCGCGGCAAGCAGCACTGGGTAGATCCGCACGAAACGGCGCAGCCAGAATTGCCCGGCATCGAGACGATAGTCAGGATTGGCGAGTAATTTTGACGCGCCGCTGCGGTGAATGCAGTAGCCGCTGATGACAAAGAAAATCGGCACGCCCGCCGATCCCCAGGCAATCGGGAAGGTGAGCCACGCGGCAATCGTGCCGGGGCTCGCGAGACTTGCGTGCATCTGGTGGAAGGCGCCCATGCCGATCCAGGTGACCTGGCGGCAATGAAAATACGCTACCAGCAGGGCGGCAAAGCCGCGCAACGCGTCGATCAGGTGATCGCCGGCGATGGCAGTGGGCCGCGCGGCGGCGGTGGGCATGACGGATGCGGGCGGCAGGACGGTTTCGAGTGCGGGGTCGCTCATCGTGATGGGTGGCCGTGATGGCGCTCGTGGCTATGAGGGGAGGTTACTTTGCGATCATAGGTGCCCGGTCCCGCGAAATTATGCAAAAGTTTTTCAAAAAGTATTCGCGACGATTAACGGAAAGTGTGGCGAAAATGTCGTAATTGACTCGAAATCAGGAAATAAAACCTTGTAACGTTAAAGCGATTTATTTGTGCGATTTGACCTGATAGTTTGAAGGGGATCGCCTATGATCGCTGGAGAATTCGATGAACCTGCATTTGCTGGCCGGCATTGCCGTGCTATTGATACTCGTCGCGGTATCGGCGTACCGCGAGGCCTTGCGCAACGAGCCTATCCGGCGCTCGCGCACGCAGGCGGGCCGCTTGCCGCCGGCCGACGAAGTCGAGTAAACTGCGCGGGCATGACGTATCTGTCATTGCGCCACGATCGCACGCCGATCGAATCCGGGTCAGGAAAATCATGCCGATTATCCGGGGTGCATGGCAATAATTTCCGCTAGTCTGCCTGATCTTCGTTATCGGCATCGCATTGGATTTTTGTTTCCATTTCTTTATTTCCAGAAGCGGAACAAAGTCGACGCATTCAATATAAAAATTGACCCAAACAGAAACATCGGGGACGCCGGCTTGCCTTGCTGCGAGACCGTTACTCAAACGATCGAACTGGGAATGAACATCATGCTAAAAGTAACCAAAGCGGTATTTCCTGTTGCAGGCCTCGGCACGCGTTTTCTGCCGGCCACCAAGGCCAGCCCCAAGGAAATGCTGCCGATCGTCGACAAGCCGCTGATTCAGTATGCGGTGGAAGAAGCCATCGCCGCCGGCATCACCGAAATGATTTTCGTGACCGGCCGCAGCAAACGCGCCATCGAGGATCATTTCGACAAATCGTACGAGATCGAAGCCGAACTCGAAGCGCGCAACAAACAAAAGCTGCTGGACGTCGTGCGCAGCATTAAACCCAGCAATGTGGACTGTTTCTATGTGCGTCAGGCCGAGGCACTCGGTCTGGGTCATGCCGTGCTGTGCGCGGAAAAGCTGGTGCAGGGCAGCCCGTTCGCTGTGATTCTCGCGGACGACTTGCTTTACAGCCCCAAGCCCGTCATGAAACAGCTCGTGGATACGTTCAACCACTATCACAGCTCGATTGTGGGCGTGGAGTCGATCGCGCGCGAAAATAGCGCGTCTTACGGCATTGTCGATGGCCGCGAGTGGGAAGAGGATGTTTTCAAACTCTCGGGCATCGTGGAAAAGCCCGCGCCTGAAGTGGCGCCGTCGAATCTGGGCGTGGTGGGCCGTTATGTGCTGATGCCGACGATTTTCGATCATCTGCGCGCACTGAAGCCGGGTGCAGGCGGCGAACTGCAACTCACCGACGCGCTGCAATCGCTGCTGACCGACGAGCAGGTGCTCGCTTATCGCTACATGGGCACGCGCTTCGATTGCGGCAGCAAGATCGGCTATCTGAAGGCCACGGTGGAATTCGCGCTGCGTCACCCCGAGGTGAAGGACGAATTCGAAGCCTATCTGCAGAACCATTTGCCGCAGGCGCTGGCTGCTGCGGCTTGAATCGCGACATAACGCGCGAAAGAAATCGCGATTGAAACAAGCCTGACAATGCGGCGCGTCTGAATAGAACCCGACGCGCCGCACTACCTCATATCAAGCGTGCGCCTGCCAGAACGCGCGCTGTACACGCATCACGTCGTCCTCCACATCGGCTACGGGGCCGATCAGATCGACGGGCTTCTGGCAGTGATCGAATACATAACGCGACGACACACTCATGGTGGGGTTTTCCGCGTGATTGCCGGTCGCTTCCAGCAGCCGTTCCTCCGTCATGCCATACACCACGCGGCCGATATTGGCCCAGTAGGCCGTGCCCGCACACATGCAGCACGGCTCGACCGACGTATAGAGCGTGCAGTCCCAAAGATAATCGGCGCTGAAATTCATGGCCGCGATACGCGCGAGCACGGCTTCCGCGTGATTGACGGTATCCACGTTGCCTTGTTCGATTAGCACGGTTTCGTGATCGGGGCCGACGAGGATCGCGCCGAACGGATGGTGGCCGAACGACGCGGCGCGCTCGCCCACGGCCGCCGCGCGGCGCAGATGGCGCACGATCTGCTCGTGCGTAGGTGCGCTGCGCGTTGCGGCGGTGATGTCAATGCTCATCCTGTCTCCTGCATGTGATGTTTTATAGCTTGTTTTAAGGCTTATTTCGGCACCGTGCCGTCCACGCCTTCGACGAACCAGTTCAGGCGCAGCAGATCGGCATCCCCCAACGACTTGCCTGCTGCCACGCGAATCGTGCCTGCCTGATCCTTGATCGGGCCCGCGAACGGATCGAACGTGCCGGCAACGATGGCGTCGCGCTTTGCAGCCAGCGCTTTTTGCGCGGTGGGCGAGACGGCCTGCGTATTGATATCGGCGAGGTCGATGGCCTTTTCCTTGAGGCCCCACCAGACCGGCGCATTGGTCCACGTGCCAGCCATGACCTGCTGGACCAGATGCGAGTAGTACACGCCCCAGTTGCTCACACACGCACCAAGTTGCGCGTTGGGGCCGAACTTCTTCATGTCCGAATCCCAGCCGAAGGCGTGCACTTTCTTTTGCTCGGCGGTTTGCATCGTCGCGGTGGAGTCGGTGTTCTGAATCAGCACGTCCGCGCCCTGGCCGATCAGCGTTTCGGCGGCCTGCTTTTCGCGGCCCGGGTCGAACCAGCTATTGATCCACAGCACCTTGACCTTGGCTTTGGGATTCACCGATCGCGCGCCCATCGTAAAGGCGTCGATATTGCGCACGACTTCGGGAACCGGCACGGAACCCACGAAGCCCAGCGTATTCGTTTTCGTCGTATAGCCCGCTACGAGGCCCGCCAGATACGCGCTTTGATAGGTGCGCACATCATAGGTCGCGAAGTTCGGCGCTTTCTTGTAGCCGGTTGCGTGCATGAAAACCGCATCGGGGTAATCCTTGGCAACCTTTAGTTCGAAGTCCTGAAAACCAAAACTCGACCCCACGATGATCTTATTGCCCTTCGCCGCGAGGTCGCGGAATACGCGCTCGGAATCGGCCGATTCCGGGACGTCTTCGACGCGCGTGACCTTGATCTTGTCGCCGTATTGCGCTTCGACGGCCTTGACGCCCTGTTCGTGAGCGTAAGTCCAGCCCGCATCGCCGGGATTGCCGAGATAGACGAAGGCGACGCCGATGGGCGGCGTGGCCGCATGGCCGATACCGCTCGTGAGTGCGGCGAACAGCGCGGTCATAACCGTGGCGCAGGCGCGGCGAACGCGCGTCTTGGGTGATTTCATGAAGGCTCCAGAAAAAGGGCAAAAGTCGTCCGATGCACCATCTTCACGAGCCAAATATTGGGGAAATATTTGTCGTCGTTATCGTCGGTATAACAAATATCGTATGAAAGCGGCGGTTCGGTAGATCGCTTACGCCATAAGCCTGAGCGGGCGGGCATGCGCGATGCGCACTGAAGCAGGTTTTGTGCGCATCGCACGGCCTGCGGGCCAGCCTGGGGCGATGCGTGACGGGTTTCCACGCACTGCACGGGGCGCGCTTCTGGCGCCTCGCGGCCGCGAAGCTGGCGAAAAGCGCACGCAGACGTCGCCCGGCGTGTGGAATCTGCACAATCAGTCACGTGCCTGTCTTCGGGCGGGCGCGTGCCCAACAAGGAGAAACGGCCATGTCCAGGCATCCCGTGGCAGGCAGTGACCATCCCGTACCGGCTGGCGCGCAATGCGTCGGCGCATGTGATCCGGCGGACCATTTCGACGTCGTGCTGATCTTGCGACGCCAGGACGAAGCGGGTTTCCGTGCGCTGGTGGATGGCATCACCGCTGGCACGCCCGGCGCCCAGCCGGTTTCGCGCGCGGACTACGAGCAGCGCTTTGGCGCGTCGGCGGCCGACGTGAAGCGCGCCGAGGCCTTCGCCAGCGCGCATGGCCTCGCGGTCGTGAAGGCCGATGCGGGCGCGCGCCGCGTCGTGCTTTCGGGCACGGTGCAGCAGTACAACGACGCATTCGGCGTCGATCTCCAGCGTTTCGAGCATCAGGTCGGCACGCTCAAACAGCATTTTCGTCAGCCGGTTGGCCCCGTGCATCTGCCCGATGACATGCACGAAATCGTCACGGCCGTCGTGGGTCTCGACAGCCGCGCCAAGGTGCAACCGCATTTCCGCATCGAATCGAGTGCGCCCGCTTCGGTGGGCGACGGTCCCGTGCATGCGCCGATCCGTGCCGCGCGCGCCGTGAGCCGCTCGTTCACGCCGCTGCAACTGGCCGATCTCTACGACTTCCCGGCGGGCGACGGCAAGGGCCAATGCATCGCGCTGATCGAAATGGGCGGCGGCTACGCGCAAGCGGATCTGCAGGCCTATTTCAGCGCGCTGGGCGTGGCGCAGCCGCAAGTCGAGGCCGTGTCGGTCGACCAGACGAAAAACGCGCCCACGGGCGACCCGAATGGCCCGGACGGCGAAGTCACGCTCGACGTGGAAATTGCCGGTTCGCTTGCGCCCGCCGCGTTGATCGCCGTGTATTTCGCACCCAATAGCGAGGCCGGCTTTGTCAATGCCGTGAGCGCCGCGCTGCATGACAGCCAGCGCAAGCCGTCGGTCATCTCGATCAGTTGGGGCGCGCCGGAATCCGTGTGGTCGCAGCAGTCGCTGGGCGCGCTCAACGATGCCTTGCAGACGGCCGTGGCGCTGGGCGTGACGGTGTGTGCGGCGTCCGGCGACAGCGGCTCGGAGGACGGCGTGGGCGATGGCGCCGATCACGTCGATTTTCCCGCTTCGAGCCCGTATGTGCTCGGTTGCGGCGGCACGCACGTGACGGCGGCGAACGGACGCATTTCGCGCGAGACGGTCTGGAGCAACGGTAGCGATGGCGCGACGGGCGGCGGCGTCAGCATGACGTTTGCGCTGCCCGTGTGGCAAAAGGGCTTGCGGCTCGTGCGCGCGAACGGTGGCGCGAGGTCGCTGGTGCGGCGCGGCGTGCCTGATGTTGCGGGCGATGCCGATCCGGCCACGGGCTACGCGGTGCACATCGGCGGCACGGATACGGTGGTGGGCGGCACGAGCGCCGTCGCGCCACTGTGGGCCGCACTGATCGCGCGTATCAACGCGAGCGGCGGCAAGGCGGCGGGTTTCGTCAACGCGAAGCTTTACGCGCAACCCGGCGCATTCAACGACGTCACCAGCGGCAGTAACGGCGACTACACCGCGGGGCCCGGCTGGGACGCCTGCACGGGGCTCGGCACGCCGGTGGGCAGCAAGGTGGCTGCCGCGCTCGCTTAAACGGTGGTCCCAGGCGCGTTCGGTATAGCATCGATGACGGACACGGCGCGCGCAGCGTCGTGCTCCGCAGCTTGAGTTTCCGGTTTTTGCTTCCTGTTTCCGATGGTATCCGAGGGGCTTCGGAAGTTTCCGAAGCGAAACAGGCGCTCCGTTCGCGTAGCTATCGCACGGAAGGCGCGCCACGAGCAAGGAGACGACATGAACGACGAGGCGCATTCCAGCAACGGCAACGGGCACGCATCGGGCCCGGCGGGCGGCAACGGCAAGCATCGCAGCCCGGCCGACCAGCCGTGTTTCGATCCGACTGCCTACGGCAACGGCCCCGACGACTTCGTCACCGACATGACCGAGAACGCCGCGATCACGCATCACGCGCTCCAGGTCGGCAGCGAGGTGATTGCCTATACGGCGACGGCGGGCCACCTCGTTACCGTCGACCCGAGCAGTTCGCAGCCCAACGCAAAGATCTTCTACGTTGCGTTCACGAAGGACGGCGTGCAGGCGCAGGATCGTGCCGTGACGTTCTTCTATAACGGCGGGCCGGGCTCGTCTTCGGTATTCGTGTTGCTGGGCTCGTTCGCGCCCAAACGCATCAAGACGTCGATGCCGGGCTTTACGCCGCCCGCGCCTTATACGCTCGAAGACAATCCAGACAGCCTGCTCGATCGCAGCGATCTCATCTTTATCAATCCGGTGGGTACGGGTTATTCGGCGGCTGTGGCGCCGCATCACAATCGCGATTTCTGGGGCGTGGATCAAGACGCCGATTCGCTCAAGCAATTTATCAAACGCTATCTGAGCGCAAACGATCGCTGGAATTCGCCGAAGTTTTTATACGGCGAATCGTATGGCACGGCGCGTAGTTGCGTGCTCGCTTATCGCTTGCATGAAGACGGCGTGGACCTGAACGGCATCACGCTGCAATCGTCGATTCTCGATTACACGCAAAGCGGCAATCCAGTGGGCGCGTTACCCACAGCGGCCGCCGATGCCTGGTTCCATAAGCGTCTGGGTGTGAAGCCCGCGCCTAAAGATCTGAATGCGTTCGCGGCGCAAGTGGCGCAATTCGCCCGCACCGATTACATGACGGCGCTCGAAAAATTCCCCAATCCGCACAATGCCGCACTTCCTGCCACGCTCAAGAAGCTTTCGCAATACACGGGCATCGACACGCAAACGCTCGAATCGTGGAATCTGGATATTGCCGCTTACGACAGCCGCGGCAATTCGCTTTTTCTCACGACGCTGCTTAAAGACAAGGGCATGGCGCTCGGTTCCTACGATGGACGCGTGAGCGCTATCGACACGGGCATTGCCGGCAATATCGATCCGAATTCAGGCGGTAACGATCCGACCATGACGGCCGTGACGGGCGTTTATACGGCAATGTGGAACAGCTATTTGAACGAGACGCTGAAATTCCGCACCAATTCCTCGTTCACGGACCTCAACGATCAGGCTTTCAAGAACTGGGACTTCGGCCATATCGATCCAACCGGCGCGCAGAAGGGGCGCGATGCGCAGGGCAATATCGTGCTGTATACGGCAGGCGATCTGGCCGCGGTGATGGCCTTGAATCCCGATCTGCGGGTGTTATCGGCGAATGGGTATTACGACTTCGTCACGCCGTTTTATCAGACCGTGATCGATCTGCAGAAGATGCCGCTGCTCGACCAGAAAGTGCGCAATAACCTGAGCGCGCGTTTTTATCCGTCCGGGCATATGGTTTATCTGGACGGCGCGTCGCGCACCGCGCTCAAGGCCGATCTGGCCAAACTCTATCAGAGCGCGGTGACGGACCGCCCGGCTATTGCCCGCATTCGCGCGCTGCAACGCATGAGTACGATGAGCGCGATGCATCATTGATACGCACGGGACGTCTAGTCCAAACGTCCGCGCGCCATTGCCTCCAGACACGCGCGCGCATCGCCCTGCACGATGCGCGCGGCACAGGCGATCATCAGATTCTTTGGCAGACCGAAGTCTTCTACCTGGTAACCGCGTTCGCATACGTGTCCCTGCGCGTCGGCCTTTGATGGCACGCGCTCGATCAGCGTGCCTTGATCGGTCGTGTAAGCCCAGATTTCCTTGCCGAGCGCGGCGGCGAAACCGATTTCGAATGCCGTGCCCGAATCCGGTTCGCCGGGGCCGCGAAAGTCGTCCACGTTGGCCATGACGATGTCGGCGCTGCGAATCGCGTCGATATTGGCGCGATAGATCCACGCGGCCTGGCGCGGGCCGTCCAGATCGGCAGGCACCTGGGCGTCGAGCGGATAAAGCCCTTCGAAACCGTATTCCGCGCAGGTGGCGACGAGGCGCGCGCCGTGTTCGACGGCGTCGAGGCGGAACACGTCGAAGCCCGCGAGATACACGCGCGGGCGGCGGGGCGAAGTGGCGAGCGTCATCATGTGTGTGCCTCCATGCGAGGTTGCCGAATGGTTCCGATACGAAACTCGAACGCCGATTCTAGCCCGCCGCCATGCGCATGCGCAGATTCGGCTTGTCTTACGAATTGTTGACAGCCGGAAAGCCGCGCCGCTACGATCATGGCGTTTGTCATGCCGTTTGCATGCGGCGGACGCTACCGGTAACATGCCGGCAATCTGCTGCGTTTTGCAGCAACTGCCTAAAACACGAAAAAGACGCGGCGCATCCGCTCCGATCTTTGCGCACACCATGTGGAGACCATGAATACACTCGCCAGCGGCCTGACGGGCGCCGCACGACAGCAACTCGAATCCCGCGCCTACGGGAAGGCCACGCTGCGCCTTTTGCCGTTCCTGTTTCTCTGCTATGTCGCGGCCTATCTGGACCGCGTGAACGTGGGCTTTGCGAAGTTGCAGATGCTCAGCGACCTGCAATTCAGCGAAATCGTTTATGGCCTTGGGGCCGGCATTTTCTTTATCGGCTACTTTTTCTTCGAAGTGCCGAGCAACCTGTTGATGCACAAGGTTGGAGCACGCGTCTGGATCGCGCTTCATGCTCACGTGGGCCGTGATTTCAGCGGCTTCGCTATTCGTGAAGACGCCCACGCAGTTCTATTTCGTGCGTTTTCTGCTGGGCGTGGCCGAAGCGGGTTTCTTCCCCGGCATCGTGCTGTATCTGACCTACTGGTTTCCCGCCGCGCGGCGCAGCCGCATGAACGCGCTGTTCATGATCGGTATTCCGGTGGCGGGCGTGCTGGGCGGCCCGCTTTCGGGCTGGATTCTCGCGGCTTTCAACGGCCGTGACGGCATGACGAGCTGGCAATGGCTGTTTCTGATCGAGGCGCTTCCTTCGTTTGTGCTGGGCGTGATTACGCTTTTCTATCTGCCCAACAGCATTCGCGCGGCGAAGTGGCTGACGAATGAAGAGCGCGATCTGCTCGAAAAGAACATTCAAGCCGATCAGGCGGGCAAGGGTCACGCATCGGTGGCTTCGGTGTTCGGCAATGGTCGCGTGTGGCTCATGGCCGGCATTTACTTTTGCTGCATGATGGGTCTTTACGGCATCAGTTTTTATCTGCCGACGCTGATTAAAGCGAGCGGCGTGAAAGACGCGCTCGACGTGGGCCTGCTGACCGCCATTCCTTATGCTTGCGCCGTGTTCAGCATGCTGTTCGTGGCGAAGAGCGCGGACCGCAATGGCGAGCGTCGCTGGCATTTCGCCATTGCGGCTTTCGCATCGGCGCTCGGGCTGTATTTCAGCACGGTATTCGCCAACAATGTGCCGCTCGCGATGCTCGCGCTTTCGGTGGGCGCAGCGGGCATGCTCGCCACCATGCCGGTGTTCTGGGCGTGGCCGAGTGCGATTCTGGCGGGCGGTTCGGCAGCGGCGGCGATCGGCATGATCAATTCGATCGGCAATCTCGCGGGTTTCGTGAGCCCGTCGATTATCGGCTGGATGAAGGATGTCACGCATAGCACCAATGCGGGCATGTATTGCGTGGCGGCGGCGATGGCCGTGGGCGCGGTGCTGGCGCTGCTGCAGCCGAAGGAAATCGTCAATAGCCGGGGTGCAGGCGGCGCGTGATTTCGCGGGCCGAATAGAGAAAAAAGCAGCGGATGCGTCCGCTGCTTTTTTTTCGCCTGGAGTTTTCGTGGGCTGGTTTGCCGCGCTAACATCATGGCTGCAATCACTCGACGAGGCGGCGGGCATGAGGGAGCAGAGGGGGCGAAGGGCGCGACGCGCAATGGGTATCCGGGCTGTAATCCGCGCCGTAATTGCAGGCTTGGGCATCGGCGCGCTGCTGGCATTGCCTGATGCTGCGCAAGCGCAGTTCGCGCAACCCACGCTCGAAAAAATCGAGTCGGCCAATCGCATCGCCATCGGTTATCGCGAAGCGTCCTTGCCGTTTTCATATCGCGATGCGAGTGGCAAGGTTATCGGCTTTTCGCAGGACATTTGCGATCGTATTATCGCGGTTGTGAAGGCCAGGGCGCAGCGTCCGAATCTGGAAGTGCGCTTCATTCCCGTCACATCGCAAAACCGCATTCCGCTCGTGCAAAACGGCACGGTCGATCTGGAATGTGGCGTGACCACGCATCTGCGTTCGCGCCAGAGTCAGGTGACGTTTTCGAATACCTTCTTTATTGCCAGCACACGGCTGCTCACGCGCAAGGAATCGGGTATTCACGATTTCAAGGATCTCGCGGGCAAAAGCGTGCTGACGAATCAGAATACGACGTCCGAACGTATTCTTCGACTCATGAATCTGCAGAAGCAGATGGATATGCGTGTGATCAGCGCGAAGGATTACACACACGGGCGCACGGAACTCGAAGCGGGGCGCGCCGTGGCCTACATGATGGATGATGTGTTGCTCGCGGGCGTGCGATCGTTGAGCGCGCATCCATCGGATTGGGTGATCGTGGGCACGCCGCAATCGTGGGAAGCCTATGCCTTCATGATGCGCAATGGCGACCCTGCATTCCGGCAACTCGTCAACGATACGATGAGCGCGATGATGAAGAGCGGCGAAATGGCCAGGCTCTATCGCAAGTGGTTCGAAGAACCGATTCCGCCGCGCGGCGTGACGATCGATTTCCCGATGAACGGACAGTTGCGCGCGCTATATGCCGCGCCGGACGATCGCGCGCTCGACTGAGACTGAAACTGGGACCGGGAGCCGCGGGCGGGCTTTTTTGCGGGCCGCGCCGCAGACGTGAGATGATCTCGGTCCTGAACGACGCGCGCCCGTCTGAGGCCGCGCAGCAACTGAACGAACGGGAGCGGACATGCAGGAACAAGGCAGCACGGTAGTGATCGTCGGGGCGGGGCACGCGGGCGGCAACGCCGCGGCACTGCTGCGCCAGTATGGTTTCGACGGGCGCATCGTGCTCGTGGGCGAAGAGCCGGTGCCGCCGTACCATCGGCCGCCGCTGAGCAAGGCCTATTTCAAGGGCGAATCGGACGTCGAGCGCCTCTGGCTCAAGCCGCGCCAGTTCTACGAGGACCAGCGCATCGAGCTCAAGCTCGGCGTGAATGCGCAGTCGCTCGACCGCGCGAGCCGCACGCTCACGCTGGCGGATGGCACGACGCTGAACTACGACAAGCTGATTCTCGCGAGCGGTTCCGCGCCGCGCGCGCTGAGCGTGCCGGGCCACGATCTGGCCGGCGTGATCGCGCTGCGCTCGCTCGCCGACGCCGACGTGCTGCGCGAACGCGTGCAGCCGGGCGAAAAGCTCGTGGTGATCGGCGCGGGTTATATCGGCCTCGAAGCGGCGGCTGCTGCGCGCCAGCTCGGCCACGATGTCACGGTGCTGGAAGCCGCGCCGCGCGTGCTGGGCCGCGTGACCGGCGAAACCGTTTCGACTTTCTTCGAGAACGAACATCGCACGCAAGGCGTCGATCTGCGCCTGAACGCGAAGATCGAAGCACTGGTAGGCGAGAACGGCAAGCTCACGGGCGTGCGTCTCGCCGATGGCGAAATCGTGCCCGCCACGCTCGCGCTGATCGGCATCGGCGTGACGCCGAATGTCGCGCTGGCCGAAAACGCAGGCATCGTCTGCGCGAACGGCATCCAGGTGGACGACGACGCACGCACGTCCGACGCGGATGTCTTCGCGATCGGCGATTGCGCGAGCCGTCCGCTTTCGCATTACGGTCGCACGGGGCGTCTGGAAAGCGTGCACAACGCGGTCGAGCAGGCGAAGCTGGCGGCGTCGGCGATTGTCGGCAAGGCGCGCCCGGCCTGCGATGCGCCCTGGTTCTGGTCGGATCAGTTCGATCTGAAGCTGCAGACCGTGGGCCTGCACGAAGGTCATGACGAAACCGTGGTGCGCGGCGACCCGGCAGCGCGCCGCTTCGCCGTCTATTACCTCAAGAACGGCACGCTGCTGGCGGTCGATGCGGTGGCGTCGATGCCCGATTTCCTGTGCGGCAAGAAGCTCGTCGGTTGCGGCAAGACGCTCGACGTGGCGGCTTTGCGCGATCCGGCCACGGACATCGGCAAGTTCGCGGCGGCCACGCTGGCGGGCTGATTCGCGCCCGGCATGGCCTTCGCGCCGCGTCATTGAGACCTCATTGACGCGGCGCGCGCCGACTCTCGGCTAGAATGCTTGCGCGGCGAAGGCGCCGACATTCGAGGAGATCGACGCGATGGAATCACGCTC
Source organism: Paraburkholderia sp. J69-1 (assembly GCF_905220255.1). NCBI lineage: Bacteria > Pseudomonadati > Pseudomonadota > Betaproteobacteria > Burkholderiales > Burkholderiaceae > Paraburkholderia > Paraburkholderia sp. J69-1. The sequence continues at coordinate 327,768 of NZ_CAJMZG010000002.1, read as the reverse complement.
CCGTTTCGGCGCGAGCCTGTTGCCTTATCTGCTGATCGGACCGCAGCTTGCGGTCACCGCCATTTTCTTTCTATGGCCTGCGGGTGTGGCACTGCTGCAATCCACTCAAGCCGAGGATGCCTTCGGCACGTCGTCGGAGTTCGTGGGTTTTGCGAACTTCGCGCGGCTCTTTCAGGACCCGCTCTATCTGGGTTCGGTCAAAACGACGCTGATCTTTACCGTGCTGGTGACGGTGTGCGGGCTCGCGCTTTCGCTCGTGCTGGCCGGCATGGCGCATCACATCACGCGCGGCAAGCGCTTTTATCAGACCTTCCTGATCTGGCCATATGCGGTCGCGCCGGTGATTGCCGCGGTGCTCTGGGGTTTTCTGTTCAACCCGAGCATTGGCCTCGTAACCTATGCGCTGGCGCGCGTGAATGTGATCTGGAATCACGCGCTCAATCCCGGTCAGGCGATGACGCTGATTGTGATTGCCTCGGTATGGCAGCAGATCAGCTATAACTTTCTATTCTTCTACGCGGGTTTGCAGGCCATTCCGCAATCGTTATTCGAAGCGGCGGCCATCGATGGCGCCGGGCCTGTGAGGCGTTTTTTCGGCATCGCGTTTCCCTTGTTGTCGCCCACGAGTTTCTTTCTGCTCGTCGTGAACGTGGTGTATGCGTTGTTCGACACTTTTCCCGTGATCGACGCGGCAACCGGCGGCGGGCCGGGGCAGGCAACGCGCACGCTTGTCTACAAGATTTTCGATGAAGGATTTCGCGGCCTCGATATCGGCAGTTCCGGCGCGCAATCGGTGGTGCTGATGCTGCTCGTGATCGGCCTCACGATTTTTCAGTTCCGCTTCATCGAACGGCGGGTGCAATACTGATGGTCGAAAATCGCCGCTATTTCAATCTCTTTTGCCACGCGATGCTGCTGCTCGGCGTTGCCGTCGTGGCGTTTCCGGTCTACGTCGCGTTTTGCGCGGCGACCCAGAGCGAACAGCAGGTGTTCAGCGTGCCGCTCTCGCTCGTGCCTGGCACGCATCTGTTCGAGAATGCCGCTACGGTCTGGAATATCGGCACCGGCAGTGCGGCGAGTCCGTTTGGCAAGATGCTGCTCAACAGCGTGATTACGGCGCTCGTGATTGCCGTGGGCAAGATCGTCATTTCGATTCTCTCCGCTTATGCGATTGTGTTCTTTCGCTTTCCGCTGCGGCGTCTTTCCTTCTGGCTGATTTTCGTCACGCTGATGTTGCCGGTGGAAGTGCGCATTTTTCCCACGGTGCAGGTAGCGGCCACGCTGCATCTCACCAACACCTACGCGGGCCTCACACTGCCTTTGATTGCTTCCGCTACGGCCACCTTTCTGTTTCGCCAGTTCTTTCTCACTTTGCCGAATGAATTGATCGAAGCGGCGCGTATCGACGGCGCAGGGCCGATGCGTTTCTTCTGGGATGTGGTGCTGCCGCTTTCGAAGACGAATATTGCTTCGCTATTCGTCATCACCTTTATTTACGGCTGGAATCAGTATTTATGGCCGATTCTGATGTCGAGTACCGCATCGATGACAACCTCGGTGGTCGGCATCAAAAGCATGATCGCGAGCGGCGATGCCGCCACGCAATGGCAACTGGTGATGTGCGCGACGATGATCGCCATGCTGCCGCCGCTCGTGGTGGTGCTGGCGATGCAGCGCTGGTTCGTGCGCGGGCTGGTCGATGTCGAAAAATGAGCGGCACACGCTCGCGATAAAACGGGAGACGGCATGGCGGCATTGAGTGTGCGGGGCGTGACGAAAAGCTATGACGGCGCGCAGCAGGTGCTGCATGGCATCGATGTAGAAGTCGCGGATGGCGAATTCATGGTGCTGGTCGGACCCTCCGGCTGCGGGAAATCGACCTTGCTGCGCATGGTGGCGGGGCTCGAAAGCGTGAGTTCCGGCGAGATTGCGATTGGCGGCAAGGTGGTCAATCGCATGGAGCCGAAGGATCGCGATATCGCCATGGTGTTCCAGAACTACGCGCTTTATCCGCACATGACGGTCGCGCGCAATATGGGCTACAGCCTCAAATTGCAGGGGCTGGACAAGCGCGAAATCGGCGTGCGCGTAGCCGCAGCGGCCGATATTCTCGAACTGGGTGCGCTGCTTGAACGCAAGCCGCGCGAACTGTCGGGCGGCCAGCGCCAGCGCGTGGCAATGGGGCGTGCGATCGTGCGCGAGCCTTCCGTGTTTCTCTTCGACGAACCGCTTTCGAATCTGGATGCCAAACTGCGCGTACAGATGCGTCTGGAAATCCAGCGCCTGCATGCGCGGCTGAAAACCACCAGCCTTTATGTCACGCACGACCAAATCGAGGCGATGACGCTGGCGCAACGCGTGATGGTGCTCAACGGCGGCCGCGCGGAGCAGGTCGGCACGCCTGGCGAGGTCTATGACCGCCCGGCGTCGATGTTCGTGGCGAGCTTTATCGGTTCGCCGGCCATGAATCTGCTGCAAGGCCGCGTAAGTGCGGACGGCCAGCGTTTCGAAACGGCCGGCATGGGCCCGCATTTGCCCTTGCCGCTCGCGGCGCTCGCGCCCGAACTGCGCGAGCAACTGAAGCCGGGGCGCGAATGCGTGCTAGGCGTGCGTCCCGAACATCTGTATGGCGGCGATGTCGGCGGTGAAGGTATCACGCTCGAAGTCGAAACCTGCGAACTGCTGGGCGCCGATAATCTCGCCCACGGCCGCTGGGGCAGCAATGAGGTGATCGTGCGCCTTCCGCATGAAACCCGGCCCGCGCGCGGCGAGCGCATTGCCGTGCGTCTGCCGGCGGCGCGCCTGCATTTCTTCGACCCGGCCGGGGGGAAGCGCCTCGCCTGAGCGGGCTATGTCGTAACATAGCGTTTTGGGCCCTCGCACAGGCGGTCCGCACCTTGTTTCGCTTCGGAAACGCACGCGCCATGAGGCTTTTTTCGCGCGTTTCCTATGGGCAACAAGCGGGTAACAAACAGGCAACAAGCAGGCAACAAGCAGTCAACAGACCGCAAACACACACGACCAGGCGACATGGCCGCATCCCACACGCTTCGATTCCGCTCGCGCGCTGCACGCGGCGCTTATTCCGCATTCGCTCTGCGCGGGAGCCGCCATTGAACGCGCGCGAACTGCCTGCGGGGCTGATGCTCGTCCACGGCAACGAGCCCGAGCGCTTGCGCGATCTGATCGTGCACTGGATCACCCAGCATCCGATTGCGCCGCTCGAAAAGGAAGTGCTGCTGGTCCAGAGTAACGGCATCGCGCAGTGGCTCAAGCTCGCGTTCGCGGCCGATCCGCAGGATGGCGGTTGCGGCATTGCGGCGGCGCTCGAAATGTCGCTGCCGTCGCGTTTTCTATGGGCCGTTTATCGTGCGGTGCTGGGTGAGGATGCGGTGCCGGCCGTGTCGCCGTTCGACAAATCGCGCCTGGTCTGGCGGCTCATGCGCATGCTGCCCGCGCTGCTCGACGAACCGGGCTACGAGCCGCTCAAGCGCTTCATGTCGAACGACGAAGAACAGCGCAAGTGCTTTCAACTCGCGCAGCGCGTGGCCGATCTGTTCGACCAGTATCAGGTCTATCGCGCCGACTGGCTGGCCGCATGGGCCGCCAACGACGATGTGGTGATCGACGCGCGCAATAACCGCATTGCGCTCGCCGACGATGCGCGCTGGCAGGCCGCGCTCTGGCGCGCCTTGCTGGCCGACGTGAGCGCGCGCGCGCCCGCAGGCAGCGCTCTGGCGGAAACGGGCCGCGCCGCCGTGCATGACCTCTTCATGCAGCGCGCCGAAAGCTGGCAGGAAGGCGATGCGCGTCCGCGTGGACTGCCGCGCCGCCTCGTGGTGTTCGGCATTTCGAGCCTGCCGCGCCAGTCGCTCGAAGTGCTGGCGGCACTCGCGCGCTGGAGTCAGGTGCTGCTCTGCGTGCACAACCCCTGCATGCATTACTGGGCCGATATCGTCGCCGATCAGGATCTGCTGCGCGCGCGTCATGCACGCCAGCGCCGTCGCGCGGGCGCGCCCGCCATCCTCGACGAATCGCAACTGCATCTGCATGCGCAGCCTTTGCTGGCGGCCTGGGGCAAGCAGGGCCGCGATTTCATCGGCCTGCTCGACGAATACGACAGCGACGAAGCGCGCGAAACCTATACGCCGCATTTCACGCGCATCGGCCAGCGTATCGATCTGTTCGACGGCGCCGAGCCGCATACGCTGCTGCAACAGTTGCAGGACGATATCCGCGATCTGCGGGCCTTGCCGGAGACGCGCGAGCATTGGCCGGCAGTCGATCCGCAGGTGGACGATTCGATCCGCTTCCACGTGGCGCACAGCGCGCAGCGCGAAGTGGAAATTCTCTATGACCGCCTGCTTGCGGCGTTCGCGGCCGACCCGGCTTTGCGCCCGCGCGACGTGATCGTGATGGTGCCGGACATCGAGGTCTATACGCCGCATATTCAGGCTGTTTTCGGTCTGGTCGATGGCGACGATCCGCGCTACATCCCGTTCAGCATTGCCGACCGCGCGCAGCGTGCATTCGATCCGCTGATCGGCGCGCTGGAGATGCTGCTGTCGCTGCCGCACGCGCGCGTGACGGTGAGCGATGTGCTCGACCTGCTGGAAGTGCCGGCGGTACGCACGCGCTTCGGTATCGATGCCGACGATGTGCCCACGCTGCGCAACTGGATCGACGGCGCGAATATTCGCTGGGGCCTGCATGCGCAGCAGCGTGCGAGTCTGGGCCTGCCGCAAGGCGACGAAGCGAGCGCGCCCAATAGCTGGATGTTCGGCCTGCGTCGCATGTTGCTCGGCTACGCGGCCGGCGATCGTGCCAACGCGTGGCGCGGCATCGAGCCGTATGCGGAAATCGGCGGGCTGGATGCGGCGCTGCTCGGGCCGCTCACGCGCCTGATCGATGCGCTCGACGAAGCATGGCGCACGCTCAGCGAGCCGGTGAGCGTGCCGCAGTGGTGCGAGCGCCTGCGTGCGCTCACAACGACGTTTTTCGCCGCGACCGAAGGCGAGGATGCCTTCACGCTCGAACGCCTCGATAAAGCGCTCGAAACGTGGCGCGACGCCTGCGATGAAGCGGCGCTGACGCAGGCGTTGCCGCTGGCGATCGTGGCGGAAAACTGGCTCGGCCAGCTCGATGGCGGCGGTCTCTCGCAGCGCTTTTTTGCGGGCGCCGTCACCTTCGCCACGCTGATGCCGATGCGCGCGATTCCGTTCCGCTATGTGTGCCTGCTCGGCATGAATGACGGCGATTATCCGCGCAGCCGCACGCCGCTCGACTTCGACCTGATGCGACGCGACTATCGTCCGGGCGACCGCTCGCGTCGCGAAGACGACCGTTATCTGTTCCTCGAAGCCATGCTGTCGGCGCGCGATCATCTGCATATTTCGTGGGTGGGCCGCAGTGTGACCGACAATACGCCGCGTCCGCCTTCGGTGCTGGTCGGGCAGTTGCGCGACCATCTCAAGGCGGGATGGCATCTCGAAGGCGAAGAGCCCGACAAGCCCGGCAAACTGCTGGATGCGCTGACGATCGAGCATCGGCTGCAACCGTTCAGCGCCGAGTATTTCCCGGCCGATCCGCAAGACACCGCGCTCTATACCTACGCGCACGAATGGAGCCGTCCTGCGCCGCTTGCAGGCACGACATCCGCCGATACCGTGCTGGCGGCGGCTGAGCGCGACGAACCGCTTTCCATCCGCGAACTGGGTGAATTTCTCCGTGATCCCGTGCGCAGCTTTTTCCGCCAGCGCCTGCGCGTAGGCCTCGAAATGCAGGACGAAGCGAGCGAGAACCACGAACCGTTCGAAGTGGACGCATTGCAGGCGTGGCAGTTGCAGGACGAACTGATTCGCGCGCAGTTGCGGGCCATGGAACGCGGCGATGGCGATCTCGATACGGTCGCGCGCGAGCGGCTCGAACGCATGCATCGCAGCGGCGACCTGGCGGCGGGCGGCTTTGGCGAGGTCATCGGCGAAGAACTGCTCGAGCCGATGGAGGCGCTGTTCGCCGAATATCGCAAGGCGCTGGCACGCTGGCCGGATCAACTGGCGCATCAATACGAAATTCGTCTCGATGTGCAGCGCGATGGCCGCACGCTCGAACTGCAGGACTGGATCGACGATATCCGCGAAGGCGAGGGCGGCGCGCTGGGCCGCGTGATTCTCGACGCGGGCACGCTTATCAAGGACAACAAGTATCGTGGCGACCGGCTGGTGGCGTACTGGGTTGCGCACGTCGCGGCGCAACTGGCGGCGGGCGAGGTGACGACGGTGATCGTCAGCAAGGTGGGTGTGGCGGAGTTCGCGCCGGTGGCGCCTGAAGTGGCGCGCGCGTGGCTGCTCCAGTTGCTCGCGGCGTGGGACGAAGGCACGCGCAGGCCGTTGCCGCTCGCCGTGAAAACTGCGTTCGCCTGGCTGCGCAAACTGCCGGCCGATTATGTTGCGGACACGGGCGACATTCCGGCCGACGCCTGGGACGCTGCGCGCACGGCGTACGAGGGCGCGACGCGCCTGCCTGGCGAGCGCGATACGAATCCCTATCTGCGAAGGGCTTTTGCCGATTTCGATACATTGATTGCGGGTGACGAATTCGTTGCGCTCGCAACGTCGTTGCTGATGCCGGTGCAGCGCGCGCCGCTTTCATCGTCGAAGAAGAAGCCTTCGGCCAATGCCGCCGATACCGCTGGAGAAACCGCATGACCCCGGCAGACGACATGATCGCCGATGTGCTGGAGCCGCTGCGCTTTCCGCTTTACGGCAGCCGCCTGATCGAAGCGAGCGCGGGCACCGGCAAGACCTTTACGATCGCGATGCTCTATGTGCGCCTCGTGCTCGGGCATCACGGCGCCAGTGAATTTCATGACGAAGAAGACACCGGGGACGCGCAGGCGCAGGTGGGAATACGCCCGCTCACGCCGCCTGAAATCCTTGTCGTGACCTTTACGGATGCGGCGACCAAGGAACTGCGCGAACGTATTCGCGCGCGTCTGATCGAAGCCGCGGAATACTTCCGGGCCAATGCCGACGAGGTGCCGCTACGCGCGCCCGGCGTCGATCTGCTGCACGATCTGCGCGAGGAATATCCGCCCGAACAATGGCCAGCTTGTGCGCGTCGTTTGCAACTCGCGGCGGAATGGATGGACGAAGCGGCGGTGTCCACGATCCACGGCTGGTGCAATCGCATGCTTAGCGAGCATGCGTTCGATAGCGACAGTCTCTTTTCGCAGACGCTGGAAACGGACCAGACCGAGTTGCGCGCGGAAGTCGTGCGCGACTACTGGCGCACCTTCATGGCGCCGCTGGATGCGCGCGGCGCGGGCGAAGTGCGCGCGTGGTTCGCGAGTCCCGACGCCTTGCACGGCGCGATTCGCAGCCTGCTCGCCCACGCCGAACTGCTGCCCGATGCTGCCGAGCCCGCAGCGGCCTTGCATGAAGCCCGCACGCAGGCGTTCGAAGCGCTCGAAACGTTGAAGGCGCCGTGGCGCGCGGGTATCGACGAAGCCGAAGGGCTGATTGCAGCAGCACGCGAAAAGAAACTGTTCGACGCGAAGAAGTTGAACACGCGCAATTGCGAAAACTGGTTTGCGAAGCTGCGCGAATGGGCCAACGACCCGGAAAGCGCTCATCCGGGTTTCAAGGACGATGCCGCCGTGTGGACCCGTCTGACGCCAGACGGTCTCGCGGAAATCTGGAAGGACGGCAAGCCGCCGGCGCACCCGTGCTTCACGGCAATGGAAACCTTGCTCGAAGCGCTGTCCGCACGGCCCGAAGCGAAGCTGCCCATTCTTTGCCATGCGGCGCGCTGGGTAGCGCGCCGATTCGAGGAAGAGGAAGCGCGCCGCTCGCAGATGGGTTTCGACGATCTGCTGACGCGTCTGCTCGCCGCACTGAAAAAGCCCAATGGACCGCGACTTGCCGAGATTATCCGCAAGCAGTATCCGGTCGCGCTGATCGACGAGTTCCAGGACACGGACCCGGTTCAATATCAGATCTTCGACTCGGTCTATGCGATCGAGTCGAATAACATCGATACGGCAATCGTCTTGATCGGCGATCCGAAGCAGGCGATCTACGCATTTCGTGGCGCGGATATCTATACCTATCTGCGCGCAAGGCGTGCCTGCGCCGGGCGGCTCTATACGCTCAAGAAGAACTTCCGCTCGACGCGCGCGATGGTCGATGCGGTCAACCGCTGTTTCGAAGCGGCGGAAACGCGTACCGAAGGCAGCGGCGCATTTCTGTTTCGAGGCGCAAACCACGGTGACAATGCCTTGCCGTTCGTTGCCGCCGATGCGCACGGCCGTCCCGATGAACTCGTGGCGAACGGTAACGCGCTGCCCGCGCTCAACGTCTGGTGGCTGCCGGGCGCGGACGACGGCAAGCCGCTCAGCAAGACCGCGTACTTCGCGAGCATGGCCGCGAGTTGCGCGACGGAAATGGTGCGCCTGCTCAATCTCGGGCAGATGGGCGCGGCCGGTTTCGAAGGCGAAGCGGGCTTGAAGCCGCTGCGGCCCGCGCATATGGCCGTGCTGGTGAACAACCGCGACGAAGCGCGCGCGATTCGCGAAGCGCTGGCGGTGCGTGGCGTGCGTAGCGTTTATCTTTCCGACCGCGATTCGGTTTATCTCACGTCCCAGGCCGAAGAGTTGCGCTTCTGGCTCGGCGCGTGCGCGGAACCCGACGATGGCCGGCTCGTGCGCAGTGCGCTCGCCACGGCGTCGCTGGGCCTGGGCTGGAGCGAACTGGACGCGCTGGGCCGCGATGAAATCGCCTGGGAAGGGCGTGTGCTGCAATTCCGCGGCTATCGCGAAGTGTGGCGCAAGAAGGGCGTACTGCCGATGCTGCGCCGTCTGCTCAACGATTTCCACGTGCCGCAGCGCTTGCTCGGCGAAAGCGCCGCATCGGGGCTGAATGGCGAGCGCGCGCTCACGAACCTGCTGCATCTGGCCGAACTGCTTCAGCAGGCCAGCACGCAACTCGACGGTGAGCACGCGCTGATCCGCTATCTGGACGAGCAGCGCGAAGACGAAAGCGCGGGCGGTGGCGGCGATGCACGTCAGTTGCGGCTGGAAAGCGATGCCGGGCTCGTGCAGGTCGTCACGATCCACAAGTCGAAAGGTCTGGAATATCCGCTGGTTTTCCTGCCTTTCGCGTGCGCGCATCGTGCGGTGAAAGCCACCGACGTGCCGTTCAAATGGCACGATCAGGATGGCGAACTAAAAATTACGCTGGAAGCGGAGCCCGCTGTACTGGTTCAAGCCGACCGTGAACGGCTTGGCGAAGATCTGCGCAAACTTTACGTCGCGCTCACGCGCGCCTGCTACGCCACGTGGATTGGCTACGCGCCCGTGCAGAACGTGGAGGGCAGTGCGTTTGGTTATCTGGTGGGTGGTGGCGAGGCGCTGCCGGCTGAACAGAGCGATACGCTGCTTGAATCGTTCCGCGGGCCGTGTCACGACATCGATATTGCACTGGCGCCGGCGGCTGGCAACGAAATCTTTGCCACGGTGGGCCCGGCTGCGATGCGCGGACATGCGCGCATGTTCCCGCGCCGCACGCGCACGCCCTGGTGGATCGCCAGCTATTCGAGCCTCAAGACCGTGGAGGGCACGCAGGGCGCGTTCGCGGCAAAGCTGGAAGACGAGGAGCGCGCCGCGCCCGACACCCGCAGCGAAGACGTCTTTCTGGAACTGCTCGGCGCGAGCGCGCCTCAGAGCGATGACGTGCCCGAAGCGAATGCACTCGCGCCCGCCAACACGCCGATGCACGGTTTCGAGCGTGGCGCCGACGCCGGTAGTTTTCTGCACGAACTGATCGAATGGATCGCGAACGAAGGTTTCGCCGAGATCGCAGCAGCGGGCGCGCATGAGCGTTTGCGCGACATGATCGCGCGTCGCTGTAGCGTGCGCGGCTGGGATCGGTGGATCGATACGCTGACGCAATGGATTCTGTCTTTCATCACCACACCGCTCAAATTGCCCGATTTCGACGGCGAACCGGTTGCGCCGCTCACGCTTTCGTCGCTCGATAAAACGCGCTATATGGCGGAAATGGAGTTCTGGGTTGCCGCGCATCGGGTAGAAACGCGCGAGCTCGATGCACTGGTTACCGCATTGACGCTCGATGGCGCCGAACGGCCGCCGCTGGACGCCGCGCGCCTGAACGGCATGCTCAAGGGCTTTATCGACCTGGTATTCGAGCATGAAGGGCGTTACTACGTCGCCGACTACAAGTCGAATTGGCTAGGCTTCGACGATGCTTCGTACACCGTAGAAAAAATGCAATCGCAAATCCTGCATTCGCGTTATGAACTGCAATATGCGCTTTATTTGTTTGCGCTGCACCGGCTGCTCAAATCACGATTGCCCGACTATGACTACGATCGACATATCGGCGGGGCGGTTTATATGTTCCTGCGCGGTGGAAATTCGGCAAGCCAGGGCTTGCATTGCGAGCGGCCGCCGCGCGAGTTGATCGAAGGACTCGACGCGCTGTTTGCGAATCACGACACGCTGGAGGGCGCGGTATGACGAAGCGACGCACGACCGCGACTTCCGCGCCGAAAGACGGTATCGGCGTAACGGGCGATCTGTTCGCCGATCTGGATTTGCCCGCGCAAGCGCCAGAGCCTGAACGCGTGATCGACGCACCAAAGCCCGAGGTCTCCAACGTGGCGGCGGCGCGCACGGCTACAGCCAGCACTGCGGCGCAGATGCTGGCCACGCTCGAACGTTGGGTCGAGCGCGGCTGGCTGCGTGCGCTCGATGGTGCGTTCGCGCGCTTTCTGCTGGAAGAGGCGCCTGAAGCCTCGCCTTTGCTCTTGCTTGCGGCGGCGCTCGCCAGTCATCAACTCGGGCGCGGACACGTGTGCCTCGATTTGCAAGCGACGCTCGATGATCCGGCCTTTGCGTTGTCCCTGCCGCCCGACGGCCCGCAGGTGCAAACCGACGAACCGCCGCAACCGCCTGCCGAGGTGCTGGCGGGCGTCACGCTCGAAGACTGGCTCGCGGCGCTCGATATGTCCGATCTCGTGGGCAAGGATGCAGGCAACACGCCGCTCGTGTTGACGGGGACGCGTTGCTATCTGCGCCGCTACTGGCAATACGAACAGGACGTGCGCGCGGGCATCGAAGCGCGGCTCGCGCAACGCGCCCGCATCGATATGGAATTGCCCGCCGCTGCGGCGCGCGCGGCGCTCGATGCGCTGTTTGCGCCGCGCGATGCGGTGGAACCGGCAAAGCAGGCCGACTGGCAGAAGCTCGCTTGCGCACTCGCCGCGCGCAGCGCTTTCAGCATCATCACGGGTGGGCCGGGCACGGGGAAAACGACCACCGTGGTGAAGTTGTTGGCACTCCTGCAGACCTTGGCGCTGGGCAGCAAGGCATCGGCGCGACCATTGCGGATTCGTCTGGCCGCACCGACGGGTAAGGCGGCGGCGCGGCTGAACGAATCGATTGCAGGTGCAGTGGCGCGCCTGCCGTTTGATGCGCTCGCGCAGAGCGTGGATGCAACGGCTTTGCGCAACGCCATTCCCACCGCAGTGACGACGCTGCATCGCGTGCTGGGTACGCGGCCCGGCAGCCGGCGTTTCCGTCACGATGCGGCCAATCCGCTGCCTGTCGATGTGCTGGTGATCGACGAAGCGTCGATGGTCGACCTTGAAATGATGGCGGCGGTGCTCGATGCCTTGCCGCCGACGGCGCGTTTGATCCTGCTCGGCGATAAGGACCAGCTGGCTTCCGTCGAGGCGGGCGCCGTTCTCGGCGAACTTTGCGATCGCGCCCGCGAAGGCCACTATACGGAGGCGACGCGCACGTGGCTCGAAGCGGCTACGGGCGAGCGGATCGACACCGTCATGCTCGATGCGCGCGGCACGCCGCTCGATCAGGCCGTGGCGATGCTGCGTCAGAGCCATCGTTTCGCATCGGAAAGTGGCATTGGCGCGCTCGCGGAACTCGTCAATACCGGCGATGCGACGGGCGTGGCGAAGATCTGGCGGCATGGCTATGCGGATCTCGCACGCGTGATCTGCCCCATGCACGACGATGCGCCGCTACGCGCGTTGATCGTCGATGGCAATGTTGGCGAGGCTGGGCAGCAACAAGGTGATGTGCCGCGGCGCGGTTATCGTCACTATCTGAAAACGATGCGCAGCACACGTCCAGCGCCTGGTGCGACGCCTGAAGAACTCGCTTTATGGGCTGCCGGCGTGCTGAAAGCGCACACGGAATTCCAGTTGCTGTGCGCATTGCGACGCGGCGCCTGGGGCGTGGAAGGGCTCAACCGGCGCGTGGCGCGATTGCTGCAGGAAGAGGGTTTGATCGAGCCGCTGGGCGACTGGTACGCGGGACGCCCCGTGCTGGTCACGCACAACGACTACGAGCTTGGGCTGATGAACGGCGATATCGGCATTGCGCTCGATTTGCCGGTTGAAGAGGGCAAGCCGCCGGTTCTGCGCGTGGCGTTTCCGTCCGGTGACGGCGTGGGCGGCGTGAAGTGGGTATCGCCTAGCCGTTTGCAGGGCGTGGAAACGGTGTTCGCGCTGACGGTCCACAAATCGCAGGGCTCGGAGTTCATGCACGCGGCGCTCGTGCTGCCCGATACCTACAGCCCGATCCTCACGCGCGAACTCGTCTACACAGGCATCACGCGGGCGCGCGCGTTTCTGACGCTTGCCGTGCCGGAAGGGCGTTCGGTGCTCGACAGGGCAGTCGTGGCGAAGGTGCAGCGCGCGAGCGGGCTGATGGCAGGCCTTGCTGGCGACAGCCACTAACAAAAACAACAACGCGCCGGGCGGCGCCGGGGCGAGCCTCGATCAGGCTCGCTCCGTCACCGCCCGGCGCGATGCAGTGCCGCTTTTGCGCAATTTTTCCGATCGGAAATCGAGAAAACAAATCGGGAAAACTGGCGGCAGACTGCGTGTGCGGCCTTAAACGATCGTCAGCGTCACGTCGATGTTGCCGCGCGTGGCGTTCGAGTACGGGCAGACGATGTGAGCCTTGTCGACCAGTTCCTGCGCCGCAGCGCGGTCCATGCCCGGCAGCGAGATACGCAGTTCCACTTCGATGCCGAAGCCGTTCGGGATCTGGCCGATACCCACGCGGCCGGTGATCGAGAGATCGGCCGGCACAGCGATCTTGTCGCGTGCACCCACGAACTTCATCGCGCCGATGAAGCACGCGCTGTAACCCGCTGCGAACAGTTGTTCGGGGTTCGTGCCTTCACCGCCTGCGCCGCCCAGTTCGCGCGGCGTGTCGAGCTTCAGGTCGAGCTTGCTGGCGGGGACGACGGCGCGGCCGTCACGGCCTCCGGTTGCGGTGGCTTCGGCGGTGTAAAGGGCTTTTTCGATCGACATGACTGACTCTCCAGTGTGAGCAACGCAGCATGAAAACTGCAGGTGTTGAATCGTTAGTCGTCCGGACCAATGGCGGTCTTCGCGACAAGGGTTGACTGCATGACATCGACGATAGCGTTCGTTCGTGGCGTACACGTGATCGCCGTCGTCATTTTTGCAAATACTATCTATCACTAGATAGATATAGGGCTACGACATAAACATACATTAATCTTTACCGGATGTCCTGCTTTTCGATGGAGCTATCTATCAGAAGATAGATTCATCGTCCTGCAAAAAGGCGGTGAACCGCCTTCTTCAAATCTCTCTGGCCAGCCTGCTCAGGACGCCACTTTCCACATGGCTTCCACGTCTTCCAGGCGCGCCTTCGTATGAAACAGGCGGCTTGCGATCACGCTGCCCTGCAACGCGGCGAACAACGTGCGCGCTGCGCTTTCCGGCTTGCCGCGTGCGACCAGGGTGCCTTCCTTGACGCCTTGCGCCAGCACCTTCGCCAGCCACGATTCGTTTGTGCGGAAGAACGCCTGAACGGCTTCGCGCACGGACTCGGGCAGCGTTTCGATGTCGGCAGCCAGCATGCCGCACAGGCAGATCTGGTTACCGTCGCCAAGCGTCTTGCCGAAAAAGCGCGTGTACAGCGCGAGCTTTTCGTTGGCCGGCAGTGCCGGGTCGACCGTTTGCAGCGCCTGCATGACTTCGTCGCTGTACTGCTTCACCGCCTCGAGCACGAGGTCGTCTTTCGACGGGAAGTAGTAGTGAATGCTCGACGTCTTCACGCCCACGAGTTCCGACAGGTCGCGATAACTAAAGCCGTTATACCCGCGCAACATCATCAACGTGATGGCGTGATCGAGAACCTGTTCGCGTACTGTCAACTTCGTGTTCATGGGCTTCAATTTATCTACTAGAAGGTAGATTGTCAAGCGCCCGGGGGGAAATTTCTTTTCCCGCCGAGTTTCCTTAAGGAAACCCGGCGCTCAGCCAGCGTTAAACCCCGCGGTGACCGGCGCTGACGATCAGCCGCAGACCCAGCGCCGCGATTGCGCCAGCAGCAATGCGGTCGATCCAGCGCTTGGCGCGCAGATACATATCGCGCGGACGCTGGCTCGAAAAACTCAGCGCGACCACCGTATACCAGCCGGTTTCGATCGCGAATACGAGCGGCGGTAGCGCGAAATAACACCAGATCGGCGGATGCTGCGGAAGCAGCGCGACGAAAATGCTGCCGTAAGCCACGGCCGTTTTCGGGTTGCTGAGCTGGGTCGTGAGGCCGGTCCAGAACGATTTCGCGGGATGGGCGATCTGCTTCTCGCCTGCGCCCATCGTCACGGGTTCGCCCGCGCCGCGCCAGATGCGCGAGGCGATGTAAAGCAGATAGAGACCGCCCGCGATCTTGAGACCGGCATACAGCCACGCAACCGTGGCGAGCAGCGTATAGAGGCCGGCGAGCGCGATGCCCGCAAAGCAGATCGCACCCACCCCCATGCCGAGCGCAGTGGCGACACCGTCGCGTCGTGACAGGCCGATCGAATTGCGCGCGACCATCACAAAGCTGGGGCCGGGACTCATGGCGCCGAGCAAAAGCGCGGCGAGGATGCTGACGACGGCGGTAGTGGGTGACATGGCGACCGGCTGGAGGTGGAAGGGATCTTTAACACTATCACGGGCGAAACGCTGTGCACGTCGGCCAGCGAAATCGTACGCAATGCGCGCAGTTTCCGATCCGCATCGCCATGCCGCTGGCGTCTCCGATCGGAAACGCGCGCACAAGTTACGGCCGCTCAGGCGTTGCGCACACGGCTCCAGTGCTCCAGCAGAACACGGGTCTGCTCGCAGCAACTGGTCTTGAGGAAGTCGGCCTTTTCCGCGTCGATTTCATTCCATCCGAGCGTCGTCAGCGTCGAGCCGCGCGCGATATGGAACACCAGAAATTGCCCGTAGAGGCTGAACATGCGCACCACGGTGAGCGGATCGTCGGCCTTCTTGCCGGTGATGCGCGCGAGCAGTTCCACGTTCACTTCGTTCAGCGGCTCGCGCACGCGTTCGCGCAGCACCTGCGAGCCGATCTCGGGTTCGCCGCCGCCTTGTTCGCGCGCGAAAAAGAGCCGTTGATCCGGCTCGCTGCGCTTCACGAATGTGCGATCGGCCACGGCGCGCAGGATGTCGATGAAGGCATCGATCAGTTCCGGCGTGTCGCCGTTGCGTTCGAGGACTGCGCGTGCGCGCAGCACGGCCGGCTCCAGCGCTTGCCACGATTCGTCGGCGATCGACTCGGCGCAGGCGCGGTAAAGGCCTTCCTTATTCTCGAAGTAGTACTGCAGCGCCGGAGCATTCACGCCCGCGCGCGCGGCGATATCGCGTGTCGATGCGCCTTCGAAACCGAGTTGCCCGAACAGGCTGATGGCGGCTTCGATGATCTTGCGGCGCGTTTCGTCGCCGCGTGCATAACCGCCCGCCGAAGGGCGGCGCAGTCGTTTGGGTTCGTTCATGTCATGTGGGATTGCCTTGGCTGTCGAAAATATAACACTTGACACAATTTTTCCGGGTGGAATAATTTTGCCAACTGGTAATAATCTTTTTCTAAGGTTGTGAAAATCATGTCAACGACTGCGGGTGCGCCTGGGCGCGAAGTGCCGGGCGATGCCGTTTCGCCGGGAAAACGTGGCAACAGGCGGATGGTGCTGGTGGGTCTCGGGCTCAGCGCGCTGGTCGCGGCGGGCGTCTGGGGCGGGCACTGGTGGCTCGTCGGCCGCTTTATCGAAAGTACCGACGATGCCTACCTGCAGGCCGACAGCGTGACCGTCGCGCCCAAGGTGAGCGGCTATATCACCGATGTCTACGTGGCCGACAACCAGACTGTGAAGGTTGGCGATCCGCTCGTGAAGCTCGATGCGCGCCAGTACCAGGTCGCGCTCGATCAGGCGAACGCCACCGTCGATGCGCGCGCGGCGGACATCCAGCACGCCGATGCGCAACTCCTGCAGCAACGCGCGAACATCGCGCAATCGCAGGCGCAGCAGGAAGTGGCGCGCGTCAGTCTGCGCCACGCACAGGACGAAGTGGCGCGCTACGCGCCGCTGGCGGCCACGGGCGCGGAAACGACCGAACGTCTCGCCGAACTCAAGAGCACGCGCGATCAGGCGCAAGCCACGCTGGCCGCCGATTCGGCCGCCGTCGAAGCGCAGCGTTCGCAAATCGCCGCGCTCACCGCGCAGCAGGCGCAGGCGCGTGCACAACTCGAAGCGGCGCGCGCCAGTGCGGCGCAGTCGCAACTCGATCTCGACAACACCGTGGTGAAAAGCGCGCTTGCAGGGCGCGTGGGCGATCGCACCGTGCGTGTGGGGCAGTACGTGCAGCCCGGCACGCGCATGCTGACCGTCGTGCCGGTGCAGAAAACCTATCTCACCGCGAATTTCAAGGAAACGCAGATCGGCCGCATGCGGATTGGCCAGCCGGTCGAAATGCATGTCGATGCCTTGCCGGGCCATACGCTGCATGGCGTGGTCGACAGCTTCTCGCCGGGCACGGGCGCGCAATTCGCGTTGCTGCCGCCGGAGAACGCCACGGGCAACTTCACCAAGATCGTGCAACGCGTGCCGGTGCGGATTCGTCTCGATACGGGCCCGGAAACGCGCGGTGTGCTGCTGCCGGGTATGTCCGTGAATGTCGATGTCGATACGCGTTCCGCACGCGACGACGATCGCCGTATCGACGCCGAGAATCATCGTGACTAACTCAACGGGTGCTGCAGGCAGCGCCGCATCGGCCGCGCCGCAGCCGCACGAACGCGCGACCACGGCCGACTGGATCGCCGTAGCCGCGGGTGCGCTGGGCGCGCTGATGGCGACGCTCGATATTTCGATTACGAACTCGGCGTTGCCGCAGATTCAGGGCGAAATCGGCGCGACCGGCACGGAAGGCACGTGGATTTCCACGGGCTATCTGATGTCGGAAATCGTCATGATTCCGCTGGCTGCATGGCTCACACGTGTGTTCGGACTGCGAAACTTTCTGCTTGCCAATGCAGCGCTCTTCATCGGCTTTTCGATGATGTGCGGCTGGTCGGGCACGCTGGGCCTGATGATCGCCGGGCGTATCGGCCAGGGCTTTACCGGCGGCGCAATGATTCCTACCGCGCAGACCATTATCCGCACGCGGCTGCCGCTTTCGCAGTTGCCCGTAGGGATGACGGTGTTCGGGTTGATCGTGCTGCTCGGGCCGCTGCTCGGTCCCGTGCTGGGCGGCTGGCTCGCGGAAAACATCAGCTGGAGCTGGTGTTTCTTCATCAACCTGCCCGTGTGTATCGCGCTCATTACGCTGCTGGTGGTCGGGCTGCCGAAGGATCGTCCGCACTGGGAGGCCTTTTTGAAGGCCGACTGGCTTGGTATCGTCGGCCTCGCTGTCGGGCTGAGCACGCTCACGGTGGTGCTCGAAGAAGGGCAGCGCGAGCGCTGGTTCGAATCGAGCATGATCGTCACGCTGACCTGTGTGTCGCTGGCGGGAATGGTGCTGATCGGCATTTCGCAGTTCGTGGCGAAGAAGCCCATCTTGCGTCTTTCGCTGATGCGCAATCCGCGTTATGCGAGCGTGATTGTGATTGTGTCGGCGGTGGGCGCCGGTCTTTACGGCATTTCGTATCTGCTGCCGCAGTTCCTGAGCATCGTGGCGGGCTACAACGCCGAGCAATCCGGCGCCATCATGTTGCTTTCGGGGCTGCCGGCGTTTCTGGTGATGCCGATCTTGCCGCGTCTGCTCGGCAAGGTGGATTTTCGCGTGCTGGTGGTGACCGGGCTCTTGCTGTTCACGCTCAGCTGCATGCTCGATATTTCGCTGACCGCGCAGAGTGTGGGCCACGATTTCGTCTGGTCGCAACTGATTCGCGGCGTGGCGCAAATGCTGGCGATGATGCCGCTCAATCAGGCTTCGATGGCCGCCGTTGCGCGCGAAGATTCGGGCGATGCGGCCGGGCTTTACAACATGGCGCGTAACCTGGGCGGCTCGGTCGGACTGGCGATCATCGGCACCTTGATCGATCGGCGCGAGACCTTCCACACGGCCATGCTGCGCGAGTCGCTGAGCGCTAATTCGGTGATCGGGCAGGAGCGCCTGGCTTCGGGCGCGGCCAACTGGTTCGCCCAGACCGGCGATATGGCGCACGCGCAGGTGCAATCGCTCGGCCAGATTGCCGCGCAGATTCAGGTGCAATCGACAGTCATCACGTACTCCGAAACATTCTGGGTGCTCGGCGTTGCGCTCGCTGCCTGCGTGCCGCTCGCGCTCCTGCTCAAGAAACCGCAGCCCGGCGTGAAGGCGCCGTCAGCCGGCCACTGAAGCTCAACAATTCGACTCATGACGGCAACTCGTTCCTATCGTCCTTTCCTCGCGCCGCTTTCAACGCTTGCGGCGGCCTGCGCGCTCGCCGCGTGTACGGTTGGCCCCGACTATCACGGCGCGCCTGCCGTGGCGCCCGAAGCGGCCAGCGCCGCTTCGTTCGTGCGCACGCCGACGCAAGGCGTGACGCCCGCACGCGCGCCCAGCGAATGGTGGCTCGCATTCGACGATCCGCAATTGAATGCGCTGATTTCCGCTGCATTCGAGCACAATCCCGATCTGCGCGCCGCCCGTGCCCGTCTGCGCGAATCGCGCGCGCAACTCCAGCAGCAGCGTGGCGCGGAGATGCCGAAGATCTCGGCCGCCGTCGCCGCGCCGCGTATGCGCGAGCCCGACCTGAGTTCGTTCTCGTCGAGTAGTGGTAGTTCGAGTTCCAGTTCGTCGGGCTCGAGCGGCCGCGGTCCGCTGCAGTTCTACACGGCGGGTTTCGACGCTTCGTGGGAGATCGATCTGTTCGGCGGCACGCGTCGCGCGGTGGAAGCCGCGAGCGACGAAGCCGATGCCGTCGATGCCGATCTCGCCGATGCACAAGTCTCGCTCGCTGCCGAAGTGGCGCAGGCCTATGTCGATCTGCGCAACGAGCAGCAGCGTTTGTTGATCGCGCAACAAACTGCCGAATTGCAGCAGCAGTCGCTGACGCTCACCGAGCAGCGCCGTCAAGGCGGCACGGCTGCGGACGTCGATGTCGAGCGTTTGACCACGCAAGTCGAAACCACGCGTTCGACCATTACGCCGCTGGCTTCGCAAGTGGAGACGTCGCTCGATCAACTTGCCGTGCTCACCGGCAAGGCGCCGGGCGCGCTCGACGCCGAACTCGCCGCGCCGCGCGCGCTGCCGGTGCTGCCGGCTTCGGTGCCGGTCGGCGATCCGGCGGCGATGTTCGCGCAGCGTCCCGACATTCGCGCGGCCGAGCGGCGTCTCGCGTCGAGCAACGCGCAGATTGGCGAGCATGTCGCCGATTTCCTGCCCAAGCTCACGCTATTCGGCGATCTGGGCTTCACGGCGGCGGACCCGGGCCACCTGCTGCGCAAGAACAATTTCAGCTGGGTTGGCGTGCCGTATCTGCAATGGAATCTGTTCGACTTCGGCCGCACGATGGGTGCGGTACGTGGCGCGCAAGCCTCGCGCGATGAAGCCGAAGCGCGTTACGAAAAGACCGTGCTCGCCGCGCTGCAGGATGCGAACGGTGCGCTTTCGCGCTACGGCTATCAGCGCGAACATCTGGTGACGCTGCAGAAAGTGCAGACCTCGGCGCAGCGTTCGGCCGTGCTGATGCGTCAGCGTTATCGTGCGGGCGCATCCAGTCTGGTCGATCTGCTCGATACGCAGCGCGCGGAATTTCTCGCGCAACAGGATGTGATTTCGGGGCAGGCCGAACTGCTCAAGGACTTCATTTCCATTCAGAAGAGTCTGGGTCTGGGCTGGCGTAGCAACGCCAGCTAAATATGACGATGGGGTGTGCAATGCATCGGGCGATCGTCTGACATTGCACGCCTCATGACTCAAATAGTGAGAAAACCCCGTAAATCAACGGGTAAACGCTGAGCGCTCGCAGCCAAAATACCAAAACGCCTCTTCCTTGGCGCTGCTACTATTTTTCTGAAGAAAGCAGCCCGAGACTGGATACAAGTCCAAGGAGGAGGCATGAAGCTGAAGAAGGCCATCGATCGCGTGCCTGGCGGTCTGATGCTGGTGCCATTGCTGCTCGGCGCCTGCGTGCATACGTTCGCGCCCGGCGCGGGCAAATACTTCGGTTCTTTCACCAACGGCCTGATTGCGGGCACCGTGCCTATTCTGGCCGTGTGGTTCTTCTGCATGGGCGCGACCATCGACCTGCGCGCGACTGGCACCGTGCTGCGCAAATCCGGCACGCTGCTCGTCACGAAGATGCTGGTGGCGTGGATCGCCACGCTGGTTGCCGCGCACTTTCTGCCCGTCGATGGCATCAAAAGCGGCCTGTTTGCAGGCCTTTCCATCCTCGCGATCACCACCTCGATGGACATGACCAACGGCGGTCTCTACGCCGCCGTCATGCAGCAGTACGGCACGAAAGAAGAAGCGGGCGCATTCGTGCTGATGTCGATCGAATCGGGGCCGCTCGTCAGCATGATCATTCTGGGCGCGACCGGCGTGGCATTTTTCGAACCGCGTTTATTTGTAGGCGCGGTATTGCCGTTCTTCGTCGGCTTTGTGCTCGGCAATCTCGATCACGATCTGCGCGAACTTTTCGGGCGGTGCGTGCATCCGCTCATTCCGTTCTTTGGCTTTGCACTGGGCAACGGCATCGATCTCAACGTGATCGCGACCAGTGGTTTCGCGGGCGTGATGCTCGGTCTTGGCGTGATCGTCGTGACCGGCATTCCGCTGATTCTTGCCGATCGTCTGATTGCGGGCGGCAACGGCGCGGCGGGACTGGCGGCGTCGTCCACCGCGGGCGCGGCCGTGGCGAACCCCGCGATCATCGGCGAAATGATTCCGCGCTTCAAACCGCTCGTGCCCGCCGCAACCGCGATGGTCGCCACGGCCTGCCTCGTGACGGCCATTCTGGTGCCGATACTCACCGCCATCTGGGTGCGCAGAAAGAGTGCGCGCGAGGCGCTGCGCGCCGAATTCATGGGGCCGCCAATGCAACCGGTCCACGGCCGCGACGCGCATGTTTGACGGTTTATCCGCGCGCCATGCTGCTGAATACGCCATCGCGCCGGATCCATGCGTGGAACAGCGCCGCGCCCAGATGCATCATCACCGTTGCGAACAGCAGCAAGGCGAGCCATGTATGCGCCGCACGCAGCCAGGCATAAAGCGTGACGCTGTGCGGCGCAATGGGCGGTAGATGCACGGCGCCCGCGAGCACCACGGGATAACCTGCTGCCGATAGCATCGCCCAGCCAATCAGGGGCATCGCAATCATCAAGGCATAAAGCAGCAGATGCGACGCATGCGCGGCGGTGCGCTGCCAGCCTGGGATATCGCGAGGTAAAGGCGGCGTGCCGCGTGTCAGGCGCACGACAACGCGCACGATCACCAGCACGAGCAAGGCGATGCCGAGCGGCCGATGCAGTGCGATCAGGCTGTCGTGTAGCGTCGAAACCGTCGCCACCATCCCCACACCCACAAAGAGCATGGCAACGATAAGGACTGCCATCGACCAGTGAAGCAGGCGGGCGAGGCCGCTGAAATGCGCGTGGACGGGCTTCATTGCTGGGCTTCTCCATGTTCGTGTGCCAGGGCGGCTTGTTCGCGCGTGCGGCGGTTGAACGACACCGAATAGGCGGCGGAGCGCGCGGCGAGCAGCGGGTCGTCGGAAGGCTTCAGACCATCGGGCAGGATGGTCGGATCGTAATTGACGTCGCGGCAGGCGCCTGCGCGTTGCGGTGTGGCCTGGCGCAGCACGAGCGTGCCCGCGTCGATCTGCTGGCGCGAATCAGGCCATTGCTGCGTGGCGTCGCTGGTGGCGTCGCCTGGCGCCGCTACGGTGAGCACCAGATGCCAGCGCAGCGGACCTTGTGCGAGCCGGTTGTCGAGATCGTCGGCGAGGAAATCGGGGTTGTGTTTCTGATCGGCGGATTCGGCTTCGAATGGCGTCTCGGGCACCATCTCCCAGCGTACCGCCTGCATTTTGCCTTCGGCATTGGTCGCGATGAACGCGTTGATGCTCCAGAAAGGCGTATTCGCGAAGCTCGATGAAGGCGGATGCGCTTTCAACCATTGGCGAAACGGCAGCGTTTCCGGGTTCGCGATAAAAAATGCATTGAGTTTCGCGGGATCGGGCTTGCCGGTTGTCGGATCGGGTTTCGACGCGACCAGTTGCTGATAAAACTGCTTCGGGGTGCGAACCACAAAGACTGGTGCGGAATTCATGCCGGTGCGCCATTGCTCGCCGTCCTTCAACTGGAACAGCAAGGCCATGCTGCGCACCGGTATGCTGGCGTCAGGCGCCGATGGATTGCTGCCCGGAATCGCGAGGCGTCCAATGACGGGCGTGGCGCCCGGCGCGAACACGGCCGCGCGCGATACGCTTGCGCCATTGCCGTTGCTATCGAATTCGCCTTCCACGCACAGGCCTTTCGCGTGATTGCGCCGATAGCCCGTGTGGACGCCATAGTTCGTTTCGAATGTGTTGACGATGTGCGGCGCGTCCAGTCGCGTCGGCGTCAGCCATCCTGCCGTCCATGCGAACAGGCCAGCGGCGCCACCGATCACGGCTGCAATGGCGGCAAGCCTGCAAGGTACGCAGATGGGGGGGCGGCTCATGATGCGGCTCCGTTGGCGTACGATGCGATCGTCGGGATGCGCAAGTGCGGGAATGGCGGTGGGCGATGGGGCATGATCGGTCCTGTCGAAGGTCATGGTGGCCGTTATGAGCGTCAACAGGGCGATGGCGCGTTCTATTCCCGTCGTATGTAAAGAAATTCGATCTGTAAGGCGCGTGCAAGAAACAGCGCGCAGCGAAGGAGAAAGCGATGCGCCAAGGAGGATGTTTGTGCGGCAGCGTCCGCTACGAGATCGCGGGCGAGCCGATCGGCACGACGGCGTGCCATTGCGTGGATTGCCGGCGCGCATCGGGGGCGCCGTTCGTCGGCTGGATGAGCGTGTCGTGCGATGCGTTCAAACTGGTTGCGGGTGCAACGAAGTCGTATGCGTCGAGCGAAGGGGTAGAGCGGGCGTTTTGCCCGGAATGCGGTACGCCGCTGACTTACCGCAGTGCGGCGTATGCCGATGAGATCGACGTTGCCACCGGCACGCTGGACGCGCCCGGCGCAGCGCCGCCCGAGGATCACACCTGGACGTCGCAACAGCTCGATTGGGTGCGGCTGGCGGATGATCTGCCGACTTATCCGCGCAACCGCGAGTAAAGAGTGAAACCTTAAGCCTGAAACTCGAAGCGCGGCGCGCCGGAATCAACGCGCCGCGCGTACTGCGATCAACGATGCTCGGTGACGAACTTGGTCACGAGGTACGGCTCCATCGCTTCGGTGCCGCCTTCCGAACCGTAGCCCGAATCCTTCACGCCGCCGAACGGCACTTCAGGCAGCGCGAGGCCGTGGTGGTTGATCGACAGCATGCCGGTTTCGATGTCTTCGGAAAGCGCCGCCGAAGTGGCCGCCGAGCGCGTGTACGCATAAGCCGCGAGGCCAAAGGGCAGGCGATTCGCTTCGGCGATCACGTCTTCGTAGCGCGAGAAACGCGAAACCGGCGCGAGCGGGCCGAACGGCTCTTCGGTCATGATGCGCGCGGAAAGCGGCACATCGGCCAGCACGGTGGGCGCGAAGAAGTAGCCTTCGCGGCCGACGCGTTCGCCGCCCGTGAGCACCTTCGCGCCGTGTTCGCGCGCATCGGCGACAA
The DNA here is from genome assembly GCF_905220255.1 of Paraburkholderia sp. J69-1. Taxonomy (NCBI): domain Bacteria; kingdom Pseudomonadati; phylum Pseudomonadota; class Betaproteobacteria; order Burkholderiales; family Burkholderiaceae; genus Paraburkholderia; species Paraburkholderia sp. J69-1. Next base: position 303,669 of record NZ_CAJMZG010000002.1, on the reverse strand, counting down.
GACGTTCCATCGCGGCGAGGCGACGATCGTTCGCGAGCGGGCCCATCTGCACGCCTTCCTCGAGACCGTTGCCGACCTTGATGGTCTTCGTCGTGGCGACGAAGTGTTCGAGGAATTCGTCATAGGCCGCGTCTTCAATCAGGAAGCGCGTAGGCGAAATGCAGACCTGGCCCGCGTTGCGGAACTTGGCGATGGCGAGCAGCTTCGCGGCGCGCGGAATGTCCGCATCGGCGAACACGATCGCGGGCGCGTGGCCGCCCAGTTCCATCGTGACGCGCTTCATGTGCTCGCCGGCCTTCGCGGCCAGCAGCTTGCCCACCGGCGTCGAGCCCGTGAACGAGATCTTGCGGATCGCCGGGTGCGCGATCAGATACGACGAGACATCCGAAGGCACGCCGAACACGAGGTTGAGCGCGCCCTGCGGCACGCCTGCGTCGATGAACACCTGCACGAGCGCGGCGCAGCTCGCGGGCGTTTCTTCCGGTCCTTTGAGCACGACGGTACAGCCCGAGGCGAGCGCGGCCGAGACCTTGCGCACGGCCTGATTCACCGGGAAGTTCCAGGGCGTGAAGCACGCGACCGGGCCGACCGGCTCGCGCGTGACGATCTGGCGCACGGCGTCCGTGCGCGACGGCACCACGCGGCCATAGGTACGGCGGCCTTCTTCGGCGAACCAGTCGATGATGTCGCCGCCTGCCAGCACTTCGGCCTTGGCTTCGCCAACCGGCTTGCCTTGCTCGCGCGTCATGATGGCGGCGATGTCGCCTGCGCGCTCGCGCAGCAGGTCGGCGGCGCGGCGCATCAGCTTGCTGCGCTCGAGCGGCGAGACCTTGCGCCATGCGTTGAACGCGCGCGCCGCGGCTTCGGCGGCATCCGAAAGGTCCTGTTCGCTGGCGAGGCTCAGGCGTCCGATCTCCGCCTCGGTGGCGGGGTCGATCACGGCGATCGTCTTTGCGCCGGCGCGCCAGGCGCCGTCGACGTAAATCTGGGTATCCGGGTAGGGCTTCGCGCTCGAAGTCATGATGGAACGATCCTCTTGAACAATGCAACGGTAGGGGAAGCCGACGCCGCGCGCGGCAACGCGTGACGTCGTGGCCGGGAAACAGAACCGCCTATTCTGCCACCGCTGCGCGCGCTTTGCTGGCGACGCAAACGCAAAGGGCCTTCGAAAATCTCGAAGGCCCTTATTGTCTGGCGCTTACGCGCAATGAGTGGCTGCGTTAAAACTCGATCGTGGCGTTGGCAACGAAGGTGCGCGTGGCCGAAGGCATCACGTAGTAGCCCCACGCTGCCGTCCAGTAGCGGCGATTGAAAAGGTTGTTCACGCCGGCGCGCAGCGTGACGTCCTTGCCGGCGACCTGGGTGTCGTATTTCGCGCTCAGGTCCCACGTGGTGTATGCCGGGACGAATTGCGTATTCGCGGCATCGACGGCCATATTGCCCACGTATTTGCCGCCGAACGCAACGGTCAGCGCGCGCAGATACGACGGGTTGTATTCCACGCGGCCCGTGAGCGTGAAGCGCGGCGCGCCATAGACGCGCTTGCCTTCGACGCTGGCATCGTCCACGTCGACGGCCTTGGCGTCGAGCCACATCACGCCGCCCATCAGACGCCAGTCGTGCGCGAGTTGCAGCCAGCCGCTCGCATCGACGCCTTGATAGCGCCTGGTGCCGCTTTGCACGAACACATTGGCGCTATTGGTGTACTCGTAGCCCTGATCGATGCGGAACAGCGCGAGATTCGCGCCCCAGTTGCGATGATCGGCCTTGAAACCTACTTCGTATTGCTTGCTCTTGAGCGGGCCGTAAGTCTGCGGATAGTTGACGTTGGTATTGCTCGCCGCTCCGCCTTGCTGCAGCGCTTCGACATAGCTCGCGTAGAGCGTCGAATCGGCATCGAGCTTGTACATCAGCGCAACGGTGGGCGTGACGGGATTCGCGCTGTAATCGGCATTGACCGATTGATCGGGCTGATAGACACGGTCGCGGAACTGCGTATAACGCAGGCCCAGCAGCGCGGAAATGCGCGAGTTGAATTGCACCGTGTCGCTCGCATAGAGCGCAGTCTGCGACGTGACTTCATGGCGATAGAGATTCTCGCCGATATTCACTGCGTCATTGGTCAGCAGCGTGCTTTGATAGAGATTGCCGTTGCCGAGGAAATAGCCGCTGTTCCAGCCTTCGCTATTGTCGTATTCGCTGGTCTGCGTCTGATAGCTCGCGCCGAGCACCACGTCATGTTTGATCGGGCCGGTGTTGAATTTGCCTTCCACCATGGCGTCGAGGTTCTGGTAGAAGTAGCGCGTCAGGGCCGCGTACAGCGTGTTGCTGTAGTTGCCCGCCGCATCGGTCACCATCAGCAGGCTGTCCGAGTTGGTGCGGTTTTCCTTGGCGAAGCGGTACTTGAGGTTCGCGTGCCAGTTTTCGGAGAGACGATATTCCAGCCCGGTGCCGAACGAAGCGATCTCGGTCTGGTAGTAGTTCTGCGGTTGCGTAAGCTGGTGCGTGACCTTGCTCGCATCGGGGATCGGCGTGTCGTAAAACCAGATCCCGAATAGCGTGCCGTTGGTCTTGCGCTTCTGATAAAACGCGTCGACGGTCCACGTGAGATCCGGCGTGATGCGGAAGTCGAGCGCGAGCGACGCCACCTGGCGGCGCACATGGCCGTTGGCTTCGGCGGTATTGCCGTCGTCGTTGACGAGGTTGAGTCGATAGCCAAAGCGCTTGTCGTTGCCGAAGCGTCCGCCCAGATCGATTTTCTCGCTCAATACGCCCGCCGACTGATAACCGATCGAGAAGCTGCGATACGGATCGTCGGTGGGGCGCTTGAGCACGTAATTGACGATGCCGCCGGGGTTGCTGAAGCCGTACATAAAGCCCGAAAGACCCTTGAGCAGTTCGACCTGCTCGAACGGTTCGAGCGATAGTTCGGTGTCCCAGGAAGGGAAGTTCTGGCCATCGACCTTGACGCCGTTGAGCATGTCGATCGGCAGGCCGCGAATGCTGAACGCCGAGTTTTCGCCGGTCAGGTTGTCGCCGATATTCGTGACCGCCGGATCGTACTTGAACAGATCGTTGGCGGTGCTGGCGAGGCGGTCCTTGCCTTGCTCGGTGGTGACGACGTCGGTGGAGAACGGCGTGTCCACCTGGCGCCGGTTGCCCAGCGCGCCTGCCGAGACACGCTCGGGGGAAGCCGCTTCGCTGTCGCGCGTCGCGCTGACCTTGACGGTGGGTAGCGCCGTGGCGCTGCCGGTCTGGCTTTCGTTCTGCGCGGTCTCCTGCGCCCAGCCCGTGGCCGACAAAGTGGACAACGTCAGGCCGGCGCTCACCAGCAAGGCGGCGCTCAGCGGAATGCGCGTACGGGCGGCGCAGCGCACGGCGACAAAGCCGGGGCCGGAACGGCGGACGGCGGCGGTCTTCTTCATGTGTTCGATCGGCCGGATGCCCGGCTCACGTTGATTTTGTTATGGGTGCCGGGGGCGGCGCGAGAACTTCAAGGAGCGCCGCAAATGCTAATGCAAATGATTCGCATATACAAAGAAATTCAACAAGCCTACTGAAAGGTCGGATATTGGCAACAGTCAGCTTCCGTTGGCTTGAAATGGGGGCCGATTTGTGTTCAAAGCGCGCTGTTTTTATCGGATGAATTCGGCCAGGAAATAAAAACGGCGCCCGAAGGCGCCGTCTGGAAGGGCGATAAGGCGGGCGCGGCCGCTTCGTCAGCTCAACTGCGTGACGGGTGCGACTGCAGCCGGGTCGCTGATGCTCGGGCGGCCGGTTTCGATATGGCCGGCGTAGCGACGCACGAAGGTCGCATCGTCGGGGCTCGTGACCGTGAGGTCGTACCAGTGATGGCTGGAGGCGAGCACCCACGGTTCCTCGATGCGCGCGTTGGCGGGCACCACGACGAGGCGCTCGTGTGCGCCATAGGCGTTGTCCGTCACCGTGAGGCGCGAAATGCCGCCGCCCGCGTTGGTGAACTTGAGGAACAGGTTGCCGTTGGCCACATCGTATTGCGCCGAGACTTCCGGCTGCGGCGTGCCGTTGTGCTTGCCGAAGAAACCCGACGACGATGACGACGAAGACGTGGCCGCCGTGCCCGCAAAGCGGCGCACGAAACCATTCGGGCCATGCACTTCGAAGGCGTAGACGCCGTTCGTTACGCTCAGATCCCAGCTATCGTCGAGCGATTTGCCGGCTTCCACGGTATAGCGCCACGGGCCGTCGCTGCGATTCGTGCCGTACACGTAGAAGTGCGCGCCCTGGCGGCCCTTGTTCGCGAAGGTGATCGACAGCGTCTTCTTCGAAGAGTCGACCTGTGCGTTCACGTGCAACTCGTAGGGCAGCGCGCGGGCATAGCGCACGCCCGGCTCCTGGGCGTCGATCGCGCCCGGCGTGGCGGGTACGGTCGGGGCCTTGTTGGCGGAGCACTGGTTGTCGGCCATCGACATATAGTTGCTCGTATCCGGCAGCGTCGGCATCGACGAATCGGGCGTGCGGAAGTCGAAAGCCGTGGTGAGGTCGCCGCAGACCGCGCGACGCCATGCCGTGATATTCGGCTCGTGCACGCCAAAACGCTCTTCGATAAAGCGGATCACCGAGGTGTGATCGAACACCTGCGAACACACGAAACCGCCCTTGCTCCACGGCGAAACGATCGTCATCGGCACGCGCGGGCCGAGGCCGTAGGGCAGGCCGTCGGCGGTGTATTTGCCGCCGCGCCCCGGATTGACGACGTTGTGAATCTCGCCTTCCACGCTCACCGTCGATTTGCCCTGCGTCGACGTTGTAGGCGGCTGCGGCGGCACGATATGGTCGAAGAAACCATCGTTCTCGTCATACATGATGAAGAGCACGGTCTTGCTCCACACCTCGGGATTCGACGTCAGTGCGTCGAGAATCTGCGAGGTGTATTCGGCGCCATAGGCCGGCGTGTATTTCGGATGCTCGGAGAATGCGGCAGGCGGCAGCAGCCACGATACCTGCGGCAGATTGTTGGCGAGCACATCGTTCTTGAGATCGGCGATCGTGCGCACGGTCTGCGCGCGCTGATAAAGCGCCGAACCCGGCTGGGCGTTGATGAAGTTGGCGAAGTTCTGCAGGATGTTGGTCCCGTAGTTGCCGTTCATCGGATCGCTGCCATTGGTGCCTTGCTGATAGATCTGCCACGAGATGCCGGCGGCCTGCAGGCGCTCGGGATAGGTGGTCCACGACAGCAGTTGATACGCGGGCGGCACGTCGCCATCCACATAGTCGTTGTTGTCGAGCAGCGGGCCGCCCATCGTGCCGGTGGGATCGACCGTGCCCGTCATCAGGTACGAGCGGTTCGGGTGCGTCGGGCCGGGCAGCGAACAGAAATAGTTATCGCAGACGGTGAAGGCATCGGCCAGCGCGTAGTGGAACGGAATGTCCGCGCGCAGGTAATAGCCCATCGTCATATCGGTCTTGTATTGCGGCCATTGGTTGTACGCGCCGTTGTTGATCGCGTATTGCGTCGGATACCACGAGTGATCGAGGTCGCCCACGCATTGCGCGCTGGTCGTCTGCGTATCGAGATGAAACGGCAGCACCGGCTTCGTGGCGTCTTCCTTCGACGGCTGATACCAGACCGGCTGGCCGCCGGGCAGCGGAATCGGCATGCGGTCGTTATAACCGCGCACGCCGCGCAGATGGCCCAGATAATGGTCGAAAGAACGGTTCTCCTGCATGAACACGACGATGTGTTCCACATCGCGGATCGAGCCCGTGCGCGAGAAAGCGGGAATTGCAAGCGCATTGCGAATCGACTCGGGCAGCACGGTCATGGCCGCGGCGGCGGCGCCCGACGATGCGACTGTCTGCAGGAAACGGCGACGGCTGTTTGACGTCATTCTTGTTCACCTTTCTGCTTGTTGGATGAATGTGTGCATAAGCACATTAACGGTGTATTGCTGGGTGGCTTACTGACGCGTCGTTGCGGTGCTGCTGGAATGGCTGCTGGCTGGCGGTTCGTCGCCAGGGGCGTAACTCATGACGGGCGCGACCTGCTGACTATCCGCGGCGAGGCTGGCCTGCACGCTCTGAACCGGGTCGTTTGCATAGGCAAAGCTGGCGGCATCGGTGGGAGCGGCGGTGCCGATCTGGCTGGCGAGTGCGGCGGAAGAACGGGGCGCTGCTGCTGGCTGTTGATCGGCAGCGGCGTCGCGCGCGGGGCTTTGCGCGCTGACCGTGTCAGGCACTGAGGCAGTGGTCGTGCCGCTCGCACCCGGGCCGCAGGCGGCGAGCGAGATCGTTGCGAGAACAACGGATATCCATGTTGCCAACGACGGTTCGAAAAGGCGTCTTTGCATATGCGCTTGCATTCCGATGATCGAGTCGGCGCACAGTTTCTATGGTCTCGAAGAAAGAATTGTGAAACGCGTGAAAACGTTTGCGAGCGATGATTTTTCTTTTGCAAACGTTTCTGGAGCGAATGAAACAGGTGTGACGGGTTGATGTCGAGAGCAACGGCAACTTGCAACACTTTGCAACTGACGGACAGGGTGCTGGGGTGAGATAAGCGCGCATTTATTTCATGCTGCTTTCTGGTTGAGTCGATTCAATGTCAGCGCTTTTGAATTGGCGATTGAGTTGCTCTTGAGCGGATTCGCAATATTTGCATTTAATAAGATCGCCTTTTTCTTTAACGAATCGAGACGATTATTTTGATTTGTTAAATCATGGTTTGAATGCTCGATCTTGAGTTGCCGCCTTGTGCTCGCTGCTGTCGAGCCGCCTCATGCGTATTGACTAGCGGCACCCATGCTTGATTACATTCAATGTAATTTGTTATGCTGGCCATTGCCTTCGAATAAAAGCAATTGCATCACTTAACGCGCATTTCCGTAATTCGTTAACTAACGTTTTAGGATGCCGGCAGCGTGATCGAATTGAAATCTATCGTGGCACAACCTGCAATGGTTGCCATCTGATGCATCGTCCGACCCGTCCGGGCGTAGCCATCGCATGGCCTCGCGCGCTGTGCTGCGCGCTGGCGGTCGTTTCATCGACGGCAGCGGCCGCCGAAGGTTATGCGTCCCGCTTCATCGACCCGCAAGACGGCCAGTTCGACACGAGCGATATGCTGTTGCATCACAAAGGCGTGTTGCCCGTGCCGGACATCATCACGGAGCCGGCAATCGGCTATGGCCTTGGGCTTGGACTGCTTTATTTCGCTGCGCCAAAAAAATCGGCTTCCGAAGCGAACGAGCATGGAGAGCCTGAGCCAGATTCAGACGCGCCCAAAAAGATGTCGCCGCCGAACATCACGGGCGTTGGCGCCTTCGCAACGGGCACACATAGCTGGGGCGTCGGCTTGCTGCATTTCCATACCTGGGACGACGACCGCATTCGCTATCTCGGCGTGCTCGGCAAGGTCAATCTGCATCTGAACTATTACGGCCCGCAAGGCAATGCGAACGCGTACCAGCTCAGCGGCATTGCGCTTGTGCAGCAGTTGCTGTTCCGTGTGGGCAACAGCCCGTGGTATGTCGGCCCGCGCTATACCTACTTCGATTCGACCACGCGTTTCGGCCCGGTGATTCCCGAAGGCATTAACCACTTCGAGCGGGACGTGCGGATTGGCAAAGGCGGCATCGTGGTCGACTACGATACGCGCGACAATATGTTTTATCCGCGCAACGGCACCTACGCGGAATTCGAAGCCGATTTCGCGCGTGGCGGCTTCGGCAGTGACAGCGCGTTCCAGATGCAGTCCGCCAAAGGCTACCGCTGGTTCGACCTCGCGCCGAAGTGGGTTCTAGGGCTGCGCGCCGATACCGGTTTTTCTCAAGGCGATATTCCGTTTTTTGCGCAACCCTATGTCGATCTGCGCGGTGTATCGCAGGCGAAGTTTCAGGACCGCAACCAGCTGACCGGCGAAGTCGAATTGCGCTACTACGTTACGCCGCGATGGTCGGTGCTGGGGTTTGGCGGAGCAGGCAAGGCTTATGGCGGCATTCATTCCTTTTCCGATGCACCGACGGCTTTCGGTTTCGGCACGGGGTTTCGCTATCTCATCGCCCGCAAGCTTGGCGTGACGATGGGTCTCGATATCGCACATGGGCCGGGGCAAAACGCTTTCTATATTCAGGTTGGCAGCGCATGGCGATAGACAGGTCGTTTAACGAACATCAAGCTCGATAACTCTTGCGCGGAGTCGTGATGGGCAGAACATCGAATTGTCTGAAATGGTCCGCAACGCTTTTGCTGCTTCATGGCACGCTGGCGTCCGCGCAGGAATTCTCTCTTTTTGGCGGAGGATCGCGTGCGGGAAATACGAATACCTACACATGGGCTTTCAACTATCAGGAAGGTCTCGGAAAGTATTTCGCGGCGAGCTTTACGTGGCTCAATGAAGGACATATCCCGGATCATCACCGCGACGGCCAGATGATCCAGTTGTGGGCGCGCATTCCTGTTGCGAGCCCGCAGTTTGTGATTCAGGCCGGTATTGGGCCTTACCGTTACTTCGATACGACAACAGCCGATCAGGGCGGCAGTTATTCGGATGTGCACGGATGGGGCGTGGTCTATAGCGTGCGCGCCGCGTACTACGCTTCCAGCGGATGGATCACACAGCTTCAACTCAATCGCGTTCATGTGCAGCGCGGGCCGGATGCTACCAGCGTGATGCTGGGTATTGGCTATCAACTCGACGCACCTGGTACACCGGGCCCGCGCGATTGGGCTGCAGGTTCGTCGTCGAAGGTCACGAATAACGAAGTCGCGGTTTATCTCGGCAAAACGATTGTCAATTCGACCAGTTCGCCTTCTGCGCTGGGTGGCGCAATTGAATATCGGCGCGGGCTCATGAAATACATGGACATTACGGTGGGCTATCTGCACGAAGGCAGCAGCAAGACAGCACGTCGCGATGGCATTACCAGCCAGTTATGGGCGACGCGCGCGTTTATGAACGACAAGGTTACGCTGGGTCTTGGCGCAGGCGCGTATTACGCCATCAACGAAAACGAAAACAGCGAGTCGCCAGGCCCGGGAGCGGGAAAGTTTTCGGGCCTTGTGACGATCGCCGCTTCGTATCGCTTTGCCCAGCATTGGGATGGCCGGCTCGAATGGAATCGCGTGGTGACGCGCTATAACCGCGATACCGATGTTATTTTTGCGGGGCTGGGTTATCGCTGGTAAGCGACGATCGCTGCGATGCGGGCGGCGAAGTTTTTCCCCAAACCAGTGACTCGGGATGCCGCTCGAGATAATCGCCTAATGCATCGATGCTGGCCAGCGTGCGTTTAAGCTGTGCCAGCGCCAGATGTACATCCGACTGTAGCGGCGAATCCTGCTGCAGCGTTGCGCGTGCTGCTTTAAAAGATTGCTCTGCAGACTGGAGAGTGGACTGCGCCTGAGGCACGATCTCGTCGCTGACCTTCGTGAATAGCGTGGAAGTGCTATCAAGCGAGACAGCCAGATTCTGGCCGATCTGGTCGAACGGCACACGATCGAGGCGTGCAATCGTGCTGCTCAATTGATCCTGCAATTCCTCGATCGTATTGGGAACGGTAGGCAATTCAACTGGTTGATGCGCCATATCGAAACGCACCGCTGGCGCCTGAGGGAAGAAGTCGAGCGCAATATAACGCTGGCCGGTTAGCGCATTGCCCATACGAAGTTGGCCACGCAGTCCTCGCGCGATCATCATGCTCAGCAATTCACGGCCAGCAGCATTGTTGCCCTCGCCGAGCGCATTCCGATAGCTGCGTCCCAGACGAATCGGGTATAGATTCACGGTCGCGATCATATCGAAGGCGCCATGAGTCATATCATCGTCAGTATGAATGCCGATGACTTCGCCAATCTCCACGCCCCGAAAGTCAACTGGCGCGCCCACGGCCAGGCCGCGCAGCGAAGCGTTGAATCGCATCAACACTTGCGCGGCCTGTCCTTTTGAAGCGGCAGTGGCATCGGTCTGGCTATCGGCGAGTGCAAAGCTTTGGCCTTCACTGGCGATCGCATGATTCGGGATATCGGTCGGCGACTCGAATTGCACGCCGCCATTCCAGATCGCGGCGATCGACTGCGTGTCGATACGCAGTCCGCTGCCATTCAAGCGCACATCAAAGCCACTGGCGCGCCACCATCTCGACGATGCCGTGACATAGCGGTCATAAGGCGCATTAACGAAAACATCGACGTTCACATCTTCGCCGTTTTTCTGCGGCGCGTAGCCAAGCACCCGGCCCACCTGAACGCGCCGAAAGTACACCGGCGAACCCATTTCGAGTGAACCTAACGATGCCGCGTGCAATTCGAATCGCGTACCGTTTTGCGCCGATGCAATCACGGGCGGCGTGTCCAAGCCTCTGAAGTTGCGGCATGTCTTCGTTGCGTGACCCATTTCCGCGGCGATATACGGCCCGGAAACCAGCGTGCCGAGCGCTGCAACATGGGTGCCTTCTATACGCGGTTTCACTACCCAGAAACGCGTGCTGCAGGCGGACAGGCGGGAGGCGTCGGCCTGCAGTCGCACGACCGCCGTTACATGAGATCGATCTTTTGAAATGCGCAACGTTTCCAGTTGCCCAATTTCAACGCTGCGATAACGCAGGCGCGTTTTGCCGACCTGCAAGCCTTCTCCGGTAGTGAAGGTGATGCACAACTCCGGGCCACCCATCAACCATGCATGCGCGAGCGCGATCACGCCTGCGAGCGCAATCAGCACGGGCAACAGCCATACGATCGTAATGGTTACGCGCGGCATTTACAGGTTTCCCAACACGATATCGCGCAGGGCGCTGAACAGGCGGCGAATCATTTGTGCGATTCTTGAAAGCGGACGCGACAACGCCATGGAAGGCATGGCTAGAAACCCAAAATCAGCGTCAGGTAGGCAAGGCTGACGAATACGCCGGCGATTGTCCCAAGGTAATCCCGGGCGCCCGGGCCGAGCAGGAAATGCGCCGGAATGCCTACGGCGAGATACGCGCCGATAAATACAAGCGTAATGACCAGCGGCGGCGGTCCCATTGCAATCATGGCTTTCGACATCTGATGCATGATCAGTCATCCTGATTGATTGAATGAAAAGCCGCCGCGCTGTAGTCGATTGACTTCAGTGCAGTTGGGCGACCAATGCCTGCGCACCTTTATCCAGGCCCGTTTTTGCCGCGCCCAGCGAGCCAAAAGCGGCAGGCAGATTCATCGCGTTGGGATATTGCTTGGCGACATAGGCTTTCAAAAGGCGTCCGTCGCTGCTGTCGTAGATCTCGACGGCATATGACACCGATCCGCTGAACGCACCTTGTCCGCCGCGCACCGCTTGCACACCGTTATAGAGATTGCCGGCGATATCGAAATGCATGGCCTGCCCGACAAGCAGCGTGGTGCGTTCGGCGCCCGTGAGCGTGATCTTGACGCGTAGCACGCCCGGCCCGGTCTGGCTGCCCAATTGAAACCGCTTGCCCAGACTGTCGGCGAAAGCCTTTTGCGCGTAGCTCGCGAGCGCCGATTTGTCTTCGTCTTTCATGTCGCCGAATTGCGCATCGGTGCCCTGATAAACGGACACGGGTTCGAGCACGACCTGCGTGTAACGCGACCAGACTACCGGCGTGGCATAGGCGAACGGAATTTTGGCGCGATCGTCGCCGAAATTCGGGCGCAACTGATGAGACGCTTCGATGCCGGAATAGGCGACCGGCTGCACGCCGGCGCAGGCGGCGAGGACGAGAGAAAGCGAGCCGCTGGCGAGGCAGGCGGCGAGGCGTTGGCCAATCATGGGCGTTTCCTTGTGTGGTTCGCGAGAGAGTGGGTGAATCCCAGCGAACGCAGCGTAACTGCAAATCGTCAGGATATAAACCGTCTATCCGGTTTGTTTGTGATCGCCAGGTCGGCTAAGATAGCGCCTGCGACGCCAGACGCCGGCCTCAAACGGCCGCCGGCCGTTCTTCCATTCCAGACGCAACGGCCTACGAGCCAGTTGCGAAGCAGTGACGCAATCAATTCGACATGGATAACCAGACTCGCTCGGAGCTTTCGCGCAAAAAAGCCATCGCCGCGGCGTTGGCCATTCTGACCCGGGACGGCGTAGGCGCACTGACCTTCGACTCGCTGTCGCGCGAAAGCGGCATCAGCAAAGGCGGGCTGCTGCATCAATTCCGGACGAAACAAGGCGTGTTGCAGGCGCTGCTCGAACATCAGCGCGGCGAATTCATCGAAATCGCGGCCGATTACATGAATGGCGAAGGCCGCGACAAGGCAGAGCCGACGCTCGCTTCGCAGATCGCCATCTTCCGCCACGCGCTGAATCAGCCCGATTCGGTTGCGCGCGCGATGCTCGCCGTGATGGTGGAGTCGCCGCAGATGCTGGAAGGCAACCGCGACGGCAACGAAGAGGTCATGCAGGCGATCGGCAAGGAAGCCGTCGATCACGATCTTTCGCTGATCCGCTATTTCGCGGCCAGCGGGATGGCTTTTCATCTGCTGATGGGCCTGACCGAACTCGATGAAGCCACGCGTCATCGCCTGTTCGACCGTCTGCTCGACGACGAAAGCTGGAAAGCGCTGCAAGCGAAGAAAAAGGCGGCCCGATAACGCGCCTGGCAGCGGCGGCAGCGACGTTTTCGGCCTGAAATCGCCGTTGCCGGCGCCGCATTCAGGTACGATGGGAAGGTGACGTACACGACCCCGGGGCCCCTTATGGATTCGTCCTCTCGCGAGCCGCACGATGTGGCCGTCGAAGCGCTTTCGACGCTATCGGAGTATCTCGAACGCTCGCTCGATAAAGGCGTCAGCGTGATCCTGGTGCGCTCCCAGACCGACCGCAGCGATGTCTGGCTCGGCGACGCCGCCGAGACGCAGGCGGAATGGACGCGTTGCGGTTTCGTGCGTAACGCCCTGGTGGCCGACATTCTCGAAGCCACGCAGGCAGGTCTCAATTCACTGTCGATCGATGGCCAGACCTACCGTTTCGTGCGTACTTTCACGCAGGTTGGCGAACACGGCGCGATCGTCTTTACCGCAGCGTAGACGTTGCTGATTGCACAGTATTCCGAACGATTGTTGACGCTCTAAAAAGCGGGCGCGTGCCAGGCGCGCTCACAACAAGGAGGAGACGTGGTGCTGAAAAATCTCGATCCGTTGCTCAATCCCGATGTGCTCCATGCACTCGCCGCGATGGGCCACGGTGACGAAGTGGTGATCTGCGACGCGAATTTCCCGGCCGATGCCGTGGCGCGCGACTCGGTGCTGGGCCGTCTGCTGCGCATGGACGGCGTGGATTCGCCGCGCGCGGTGCGTGCCGTGCTTTCGGTGCTGCCGCTCGACGGGTTTGTCGATCACCCGGCGCTACGCATGGAAATCGTCGGCGATGCGCACTCGCTGCCGGCCGTGCAGCGCGAGGCGCAACGCGAAGTCGACGACGCCGAAGGCCGCGCCGTGCCGTTTGCCTCGCTCGAACGTTTCGCGTTTTACGAGCGCGCGCGTCAGGCCTATTGCGTGATTACGACCGGCGAGGCGCGCGGCTACGGCTGCTTCATCTTCAAGAAAGGCGTGCTGCTGGCAGCAGACGCGCCACGCGCCTGATTCCCGCGTTTCGCTGCGCCACCCGCTCCAGCACGTCGGTTGCGCGATGCGGCTGCGCCACCTGATCGATGAGAAAGACGTCGCCGCGCGCGTGCCGCGTGCGCAGCGGCAAAATCGCGTGATAGGCCGGCGAGCGATACCAGGCGCGCGCCTGCTCTCGATCGGCGAATTCGATCACGATCAGGTCGCCGCTAAACGCGCCTTCAAGCCGCTCCACCGGCCCGCCATGAACGATGAAACGCCCGCCATATGGCGCGAGCGTCGCGTCGATCTTTTGCAGATACTCGACGATATCGGCGCAAAGATCGACTTCATGCAGATGGGCGATGGCGTAGGCGGTCATGGCTATCCTCGTGTGCGTGAGTGCGAAAACGATTCACTGGACACGAGAATAGGGCGCCGGGCGGCGCCGGGCGATTACCTGCGAGGTAACGGGCGAGGAGACAAGCCGGCCGCATAAAAAGGCCGCAGAACACACGCGATAAGTCCCTTTAAAAAACTTCGCGCACGCTGCAAAAAACACTTGCCAAGGCTAGGGGAAAACCCTAGAATTAACTCGTCTCCTCCATGTCTCCTCCTGATATGGATTCAGCCCGCCCAATTCAGGCGGGCTTTTTCTTTTCCAGCGCCGGAAATCGCGTCCGCGCAACAGCCCGCTCAGGGTCTGGCCCAATCCGTTAGCGGTCCGGCAGCGGGAGTAAAATAAAAAATCGCCGTGCCAGCCGGCACGCTCAACGTTTCCCTTACGCTCCGATGAAACCGTCCCCCGCGCAGGAACCCAAGCAGGAATCCACGCGCAAGCGGCCGCCCACCTGGGTGCTCAACACGCTGACTGCGCTCGTGGGCATCCTGACGCTCGCGCTGGGCGTCGGCTGGCTGATCCGCAGCTGGGTCGTCGATATGGAGATCCCGTACTTTGCGATTCCGCTGGTGCTTTGCGTGCCGGTGATCGCCGCCGTGGCGTTCCGCAATATCTGGGACTGACGCCAGGCGTCAGTCGTCCCGCCCAGCCGCTTCGAACTCAGGAAGCGGCGCCGAACCGTTCCTCGCACGCCAGCCGCACGCGCTCGATCGCGTCGCTCCACGTTTGCTTGCCCGTCTGGCGGAAAATCCGCACGTTGCCCGGATACCACGGCGAGTCGTCGCGACCGTCGAGCCAGCGCCAGTCCACGTCGCGGCGCGGCAGCATGACCCAGCAGGGCTTGCCGAGCGACGCGGCCAGATGCGCGGTGGAGGTATCCACGCAGATCAGCAGATCGAGTTGCGCGATGATGGCCGCCGTATCGACGAAATCGGCGACATCGCTGCCCAGGTGCAGCAGCGGTTGCGCCGATCCCGCGTTCTGCGCCGCGCGCGCTTCCTCTTCGCCCGCGCCTTTCTGCAGACTCACGAACTTCAGCCCCGGCACGCGCCAGAGCGGCGCAAGCGCGGCCAGCGACGGAATCGAGCGGTTCAAATCGTTGTGATGTTTGGGGTTACCGCGCCATACCAGACCGACGCGCGGCCCCGTGCCCAGCGCCGCCAGACGCGTGCCCCAATGCTCGACGCGCGCGGGATCGATCGTGAAGCGCGTGGGCGGCGGCGTGTTGTCGAGCGTGGTGCCCAGACGCAGCGGCATGCTCAGCGGGCTGGCCCAATAGTCGAATTGGCCCGCGCGCTCGCTGGCTTCGGCGTGAGTGAGCAGCGTGTCGATGCCTTCGACGCCATCGAGAATGCAATGCAGCGCCTCGACGCCGCCAAACGCGATATGCGCCGCGCCCTGCGCCTTGAGCAGTCGCGCGTAACGCGAGAACTGCAGCATGTCGCCCAGACCGTCCTCCTGCCAGAGCAGCAGCGACTTGCCGGCGATCGGCTCGCCTTGCCAGTGCGGGCAGCTCAGCATGCGCCGCGACGCGTAATGCACGAAGCCGTTGTTCTCGTAGCGGCGCTCGTAAAGACGCCAGCCTTCGTCGTAGCGGCCCATCGTGATGAGCAGCGTGGCGAGGCGAAACAGCGCGTCGCCGTAATCGGGCTCGAGTTCGAGGGCGCGACGGTAGGCCGCCACGGCGTCGTCGAGCGCGCCCTGTTCCTTGAGCACGCTGCCCATGTTGAAGTGCGCGAGCGCGAGATCGCGGTTCTGCGCCAGCGCCTGGGCGAAGGTCTCGTGCGCCTCGTCGATGCGGTCCAGCGCGCAGAGCACCGATCCGAGGTTATTGAAGATTTCCGCGCGGCCCGGCGCGAGACGCAGCGCGATGCGGTAGCTCGTTTCGGCTTCCGGGTAGCGTTCGAGTCGCTGCAGCGCGAGGCCCAGGTTGTAGTGAGCTTCGGCGTGATCGGGGCGCAGCACGATGGCCTGCCGATAAAAGCCTTCGGCTTCGGCGTAGCGCTGCAGATCGGTCAGCACGCAGCCGAGGTTGTTCAGCGCCTCGACGTAATCGGGCCGAATCTGGATCGCGAGGCGGCAGGCCAGTTCGGCTTCGATATAGCGCGCCTGCGCCTTGAGCAGCGCGCCGTAGTTGTTGAGCGCTTCGGGATAGTGCGGCTCGGCGAGCAGCGCCTGGCGCCAGGCTTCTTCGGCTTCCTCCAGACGGCCGCGTTCGCGCAGCACCGTGCCAAGGTTGTTATGCGCGCGTGCGTGTTTCGGGTCGAGCGCGAGCGCGGCGCGATAAGCGGCTTCGGCTTCATCGTGACGCCCCAGTTCGTGCAGCAGGACGCCGAGGTTGTAATGGGCGTCGATATGACCCGGCTGACGCGCGAGCACGATGCGATAGGCGTTTTCCGCTTCCTGATGGCGCCCGAGTCGGTGCAGCACGATGCCCAGATTGCCCTGCGCGTCCGCGTGGGCGGGATTGACGCTGAGCAGATGGCGCCAGATCGTTTCGGCGGCGGGCAACTGGTTGAGCGCCGTGAACAGCGTGGCGAGGCCGTGATAGGCCTCCTCGAACCCCGGCTTCGCGACGATGCAGCGCTGCCAGAGCGCCTGCGCGGCGTCGGGCTGCGCGGCGCCCATCGCGGCGAGCGCGGCGAGATTGAGCGCCTCGACGCGCGTGGCGTCGTCCGCGCACGCCTCGGTGCCGACCACGGGCGCGATCGCCGCGAACGCCTCGGCGAAGCGGCCTTGCGCGCACAGCGCGCTCGCTTCCTGCTGGCTGTCGGAGTGGAGAGGCGCGTCGGTCGTCGTCGAAGTCACGGTCGGGCTGGGCAAAATGAAGGACGGTACGAAGCTTAAGGCAGGCCGCGCAAGGCTAAGGCGCCGATTAGAGCCGCCCGCGTGCGGTTATTCGGGCAATGAAGCCTTCAGCGCGGTTACGGGTGGGGCTAGCTCCGCAAATGCTTCCGCAAACTTTCGGCGATGTAAGGCGATGCGGCCGCGCCCGGCTCGTTTTAGCGCTCCGCGCTATGCTTGCCCGCATTGCGCGCGCGAGCGGGTACGCCGCGCGCTCCATGCCGTGATTCTTCGTTAGAGAGGAGCATTCGATGCAATACCGTCGTTTTGGCCAGACCGGCCTCAATGTCTCGCGTCTGTGTCTGGGCACCATGACCTTCGGCCTGCAGACCGAAGAAGACGTCTCCCGCCTTATTCTCGACAAGGCTGCGGAAGCCGGAATCAACTTTATCGACACGGCCGATGTGTATCCCCTCGGCGGCGGCGAATCGCGCGCGGGCCGGACCGAGGAAATCGTCGGACGCTGGCTCAAGGGCCGCCGCGACCGCTTCATTCTGGCGACCAAGGCCGTGGGCAAGGTCGGGCCGTCGCCGTGGGATCAGGGCGCTTCGCGCAAGCATCTGCTCGACGCCATCGATCATTCGCTGCGTCGCCTCGGCACCGATTACGTCGATCTCTATCAACTGCATTCCGACGATGCCAGCACGCCGCTCGACGAAACGCTCGAAGCGCTCGACGTTATCGTGCGCTCGGGCAAGGCGCGTTATATCGGCGTGTCGAATTTTCTGGCGTACCGGCTCGCACGCGCCTTAGGCCGCGCCGATGTGCTGCGCGTGGCGCGCTTCGTTTCCGTGCAGCCGCGCTACAACCTGCTGTTCCGCCAGATCGAGCGCGAATTGCTGCCGCTCGCGGGCGAAGAGGGGCTGGCGGTGATTCCGTACAACCCGCTCGCGGGCGGTTTGCTGACCGGCAAATACCGGCATGACAACAAGCCAGGCGAGGGACGCTTTTCGCAGAGCGTGGGCGTGGCGGGATCGATGTATCAGGATCGCTACTGGCACGAGCGCGAATTCGAAACAATCGAGCAGTTGCGTGGCATTGCCGAAGGTGCAGGACAGTCGCTGACGACGGCTTCGGTGGCGTGGGTGCTGGCGAATCCGCTGGTGACGTCCGCGCTGATTGGCGCGAGCCGGCCCGAGCAACTGGATGCGTCGATAGCCGCCGCCGTACTGGAACTCGATCCTGAACTGAAGAAAAAGCTGGACGAAGCGAGCTTCGGTTATCGCATGGGCGATGCCGCGCGCTGATTGCGGATTATGTAGCTATCCGAAGTAATATGGTCTGAAAACAGGGCGGCGCAGGGTGGCCGCCCTTCGACATTACGGCACCAGCACCTGCCGTCCCATTACCTTGCCTTGCGCAAGCGCTTCGAGCGCTTCGTTCACCTCGCCGAGCGGCCGCTTCGTCACCGAAGAAGGCTGCATCTTGCCTTCGCGCATCAGCGCCACGAGTTCACGCAGTTCGGGCAGCGTGCCCACATAGCTGCCTTCGATCTTGAGCGGACGCATCGGAATGATCGGCAGCGAGAGCGTGATATCGCCGCCCATCAGCCCGACTACCACCACGTGGCCGCCGCGCGCGCACGCATCCAGCGCGAGTTTCACCGTAGGCGTCGCGCCCACCAGATCGAGCACGGCACGCGCACCGCCGCCCGTGGCTTCGGCGATCTGTTTGACCGCATCGGTTGCGCGCGCATCGATCGCGGCCAGCGCGCCGGCCTTGAGCGCGGCGTCGCGCTTGGCCGCATCGACATCCACCACGACCGCGCCTTTCGCGCCGAGCGCCTTCAGCACTTCGATCGCCATCATGCCCAGCCCGCCCGCGCCGATGATCACGACCGGGTCCTGATGAATGCGCTCGCCGAACTTCTTCACCGCCGAATACGTCGTGACGCCCGCGCAGGCAAGCGGCGCGGCCTTGACCGGATCGAGGCCGCCCAGATCGACCAGATAGCGCGGATGCGGCACGATCACGTAATCGGCGAAACCGCCGTCGCGCATCACGCCCAGCGATTGCGGCTTCATGCAGATGTTTTCTTCGCCACGCGCGCAGGCCGCGCACTGACCGCAACCGATCCACGGATGCACGACGGCGACCGTGCCGGTTTTGACATCGCCGGCATCGGGGCCCGCTGCGACCACTTCGCCGCAGATTTCATGACTCAGGGTGAGCGGCAGTTTGATACCGCGATCGGCGAGCGAGAGTTTCTTGCCGCCGCCCAGATCGTAGTAACCCTCCCAGATATGCAGGTCCGAATGGCACAGGCCGGCGGCCTGCACGCGCACGAGCACTTCGGTGCCTTGCGGCTGCGGCGTGTCGCGCTGGACGAGTTCGAGAGGTTGGCCGTGATGGGTCACGCAATAGCAACGCATCTGCATCGATGTCTCCGTTGGTGTCGGTTTGGATCGTGTCTGTATTCGCGTTTGAGTCGTTTAAAGCACGCTGACGATGTCGATTCCTTCGCATCATAACGCGGTTGGGCGATAAATTCGTCCGATCGTTCGTTTTTCATGAGGATATAACCGGGACGCATGACGGCGCGTGGCCGTCACAGTGCGGTCACGAAAAATGCGGGTCGCGTACCATTGGTCCGATCATTTCCTATGAGCGCATCGATGACGACAGCGACAAGCGGGCGCGCATGAAGAATCTCATCGATGCGCTGGGCGTGCTGATCGGCGGCATCGGCCTGTTCCTGCTCGGCATCACGATGATGACCAACGGCCTGAAGCTCGCGGCCGGTCCCGCGCTCGAACTGATTCTGCGCCGCGCCACGCGCACGCCGTTGGCGGGTCTTGCCTCGGGCGTGCTGGTCACCGCGCTGGTGCAGTCGTCCACGGCCGTGACGATGGCGGTGATCGGCTTCGTCAACGCAGGGCTGCTCGATCTGGGCGGCGCGCTCTGGGTGTTGTTCGGCGCGAATCTGGGCATGACGACTACGGGCTGGATCGTCTCGCTGCTCGGCCTGAAGATGAAGATCGATGCGCTCGCGCTGCCGCTGGTGGGGATCGGCATTGCGTTGCGTCTCACGGGCGTGGGCCAGCGGCGCGGCGCGCTGGGCGATGCGCTGGCGGGCTTCGGCATTCTGTTTCTCGGCATCGCGACCTTGCAGGGCGCTTTTACCGATCTCGTCGCGCAATATCGGTTGCCGCAGGGCGAGGGCGTCGTTGCGGTGCTGCTGCAGGTGCTCGCCGGTCTCGTGCTGACGCTGCTGGTGCAATCGTCGTCGGCGACCATGACGATTACACTCGCCGCCGCGCAGGGCGGCATGCTGAGCACGCAGGGCGGCGCGGCGGTGATTATCGGCGCGAATATCGGCACGACGGCCACGGCGCTGCTGGCGGCCATCGGCGCGACGCCCAATGCGCGCCGCGCGGCGGTGGCGCAGGTGATCTTCAACGTGGTGGCGGCGCTGGCGGCCATTGCCTTGCTGCCGTGGTTGATCGATTTCATCGCGCGGATGGGCGACTGGCTGCATCTGCCGCATGATCCCGCGATTGCGCTGGCGCTCTTTCACACGACCTTCAACGTGCTCGGCCTCGTCATCATGGTGCCGCTCGCGGGCGTGCTGACGCGCTTTTTGCTGCGTCGTTTTCGCGAACGCGAAGGCGACGAAGGCGCGCCTTACTATCTCGACGATACCGTGGTCGTGGTGCCCGAACTGGCCGTCGATGCGCTACGCCACGAGATGCAGCGCATTGGCACGCTGGTGCGGCGCATGTTGCGCATGACGCTCGCGGGCGCCGATGCACAGGCGCTCGCACACGAGCAGGGCGCAAGCACGCGGCTGTTCAGCGCGGCGCAAAAGTTCGTACAACGGATGAATCGCGCGGAGATGGTGCCGGCCACCGCGGCGAACGTGGCCGAAGGTCTGCGCGAATTGCGCTACTACGAAAGCGCCGCGGAGCAGGCCTTGCAGGCGGCGGCGCTGGCGAGCGTATTGCCGGATGCGCAGATCGCCGAAGCGTACGCCTTATTCGAGCGCCGCTCGCTTGCGTTGCTCGATACGATCGAAGCGGCGGACCGCAAGCACGAAGTCGCCAACGACGACAGCGCGCTGATCGAAAGTCTCTCGCAGTCGATGGAAGCCGCTTACGGAGCGTTGAAAGCACAACTACTCCAGGCAGGCGCGGCGGGCACGCTCGCGATCTCGGCGATGGAAGAAGGGTTGCGCAGACAGAGCGCCTTGCGGCGCGCGTTGCAACAGGTCGCGAAGGCGCATTCGCGCGCGCTGACTTTCGCGGACTAAGGGCCGCAAAGTACGTGAGCACAATAAGGGAGCAGAACGATTCATCTAAAAACACGATTGAACTTACCTGCCGAAGTCCCATCGAATGAATGCGAAAAGTGCCTGAAAAAGGGCGCAATAGTGTGGCATTCGTTGCATAGCTAACGATAAACGGTTATTCTCTCGCCATGTTCGATCAGTGTCTCTACTTCAACACGTCGGCGCTTGCGCGTCGTCTGGAACGCGAGTGGTCCGAAGCGTTCGAACCCTTCGATCTCACGCCGCCGCAGGGCTTCATGCTGCGCGCGGTACTGGAGCGCCCAGGTTCGCTGCAGCGCGAACTGGCCGATCTGCTGTCGATTGCGCGGCCCACGGCCACGCGTGTGCTCGACGGTCTGGAGTCGCGTGGCTATCTGGAGCGCCAGCGTACCGAAGGCGATCAGCGCGAAGTCGCGATCGTGCCCACGGCGCAGGCCCAGGCGATACGCGAGGCGCTCAATCACGCCAGCGCGCAGGTGACCGGGCGCATCAAGCGCTCGCTTGGCGGCGAAGCGTTTGTGGACACTGTGAGCCGTCTGCGCACCGCGCGCGCAACGCTCGGCTGAAGCCGGGCGTTTTATTTGTACCGGAGTGGCATCATGCGGCGCATTGGCGCTTTTTTTGTTTCGACGTGGCTGGCGGCCGCGATTCTGTTTTTAGGCCGGCATTCCGTGCCGATGATGGCGCTCAGCGGCGTGGTGGTGTTCGCGGGTCTCGATCTGTTCCGGCCCGATCACACGGAAATAACCAATCGCGCCGATCGGGAATAAGCGCGCATCGAGCGGATAGCACGAATGCGCACGAATACGCGCGAACCGGGCCAAACGCATCCGCCAAAGCTTCCGCAAAAGCAAACGCCGCGCAAAGTCTGCGCGGCGTTTAGCGTTTGAACAGCGTTCAGCGGGCCGACCCTTCGATCACCCGCTTCGTTACCTCAATCAGGCCTCTTCGGCCCACGACATATTCTCGCGCGCCAGCAGCGCCGACGATGCCGCCGGGCCAAACGTGCCCGACGTATAAGTGCGCGGACGGTCGTTCAGTTCCTTCCAGCCGTCGAGAATCGGTTCGACCCACGTCCAGGCGGCTTCAAGTTCGTCGCGGCGCATGAAGTGCGTGAGGCGGCCGCGAATCACATCGACAAGCAGACGCTCGTACGC
Source organism: Paraburkholderia sp. J69-1 (assembly GCF_905220255.1). Taxonomy (NCBI): domain Bacteria; kingdom Pseudomonadati; phylum Pseudomonadota; class Betaproteobacteria; order Burkholderiales; family Burkholderiaceae; genus Paraburkholderia; species Paraburkholderia sp. J69-1. The sequence continues at coordinate 281,486 of NZ_CAJMZG010000002.1, read as the reverse complement.
TTCCGCGCGGCGCTCCGGGATTGCCTGTTGCAGGTCCAGATTCAGGTTCACCGGCAGCATGTTCATGCCGCTGCCCGGTTCCTTCGCGAGCATCTGCAACTGGATCGACTCTTCCGGCTGAAGCTGGATCACGAGACGATTGCCGTAATTGCGCGGGCCGCTCGGGAAAATCGAGAACGGCAGATCGGCGAATTCGATCACGATTTCCGACTGACGCTTCTGCAGACGCTTGCCCGTGCGCAGGAAGAACGGCACGTTGGCCCAGCGCCAGTTGTTGATATGCGCGCGCAGGGCGACGAAGGTTTCGGCCTTGCTGTCCGCCGGCACGTTGTCTTCTTCCAGATAGCCGATCACCGGCTTGCCGCCCACGGCGCCTGCCGCGTACTGGCCGCGCACGGTGTCGCGTGCGATATCGGCGAGCGACATCGGGCGCAGCGAGCGCAGCACCTTGAGCTTTTCGTCGCGCACGGCGTCCGGGTCGAGCGAGACGGGCGGCTCCATCGCCACGATGCACAGCAACTGCAGCAGGTGGTTCTGCACCATGTCGCGCAGCGCGCCGGTGTGATCGTAGAAGCCCGCGCGGCTGCCCACGCCCACCGTTTCCGCGACCGTGATCTGCACGCTGCGGATATACGGCGCCTGCCACAGCGGCCCGAAAATCGGATTGCCGAAGCGCAGCACCATCAGGTTCTGCACCGTTTCCTTGCCCAGATAATGGTCGATACGGTAGATCTGCGATTCCGCGAAATGGCGGCCCACCGACTCGTTGATTTCCTTGGCCGAAGCCAGATCGTGGCCGAGCGGCTTTTCGAGCACGACGCGCGAATTCGCATCGACGAGACCGACCGCCGAGAGGTTGTCGCAGATCGTCGTAAAGAGTTCGGGCGAGGTCGAGAGATAGAACGCGCGAATCGCGTGCTCGCGCGAGGCGGTCTTCAGGCGCGTGTAGTCTTCGGTCGCATTGACGTCGATGATCACGTACTGGAACAGGCCCAGATAGCGGTCCCAGGCTTGCGCGTCGAAGGCCTTGGCGTCGATGAAGGGACGCGACTGCTCTTCCATGAACTTGCGATAGTCGTCGATCGTCCAGTTCTTGCGGCCGACGGCGATGATGCGCGTCTCGGGCGGCAGATTGCCGTGCAGGTGCGCCATGTAGAGCGCAGGGAGCAGTTTGCGCGCGGCCAGGTCGCCGCCGCCGCCGAAAATGATCATGTCGACGGGCTGTTCGGGCGCGGCTTGGGCAGGCTGATTCGTCATGGCAGGTCGCTCGGTTGTGGCGATTTGTGGCGCAGAGTTGCGAAGTTTGCACTCGCCACACGGGGCGGGCGCGGTGAAAGAGGCTAATGTTGCATCGTTTCGCGCAAGTTTGCACGCATGACGCACGAAGTTGACATGCAAGCGTGGGTGCATTGAACGATTCGAGCACATAAGGTGCATGAATTGAGCGAACCGCTCGCAATGCGCGTGTTGCGCTGCACACTTCGCGCTGGAGCGCCAAAGAAACGCTCGTGCGCAGAAGTCAAACTCAATCGAGACCCGGCACGTCGAAGCCGAAAGTCTGCGCGAGCAGCAGCGCATTGAGCGCAAGCACGGCGATTGCACCCGCGATAGCCAGCGCGGCCAGCATCGCGCGATTGCGGTACGCACCCATCACATCGCGCCGACAGGTGAACCAGACAAGCGCGGCCATCGGAAACGGCAGCGCCAGACTCAGCACGACCTGACTGGCGACCAGCGCTTCGGTGGCGTTGACGCCGAGCGCGACGACCACGAAACTCGGCGCCATCGTCACGAGTCGGCGCAGCCAGAGCGGTATCTGGAATCCGACAAAACCTTGCATGATCATCTGGCCCGCGAGCGTGCCGACGACCGAACTCGAAATCCCCGAAGCAATCAGCGCAACCAGAAAGATCGCGGCCGCCGCGACGCCGAAGAGCGGCGTGAGCGTGCGCCATGCCGTGCCGATTTCGGCGACATCGGCGTGACCGAGATGAAACGACGCCGATGCCATCATCACCATCGCCATGTTGATGAGCCCGGCGAGCGACAGCGCGACGATCACCTCGACGTTCGAGAAGCGCAACAGCCGCGTGCGTTCGGTGTCGTTGCGCGGCTGCACGCGCGCCTGCGTGAGACCGGAGTGCAGAAACAGCGCATGCGGCATGACGGTTGCGCCGACGATACCCACGGCAATCGTCACGGCCTGCGCATCCGGCAGGCGCGGTGTGGCGAGCCCGCGCGCGACTTCGCCCCACGCGACCGGCGTGATGAACAGTTCCAGCAGATAGCACAGCCCGATCACCCCCACGAGGCCGCCAATCACGAGTTCGAGCGGCCGGAATCCCGCGCGCTCGAAGAACAGCAAACCGTAGGTGACGAGCGCCGTGATCGCCATGCCCGCGAGTAGCGGCAGATGCAGCAGCAGCGCGAGGCCGATCGCGCCGCCGAGGAATTCGGCGAGATCGGTGGCCATCGCCGCAATTTCGCTGACGATCCACATGAGCCAGACGAGCGGGGCGGGCAGATGCTCGCGGCACAACTCGGCGAGATTGCGCCCGGTGACGATGCCCAGCTTCGCGGAGAGCGCCTGAAACAGCATCGCGACGAGATTGGCGAGCACCACGATTCAGAGCAGCGCATAGCCGTAACGCGCGCCCGCCTGGATGTTGGTGGCGAAATTGCCGGGGTCCATGTACGCGACCGAAACGATCACGGCCGGCCCCGCCAGCGGCAATAGCAGCGCGGCCCCGCGCCGGCGACCCTCGAGCGCTTCGCGCACCTTGCGCGCCGTGGCGGCGGAAAGTCCGTCGGGCACGTCGTTCAGGTGTTCGTCGCGGGTGCGATGGTGCATGAATACCTCGTTGTGACGGAGGATTTTTGCTGGGGGCGGAACAATGATGCGTGATACTTGCCGATAACGCGGCAGATCAGTGTCGCAATACAGCGTGGCAATAAAGCGCAGCAGAAAACCGTGTAGGAAAGCGCCTCATCACGTCATCGGAATACGACCCTCGCGCGTTAACCAGGCGTTCCGCGCGCGCTTTCGCGGATCGCCTTGCAATCCGCTTCGCTGCCCGGTTTCAGCGAGGTTTCGTCTGGCTTTCGGGCATGTTGCGCCACGCCAGCGCCTATCTCAGCACAAACCGGCCCTGCGCGCGCTTACTCCGGTTTCGCACCGGTCTTTCTGCTCTAACGAAATGCCAGAATTCCCGACTTTCAGCTTTACCCGGACTCCGAGACGCAGCCTTGCAGCGGCGCTGCTCCTCGGCGGTCTCGCGTGCAGCGCGCTCGCGCATGCAGATGACAAGGTCATCGTGCTCGATTCCGGCGAGGCGCAGCTCTCGCTGATCGACGAAGCGAGCCGCAGCGTGGTCGGCACCGAGCCCACCGGCAAGGAACCGCATCACCTGATGATCACGCCCGACGGCCAGTCGCTGATCGTCGCCGATTCGGTCTCGAACGACCTGATGTTCCTCGACCCGCACACCGGCAAGGTGCAGCGCCGCGTGGAAGGCATCGAAGATCCGTATCAGCTTGGCTTTTCGCCCGATCACAAGTGGTTCGTGACGGCCGGCCTGCGTCTCGATCGCGTCGATGTCTATAGCTACAACGGCCATGACGTGACGATCGCGAAGCGCATTCCGCTGGCGAAGACGCCGAGCCACATCACCTTTTCGTCGGACAGCAAGATCGCTTACGTGACGCTGCAGGACACCGGCGAAGTCGCGGCCATCGATCTCGCTTCGCAGACCGTGCTGTGGAAGCTGCATATCGGCAACACGCCTGCGGGCCTGTGGATGACGCCGGGCGACAAGTACCTGCTGATCGGCATGACGGGCGAGGACGACGTCGCCGTGGTGGACCCGCACACGCACACGCTCGTGAAGAAAATCCAGACGGGCCGCGGCGCGCACAACTTCCGCAATCTCGACGACGGCAAGCATGTGGTCGTCTCGAATCGTGTGGAAAGCACCATCAGCATTCTCGATTACACGACGCTCACGAAGGTCGGCGACATCACGGGCCTGCGCCCCGGTCCCGACGACATGGAACTTTCCGCCGATAAACGCTATCTGTGGGTTACGTTCCGCTTCGCGCGCCACGTCGGTGTCATCGACCTCCAGACGCGCCAGCTGATCGACACGATCGCCGTGGGCCGCTCGCCGCACGGCATCTATTTCGCGAACCGCGCGCCGGTGGTGGCGCCGAACCCAGACTGATCGCGAGGAGTCCCGATGCTCGACACGCTGCTTTCGCAGGCCGACAACCTTGTTTCGTGGCTGCAAACCCTCGTCTACGTGGACGTGGTGCAGCCGATCTTCTACAAGGTCGGCCTGATGGGCTATGACGAGGACACTTACGATGCGCTCTACTGGGTGATCGTGGGCGTGCTCGAAGTGCTGCTGACTTATGTGCTGCTGCGTCCGCTCGAAGCGCTGCGTCCGCTCGAAGCGTGGAGCGACCGCAAGGCGCTGCGCGCGGACGTCTGGTACACGTGGATCGCCAAGCTCGGCATTCTGAATATCGCGTTCTTCTTCGTGCTCACGCCGCTGTTCAATCACTGGCAGAGCCTGATGGCGATCCACAATATTCCGAATATCGACGTGGACAGTCTGTGGCCCGGTGTGACGGATCGCCCTTATGTGTCGTTCGTGGTCTATCTGGTCGCGCTCGATTTCGCGGGCTACTGGTATCACCGCTGGCAGCATCGCTTCGGCGTCTGGTGGGAACTGCATGCGGTGCATCACAGCCAGCAGCAGATGTCGCTGTGGTGCGACGATCGCAATCATTTCGTCGACGATATTGTGCAGGCCGCGTTTTTCGCGGGCATTTCGCTGTTTATCGGCGTGCCGCCCGCGCAGTTCGTGGTGCTGATCGCCGTGAGCAACTTCCTGCAGGCGGTGCAGCACGTGAATGCACGGCTCGATTACGGCCGCGTGCTGGAGCGCATTCTCGTGAGCCCGGCGTTCCATCGCCGTCATCACGCGATTGGCTACGGTCACGAAGGGACGCGCTACGGCTGCAACTTCGGCGTGCTGTTTTCGTTCTGGGACGTGATGTTCCGCACGGCCTCGTGGAACAAGGCGCTGGAACCGACCGGCATCCGCGATCAACTGCCCGCGCCGGATGGCCGGGGCGTGAACTACGGCGAGGGCCTGATCGCCCAGCAGTGGCTCGCGATGGTGCGTATCGTGCGCCGGCTGGCGGGCAAGGGCTATCCGCTCGGTGGATCGGCGAACTGAGCGTAGCGCTGTATCGCTGATGGTTTGAGAACGAGGCGGCTTCGGCCGCCTCGTTGCGTTTACGTCGCCGGTTTTTCGCAACTTCGGCCGATTCGAGACGCGGCAGCGGATGCGATAATCGTCGTTTGTCCCCCACGAACAACGCAGCGCTTAGGCAGCCGGGCGCGCCTGAGGAGAATATCTTGAGCCGTATCGACAATCCGCAGCACGACCAGGAAGTCGGCGTCGCCGACGCGACCCAGGACACTACCCGCATCGACGACGTGCGCATCGGCGCGGTGCGTCCGCTCATTTCGCCGGCGCTGCTGCTCGACGAACTGCCGGTGCCGCAAGCCACGCAGACGCTGGTGGAAACCAGCCGCGCGCAGATCGCCGAAGTGCTCGCGCAACGCGACGACCGCCTCGTGATCGTGGTCGGCCCGTGCTCGATCCACGACCACGATCAGGCGATCGAATACGCGAAGCTGCTCAAGGCGAAGGCCGATGCGCTCAAGGACGATCTGCTGATCGTCATGCGCGTGTACTTCGAAAAGCCGCGCACGACGGTGGGCTGGAAAGGCTATATCAACGATCCGCGTCTGGACGGCAGCTTCCGCATCAACGAAGGCCTGCGCGCCGCGCGCCAGTTACTGCTGGAAATCGACGCACTCGGTCTGCCCACGGGCACCGAATTCCTCGATCTGCTGAGCCCGCAATACATCGCCGATCTGGTGTCGTGGGGCGCGATTGGCGCGCGCACGACCGAAAGCCAGAGCCATCGGCAACTGGCTTCGGGGCTGTCGTGCCCGATCGGCTTCAAGAACGGCACGGACGGCGGCGTGCAGGTGGCGGCGGACGCCATCGTCGCGGCGGGCGCGAGCCACGCATTCATGGGCATGACCAAGATGGGCATGGCCGCGATCTTCGAAACGCGTGGCAATAACGACTGCCACGTGATTCTGCGTGGCGGCAAGAGCGGGCCGAACTACGACGCGGCTTCGGTGGCGGCGTGCTGCGCGGCGCTTGCCAAGGCGGGGTTGCGCGAAGAAGTCATGATCGACTGTTCGCATGCGAATTCGAACAAGGCGCATCAACGTCAGATCGACGTGGCGCGCGATATCGGCGAGCAACTGGCGGGCGGCGAGAAGCGCATCGTCGGCGTCATGATCGAAAGCCACCTGGACGAAGGGCGCCAGGATCTGCAACCGGGCGTGCCGCTCAAGCGCGGCGTGTCGATTACCGATGCCTGCATCAGCTGGGCGCAGACGGAGCCGGTGCTCGACGGTCTGGCCGCAGCGGTGCGCGCGCGGCGCAAGACACTAGCCGGCTGAAATGACGGCGGCGTGTCTTAAATAACTTTTTGCGCATAAAACTACGCGCGGCGGACTGGGCAGTCCGCCGCGCGTTTTGACTTCTGGGCGTAGTCGATGCGCTTTTGTCGTGCGCTTACGATTCGGCCGTCCGCACCGCCGCGCCTTGCTGCGGCATGGCGAGGCCGTTCGGCGCGGCGGGTTCGTCACCCGCGCCGCGAACCTGCGACACCCATGCCACGGCCACGATCGTGAACAGCGCGGCCAGCCAGCCGTTGTGGCCGAAGCCCACCAGCGTGCCGTTCGCGCCATTGGCGAGCAGCAAACCGCCCACCCACGCGCCGATACTCATGCCCAGCGCCTGCACCGCGTTGTTCGCGCTCAGGAACGCGCCGCGCCGCGCGGGTTCGGGGATCGTCGTGATGAGCGCCTGCATCGGCACCATGCGGCCCGAGAGCGCGATCATGAACACCGCGAAGAATGCCACCAGCGCGACGAACGGCAGCGTCGGCAGATGCGTGACGAACAGCACCGGCACGATCGACAGCAGCGCCATCAAGCGGAAAATGCGGCGTTTGCCGTAGCGATCCGCGAGACGGCCAACCGCGCGCGAGGTCACGAAGGTCGACGCACCGCCCGCCATATAGAGCCAGGACAGCTTCTCGGGCGCGACGCCGTGATTGGCGACCAGCATCGGCGCGATGAACGGAATCACGAGCATGTGCGCGGTCATCATCGTGAAGGTAAGCGTGAACGCCTTCAGATGACGCGGCAGCGTGAGCAACTGCCACAGTCGCGGCAGGATCTCGCTGATGGGCGTTTCGCGGTCGACGTGTTCCGTGAGCGACGGCACCACGCGCGAGCCCGCGATCCAGATCACGGCGGAAAGTACCACCAGCAGCAGGAACGGCGCGCTCCAGCCGAAGTGCGCGCCCAGCAGGATGCCGGCAGGCACGCCCGCGATGGCGGCGATCGAGAACGCCGTCATGATCACGCCGGTGGCGGCGCCGCGCCGTGCGATGGGAATCACGTCGCTGACGATGGCCATCACGATCGAGCCGAGAATGCCGCCGGTCAGACCGGCGAAAGCGCGCGCGGCCAGCAGCAGATGGAAGTTCGACGCGAGCGCGCAGGCGAGATTCGACAGCGCGAACAGCGCGTACGTCACCTGCAGCAGGCGCCGACGATCGAACCGGTCGATATAGGTGGCCGCGAACAGGCCGGACAGCCCGGAGAACAGCGAATACGCCGAGACCGCCGTGGCGAAGGCCGCCGGCGTAATCGCGAACGCGTGCATGATCTGCGGGCCGAGCGGCATCATCACCATGAAATCCATGATGACGGTGAACTGCGTGAGCGCCAGCAGCCAGAGCAGCGTGCGTTCGCGCAGCGGATTGAGAGTCAGGGTCATCTAGGGTGACTCGCGAGGCGAGTCCCTGTGTCATGCGCGCGCGGCACGCCGGAAAGCGTTGCCGCGCGCGCGGGTTTCATCAATCGTCGATGGTTTCGTGCGCCGCCTGCGCGCCACGACGCCAGTACGCCGACGCGCGGATGCGCTTCTTGTCGACGCCGCGCTCAACGCACAGATAGGTGCGCACGGCGCGGATCGCCGAGGCTTCGCCTGCGGCCCAGACATAGCCTTCGCCGGGCGGCAGCCAGACTTCGCCGAGCGCATCGACGAGCGGTTGCTCGGATTCCAGTTCTTCGCGATACACCCAGGTGGCGTAGAGATCGGCTTCGGTCGGCAGCGGAATGCGTGCCGTGCGGTTCGCCACTTCCACGACCACGGCAACGCGCGTGTCGGCGGGTAGCTCGGTCAGGCGGCGCTGGATGGCGGGCAGCGCGGTTTCGTCGCCGACCAGCAGATGCCAGTCGAAGCCCGTGGGGATCACCATCGAACCGCGCGGGCCGCCGACGCCCAGATACTGGCCCGGCTGCGCCTGCGCGGCCCATGCGGTGGCGGGACCGGCTTCGTGCAGCGCGAATTCCAGATCGAGTTCGTTGGCTTGTGCATCGAAACGGCGCGGCGTGTAGTCACGCGCGGCGGGACGCTCGACGCCTTCGGGGAAGACGATGCCGTCCGGGCCGGCGCTCGGCACCACGGGCTTTTCTGCGCCCGGCGCCGGGAAAAACACCTTCACGTGATCGTCGAACGAGGCCGAAGTGAAATCGCTCAGATCGCCGGTCAGCGTGACGCGCACGAGCGCGGTGGAGAGCGTTTCGACGCGCGCGACGCGCAGCAGACGAAACTTCAGCGGATGACGCACGCGGACAACTTCGAGATTGGCTTGATTCTGCATCTATGACTCCGATAAATAGGCGGCTGACGTTCGACGTGAGGGCGTGTTTCGCGCTTACGCGCTGGGGTTCGCGCCGTCGTCGGTCTTGGCGTTTTCGCCGCTGTTTTCAATTTCCTGGGTGGCGCGCACGAGGATCGCCGCGATACGGCGTTGCTCCTCGGGCGACGCGTCGGTGCGGCGCAGCAGCGCGCGCTTGAGGGCGCGGCGCGCTTCGATCAGCTCGCGGACCCAGCTGCTGCCATCGGCCGGATCTTCGCCCGCGAAGGCGCGGCGCATCAGATCCATCTTGCGGCCGAAATGCGTGAGCTTGGCGAGAATCAGGTCGGCGCGTTCGCGGTTGTCGGCCAGATACGTGCGGCCTTCGTCGGACAGCTCGTAGCGCTTGCGATTGCCTTCGAGCGTCACGCTCACGTAGCCGAGTTCTTCCAGATACGTGAGGGCCGGATAGACCATGCCCGGGCTCGGGCTGTAGAAGCCGTTCGAGCGCGAATCGAGCGCCTTGATCAGCTCGTAGCCGTGGCTCGGCCGCTCCGCGAGCAGCGCGAGCAGCATCAGTTGCAGGTCTTCCGAGGTGAACTTGCGGCCACGGCCGAAACCGTCGCCATCGCCAAAGCCGCCCGGGCCGCCGAAACCGCCAAAGCCGTCGCCGAAACGATCGCCGAAGTCGCCGGGACCGTGGCCGCCGCGGCGGCCCATGGCGTGGCGCAAGGCATGAAGGACGTGATGCGGGCGGCGCATGGCGAAGCGCTTGCGGTCGAAATCGCGCTGGTCGGTGCGTTCGCCGCGCTCTGTAGGCTCGCCGCGCTCGCCACGGGCTGCGCCTGCGAAGAGGTCGCGTGCGTCGCGATCGTTGTGGCCGCGATGGCCGTGGTGGGCATGATGGCCGAAATGATGATAGTGGCGCATGAGGCCTCCTGTCATTGAGTGTCTTAAGATGTGTCTTAAGATATATATCTTAAGAGTGTTTGTCAAAGTTAATTTGTGGGGATATGGGCGCACAACAAAGTCTGCGGGAACGCAGAAAACGCCGTTCAGAGACAAAAAAGTCTGCGGGAACGCAGAAATTCGGTGTGCAGTGCACAATTTTCGTGTGAATTGCTATTAAAGGTCGGTTTTAATAGCGTCAAGCATTCTGCAATGACGCTCAGAGCGGGCGCTCTCCCGAGCGCCCGCACACCAAATTTTTTTGCGTTATATAGGGTCTGAATAGCCCCGGCGAGCCTTCTTGGCACGCAGCTGCTTTTCTGCATCGGGCGAGCTGTTGGAATCACTGGTGGCGACGCGCGCATACGCCGAATCGCAAGGGCATTCATCCGCAGCAACACCTTGAGTCGTTCAACGGTACGTTGTAAGCCGACGCATACGGTGCAGGGGGGCGTTCGGCGGCATCCAGAAGAAGGCCTCCGTATTTTCCGACCCGGAAGGGTTACTGCATAAGCTTGCCGAAGATCAGGCCAATGGTCGCGGTCTGCGCACTCTCCGTCCGATCCTCCAAGACCGGGTGTGGGCTCACTTCGCACGCACGGCGTTGATCGCCGAGCGTGACGAAGAAGAGAACAAATACCGGCGTCGCGTCGTGAAGGTCGGTATCGATCATTACTTTTCGTATGCATGCTGCTGAATGTCGCATGGGCGCGCGCACACGGCACGTCAATGTTCCTATTTCCTGATGAGGCGGACGTGGTTAAAACGGTGGGGGTCGGCAACGCTGTCGCGCAAGACACGGCGCTGAATCGCATCCTCGAGGAGCGGGCGAATATTACGCCGGGCAATTGTGGGTCGGCTCGGCGTTCGATGCGGAGCGCGGTTTCTGTGGTGAACGTGAAGTGCTCTCACGCCTTGGCGACGCGGCGTGTTACCTCTACGTGGAAGGCTGATGCGCACGCTATCATGCGGACCCTTAAAGTGCTGCGCGGGGAACGCATGACGCTAAAAATTGATGGTCAAAAATTCGGCCGGCTGACCGCGCTCCAGCGCTTGGGCAGTCGCGACAAGAAGGTGTTCTGGGCCTTCAAATGCGACTGCGGAACAGTCGTCGAAATGGCTGCGACCTTCGTGGTGCGCGGTCACACATCCAGTTGCGGATGTCTCCGCATCGAACGCTCGCGCGAATCGGTTCTTAGCGATATCTCAGGCCATTCATTTGGGCGGCTGGCGGTCCTCGGGCGTGCCGGCCGCTCCGAGGGGGGGCGTGTGCTTTGGTCGTGCCGATGTGAGTGCGGCTCGACAGTCGACGTCTCGGCGAAGAATCTGCTGAATGGTACGAAAGTCTCGTGTGGATGCCGAAAGAGGGAAGCTCGCGAGGAAAATGTCGCCGCACGCATGGTCGACTTTGTCGGTCAGCGTTTCGGGAAGCTGACTGTATTGCGGCTCGTAGAGCGGACGTCTCGAAGCCTTGCTCGATGGTTGTGCGCTTGTGACTGCGGAGGGATGTATGTTGCACCTCACGGGAGTTTGCAGCAGGGCCGCGCCATATCGTGCGGCTGCGCTCGTCGGGACAAAACGAGCCATATGCCTGAGAGCGCAATTGCGTATGCCGCTGGCCGCCGGGCTAGAAGGCGCAACGCCGGAGGCACGTTCACAGGTGAGGAGGTGGAGAATCTGTATCAAAGACAAAAAGGGCGCTGCGCATGCTGTACGAAAAAGCTGGGGAATGCATTTCACCGCGACCATATCCTTGCGCTTATCAACGGTGGGATGAATGATATTTCCAACATCCAACTTCTTTGTCCGTCGTGCAACCTTAGAAAGGGGCGGCTCGACCCGCTAGAGTGGGCTCGTCGCAACGGTCGCCTGATCTAGCACTGCCGTCGCGAGGCGAGAGGCGACGACCCACGGTGTGAGTTCTTCGACGCGGTTGATTGCATGGTCGGCGATCCTCACACAACAACTGCAGTTCTTCCAAAAGCTCTACTTCATGCGGGATGAATATTTGAAAAGCAATAGAATGGTTTGCTTCTCCGAAGGCGCGCGAATCAATACCGTTGTGAAGTTCTGAACGGACTCTTCCCGCTATTTCGTTCGTCCTTTGTCGGGTATTCGGTATTTCTGCCAGAAATCCGCAATAATTGATGCCGCTCAATCACCACACGCCTAGCATGATCAAGAATTCCATGGTCGAGTTGGCTCTTGGCATCATTTGTTATGCCGCCCGCCATCTACTTCGTGCTTCTCTGCCTTGGCGCGACGCAATCACGAGAGGCTGCGAGCTTCGCCGCAGCGACTGCCTCGACTCCGTTAGCAATGCTGGTCCGAGTAAGTCGCCGGAAGCGTTAGATTCGGCAATGCCTGTGGCGAATGTACGGAGCGAACTTTCGTTGGACGGTGAATGGCCAAACTGTGTCGTCCGCATGTCTCGTCAATCGAGTGTTCATGGCTCACCTGCGTTCCGGGAATGGTCATCGGATTGTTAAAAGACCAGCCTCCTCATCAGTCGGAGTGAAACTCGGCTCGCAACCGACCAGGGGGCGGCCACAAGGCCTTGGATCGCAGGCATCGTCGCGAAAGTGGTAACGTTTGTTGCTTGCAAATCAAAAAACTCGGGGAAAAATTGAAAAACGTACTTCCTTCTTCCATTCAGATATACACCGATCGCATTCAAGCTGCCATTCAAAGTTGGCCAGTTGAAGTGACCATGGATCATGCGATTAAATGGGTTCTTCAGTTTGATGTTGCAGATTACCCGTTAGCCGTGCGAATCATAGAGAATTTGGATGTTCTCGGCTCTCTGCAGATTAGATCCGCCTTAGAAGTGGCTCACGCAAAGCTACAGAGGCGTATCTCGGAGAAGGGTGTAGCAGTCAAAGGAAATAATACACTCTATGCTGGAATAGGGAATGCGGCAAAAAGTGGAGCGCTGATTTCGTACCACTACAGGGTTACGGCGGATATCCCCGAGGATGATTTTTATTTTGGTGATGATGAAGAAAAACTCGATCTCTCGAAAATCGACAACATCGTGCTGGTTGATGACGTCATCGGAACCGGGAAAACCATCGCTAAAGAGGTTAAAAAAGTAACGGAGGAGGTGCACTCCTTGGTGAAGCCGCGGCAGATATTTGTGCTGACCGTGGCGGGATACGAAGATGGGATCCAGCGTGTAACAGAGGACTCTGGCGCATCTGTCGTTACTGCTTTGGAATACAGCTCCAGAGATACAGTCACGAATATGGATGCCGCGATCTATTCAGGGCTTCCAGTGTCCGAGCGCGAAGCTATGCTGGAGCGGATTCGACGGTACTGTCGCAGTATATCTACATCTGAACTCGGTTTCGGCGGCGTAGGCGGCCTGCTAGTATTCGATCACAATACTCCCAATACCACGTTACCGATTGTCTGGCATCGAGGTAAGGGTTGGCTTCCCCTGTTCCCTCGGTCTATGCGCATACCTGGATCGGCAAAAGTGCTAAAGAGCGCTGAAGCGGAGCGAGAGAAAGAGGACGATGAGCGCCCTGCTGTGGCAGGTTCCACTCCCCGAAACCAGGTTGAGATTACGTTGTTTGTAGAGGGAAAGGTCGATGAGTTGTTTATCGATTTCATGCGCCAAGATCGGGGGCTAGCGAGCAGGCTCGAGGTCAAGGATGTCCGGGCCGTAGCGTTGGGCGGAGTTTATCATTCAGAGCGACTGCTAACGCTTTTACGTACGAGCAAGAAAGAGGCGATCTTTGTTCTTGATGACGATGATGCTTCGCGACGTGCCTCGGTTCGACTGGAGGCATTTGAGGGCGTCCAAGTGATGTATTTGAAACCGACGTTTGTCGGGCTGCTGAATATCAACAAAATTTATGAACATCGTGATCGCTTTCCGGGCCTCCCCGAGCAAACCGGCTCCGTTAACGATCCCCGCTGGCTACACCAAGTCGAGATGGGTCTCTTAAGGCGTGGGCCAGTCGGAGCAAACGCAGAGCGAATTTTTCAGATTATTTCGGAATTCCTTGATGTTGCGAAATATGATGATTTTGTTAGCGACCTGAAGAAGAGCGTGGATGCGGTGCTTGGAGTAGCCTAAGGACGAGAATATTTGTCGGTCGTTGCGATCAAGGTCCGCGCGAAAGGTTACACGGTAAAAATAGACGCATTCTGCATTGGCGCTGCACGCGAGCGACGAACGGTTGTTGTCGCTCGTAAAGCTGGCCTAAAGGTTGGGTTAGATTGACAAGTTGCAACTGTGCGCATTCAGCCGTTCACGCGCCCTGACGTACTCCAGCCACGCTGCGAGATCAGGCCTGGCCATCTGCCTACGGTGTGGAAATGCCAGTAAAAAGAGATAAACGCACTTGAGGGGAACAACGGCATGTGGCACGACATTGAAGCCGAAGTTGACTTGCTCAACTTCGGGGTGGTTGCTCGCGCGGCAGCGGATTTGATTCGACAGGCGGGCGGTGCGCCGCTGACCATTGGCGTGTCGGGCGGTTGGGGGGCTGGCAAGTCGACACTCGTAAAGTTGACCAAGGCTGACCTCGAAACCGGAGGGGTGAAGGACGACTCTGGTTTTAGCGCCTATGTCGTTATCGAGTTCAACGCATGGCTCTATCAAGGGTATGAGGATGCGCGCCAAGCACTCCTGCAGGCGGTCTCTGACCGGCTGCTCGATGAGGCACAAAAGCGCAAGACGTTTGTCGACAAAGCGCTAGATTTCGCGAAACGCGTTCGGCTGCTGAAGGTGGCGCGCATCGCCGCACCGATGTTCTCGCACGCTGGCGTTGGCTCGGTCGCCGGTGGCCCTCTTGGTGCTTTCATCGGCGCGGCGACTGGATTCGTAAAGGGCCTATCTGACGAGGCGAAGAGGGATGAACAGCTGAAAGCACTAAAGGATGCCTACGTTGATCTCAAGCCTGAGTTGAAGGAGCTGATTGCTGAGCGTCAGGAGGACTCGTTACCCAAGGAGATTGACGCGCTCAGGGACACCTTCACAAAGCTGCTCGCTGACATGGGTGTCACTCTGGTCGTGTTTGTCGACGACCTGGACCGCTGCCTCCCTCACACTGCCATTGCAACCTTAGAGGCTATGAGGCTCCTGCTGCAAGTAAAGAACACGGCCTTCGTAATCGCAGCGGATGAAAGCATGATTCGCGGCGCGGTTCGCGCACACTTTGCAGGGGTTGATATTGAGAACGGGTTGGTGACGAGCTACTTCGACAAGCTCATCCAGGTTCCGCTCAAAGTGCCTCGGCTCGGTGTAAACGAGGTGAAGGTTTATCTCACTTTGTTGATGGCTGAACTGGCAGTGAGGCAAGAGCAACTCACTCCGAAGGTGCAGGCGCAAGGGCAGGAGGCGCTTCTTCAGCTTCTGAAGACTGCTTGGGGTAAGGGCATCACGCGCGACGACTTGGCGAAAGTGTACGGCGGCGAAGCAAAGAGCATCGCGAGCTCGCTGGATATCGCAGACCAGCTTGCACCACTTTTAGTCAACGCAGGCGATATCGCCGGCAATCCGCGACTCATCAAGCGTTTTCTGAATAATCTCATGATTCGGCTGACCATCGCAAAGGCGATGAGTATGCCTATCGCCATTGAGCAATTGGTGAAGGTCCAGCTACTCGAGCGCGTGGCGTCACCAGCGGCGTTTGAATTTTTCGTCAAAGCAGTCGCCTCTAGCCTTGATGGCAGGGCTGAATTTTTGGAGGCGCTAGAAGCTGCTGCGCGGGCAGACGAAGACTACGTTCCGCCGCACCCTTCCTGGTCAACGTCCTTTTATCAGCAGTGGGTGCGTTTGAGTCCCCGCTTGGCAGGCTCTGATCTGCGAGCGCTTCTGCATCTAAGTCGAGATCGCTCGCTTGGACTGGCGGCCTACGACGAGCTTTCTGAAGAGGCCAAGCGGCTCCTGGAGGCCACGATGGATGCAAAGGACGTTTCCAATGTCTTGGTAACCCAGCTCATGGCGCTGAGCCAGGCAGATGTATCGCGTATCCTTACCCGGGTCATTCGAAAGGCAAGAGAGGGTCAATGGGACGCAGTGGATCTTCTGCGCTGCTTGAACTGTACCGAGGCCCATCCTGAGCTAGGTGAACAGTTCGTTCAGGCATTGGAAGAAATTCCACCGGCTCAGAGGCCCCTCGCAATTCTTCCAAAGCTGAAGACCAAACCTTGGGCCGCGCTTCTGCTCGCAGACTGGCGCGATGACCTGGAGTCGACTGAGCCAGTCAGGACATACCTGAAGACGTTCAAGGGAGGCAAGTGATGGGAACTTCGACCTCAAGCCGTGGGCCTGGCCCTAACGTGAACCTTGACCCGCCATGGCTCGACGACGTGCTTGAGGGCCTTGGCGGCGACACGGTCCCGCCTACGGATGACAAACCGGTTCCCCCAGAGGGCGCGGTTGGGACCGCTCAGCCAGCTCGATTCGCTGACGCGCGGAGAGAGCTAAAGAAATTCATCAAGAGCGGTGACACCGACAGCCTTCGGGACGCTATCGGACACTACTCACGCAAGGGTGGCGGCGGAGCCAGCGCAGCATCGACCCGAATGCGCGCTTCGACGCGAGCCGGAGCGGAGCTGTTCTCCTTTCTCAACGCGATCAGCGACGGTAGCTCCGTTGAGGCACGCCAGTGGGTGCAGGACCTGCAAAGTAGCAGTCCGACCGCGGATGACATAGTCGACGCCATTGTCCGGGAGCTTTCTCCACCGGGGGGCAGTGCTGATGAAGAGGCGCTTCGTGATTCGATGGCGTCGGCGCTAACGGAGCTTGTTTTGGACAATCCAGACATAGACCTGATGCGTCTGGAGACGACAGAAATCTGGGAGCTCATGAAGAATTACCTCGCATCGGAGGTAACTCATCGGCTTTGCTTCGACCTCGGTCCACTATTGGAGAGTGCGAAGGTCGACCCGACCACCGCTGTCCGGCGCGAGCGTGAAATGCGGCTCTTTATAAGGTTAGAGATTGGTGAACACCTGGATCTGCTTCGTGGCACCAAGCCAAACCCGACGCGAGCGGACCTGGATGCCATCTTTCAGGAAACCCTGAAAATGACCTTTGAACTCTTTGAGGCTGGCTTATGACGCGCGTGTTTTGTGGCCCGAAGGATTGCATTCCAGCAGAACGAGAGTTCGGGGTCGACTATGTCTCGATGTACGAGCACGATGGCTTGGCGGATGTGAGTACGGTTGGCACATCGCTCATCAAGGATATAGTCGCGGCTGGTGTTGCCCCGGGCGCCCGGAGCTGGGACTTCCTGACGCTGGCGCTGGCGGTGAACGCAGCTGACAATGTCCTGGAGCGTGCGCTAAGTCCGGACGGCTGGACGCGGCAGATAGAGCTTGAAGTGGTGCTCTACGAGCCCGAACCATACCAGGCTCTGACCGGGAAGATTGAAGAGGCCCTGCGGTTTCTAACGGGCGACTTCTGGAGGCTCACCTTTACCGATGGCGGCTATCCCCCTCCGCGGCCGAAGGTGGGTGCCATCTTCGACGCGGACTGCGTTTGCTTGCTATCCGGTGGCCTGGATAGCCTTGTGGGAGCACTTGACCTGACCGAAGAAGGTCGGCGGCCGCTTCTTGTATCCCAAACCGCCAAGGGCGATAAGGAGACGCAGAGCCGCTTTGCGAGTGTGCTGGGCGGGAGCGGCCGGCATTTGCAATGGAATCAAAACATCCGTACGAAGGTGGAAGATATTGAAGGTTCAACGCGCGGGCGATCTATTGGCTTCTTTGCCTTCGCGGCAGTCGCTTCAGACCATCTTGCGGTTACGAGCACCGAATTGCAGAGCCCCATCGAAGTCTTCGTTCCAGAAAACGGTCTCATCAGCTTAAATGTACCACTCAACCCTGGTCGGGTTGGCAGCCTCAGTACCAAGACCACACATCCGGTGTTTATGGCGCGATTACAAGCGCTGTGGGATGAGCTTGGAATTCCAGCCGTGCTGCGTCTTCCGTATGCGGCGATGACGAAGGGCGAGATGATGGCCGGTTGCCGTGCTCCTGCACTGTTAGCTGAAGTCGCGTCGGCCTCCACGAGTTGCGGTCGTTTCGTTCGAAACGGCTATAAACATTGCGGCCGCTGTGTTCCATGTCTAGTTCGCCGTGCATCATTTATTCGGGCAAACCTCCCAGACGACACGACCTACAAGTATCCCTCACTTCGAAAAGCACAACTGGAAGATGATCCCAATGACATCGGTGCTGTAGCGGGCGCCGTACTGAAGGTGGAGCTGAATGGCGTCCGCTCCATCACTGCTGGTCAGCTGTCCTTCGCAGAGTCGAGCCGTCGAAGGGAGTTTGAAGGCGTCGTGGAGCGTGGCTTCGCGGAACTGGGCGTGCTCTTGCGGCAGGAACAAATCCTGTGATTGACTTCCATTCCCACCTTGACCTGTACCCCGATGGCCTCAAGCTCGCGCAGGAGGTGAACAGGAGAAATGAGTTCACGCTCGTGGTCACTACAAGTCCACGTGCCTATCGAGCAACGTCACGTGTGTTTCTGGGGCTGAAAAACATCAAGGTTGGGATCGGTCTGCATCCGGAGGTGGCCGTAGCTAAGCAAAGAGAGTTGGACGACCTCATCGGTGGAATCTCTCTCGCCCGTTTTGTTGGCGAGATTGGAATGGATGGCTCAACCAGATTTCGAGACTCGCTTTCCGTGCAGGAACCCATCTTTCAGGCCGCGCTCGCTGAATGCGGCCGCTGGCAAGGAAGGGTGATGAGCATTCATTCGCGCGGTGCAGAACGTCGAGTCGTGGAACTGTTAGCGACGACGAAACATGCCGGCGTACCGGTGCTTCATTGGTTCTCGGGTGGATTCGCCGAACTTGAGACTGCCGTTCGCATCGGTTGCTGGTTCAGCGTTGGGCCTGCGATGCTCAAAGGAGCGAAGGGGCGGGCGCTGGTGGCGAGAATGCCCTCGACCCGAGTGCTACCGGAAACCGATGGCCCGTTTACGAGCGTGGGTGGGATGCAACTGCAGCCGTGGGATGCGTGGTCCGTACGAGCTCCTCTAGCGGCAATCTGGGGCATGCCGCTAAACGAAGTCGGAGAGCAGTTAAGGCAGAACCTTGGCCAGTTGCTGCAGCTATCCGTCGAGGGATAATAGGCCAGGTGCTCTGGTACGACGATTCCACAGGGCCTGATTGTCGCTCGCCCGTCTTTCTGTAACGCGACCCAGAGGGATAATGGAAAGCCAAAACTTCGACTCACTCGGCGACGATAAAGCATTCGAAAAAGTGGGGCTTATGATCGACGGGGCATCCGACTCAAACGATAGTGACCTGATTGACGATGCCATACGGTTGCTCGATAACTTGGCTACGCGACCGACGCTCTCCGGTGAACAGCGCATACTTGCGCATTACTTTCGAGCCAACGCATTCGAAGCCAAACTAAGGCAGGCCAGCGAAGAGCGGAGCTCGAAATGGGACATTCCGCATTTCGATAAAGTGCTATTCGAGTTGCGAAGTGCTGTTAGGCACGACGACTTCGGTACACTAGATCCGCTTCGACAATGTCAAATCCTGACGAACCTCGGCAGCAAACTGAACTCGGTAGGAAGGCCGGTCGAGGCGTTGCAACTATGGGGTCGTGCGATTGAGATAATTCCCGGCTTCGCTATTGCGCTTGGAAATCGAGGAATAGGTCTAGATTACTACGGAAGGGCTTTATACGACGAGAGTGACAGAGCTTTGTTAAGCTTCGGCGCATATGATTCATATTTGGCAGCGGCTGCCAAAGGCACACTCTACGATTCGCCGGAAAGCTACGCGCATCGTTCAAAGTTCGTCGAGAAAGCTGAGCAACTTGCTAAGTATCTGGATGTTGATAGGGCCCGAGAAGTATTGGAAGAGGAGTTCAGCCTCGGACGATCAAAAGCCGAACGCGCTTACCGAACATGGGCTCTCCAAAAAAGACTTTTTCTGAATCCGCTGAATGATATTGGCGAGTACAGCATCGCAGCGCACGACGTGCTGCATTTGCCCGCCCTTACGACGAAGATATCTGCCGAGCCTCCAGCGCTCTTCGGGTTCTACAACCAGATGAAGCAGGAATTCGCTTCGGCACGTTGGTTGTGCTTTGAGGGGCTATCTGAGGGAACAACACACTTCAGTGATCGTGGCGCTCACCTCATCGACACGCTCGGCCTCCCCGTATATTCGCTCGGTGTTGAAAAGATAAAGCTCGCATTTAGAATGGCTTACTCGCTGCTCGACAAGATAGCTTATTTCCTCAATGACTATTTCGAGGTCGGGTTGCCAGATCATAAAGTATCGTTTCGGAGCGTCTGGTACAAGCCTAAAAGTGAGCCTAAGGCCCTGTCGACGACCTTCAAGGATCGCCCGAATTGGCCGCTGCGCGGTCTCTACTGGCTGTCTCGCGACATCTATGAGCCTGCCTTCAAAGCGGTGGCGGAGCCGAACGCGCAGGGTCTGGCTGATGTCCGCAACAATCTTGAGCATAAATACTGTCAGGTATATGAAGACCTTGGCATCGAGTACAGCAAGCAATCTACCACCCGAAACGGCGTAAGTCTGGGATTGCATATTGGACGCGATGCCCTTGAAGCGAAGACGCTGCAAATTCTGGGCATTGCGCGCGCTGCTCTAATCTATCTTTCGCTAGCCATTCACCGCGAAGAGGCTGAGCGCAACAAGTCGAGAGGATCTGGCCGCATTGCGCAGATGCCCCTACGGGTGCTCCCAACAAAGCGTATGTAAGATTATTCGCCAGATCTGATGCTTCATTCAACGCACAATATGGCATTTCTCCCTAACCGCTTAAAGGCACGAAAATGAAGCTAAGTGAGTACATTAAGGCACTTCAGGAACTGCAGGAACAGCACTCGGGGCTCGATATCGAGGTCGCGGAGCCACATCCGAGTACGCGTACCAGTGGCGGTCTCTATGTCGTACCTGCGCATGTGCCTAGGATATGGCCGATCGAGAAAGAGTCACCCAATGTTTGGTTGCTGCGCCAGGATGCGGCACCGATCAAACCAGGCACACAGGCAAAGAATTCCGGACCCGATGGCGTGCTGATTGTGCTCGATATAAAGTTAAGCTAGAACGCCCTCGTCTGTGGATGGGCAGTTCTGCGCGCCGCTAACGCGTCGCGCGTGACTTGGGATGTAGCGCTGCGGCCTTCTCTTTGCCCACCGCCATAGTGACATCACGGGCAAAGTTGAAATTCGGAGCGTGCGGGCTCATGCCCTCAAAAATGGGCGCGCCTTGCCGAGCCGGTCGGGAGCAGTTCTGCAAGAGGCTGATCGACTGGCGACAGAATCCGCAGGCTGTCCGCTCGGTATTTATCCAGTCCCTCTTCGAGAATCTCAGTGGGAATTAAGCCCATGTGCCTGGCACCAGTCGCGCGCCTGCGCCATAAACGCGGTTACGCGCTCCTGATACAGCTTGACCTTCTCTTCGAATTGGTTGTTCACACTCCTTCCCTTCCTTTGATTCATCACGATCGGCCGTGCGGGGCACGCCGGTGGTCGGCAGGGGCGGCAGGATCTAGTCGAGGATGAACGTGCCCATGACCGCACGTTTCCACGCACTTGTCCGGTGGAATCGACCAATTTTAACCCCAAGGCGCCGCCAAGGCCCACGGACAGTGAGTAGCCGCCAGCCTCGATTCCAACGCGCTCCCATAGGTCGTGAAGCGATGTCCACATCATCGTTACGTCCGCACTTGCCTTGCTTGTCGTTGGGTCTGTGGTCGCGAACGCGAAAGCGATGTAGCGATCTTGATTCACTTGGAGCAGGGCGGTCGACCCGATTGGATATCGTTTCGTCTTCCACTGCGCTCTTTCGGCGGATTCGCTTTGGACTTTGGCGAGTTCGGCGTCGACCTGCTTGTCGAACGGCCCAACGTGTCCGCCGAAACGTTTCTTTAAAAAGATGCCGTGCACGCTTTTGTCCGACACCGGCTCACCAAGTTCGCTGTCAAAGAAATCATTGACCGCGATGGCCAGGATTCCGTGTTGCGCGAAGAGGTCGCCGAAAACTACTTCGATCGTTGTTCCGGAGTTGGCGACCTGCAAATCTATGCGAGATGGCTTCCAAACTTTCTTCAACTCCCAACCGACACTGACCACGAGGACGGCGACGATGGGAATCCAACCGCTGACTGTGACGCCGGGGACGAAGAGCGACACGCCGAGAATGACTGTTTGGATGACGCTGAACGTCGTGAACATGTTGGCGAGCAGCTTCCACGGATGATTTCGAACCCCGCTCCAAAGATCTTGGATTGAATTCATTTTTCTCGCGTAGTCTTGGCGTTGGTCGCTGTTGGTCGTCAACGCTTGGGCTGAGAACGCAATGTTAAGCGCGCTTGATTCCCGTCGACTCCCCGCCGAAGTGCGGCCGTCAGCGCGCCCGCGCTTGCAGCTTGTCGAGCAAATAGGCCGAGACGGATCCAGCGATCTCGATAGCCGCCTTGGCTTCGGCCGCGTCGACGCTAACCATCCATGGGCGGCCGTGCCCCGTTCCCTCTTTGTTGCGCAATTTGTTGGCTCCACAGGCCGCGGTGAACAAGCCGCGCTCCAATTCTTTTGCAGGCGGTTCGCCGAGCTCCGCGGCCTGCTCGGGAACCGCGAGTCCGAGCGACGTGAACGCCATGCCAAGAAGCGCCTTGAAGTTCGCGCCGACAGGGTAGCGGCCGGCTATCATCGTGAGCACGTGGGCGGCCGTCGCCTCCATCAAATCCTTGCCCGTCCCCATGAGCAGCGCGGCGTCTTCCGAGCCGCGCTGCGCACGAATGGCGTAGGCGTGGAGCGCGGCGGTCAATTCGGAGCCTTTCAGCCCGTCGAGAACCTTGGCCCCGAAGGTACCGTCATCAGCCAGCCAGTAGCCCTCGGAGTTGAACACCGACTTTGCGTTGGCGATGGCTTCGTCGCCAACGTAGTTTTCGGATCCCTTGCGGAAGCCCCCGCACGCGCGCACTTTGGCGAGAATGGCGTGAATGAGAAGCGGCCCGGCGTCTTCGTTGCCAGCCATCGTTTCGTGCAGGATCGCCCGAACCCGCTTGGCCTTCCCAGGTTGTTGCCCTTGCTGCTTGGGGTCGAGAGCCGCCAACCCGAACTTATTGACTAGGAACTCGATGTCCGAGTGAGTCGGTTCGCGATAATCACCACCGGCCCGCTTGGCTGTTGAGTCATCAATCAGTTGGCAGACCACCGCGACAATAGCGTCGTTCAATGGAAGGAGCATTTTCGTGCTTTTGAATGATTTGCTTGGTCCATTTTCTCACCAAAAGACCGTAGTCAATTCGATGTCGCAGCGGTCGCGCGTCGCTTTAAGCTACGCAAGCGGCTTGACATGCTGGTAATTCGCGAAGTGCGGCGAGCTGAAATCGACCTTGGCTTGCTCCCGGCGGCCGACGAGTGCCATGAGCATCGCGGGATGGACATTGAACACCGCCATGGGGCCGATGAAAGTGGGCCGGAAGCGGAGAAAGATCTTGCGATCGTCGACGATCTCGCGCTCGTCGAGGTAATCGGCAAAGCACTCGTATGGCAACAGGCCGGTGTTCCTGAGAACACCGGCCTCTGAGCTTATTTGGTAGCAGATCAGGGAGTCGAACCCCGGACCGGCCCGCTATGACTCGGGAAACGCGTCGGCCGCACGACGTACATTCGTTGTTCGGTTCCATCGTGACGGCCGCTCGTTGAAGCATATCCAGGAACTGATCGGAGTTTCGAGCCGGTCTGCCGTTAAGACCCGTATCGAGGGCGATCCGGTACCCCTGTCGGCGACTGCAAGCTGGCTGATTTGCGGGCGGTGATTCGTGCGTTGGGCGTCCATTTCACCCTTGCGGCGCCGTACTCCTTACTTCGTGGTAAGGAATATTGGAGGATCACTATGACGGCAGCGACCACCCCGTCAAAGGGCCGGGTCACGATCCCGGCGGATGTGCGTAACCACCTCGGTCTGGAATTCGGTGACCGGATCGAATTTAGCTTTAACAAGGAAACGGGTCGGTACGAGGTCCATCCAGCCACGCTGTCACTCGCGTCGCTCAAGGGCGTCGTGAAGAAGCCCGCGAAAGTGGTTTCGATCGGGGACATGAACCGGGCGATCGCTGAGCAGCATCGTCTTCCGAACCAGGTTCGACCGGGCGTCCGGGGTTGCTGCCGGAAATACAGCCCGTCGCAGAGGGTAGCGACCACGGACCGGTCACGCGTCGGCACAATGTTGGTCCTGACGGGCCTTTCAGCCGGCGCGCCGGGCCGTCCGGCTGTCGCCCGCGGTATCGCGCGGCCGTGGGTCACCGCCGCGGCCTCGCCGCGTTGCCGCGCGCCTGCTGCCAGCAGCTCGCACGACTACCGCGCCGGGCGCAACGTGTCCTGGCCGCGCGATGGGCGCGATGGGCGCGGTGGCGCACGCCGCGCTGTTCGCCCGAAGGCTGCGCTGACCTGTCGGGCGCGTTTCGCCTCTTCGCCGTGCAGGTACCGTTGAGGTCGTGGCAATGGACGCGTGGCGCAGGTTGTCGCGCACCGCGACGAGCTCGACCCCGGCGGCGAGGGCGTGGGTGGTGTGCGTATGGCGCAGCCAGTGCGGACTCGCGTGCCGCAGCTTCGCGGCGAGCGCCGGATTCCGGGCTTCCACACGCTCCGCCGCCTCCTCGAAAAATTCCTCCAGCACCTGGCGCAGCCGCACCGCACCGATGCCCGTTTCACCCGGCGTACCGCCTACACCATGCCGGCCACCTTCTAGGCCAGCATCCAGCGCCCCCACCAGCGGCGTGACCGGCTGCCAGCGCGCGCGCCTCACCGGCAGGCCCCGTGCCTTCATAGATGACCGCAGCGCCTCGCGCGCCAGCGGTGGCAGCGCCACGCGGCCCGGCTTCGCCCCCTTGCCGGTCACGTCGAGCCACCACGTGCCGCGCGCATCGGTGCCGATGTCGGCGAGCCTCGCCGCCACGAGCTCCTGCGCGCGCAGGCTGGTCGCATAGCCGAAATCCAGCACGAAACGCAGGCGCGCGGCGGCCGGGGCGCTCCAGCCGCGGCGTTCGAGCCGGTCCGCGACGGCGCGCACGGCGGTCCACTCCCGGCCGGTGAGTGAACGTGCCGCATCGAACGGCGTGCGCGGGGCGCCGCCGCGCACCGTCACGCCGGCGAACGGGTTGAGGACGACGTAGTGCTGGCCGACCAGCCAGGCAAAGAGGGCGCGCAGCACCGCGAGCGCGTAGGCCGCCGAGCGCACGCTGAGGCCCCGCGTGAAGGGACGCCAGGCGGGCGCGGCGCGCAGGCAGGACGGCCCGGTCCAGCGCGCGGCGGGGACGGGGCGCCGCAGGAAGGCACGGTACGCGATCGCGTCCTCGGTGGTGAGCGACGGAAGCGGGGCGCGGCGTTCGACGAGGGCCCACAGCAGCAGGCGCTCCGCTTCGCGGCGGTAGGCGCGCACCGTGTGGGGCGAGTCGTGCAGCGCCAGCCACGCGTCGATGGCCTCGACGTCGCGGGTGGCGGCGAGCCCGCAGGTCTCGCGCGGGGCGCGGAAGCGGCCGTGCGAGCCGTCCAGTGCGGCGGGCAGCGCGGCGAGGGACCAGGGCGACAGCAGCCCGTGCGCTTCCCGGGTGCGGGCGACGAGCCGGGCGGCGCGCCCGGTGAGCCCGGGGTGTCCGTCGAGGAACGCCGTGACCGCCTGTGCGCAGGTGGCGCCGAGGCCCGGCACGGTCCACCACCAGCGGCGCCGGCGCGGCGTGAAGAGGATCAGTTCCCCGAGCGTGCCGACGCCCGCGGCCGCGAGCGCGCGGGCGGTGCGTGGCGTGAGCCAGTGGCCGACGGGGTCGGCGGGCTGCGGCGCGGGGACCGGCGTGGCGCGCAGGACGTCGAGCGCCTGCACGACGGCCGCGGCGTGCCGCACGCGCTCTGCGGCCGGGTGCGTGAAGCACGGCACGAGCTCGTCGCGCTGGCGTGCCCGGGCGCACGTCACGAGCTGCCGGCGGATACGGGCCAGGATGCCGCGCGAGGACTGGCCGTCGTCGCGGGCGTGGGCGAGATAGCGGGTCACGGCGGCGCGCGCGGTCAGACCCTCGTGCCAGGCGCGCAGCGCGGCGAGCGCGGCCAGGCTGGGGAGGTCGGGCAGGGCAGCGGGCGATCCGGCGGACGGTCCGTTCCCTGGTCCGGTGCGCGGCTGGGCGCGGACAGGGGCGGTTTTCATGCATCCAGTTCAGGTCGCGCAGAGCGCATTGGCGATAAGCGGATTTATCGTAAATGGTGACTTTGCCCATCGGGTGGCCTTGCTGACTTTCGATGAAGTCTAGGCAGACAAGGAATACCTCTGGCGTAGCGGAGCACGGCGCAACGGGAGGGCCGTCTGGAGGCGCAAGCGATCACCGTCAGGGATTACACATGCCTCTGAGCCCATAAGCCCGTTCCGGCGCGACTAGAGATCCGGAAGCCTCGATAGTTTCCGTTACTACTGCGATGGGCGGCGGGTGCCACAGACCAGCCGCGTATGGCGGCGGCCCAGGACACGTTTGCTGAGCCGTAGCTGAGGGGACGAGAGACGCAATCGACGTTACGGGCCGTCGAGTCAGTTCGATCTCGAAGACCGCTTTTTAGGTACAACGGTCCTTCGTCGACTCGCATGCTGAGGCGGCTGTTCGGCCTTATCCTCATACACCGGCCCTCGAGGCGAAGCAGTATCACTAGCACTGAACCGTCTCTGTAACCGCCCTGACCGACTTCAGACTAGTCGTGTTCTGGTGCGCCCACTGGCCTTCGGGGTACGATTGCAACTGAGACGCCCGCTGACCTAGCCCATGCGCGGAACTTGTCGCCGGCCATCTTAGTAGTGCTGGGCGCCCAAGGTAGCCCATACATGTCGCGAAGCGTGGCGCCAATCAGTTCAGGCCTTGCTGCCGGGTCAGCGGTCAACTGGGCCAGCGCTTCGGCCCCACCAGGCACCCGTAAGAGAACTTGTCTTATCGCAGCCGCATCTGGCGGTTCGGAGGTCAAGCGATCAATCAGACCGCTCTGGTCACCGACCAGCCGGCCATTCAAGTCCAAGACACCTAGGACAAATAGATCAGTCGACACCTTTTGACGTGCAGATTTCGTCAACTCGATCGATTGCGATGCACGCAGTGAGCGGAGGTAGGCGAGCGAAGCATCTGGCCGACTGTGAGGGAAAGTCTTGCCTCGTCTATGTGACTCTACTGAAGCAAGCAAAGCCACCTGGCTTCCTGCTTCAGCCGAAGACAGCATTTGTCCCCGCAGTCGCAGCAGGCCGCTGTAATCGAGCCAAGTACCAAAGGATATCGCATATATACGCCAGGTCTTTGGCGTTGCTGCGACTGCAGGAAACAATGCTGGCATTTCGGCCGCCAAGGCATCGATCGAAGTCTCGCTCTTTGCCGAAGTAGAGATCAGTTGCTGGATCTTTCCAAAAACGGCATGGCGTCGGAGCGATTGAGCAACTCGTTCGCGTATTTCGGCCTCTCTCAGATCTCGCCCCCTAAATTGCTCCGACAGCGTGAGGACGCCTGACCTTGGGGACAGAATTCCCAAGAGTCGCAATTCGCGTGAACTGTTAAAGATCACATGCTGCGTGGTTGATAGACTTGCGGTCGCTTCCTGGACCGTCGCTTCACCGCCTTGGCGAACAATCAACTGCAGCAACTTACTAGTTGAAGCAGCGCGGAGACGTAGGATGTACGTGTCCTCTACCGACAGCTTGCCAGTTATTAGGAATTCTCGGAACGTGTCCCAGTACACGTCAATTCGCTCGCCGACACGTACGACTAAGCGTTGATCAACAAGCGACTGAATGACACCGGGATCAACACGCTCGACTATATCGGACACGAGAACAGGCGCTTCGCGCGCAATTGTGCGAAGCGCCTCCTGTTCGCGCGCTTCTAGACTTGCGAGATCTTGTTGGAAAAGGCTTTCAATATTCAGCGAGTCGGCCAGAAGTGATTCTTCGGACGTCCCGCTTTGCAACTCCTTGAGAATGTGACTTGCTAGTTTCTTCAAGAGCCAAGGCAAACCTTGCGAGTATTCTCGCAGTCGCTGTTTCAGATCCGCAGAGAGATCATGGCCTGCGGCCCTGGCAAGCCGACCAAGAAGTGTGTTTACATCTTTCGGACCGAATGGCTCGACATTGAGTACAAGAGACACGCTTCTTATCTCGTCCCGAAGCCGATAGGGGTAGTTCTCCGTCATCCCGACGAGGTCTGTTTTCCAGCAGAAACCAAGCATTACCGGCGACGTAACTTCGCGAACGGCAAGAACTAGGTCCCTGAACTCTTGCGTCAGGCGTTGATCACGAAAAACGTTTTCAAACTGATCGAAGAAAATAAGCAACTGAGCGTGTCTCATCCATCGGCATGACTGAAGGGTGCGTACAGCACTCTGCAACGATGCAAATGAGGCGTCCTGGGGAAGTTGCAGCAATCCGGTGTTTTGTGCCTCCGCCAGAGCTCGGCGAAGTGCCGAAGCTACGAATGGTACGGATGACGCAGTGCGCGAATCAAAGACGATGGAAGATCCGCCTCCGCGTTCTATTTCGTAAGCGGTTCGCAAGGCGAGGGAACTTTTTCCCCACCCTGATTGTGCATTCAAGACGACGGAGCTTCCGCGATCACGATGATCGTCCGAAGCACGTCGAACTTGTGCAAGCAGCGCCTCACGACCAACGAAATATGCAGGTGAAGCTGGAAACTGATATTCAAAGTCTTCTCGACTTCCAACCACGGTGACCAGTGTTATCGCCTCGCTGGGAGCGGCCTGCACATCCGCCGCTCTCGGTGCGTGTACATCGTAAACGTCCAAGCCGGCTGCATAGTCGGACGCGGAGAGTAGACGTAACTCTGGTTGAGAGACAGCCTCACTCGAACGGCTCACGAGAACCCGTATCGGCAATCGAGTTGAGCGGTCTATTTGCTTAGCAAGAGCAGCCACACCGTGTGTCGAGATCAGTATTGCGTGATCCGAAAGCGTCGTTGACTCATCTTCCTGTATAGGTTCGATCCATCCACGCTCCTGCACGAGCGCATAGATGTTCGTCGCAGTCAAAAGACGAAACTTCGTGTCGCCCTTTTCGAGCTTGCGCGCCAGCGTGTGGCCGTCGGAAGTCAGACCGGGGATCGCTACAAACCAGCCGCGCGTCTCAGGCGAATCAAGGCGTTCCGTGTGTAACTTGCCATAGAAAGCGCTTAGTGTTTGGGAGGGCAGCGGCGAACTATAGGCCTTGCACTCGGCGATAGCAGGCTCGCCAGTCAACGCAATTCGCATAGCTACATCTAATTCATAGCCATTCTGCTTGACATTAAGTGAGCTCGCGGATGGTGACTCACAACCCAGAGCTTGGAAGAGCCGTGCGATGAACTTCTCAAACAAGTGGCCACGTGCATTCGACTGCGCGCCCGAGGTTTCGCCCTCAGCAACAATAACTAGTTGAGGCGCGGCAATATCCAACGTCGGAACTGGTTCGGTCATCCGTCTCTTCCCCTTAGTTTTGTATGTAGTATAAGGGACAGCGACAGATAACCCAGAGACAGGCCATTCCTGAGGCATCGCGAGCTGCCAAGTTATCGGATTGCACATCAATTGATTTGTCGCGCAGACTAGCTGGAACGCGGCACTTCGTCGAGCGGCTGACAACAGGTAGTCCGATCTGAGCTTCGACCGGCTGCTATGGGTCGGGAGTGTGAGTTCGCTTATGCAGGAAGCTGACGTTCGGCTGCTCGCCGCCGCGACCGACAGCAATACGCGGCATTGCTGACATAGTACCCAACCCGTCCCAATGTCAGCTAAGGCCGAAATGTGCGCGTAGCTCGTCTGTCCCGTCCTGGAGTGTTGCAGCCGTTCAAACGGCAACTTTCCCCGCTCGCTGAACGGCAGGTTGTGGCCGAGGCTGTGTGAACACGCACTCATCGCCTAAACTGAATCAACTCATTGAGACTGGGTGACTCATGAAGCGATTCGTCGAAGGCGATGACCGCAAACAGGTCGCACTACTTCCCGAATGCGTCGATGACTAAATCGGACAGGACAATCCGGTGAGGGTTGTAGATGCCTTCGTCGACGAGGTGGATCTTTCGGAACTTGGCTTCAACGGTACTACACCGGCGCTCACGGGCCGCCCGTCCTACCACCCAGGCGCGATGCTCAAGATCTATATCTACGGGTATCTGAACCGCGTACCGTCCAGTCGGCGGCTTGAGCGCGAATGCCAACGCAACGTTGAACTGATGTGGCTGACAGAACGTCTGGCGCCAGACTTCAAGGCAATCGCCGACTTTCGCCGTGACAATGGACGGCTATTCGAAACGTATGCCGTCGCTTCGTCGAACTGTGCCGGGGACTGAAGCTGCTATCCAGCGACACGGTCGCCATCGACGGCAGCAAGTTCAAGGCTGTAAACAGCCGCGACAGAAACTTCACTGCGGGCAAAATCGACAAACGCCAGCAACAGATCGAGGAAAGCGTCCAGCGATACCTCGACATGATTGAAACTGCAGACCGGACCAGTCCAACAGGTTTCGATGTGAAGACCATGCGCCTGTACGAGAAGATCGCGCTCCTGCGCCAGCGGATGCGTGAGCTCGAGCAGATCAGGAAGCAACTGAAGAAGGAACCGGACAAACAGTTGTCGCTTACCGACCCGGATTCCCGCTCCATGACCAGCGGTGGCAAGAGAACCGGCACCGTCGGCTACAACGTCCAGACTGCCGTGGATACGAAGCATCATCTGATTGTCGAACACGAGGTGACGAATATTGGAGGCGACCACGGCCAACTCAGCAGGATGGCTCTATTGGCGAAGAACGCGATGGGCAAGCTAAAGCTGAAGGTGCTGGCTGACCGCGGCTACTTCAGTGGTCCGGACATCCGCGTGTGTGAACTGGCCGGGATCGCCACGTATGTCCCGAAACCACTCACCTCGGCGTCGAGGAAGAAAGGGCTCTTTACCAAACGCGACTTCATCTACGTTGCCAGGAACGATGAGTATCGATGCCCCGCTGGCGAGCGCGCAATTCTTCGATTCAAGACCGTTGAGAATGGCATGAATCTGAACGTGTACTGGCCCAGCGCATGCCCGCGTTGCCATCTCAAGGAGCGATGTTCGCCCAGCGACTATCGCCGCATCCGACGATGGGAGCACGAACAAGTACTCGAAGCCATGTAGCGTCGACTCGACCGGAAGCCTGACGCAATGACCATCCGGCGAAGCACCGTTGAACACGTCTTCGGCACGCTGAAGCATTGGATGGGCGCCACACACTTCCTGACCCGGACGCTCGGACGGGTGAGCACCGAAATGAGTCTTCAGGTACTGGCCTACAACCTCAAGCGAGTCATGAATATACTTGGGGTTGCGAGGACAATGAAGGCAATAAGGACGGCTGGAAGCTGAGGCCCTGAGGGGCTTCTTGCGCTCGCGATGCTCGAATAGCGCAAGCTCTACGCATCTAACTTGATAAATCTAACCGTCAACCTCGCCCTCAGCCGCGAAAATTGCGTTTCCACACGCCCTCGGCCAAAAGCTGACTTTGCCAGTCGAAGCATTTCGTCGATTCGAGCGTCCCTCCTGCCGCTATTTCAAGCTGTACAGGCAGTCGCACGACTCGCGGAGCTCTCGCGGGAGGAGATTCACAGTCGCTTCCGCGAGTCACGCGAGGCGATTGATTGAAGATTGGCGACATGAGTACAACACCGAGCGCCTTCACAGCTCGCGCGGGTAGCTGGCGCCAGTGCAGTTCCCGCAGGCGCGCGAAGCGAGCTAATTATTGGCCTCGGACTCTAGAGGCGCTTCGCACTGGTACCGGGGGGAGGTCAGCAACGCTTGAGGTCTGTGTGTTGGCTGCTTCGTTCTGGTTTGAGGGCGGAGTTGGCTAGTATACGTCGCGTCCGCTAGTGTATCCACTAGCTGGTGATTTCGACTCGAGTGCCGTCGGGAGCCCCAATGACGGCTTCGTAAAAGCCGTCCCCAGTAGTCCTAGGTTTCGATAGTAGAAGCCCGTCAATGGCACAGCGCGCTGCCAATGTCTCTACTGCCACCGGGCTGCCCAGCGAAATCGCAATATGATCCCACCCCATGGCTTCGTCAGCGGTCTTGTCGGCAACCCACGGTGCGGTCATCAGTTCAATCTGGGCTGAATCCGAGGTCAGACGCACGAAACATGAGGTGAAACCAGGACGCCGAGCGCTTCGATATAGTGGGCCAACTTCAGCATTGAAGTAATGCTTCCAGAAGTGCGCTGCAGCGGCGATATCGCGCGTCCATAAAGCAACGTGTGCAACTTTCATACAATTTCCTTGAATTTCGCCAGTGCTGCCGCGGTTAGATTGTCTCTGCGCGTCGGCGCTTGCTACTTGCTACCTTGAAACACCCGAGTGCCCAGCACTTAGGCCACAACTGGTTTGGGCAGAAGGAGGTCTGACGACGCCAAGGCTCTCTCACATCCATGTTGAAGCACTTCTTCCAGAATGCAACTGCAGCTAGGGCACTTCGCGTTTCTTCGAGCGCGCTAGTCGCATCGTCTTCCCACTCCTGTGCCTAACGATGTCTACATCTTCAGTATTTGCTTGATACTACAGGATGGCGGTTCACGCATACCATCTCATAGCGACTTAGCTCCAGTTGCTGCTCAGGTGGGACAAATCTGTAAATACTGGGACGGTGTTTGGGAATGGGTTTTTCTGTCGATCCTGCACGATACCGACGAACGGCATCCCGAGCCTTTTCGCCGCCTCATATTCAGTAGTTGAATCGCCTATCGCGAGAATATTTTCAAAGTCAATATTCGTTTCGCGTGCGATAACGGTAAATGCTTCGATTTTTCCTGTCGGTGCTCCAGTCACAGTTTTGAAGAGGCGCGCCATATCTCGATCAGAAACAATCTTCAGCAAGTCATCATGAGAGGTACCGGACACTAGATGCAAAGAGATTTCGCTCTCGAATCGCTCAAGAAATGCCCGCGCACCAGGTAGCTCAGAACAAAATAAAACTCGCTCCATGAGTAAGGTGCTGTAACGCTTGGCAAGTGCGGCTATAACCTTTGAGTCTGGTTCTCGTCCGAACACAGCGCGTTCGAAATGCTCAAATTTCTCTACTCGCCCGATGCCGCCGTGAGCAGCTTGATAGGCGAGAATTTCCTCCTTTTCTCGCGGTTTCAACGGGAAAGGATAGGATGAGATGAAGAGCTCGGCCTTGAGGGATACCGAGTCCAATATCACGCCGTCGAAATCGAAAGCTATCGCGCGAATATTTTCGTATTGAATACTTTTCATCACTTTCAATAACTCTGAACGGTGAGCCTCACCCAAACGATGACGCTTAATGAGTGGCCATATGTAGCACGGTCGCAGGAACAAATCGTCCGGAATGTTCCGTGTAAACAGTCACAACCGGGTCCGTGATGTCGCCTTGAGCTGTATAGGAGAAGTGGCCGGTAACGCCATCTTGGTTCGTGCTCTGTATGGCCGCCAAAACTTGCGGTGCGTTGAAAGATTGTGCTCTACGCATTGCATTTGCCACGATGTAGATGCCGTCGTAAAAAAACGGAGCAAGGAATCGCACGGGAGCGTGGAATCGGGCTTCATATACGACCGAGAACATCGGACCGCGCGGCATGCTGGGCAGCGGTGCACCAACGCTCGTACAGATGACATTCTGAGCGGCTTGTTTGGTGAGGTCAATCATCGTTTGCGTACAGATGCCATCGCCCCCCAAAACGGGAATTGCTATCCCGAGTGCTGCTGCCTGGCGCACCAGTGGGCCCCCTGTTGCGTCCATGCCGCCGAACATGATTGCATCGGGCTTCTCCGCCTTTATTTTAGTAAGAATCGCCCGAAAATCGACGGATTTATCTGATGTGGCATCTCGTGAAATGACTCCGATGCCAGCTCGAGTTGCTGCTTTCGAGAATTCATCGGCTAGCCCTAATCCGAAGGCCGTTGCATCATCAATGACAGCGACTCGCTTTGCCTTGAGGACGTCATGTGCGTACGTTGCAAGCGCGGGTCCCTGATTAGCGTCGGTGGCTGTTAAACGGAACGCAGAGCGATAGCCGAGCCGCGTGTAACTTGGATTGGACGCTGTCGAGAGAAGTGCGATATGGGCTTCGTTGTAGATTCGGGCAGCGGGGATGGCGACACCAGAGTTCATGTGACCGACAACAGCCACTACGCCGTCATCTACAAGTTTTTGCGCGACTTGCGTGCCTGTCCGCGGGTCCGCAGCATCATCTTCGGAAATTAGTTCGAGACGAACTCGACGGCCGTTTACTACCAAGCCAGTGGCATTGATTTCATCGACGGCGAGCTGAGCACCGTTTTCATTGTCTTTACCGAGATGCGCTTGTGCCCCGGTCAGTGGAGATGCGAATCCTACTTTGACCACGACATCTTTCGAGGTTTCGGCCTTGGCTGCCAGAGGGAGTGTTTCCGTCGCAATGGCGGTGGCAAGGAGGGCGATAGCGCTGATTGTCGGTTTTAAAAGCATCTTGGTATCCGTGCATCATTCATCGAAATGGCCCTTGGTGCGCGTGCCAGCCAGGACGTCGAGGCGTTTCGTTTCTGGCGTGCTAACGCTGGACACGCGAATCAACGCGATTGCTATTGCCCCGACGCATATCAACAACAGCGAGGCTAGGCAGTGCAGCCAGAACGAAGGGACGAACTGCCCGAGTAGCGCAAAGAGTGAGACGTCACCGGCGAAAGACCCGAAAATCATAATAGTCTCCATGGCGCTCCAATTTATTGGGGCTCAACCAGAATCCATCTGTTCAATTGCCGATGACGTCGGAGTTGAGCGTTAACGTTGCGTCGTAAGGCGTGCTTGGCCGGTCGGTTCGGTCAGAACCTCGGGGCGCAGGATATTCGCAAGCTCATCCGCGGTCAGCAGTCCTTTTTCCAGTACGATTTCGGACACGCCGCGGCCTGATTCGAGCGCGGTCCGAGCGACCTCGGTCGCATTTGCGTATCCGATATACGGATTGAGGGCAGTCACGATGCCGATAGAACGATTGACGGTGTCGAGCAGGTGCTCGCGATTGGCCGTGATTCCGGAGACGCAGCGTCGTGCGAGGGTCTCGCAACCCGCCTTCATATGCACAAGGCTCTTGAAAAGGCTGTGCGCGATGATGGGCTCGAACGCGTTCAACTGAAGTTGCCCCCCTTCTGCGGCCATAGTCACGGTCATATCGTTGCCGATGACTTCAAATGCAATTTGGTTCACGACCTCCGGGATTACCGGGTTGACCTTTCCAGGCATGATGCTGGAGCCCGCTTGCATGGGCGGCAGGTTGATTTCTCCGAGGCCAGCACGGGGGCCGGACGAGAGTAGGCGGAGGTCGTTGCACACCTTCGACAGTTTTACGGCGACGCGCTTAAGGACGCCCGAGAGCTGAACGAATGCCCCAACGTCCTGCGTCGCTTCGATGAGATTCGATGCCGTGATGAGCTCAAGTCCGGTTATCTGATTGAGGTGTCGGCGAACAGCAGCGGCATAGTCGGGGTGCGCTGTGATGCCCGTGCCGATTGCCGTCGCGCCCAGGTTGATTTCGCGCAGGAGGCTCGCAGCTTCAGTTAGGCGCGCCTCGTCTTCGCCGAGCATTACCGCGTACGACGAGAACTCTTGTCCAAGTGTCATCGGAACAGCGTCTTGGAGTTGCGTACGCCCCATCTTCAGGACGCTGGCGAACTCCGTCGCCTTTGCTTCGAACGAGAGGCGCAGCTCTGCCATGGCACCACAGAGGTCAACAATCAGCCGTTGAAGAGCCAGTTTTATGGCCGTGGGATAGACGTCGTTCGTGCTCTGGCTCATGTTGACGTCTTCATTCGGATGCAGGAATCCGTATTCGCCACGACGATGGCCGGCAATCTCCAATGCACGGTTTGCCACCACCTCGTTGGCGTTCATGTTCGTGGAGGTGCCGGCCCCACCTTGAATGACATCGACAGGGAAATGCTCATGCAGAGCCCCTCCGATGATTTCTCGGCACGCGGCAACAATCCAGTCTGCCTTTTGGCGCGAAAGCAGACCGAGCTCTGCATTCGCGAGCGCCGCAGCGGCCTTAATTTCGACCAGCGAGTTAACGAGTGCCGGGTAGTCGGCCACTGTCGTCCCGGTTATCGGGAAATTGTTCATAGCGCGCAACGTATGAACGCCGTAGTAGGCGTCCGACGGAACCGGGAGGTCGCCGAGCAGGTCGTGCTCGAGGCGGGCGTCAGCGAAAGATGTCATGTAAGTCCTCACGATTTGGCGAGTTTTTCAGAGTTATTTACAGCCGATACCTGGTTCTAAAGGGCGTTCTGCCGAGCACAACGTATGGCGTAAACCCTTGACTGAGTGGGCATTCCCCCCAGTTTTCGAGCTCTAGCCCTCCATGGGCCGAATCATAGTCCAGACTGAGAAAAAATGAAATCCTTTACATTGAGAAGAAACGTGACTAACATTCGCTCATAGGCCGTCAATTCAAGCCCCGTGTGAGGTGGGGAAAGTGGCGATGCTAGGTCCAGGCGTAGATTAACAAGCGCCTTTACCCTAAAAAATGTAATCGATTACCTATCGTAAACACTGATTTGGCCATCTCAGGGTCAAATCGGTTTCTGAAAGAGGTGGAGCATGAGCGCAGTCGAGCAACAGGCAGTTCAAGCCGGCGTCGAGGAGGAGGCACGCGCGGGTGGCAAGTACATGGTTGTCACCCCAGAGACCGAGGAGAGCTATTGGCAGCCGCAGCCGGCAAACGGCCATGCATCGGTTCACGTTGCCCCGCACCTTGTTCCGATGGACCGGCCGTTCTCGGCTGGTACGCAAACTCTTCCTCCGGGCGGTGTGGTCCGAAAACACTCACACGATGCGAACGAGGAAGTGCTGCACTTCATTTCCGGCTCGGGAAAAGCAGTCTTGGACGGCACGGAATATCGCCTGGGTGCTGGTACGACGCTATTTCTCGGCAAGTTGCGTACGCACACGTTTATCAACGACGGCGACACCGACCTGCACTGGGTGTGGTTCTTCGTGCCTTCGGGGCTTGAAAATTTCTTCCGCGACATTGGCCGTGAGCGTAAGCCGGGCGATGCAACCCCGGAGCCATTTGGCCGTCCCGAGAACGTCGCCGAAATCGAGGCGCGCACTGTCTTCGCGACGGGCGCGGACCAAAAGTGATTGCGGAAACGAACAGCAGCGCTATCCACTACGACGTGTCAGGCGATGGGGATGCTCTAGTTCTCATCTCCGGGCTCGGTGGACTTGGTGCTTTCTGGAAGCCGGTCGTCCCGCTGCTCGCAGAGCGCTTTCGCGTCGTCACGTTTGACCATCCGGGTGTAGGTAAAAGCCCGACCCGTGTCGGTCAAACGATTCCAGGTATCGCAGAGGCGGTGCTGGCAGTCATGGACCGGGAGCAAATCAGGACTGCTCACTTCGTTGGTCACTCTACTGGCAGTCTTGTGGCGCAGACGCTTGCATTGGACTACGCCGAGCGTTGTGAGCGTTTGGTGCTGAGTGGTGGTTGGGCTCAGGTGGACAAACGCTTTCGTGACCTGTTTGCGTTTCGTCGTTTCCTGCTCGAGAACTGCGGTGCTGCTGCCTACAACGCGCTATCGCGTATTGGTGGATATGACGGCCGTTGGTACAGCGACAACCTGGCTACTGATTCCGCACCGGACTTCTCGCTTGCTCAGGAAGCGGATGTCGCGACCATCGTAAAGCGTCTCGACATGCTGCTTGCCTACGACCGTGTTGCAGATTTGCCCGGATTGCATAAAGACGTTCTGGTCATTGGCGCGGCGGACGATTTTATTGTCCCGTTCTACAACTCCGAAGATTTGGCGCGATTGATTCCGGCAGCGGAACTCAAACAGTTGGATGGCGGCCACTTTTTTCCGCAGGTCCATCCAAAAGCATTTGCGATGTCTGTAACGTCGTTCCTGGAGCGTAAATGAACACTTCCACCATTTTGGACGCAAAGCCCGGCGTGGCCGGCGACTCTGCTGATGCAGCCTCCTCGGAACAGCGCATCGCGATTATCGGAATGGGGGCGATGGGGCGCCGCGTGGTGTCGTCTTTGCGTGCCGGCCCGTTCGGTCGCATCGCAATTGCAGGTCTCGACCCCTATGCAGACGCTAATGCGCTCAAGGTTGACCTCGGTGTTGACCTGTTCGCGAATTTGGATGACTTGATGGCATGGGGGCCGACGGTTGTCGTCGAGTGCGCTGGCCATACGGCCGTCGAAGGCGTTGTTGCTCAGTGTCTTGAGCGAGGCGTCGACGCCATTGTCGCCTCGGTTGGTGCGCTGTCATCGGATGAGTTGCGCGCTCGCCTGCATCAAGCGCAGGAAATCGGCGGCTCCGAGCTCATCGTGGTGTCGGGCGCGATTGGTGGTCTAGATGCGCTGAGCGCCGCCCGCGGCAGCGGCATCGAATCGGTGACGTACGTCGGACGCAAGCCTCCCCGCGCGTGGAGCGGAACTCCCGCGGATGGTGAATTCGACCTCGCGGCAATCGATAAGCCTACAGTCATCTTCGACGGTACAGCCGCCGAGTCTGCCCGTCTGTACCCGAAGAACGCGAACGTAACAGCAGCGGTGGCTATTGCCGGCATCGGGTTCGACAAGACCCACGTGACGATGATGGCCGACCCGAGCGTCAATAAGAACGTCCACGAAGTCGAGGCGAAAGGCCCGTTTGGGCAATTGAACATCCGTCTCGAAAACAACCCCCTACCTGACAACCCCAAGACGTCGTGGTTGGCAGCTCTCAGTATTGAAGACGCAATCCTGCGTCGTCTTCAGCATGTAATTTGAGTGAGGATTCAAATGCGACTCGAAGGAAAGATTGCCCTGGTGACCGGGGCCGCCGCTGGTATCGGTGAAGCAACGGCGGAATTGTTCGCCAAAGAAGGCGCGTACGTTGTTATCGCCGACCGCAACTATGAACTGGCGAAGGCCGTCGCTGAGAAAATCGGCGACAAGGCGTTCGCAGTTCAGGTGGACGTAACAAGCGCCCAGCAGGTCAAGGAAATGGTCCAAGCCGCCGTCGCGAAGTTTGGTGGCCTCGACATTCTGGTCAACAACGCGGGTATGGGTACGCGCGGCAGCGTTGTCACCATCGAAGAAGATGAGTGGGACCTGCTCATCGACGTGAATCTGAAGAGCGTGTACCTGTGCTCGAAGTTCGCGATTCCCGAAATGGTCAAGCGTGGCAAAGGCTCGGTCGTCAACCTCGCGTCGACGGTATCGGTCGCGGGCATTCCCGACCGTGCTGCTTACTGCGCCGCGAAGGGCGGGGTTGCGGCGCTGACCCGAGCAATGGCGATGGACCACGCAGAAACGAACGTTCGGGTGAACAGCGTTGCCCCGGGCGTTACTTGGTCCAAGTACTACGACCAGATGCTCAAGGAAGTTGCTGACCCGGAAGCTTTCGTCGCAGCACTCAAAGCGCGTGCGCCGGTGAACCGTTACGCGTCACCCGACGAAATCGCTACCGCGATTCTGTACCTTGCATCGGACGAATCTTCCTTTGTGACGGGTTCGATGGTCACGGTCGACGGCGGCTATACCGCTCGCTAACGAAAGGTTGCGCCATGATTTATGAACTGCGGGAATACACGCTTGATGTGGAAAACGCGCCGGCTTATTTCGAGCTTTTTCGAGATGTCGGCATGCCGATTCGAGGAAACGACTATGGCCGTCTGGTCGGTAACTGGACGGTCGATGGCGAGTATGTGAAATTCGTTCACATTTGGGAGTATGAATCGCTTCTGGACCGAGCGCAAAAGCGCTCCGCTCTGGGGCAGGTCGATGCCTGGACTCGCAGTTTTCTCCCTGAAGCGGCAAAGCGAGTGTCCTCGCAGTTTTTGACGATTCTGAATCCCGCTGGTGGCCGAATTCATTCAGCGCAGACTGCTCACACACCTGAGCCTGACGGACGCGTACTGCACACGCTGCGCTGCCGGCTCGGTACGGCGGCACGTGTCGCTTCTGCCATTGAAGTTGGGAGTACGGCGCATTACGACGGTATCTGGATTGGCGAGTTTCCCGACCCGAACACGGTGTATGTGCTCGGCGACGAGCATTCTGTGCCGGCTGGGAATGGGGAACTGGATGAGCTCGGCGTCACCTATGCTGCCTCACGAAAAATTTCTGCAGGCCCGTACCGTTAGGTCAGGGCACTAATCCGAGGGCGTGCGAGTAGACCAATATCTGTACCCAACCATGCGTGAGGTCCCCTACACCTCACTTTTGCGCGCAGAACGTTCGCGTCCTGCGCGCTTTTTTTTCAGGATGATTGATTGATGCGAATCGCACAAATTGCCCCGCTTCATGAGGCGGTCCCACCGAAATTGTATGGCGGTACGGAACGCGTGGTCTCTTATCTTACTGACGCATTGGTAGACCTCGGACACGACGTTACCCTGTTCGCAAGTGGTGATTCGGTGACAAAGGCGAAACTTCACCCGTCTTGGCCGACTGCCCTGCGTCTGGATAGGACGATTCGCGACACTAACGCCCCCCACTTCCTGATGCTAGAGCACGTGCGCCGCCTCGCGGACGAGTTCGACATTCTCCATTTTCACCTTGACTATTTGCCATTCCCGCTCTTCAGCGAGCTTGGTATCCCATTTGTGACAACGCTTCATGGTCGTTTGGATTTGCCGGAAATTCACCCAGCGTTCAAGCGGTTTCCTGAGGCGCCACTGGTCTCCATCTCCGATGCACAACGGTTGCCGATGCCAACGGCAAATTGGGTATCCACCGTGCCGCATGGGCTTCCTTCTGACCTATTGACCGCGCTGCCGCATACGAAGGACGGCGCATATCTTGCGTTCCTCGGTCGCATTTGCCCAGAGAAGGGAGTGGACTCCGCAATCAAAATTGCCGCGGCGACAGGAATCCCGCTCAAGATTGCCGCGAAGGTGGACAAGGTCGACGTCGAGTATTTCGAACATGACATTAAGCCGCTGCTTTCGACCTGCGATGTTGAGTTCATTGGGGAAATCAACGAGGCGCAGAAGCCAGCTTTTCTTTCCGGAGCCCGGGCGCTGCTGCTTCCGATTGACTGGCCGGAGCCATTTGGCCTAGTGATGATTGAGGCGATGGCGTGTGGTACGCCAACCATCGCATTCCGGCGCGGCTCAGTTCCCGAAGTCATCGACCACGGCATAACTGGCTTCATTGTCGATGACGTGCAGCAAGCTGTACAGGCAGTCGCACAACTTGCGGAGCTCTCGCGGGAGGAGATTCGCAGCCAGTTTGAACGACGCTTCACGGCGGAGCGTATGGCGAGCGACTACGTAACGACCTACAACGCATTGGTCAAGAAGTCATCCCTGGAAACCAGAAATGGACTCTATAGCGTATAAGGCATGCGAGAAGCGGACCGCCAAACCGGAAGCTAGCATCGGGCCTAGGCAGGTATTTGCAACGAAGGTTGCCTTTCTTGTCACTGGCGTTGGCGTCTCTGCATGGGCGCCTCTGGTGCCCTTTGCAAAAATGCGGCTCGGAATTGGCGATGCGACGCTTGGACTGTTGATTCTTTGTCTCGGCGCGGGTTCGGTTGTCTCGATGCCACTGTGTCACCAGATTATCAAGCGCCTCGGCGCGCGAGCTGTAATCTTGCTCGGCGTTCTCATGGTTGCGGCTGCACTTCCCTTGCTGGCTTACACCACCACCGTGCCAACTATGGCTGCCTCGCTTTTGTTGTTTGGGGCGGCGGTTGGCCTGCTTGACGTGTCTATCAACGTGCACGCACTTCTTGTTGAGAAGGGAACCGGGAAGGCGCTCATGTCAGGTTTCCACGGATTTTTCAGCGTAGGCGGTATCGCTGGCTCCGTTCTTGGCAGTGCGCTGCTTTCAGCAGGTGCGACGCCGCTACTTGTTGCTTGTTCTGTTGGAGTTGCTGTTTTGATGCTCACGGGGACCGCAGCGAAGGCATTGCTTCCGGATAGCATGCGAGGAGATGAGAGCGGCGGCTTTGCGCTTCCTCACGGCACTGTCGTCGCTATGGGATTGGTTGGCCTTTGTGTGTTCCTTGTCGAAGGCGCAATGCTGGATTGGAGTGCATTGTTTCTAACAAGCACAAAATCCTTTCCGGAGCGCTTGGCGGGACTGGGCTACACCGGTTTCGCCGTTGCAATGGCGGTCGGTCGTCTGCTCGGTGACGCATTATCCCGTTATGTCAAATCGTCCGTGATTGTGGCCGCCGGAGGCATTACCGGTGCTGCTGGTATTGGGTTTGCGCTTCTTGCGCCTTCCGGCCCGCTTGCAATTGTGGGCTTCCTGCTGACTGGTGCTGGGTGCGCGAATATCGTTCCGGTTCTGTTTAGTGCTGTTGGCCGCCAGAAGGCCATGGCGCCAGGGGCTGCTGTTGCTGCCTTGACAACGATGGGTTACGCGGGCGCTCTGGCCGGACCTGCGGCAGTAGGTTTTGTCTCGCACGCAGTTGGATTGAGTGCTGCGTTTGGGCTGCTTGCCGGGTTACTCGTACTCGCGGCGCTGGGTGGCTGGCTTCTTTTCAAGGACTCGTCAAAGCATCACTTGCACACCCATCTAAGCTGAAAACAGAGCGTGTCGACCAGAATGCAAACCTGCTCGACACGCTCAATAATCGTTGCATTAAGAGCCTTGACGAATTCCTTATGGAGAGGTCGTCAAGGTTTTTTGCTTAAAACCGATGGCGCATTCCTACGATGGCCATAACTTGCGAGCTTGCTCCGGACGCAACGTCGAACGAGCCGATTACCGCCTGTGCGGGACCGTCGCCATTGCTGCCGCTGGCATGCTGATAGCCGGCCATCACGTAGACATCCGTGCGCTTACTCAACAAGTAATCGGCCCCGACGTTAACCTGATGATACTTGGCCGACGTGTCGCCGTTTGCTTTCGTGTAGTTGTACCCAGCAATTGCGGAGAAGGCTGAAGTGACCTGCCACAGCGCGAATACCGAGCCGCTA
Source organism: Paraburkholderia sp. J69-1 (assembly GCF_905220255.1). NCBI lineage: Bacteria > Pseudomonadati > Pseudomonadota > Betaproteobacteria > Burkholderiales > Burkholderiaceae > Paraburkholderia > Paraburkholderia sp. J69-1. The sequence continues at coordinate 238,824 of NZ_CAJMZG010000002.1, read as the reverse complement.
TGGTACTTCTCGTTTTCGCCAAAGGTCGACGACGCATCTGCGACATAGTCCGAGAAGCTGTAGGCCGCTCCGACCGTCACTGGTCCAATTACATACTGACCACCCACGCGAGCAATGTTGACAGCGCGAGCGCTCGCGTACGCGGAATTGACCGGGCTGTTGAAGAGCGTGTCGGCCGAGGTCGTGCCACGCGTCGTCGCCTGCGCGTTGCCGTTGTCGATGTGGAGATAGCCCGCGGCAACAGAGAATGGGCCTTGGGCATATGCAGCGCCGACGGACCACGTCTGTCCCGAGCCAGTCGCGCCCGCGACGCCGCCGAATCCATACATAGCTTCCAACGTCACGCCGCCCCAGCTCGGGCTTGTCCATTTCGCGGTGTTGTTGAATCGCGCGCTGCTGTCGTAGTTGTCGACATCACCGGGCGAGGCAAAAAAGCCCGAGAATTGGTCCGCAGTAATCGGCTGTACAAGGTCTGACAAAGGGTCGTACTGACGGCCGAACGTCAACGTACCAAATTGCGTGCTTGCAAGTCCGACGAAAGCCTGGCGGCCAAAGAGACGATTGTTTTGTTGGGCGATACCTGTGCCAGTATCGAACCCGTTTTCAAGCTGGAAGACAGCTGCGAGGCCGCCGCCGAGGTCTTCGTTACCTTTGAGGCCCCATTCGCTTTGGGACAGGTTACCCGAAGACATTTTCCACTGGCTCGAGTGACCGTCGCTGTTATGCACGTATGCAAGACCCGTGTCCACAATCCCGTAGAGGGTTACAGAACTTTGCGCATGGGCGGAGAACGACAGCATGCTGGTTACTGCGAGGGAAATTGCTGACAGCGTAATCCGGTTCATGATTTTATAAAAATTTAGGTAGACAAAGGCCGCGCGCTCAAAGAGCGCGGCCACTTCAAAACAACAAGGGAGAAAACACGGTCGGCACATCAGATATTCCCAAGTACAACTTACGTTTCTGGATAAAAAAAACCAAAAACCTTGGGAAGACTCCTTCCCGCGAGGTGGGAATCGCGGGAAGGGAATAGACCGTTAGAGAGTGTGTTACTGATGTGCCGTCAGGTTAGGGGCGAGCGAGAGTCCCCGGCGGCGATTGACGAAGTAATAGAGTGCACCCGGTACGAGCAGGCTCGGAATCCAGCTGACGTCAGCGCCAATGAGTTTCGCGAAATAGCTGTGATAGAACGACATGTCCATAAAGGGAACCTGTACCAGAACCGCGACCAGGAAGATGATGAGTGTCGACCAGTTGTATTTCCCGTAGATGCCGTTCTCGTTATACATATCAGGCACGCTATATTTACCCTTGCGCACGAGGTAGTAGTCCACGAGGTTAATCGAGCTCCAAGGCACAAGGACGTAAATCTGGGCAACAAGAATGTCGGAGAAGTAGTCGTTGAAGTGGTATTGCGTGCCGATTGCAATTGCGGTAGCGATGACAGCAATGAGCGCCATGATAGTGAATTTCATGGTCTTGCTGACACGTGCCATGCCTTTGAATCCGGTGAAAATGGTCGTCGACGACATGTAGGCGCTGTACAGATTCAGCACGTTGATTTCGAGAACGCCGAGCACGATGATGATGAGGGCGGGACGCGACCAGCCCGAAAAGAGGCTCGCGAGACCGGTGCCCGGGTCCTTCGTTACGTCAGCGATGCCGCCGGCAAGGATGGCGCCGAGAATCATGACGAGGGTGGAGCCGAGAGCGTTGCCGATGTAGCTGAACCAGAAGGTCTGCTTCGTAGAGATGTTTTTCGGCAGATAGCGCGAATAGTCAGCGACATACGGACCGAAGCCAAGTGTCCACGAGGCAGCTTGCGCGACGACGAGCATGAATGCGCTATTGACGTAGCCGTGCGTGCTGGCCGAGAACGCATGGGCGGCGAATGGCTTGTGGAACGCGACGAAAGCCGCGGCGGCGAAGATGAGACCCGAGAGGGCAGACATCCACGCACCCATGCGGTGAATCAATTCATACCCGATATAGCTAATAATCAGTGTCAACACGCCGAAGACAATGATGGCAGTGTTGTCCGACATGTAAAAGATTGACTTGATGGAGTCTCTCATCACCACGCCGTTGGCGGCCGTGAAAAGGATATATGAGATGACAACGATGAACAGCGGGATACCAGCGCCGAATACACCGAATTGTGCGCGGCTTTGAATCATCTGGGGAATACCCAGGTGAGGGCCCTGCGCCGAATGGCCGGCCATAAAGACCGTGCCAATAAGGTTGCCCAAAATCAGGCCAACGATAGTCCAGAACACGCTAAGTCCGGCCGCCACACCAAGGGTGCCGACGACGAGTGTGGTGACCTGCATGTTGGCGCTAAACCAAATCGTGAAGAGACGGCTTGGTTTGCCGTAACGCTCATTCTCGGGGATGAATTCAATACTTCTGTTTTCGATGTCCATCGCGTCCTCGCAAGGGTAAAAAGCGCAAGCCGGTCAGCTCTCGCATCCGGCTGAATGCATATGGCGCGAAACTCGGACGTCGGACCGTACCGATGCTTCTGCGGCATGCGTAAACTGTAATCCTTTACATTCCAACATCAATGCGGGGTTTCCCTATCGCAGTTCAAAAAAATCCCCTAAATTCACGGTGATGTATGATGTTTGAAGGCTTCGTTAGAGATGCATCTCTGGTCTTTTTAGGAGTTGACCGAGGTACTTAGGTGTTAAAAAAGTAAAGGATTACATTAGCTTAAGCATCATTCGTGCCACCTCTTGGGAGGCCTGCTGGATATGGGGAGGGCGTACAAGCGCAACAAATTCCAGTGGCGCAATCGCGCTGGTTCGCCCTGGATGGGTGCGTGATGGGCAATCTTGGGGCGGCGCTGTGCACCGCTGCCCGCGCAACGGTGGGAGGCGCCGTGTTTAAATCATGTCTGTGGCTCAATCCTCCAGATGTGTGGAGCGTCGAGGATGAGAGTCTGCGAGTTCGCACTGTGGCTGGGTCGGACTTTTGGCGGGAAACGTATTACGGCTTTACGAGGGACTCTGGGCATTGCTTCGCCCTTGAGGTTGTCGGAGACTTCACTGCGCAGCTGCTTGTACGCGCGAATTTTCGGGAGCTTTATGACCAGGCAGGCCTGCTCCTGCGAATCGACGAGTCGCACTGGCTAAAGGCGGGGGCGGAATATAGCGATGGTCAGACGTTGCTCGGTAGCGTGCTGACCGATGGGAGCTCAGATTGGGCTACCGGCACGTTAGCTGACTGTTCGAAGGGCTTCTGGATGCGGCTGGGGCTGAGCAACGGAGTGGCGCGTGTGCAGTATTCTCTCGATGGCGAGCAGTGGCCGATGCTCCGCCTTGCACGTTTTCCCGTTGCGGAGCGCTACATGATTGGCGCGTACTGTTGCACTCCCGAAAGGGAGGGGCTCGAGGTGGTCTTCTCGGAGTTCAAGGTCAGCAAGCCGTTAGGTCGCGCGCTACATGATTTGCGATAGCAGTGCCTCCAGCCAAAGTCTGTCTCGGATAGGGTGAGTCTGCCAGGCGCTTGCGCCTGGCAGATGTTTCAAGCCTCTTGAGCCGTCATGATTGCTGCGGTCGCATCCCGTGCGGGTGGAATGCTTGTGGAGTCACGCACGACCAGCTTGGTATCGAGTCTGACGGACGTGATTTTCTTGCGGTCATTCAATGCACCCAGTATTGACTGGGCAGCGTGCAGCCCCATTTCTGGCGCCGGAACTGAGATTGTCGTCAACGGAGGCTCAAAAATCGTTGTGTAGTCGTCGTCGTCGAAACCGGTGACGGAAATGTCCTCTGGCACCTTGAGTCCGAGTCGGCGGCATTCAGCGACTGCGCTAAAGGCGAAGATGTCGCTGTTGCAAACGACAGCTGTGGTGCCCGGAAACTCATCGTGAATTTGTCGCATCGCTTCACCGCCGCGAAAGACCGCGGAGCCGTAGCTCTTTTCAATGACGTGGCACGCGTCGCCTAATCCGTGGGCTTTGAGCGTGTCCTCAAATGCCTGAATCCTAGCTTGCTGCCGGTCATTGCCTCGCACCGGGCCCGCAATCATGACCATGCGCTTATGGCCGAGGCGCAATAAGAATTCGACCATCTGTTTCGTCGCGGCGTAGTTGTCGAAGCCGATTGACGGGAAATGTTCGTCGTTGGTGAAGGAGTATGTCGAAACGCATGGAATGTCTTTGTCCACGAGGTATTCTCGCAGGCGTTCGTCATCGATACGTCCGACAAAAAGGAGTGCCTCTGCGCCCTTTTCGACGAGTGCGCGAACTTGCTCGAACATGTTCGTGTTGTCGAAGCCGGTGGTCAGCACGAAGACGCTGTATCCCGCCGCAGACATCTTCTCTTCAAAGCTGTGGACAAGACGCGCAAAAATCGAATAGTCCAGTGTCGGGATGACAGCCCCGATGATGTGCGTTTTTTGCAGCCGGAGAGCTTTTGCTGATGGATTTGCGCTGTAGCCGAGCTTCTGTGCCACGGCAAGAACCTTGTCTCGCACTTCCTCTCGAACGAGGTGCGGCAAGTTGAACGCCCGCGACACAGTTGCGACTGAAACGCCTGCCGCTTTGGCGACATCGGTCACGTTGGCTTTCTGTCTAGGTTTGTTCATTTTCAAGTTCCATAAACCCTGTCTGGCCGTAACGACACCTCGGCGCCTGTGCATACAAAAAAGAAAACGATTACTTTCAGTATGTTGCGCGTACTATTGCTCGAAGGTCAAATGCTGACTGAGGTAATTTACCGTTTAAAAACAAGGTCGTGAGCGCTGGCTCGCGACGTGGCGTGAACAGGTGGCTAGGTATTTTTCTGCAACACACTGGCGAGACACACTGCTATCATACCCGTGATAGTTGGTTTTTTACAGAAAAAAGACCCGCTAGATGTAACGAGCATAGAACAAGGAAAGGTGTTTCGGCCCCGTCTGGCTTGGTTTGTGCGCGCAGTGTGGAGTCTGTAACCCTTTTCAGTAAAGGAGCAGGTCGATGCGTTGGAAGAATGTCTACCAAGTGGTGGACTGCCACGCCGAAGGCGAGGTTGGCAAGGTGCTCACAGGAGGCGTCTTCGACGTCCCGGGCGAGACCATGTTCGACAAGCGCAACTTCCTGATGCAACACAGGGACGACATACGACGTTTATGTCTGCTTGAGCCACGTGGTTCAGTAACGGACACTTTGAGCATTGTGCTCCCAGCGACGCATCCGGAAGCACAGCTAGGCTTCGTATCTGCGACAACTACTGAATATCCGGTCATGTCCGGGTCGAACGTGATTGCCCTTGCGACTGTATTGCTCGAAACCGGTATCTTGCCAATGAGCGAGCCGCGTACGGAATTTGTGTTGGAGGCCCCAGCAGGCCTCATCCGCGTTAGTTGCCGTTGTGTAGCGGGCAAGGTGCAGTCCGTTCGCTTTACGAACCAGCCGTCGTTCGTTTACCACAGCGATGAACGCCTTGACGTTGATGGACTCGGCCTCATCTCCGTCGACGTAGCCTATGGTGGCGAGACCTTCGTATTGGTCGATGCGGCGGCCATTGGTTTGGCTTTGGAGCCCAGCGAAGCTCGAGAACTGTGTGTCATTGGTGAGGCAATCAAGTGCGCTGCGAACAAGCGTCTGCAAGTACAGCATCCGATGAATTCGCAGTTGACGGGGATTGGCCAGGTTCAGTTCATGGGGCCGGTCGTTCGCGATGGTTCGAGTTTAAGTTCGCGCAATGCCGTTGTGTTATCTCCGGGGCGGTTGGACCGCTCGCCATGTGGCACAGGGACTAGCGCTAGGCTTGCGCTGATGTACGCGCGAAACGAAATAGCCGTGGGGGACACGTTAATTCATGAGTCGCTTATCGGGGCTCGCCTTGAGAGCCGGATTGAGCGTGCTGTTATGGAAGGGCCTCAGTCTGGGGTCGTGACGAGCGTAGAGGGGCGCGCGTGGATAACGGGATTGCATCAGGTCGGAATGGACCCGTCGGACCCCTTCGGTGCAGGATTTGCTTTGCATGATACTCATGCCTGGGGGCCAGGCGACAGAGGTCGGCATTTTTTTTGAACTTTCTAGTAATCGATTACAGGGGTAAATTATGACTCGGCGTTATGAGCTCTTCGTGGATGGCAAGTGGACGGCAGCAAGCACTGGCCAATTCATCGACCGTGTTTCGCCCGCGCACGGCGAAATCCTTGCTTCGTTTTCTGCCGGTAGCGCGGAGGACCTGTCGAATGCTGTAGCTGCCGCGCGTGCACGCTTCGATGATGGAAGCTGGTCGCGCTTGCCTGGCGCCGCGAGAGCTGCGCTCATCAATAAGTGGGCATCGCTCATCGAGCGTGACCTCGAAAAGCTCGCGAAGATTGAGGCTGAGGAAGTTGGCAAGCCCATTCGCTATGCCCGGGCAGAAGTCGGCGGTAGCGTAGACTTGGCTCGCTATGCAGCTTCTCTCGCATGGCAACTGAGCGGCAACGCATATACAAACCTCGGCGATGACAAACTCGGGCTGGTGACGCGCGAAGCTCGCGGCGTTGTCGGAATGATTGTGCCGTGGAACTTCCCGCTGGTTACGTTGTTCCAGAAGTTGCCGTTCGCCCTGGCGGCGGGTTGTACGACCGTTATCAAGCCTTCGGAGCTCACCTCCGGTACCGCTCTCGAAGTTGCCGCACTGGCAAAGGAAGCAGGCATCCCTGATGGCGTCATCAATGTCGTCACCGGCACAGGCACCGCTGTCGGTGAGGCGATGTCGACGCACCGCGACGTTGACATGATTTCGTTCACCGGCTCGACTGTGGTGGGCAAACAAATCGCGAAAAACGCCGCGGACACGGTGAAGCATGTTGCGCTCGAACTGGGCGGTAAGGCTGCGAACGTGGTATTTGCGGACGCGGACCTCGATGCAGCGCTCGACGGCGTGCTTTTCGGCACTATTCTGAATCAGGGCGAAGAGTGCGTTGCCGGCACGCGACTTCTGATTGAAGAGTCAGTCGCAGACGACTTCGTTCGCAATCTGGTAGAGCGTGCGAAGAAGGTGGTCGTGGGTCTGCCGCTGGATGAGAAAACCGACGTGGGCGCGCTGATTCACGAGCAGCATATGAACAAGGTGCTCGATTACATCCGCATCGGCAAGGAAGAGGGTGCCCAGTTGGCGGTTGGCGGCAATCGCGTCACGGCGAACGGACTGGAAAATGGCTTCTTTGTCGACACGACGATTTTCACGAATGTGACGCCCCAGATGCGCATTTTCCGTGAAGAAATCTTCGGGCCGGTGCTCACGGTTACGACCTTCAAGACTGTCGACGAAGCCGTCGCACTCGCAAACGACACTAACTACGGTCTTGGTAACGGGCTGTGGACGAAGGACATCGACAAGGCCATCGCGGTGTCGCAGCGTCTGCGTAGCGGTACGGTCTTCGTGAACACGTATCTTGAAAGCGCTCCGCAGATGCCGTTCGGCGGCTTCAAGGAAAGCGGCGTCGGGCGTGAAAACGGTCTCGATGGGCTCCTCGAATACACTGAAGTCAAGTCGACCTTCGTGAAGCTTGGAAAGCGTACGCCGGTTCTGCCAACGACGGTTGTCGGCAACCACTAAGTGAACGCCGGGGCGCTATTCGTATCGTAGGTCCCAAAAATATAGCGACAGAGGCATGGAGGCGGCACAAGACGATGGCTTGTGTCGCCTCCAAACGTGAGAGTGAGATGAAGCTTAAACGGATGGTAAACGTGGTTGGTGTTCACACCGGCGGCGAGCGCAATGACGTCATCACTGGTGGCGTCCTGAACGTTCCCGGTGACACGATGTTCGACAAAATGAAGTACCTGGAGACGCAGGGGGATGACCTGCGGAAATTTCTTCTCCAGGAACCGCGAGGTAGTGTCACGCAATGCGTGAATCTGGTGCTACCGTCCTCGCACCCAGAAGCTGATGCCGGCTTCGTCATCATGGAAGCCGAATACTACGTTCCAATGTCTGGCAGTAATACCATCTGCACGGTGACCGCGCTGCTTGAGACAGGCATGTTGCCCATGCAGGAGCCGTACACAGACGTGACACTCGAGGTCCCCGGCGGCCTCGTGCGCGTTCGTGCCGAATGCAAAGACGGAAAATGCATGAATGTCACGTTCTCCAACGTGCCTTGTTTCGTCTTCGATCTCGATGTTCCCGTTGACGTACCTGGAATCGGTCAGTTGACGGTTGACGTTGCTTATGGTGGCATGATTTACGTGCTCGTTGATGCTCAAGCTCTAGGCTTCAAAATTACTCCCGACGAAGCAGGCAAGCTTGTCGAGGTGGGCGAGCGAATCAAGCGCGCCGCAGCCGAGCAGTTCCCGGCCGTACATCCAGAAAATCCGGAAATCCACACCATCAATCAGACGCTTTTTGCTGGTCCAATAGAGCGTACTGAGCAAGGGCTGACATCCCGCAACGGCGTGATTGTCTCTCCAGGTCGTCTTGACCGTTCCCCGTGCGGGACAGGTACGAGCGCGCGACTCGCGGTGATGCACGCGCGCGGCCAAATTCAACAGGGGGAGCGGTTTCTCCATCGGTCGATTCTCGACACCGAATTCTATGGCGAAATCACCGAGACGCTATCGATTGGCGGAAAGCCGGGAATTCGTCCGAGCATTACCGGTAGCGCGTGGATTACCGGTTTCCATCAATACGTCCTCGACTCGACGGACCCTTTGCCGACGGGCTACACGTTGAGCGACCTCTGGCGTAAGCCGGACTGAGTATCAGGCAAGCTGAGACTCTCACCGAACTTGTATTGCTAGCTGCGGCCGCTTCGTTGAAGTGGCCGCAGTTCGTTTATGTCGCCTACTCTTGGAGTTTCTAGGGGAAATAAAAAAGCAGTAGATACGTAACAATTATTTTGCATAACTAACGGGGTTAAGAATGTATGTCTGGAGACGATTGAGTTTGCGTACGCGTTTGCTTCTTGTCGTTGTGACCATGGTAGCTACGGGCTTCGGTTCAACAATCGCAATTCTCGCAGCGCGTGCAGCGTCCATGCAGGAAAGCGTTGTTGGCGACTACTCTGTTGCGCTTGCTAGCCGCGAGGCCGATAACGTCGCTGAGCAATTCAATAGTGCGCTCCGTACTGCGGAAACGGTCGCATCAACCTTCGCGACACTTCAGAAAACGGGACATGCGGAGCGTGGAGTTGCGGATGCTGTGCTTGAGTCTGTCGTCAGAGCTCATCCGGAGTTTCTCGGAATGGCTACCGCGTGGGAGCCGGATGCATTCGATGGAAAGGACGCTGAACACGTAAACGATGATGACAATGCTCGAGCAATACATGGACGATATGCAGCAGCGGCATCGTGGAACGCCAAACGGGAAATTTGGCTCGAACACATTGGAAGTTTCGAATTGCCGACTGACCCAAATGGCGGTGAGTGGTACGTCAAGCCGAAGTCTTCGCTGAAGCCTGCGATAGTGGAACCGTACACCTATCCTATCGACGGGAAGGTGATGCCTATGACGACGGTTTCTGCTCCAGTCATGGTTGACGGCCGATTCCGCGGCGTTGTCACCGTAGACATTCCGCTCGATAAGCTACAAGCCAAACTGAATGCAGTTCATCCTTATGGAACAGGCTATGTGACGTTAGTATCAAACGGCGGCACGGTCATCGCAACGCCCGAACCAGGGAAGCTGGGCGCACATCAAGATGCGATCCCCTTACCTGATGCCGTAGAAGGCGGCGAAGTGGAAACGGACGTGTTCAGCAACCACCTGAAAGCAGTGGTTCGGCGCGTCACAGTACCGGTTGAGATTGTCGGCACCGGAACGCCGTGGAGTTTTGCGCTTTACGCCCCACTGGACCAGATACTCGCTCAGGTCAAAAGTCTGGAACGAGTTGCGTTGATTCTTGGTTCCGTCAGTGTTCTCGCGGTGTGCGTCGTGCTAGCACTAGCGTTGCAACGTATGGTCATGCTTCCGGTTGGTGGGGAGCCGGCCGAAGCAGCGACGTTGGCGCTAGCTGTCGCAGACGGAGATTTAACTTACCGGTTAAGCGCGGCTCCAGCTCGACCAGATAGCGTGCTTGGCGCAATGTCGACTATGCAGGCGAACCTACAGCGCATGGTCGGAGACGTCGGGCAGGTAATTGAAAGTGTGGCCGTCGGAGCCTCTGAGATTTCTAAAGGTAACAATGACCTATCCGTCCGAACCGAGCAGCAGGCAGCTGCTTTGGAGCAAACATCCGCGACACTCGAGCAATTAGCTCAGACGATAGGCAAGAATGCGGACGACGCGGCTCACGCGGATGAGCTTGCCCGTGGGGCGACTTCGCAGGCAGAAATGGGCTCGACGTCGGTGGTCAAAGTACAAGAGATGGCATATGACATGGCACAGGACGTCGAGAAAATGTCCTCCATAATTGCGATAATTCAAAGTATCTCTTTTCAAACTAATATTCTCGCGCTCAACGCTGCAATCGAGGCTGCTAGAGCCGGTGAGCAAGGTCGTGGATTCTCTGTGGTCGCAAATGAAGTCCGACAGCTTGCTCAGCGCAGCAACACTGCGGCGAACGAAATCAAAGGGCTGATTGAGCTCGCAATCTCAAAGAGCGCTCAGTGTGCGACGCTCGCTGCCGAAGCTGGTACGTCAATTGGGAGTCTTTGCCAGTCCGTGAATCGCGTCACTTTGTTCATGACTGAAATTGCGCGTGCGTCTAGGGAGCAAAGTGAGGGCATCGAGCAAATAAATCGTGCCGTAGCGCAGATGGACACCTCAACTCAGCAGAATGCCGCTCTCGTTGAAGAGTCTGCGGCAGTGGCTGCAGCGCTGAAGGACCGCGCCGCCGAATTAAGCTCAACGATGGTGGTCTTTCGGCTTTAGGAATTGCATAACGAACAGCGCTTCAAGGAGGCGCTGGCTGTCGCATTCGTGAACGCTGTCCAAGACGTCATCACTTGTTCTGATGCTGAAAAAAGTAAAAACGGCGGTGAACATCACTGTTCACCGCCGCAACCACCCGCGCTGGAGGTCCCGCTCCGGCGCAGTTCGCGTGGACTTTACGCTACCTTGTAGTAGTCGGCCTTCGTAGCAGCTCGTTCGCGGCGGCCGCGCATGCTGTCCGCGATTTTCTCGGCCATCATGATGACAGGCGCATTCAGATTACCGCTGACGATTTCCGGCATGATGGACGCATCGACAACACGGACGTTGTCAACGCCGTGAACTCGGCCTTCTGCGTCGACCACAGCATCGTCGCCTTCGCCCATGCGACATGTGCAACTCGGATGGTAGTTCGTGCCGGCCGTGTCGCGGAGATAGGCGAGAATTTGTTCGTCTGACTTGATGCTAGAGCCGGGCGAGACTTCTTCACCACGCAGACTAGCCCACGCTTCCTGACCGACAACATTGCGGATTGCTTTGACCGCTGCAATTGCGTCGCGCTTGTCCGTTTCCGTTGAAAGGAAGTTGAACACGAACTTCGGCGGTGCGAGCGGGTCTGCACTGTCAATCCAGACCTTGCCTTCGCTGGTCGGACGCATGAGGCTGAAGAAGTACTGGAAGCCATTTTCCAGCTTCACGTTGCCGTGCTGAAATTCTCCGAGCATCGGGATGAATTCGAACTGCACGTTCGGGACCTTAATGTCCTTCTGTGTGCGGATGAACGCGCCGACTTCAAAGAAGTTGGTTGCACCGAGGCCAGTCTTGAAGAATTTCCACATCACGCCCAACTTCAGTTTGCCGAGCGCAGTAAGCTCACGTGCGGCTGAGACATTCTGCGTCGCACGATACTGGACGGGCGCAGCGAGGTGGTCCTTCAAGCCTTTGCCAACGCCCGGCAAATCCGACACTACGGGAATCGAGAGCTTACTCAAATCTGCGCCGCTACCGATACCGGAAAGCAGCAGAATTTGTGGGGAGTGAATTGCGCCGCCGCACACGACCGCTTCGTCCGACACGCCGATACGCTTCGTTTCTTCGCCAATGCGAACCTGAACGGCAACAGCACGCTTGTTCGCGAACTCGAGCTTTAGAACGCGTGCGCCGCTCCAGACATGGAGATTATCGCGGACTGGGAAAGCGTGAAGATATGCACGCGACGTGCTCCAGCGCAGACCTTTGTGCACGTTCCGCTGCGTGATATGCACACCTTCCTGCCGGAAACCATTGTGGTCCTCGACATGCGGCAGGCCGGCTTGCTGGCCAGCTTGTAGGAACGCGCGGTAAAGCGGGTTATCTGCCTTGCAAGTCTCGATGTGCATCGGGCCGTTGCCGCCGCGGTAGTCGTTGGCGCCCTTATCGAACGTTTCGGCCTTGCGGAAGTATGGGAGAACATCCGCATAGCTCCAGCCTTTGTTGCCCAGCGCTTCCCAGTTGTCGTAGTCCCACGGATTGCCACGAACCCAGTTCATGCCGTTGATGGACGATGAGCCGCCCAACACACGACCACGCGCTTCGTAGATTTTGCGGTTGTTGAGGTGCGGTTCGGGTTCGCTGTGCAGGTACCAATTGAACTTGTCGTCCATCAGGGGGAAACCCAAAGCCGCGGGCATGCGGATGAAGGTGCTGCTGTCCTTCGGGCCGGCTTCGATGAGCAACACACGCGAACCCTTGTCCTCAGCCAGACGGCTGGCGACGACGCTACCTGCGGAACCAGAGCCAATCACCACGTAGTCGTACTCGCTACGGATGGACCGACCATGAATGTCTTGCATTTGAAGCCTCCAGATTTCTGAAAATAACCGCACTTGCGAGAGTCTGCGTCTTTGGCGTCGTGGGTTCGCGAACACGCAAGCGCACGTAACTGCTCGATTTGGTTGAATTCTATGCCGTCGAAAAAAACCTGTAAAGGATTACATTCGAAGGCCTGACCAGGGTTTTCCTTAGCATATGGCTGCAAGTCCCTTGGGGACAGCAGTTCAGAAAACAGGGCTTAAACAAAGGAGTAGCGGACCTGGTGCTGCTCAACGCCCTGAGACCGTAACTAGAAATCTCATAATGTAAAAGATTACATTTTCTGGTGGTAGGGGAATATAGCTAGCAGCCGGTAAAATTACGTGGATAAACACACTCAAGTCGGGCTACAAACGCGGCGTGCGAGCGCTTCGCAAAGCGCTGTCAGTCCAGATAATCCATGCGTATATTGGCCATCTATTCTCTAGCGGCTGTCGCGATGCTCACCGCTGCCGCTGGAGCGCGCGCGGACGAAGGCTTATCGAGGCCCGGGCTACACGTCGAGCGTGGCTTCGACGCGGAAGACTCTCCTCGTGGCAATCCATCTCCGAAACACGTCTTGAGGATTTCCGTCGATAAGGCGCCTTCGATGGCGCTTGAGATTCGCCTCCGGACACGGCCGGGTGCTTCGGGCTGTAAGTTCGCTCGGCGTGGCTTGGCGAGGCTGCCTGGATTTCATCCGGTCATCACGGATGTGTACACCATTCCGGACGGGACGCAACATGCCGAGCTCAGGCTCGCTGTTGATGCCTACGCATCCAAAGACTGCCGCTGGGCCGCCACAGATGTTGGCGTTCGGGTGAGCCAACCTGCGATTGACGGAGCAGCCTTTGGCGACACATTGGACTGGAAGTTTGGTCCTCAAGGTGAGACGGATGCCGAAGTCATTGCGAGATGTGCACGCTCAGCACCCGCTCGGAATGCACGAACGTTGTTGGCATGTGCCTTAGAGTCGCCAAGCCATCAAGCGGCGGAATTAAGCCGTGCTGGTGGGCGTCTTAGCCTTCGCTTCTCAACAGGCGAGTGATTTTTTCCGATGCCCTTGGCCGCTTTGCTCCAGATGCCTGACAGGTCTAGGGCAAATCGCGCGCGAAGATTGCCATATAGAAGTCGATAAATGCGCGGACTTTGGAGGAAACGGTCTTTTTTCGAGGGTACACGGCCCACACACCTGGCGTTGCTTTGGTCAGCTGGACGTCCCAATCTGGCAGCAGAGCGGATAGATGCCCGTCCACAAGCGATTGTTTGCACGCCCACGCAGGGAGAAGGGCGATACCGTGGCCATTGTTTGCAAGTTCAAGCAATGAATCTGTATCGTTGATACGTAAGCGTCCCTTGAGCTCGACGGAAACCTCTTGAGGAGCTTGGTCCTTCGCTCGCTTTACGAACACCCATCGGTCATCGGATGAAAGGGAGAATCGGAGCGCTTCGTGTTCAGCCAAGTCTGAGGGGGCCGCAGGACGGCCACGTTTGGCTATATAGGCGGGGCTAGCGCAGACCACATGTCGGTGGGCGGTAAGTTGCCGCGCCATCAGCTGAGAATCGGGTAGTGCGCCCGTCCGTACGGCGAGGTCGACTCCCGTATCGACAAGATTGACGACCTCATCTGTCACGAGGACATCGACATCAATTTTAGGAAACCGTGCCATGAACGCGGGCAGGTGAGGGACGATGTGTCGGCGTCCAAAGGACGAGGGTATTGTGACCCTTAACAAGCCTCGCGGTGAGTGATTAAGTGATGACGTTACCTCACGGGCTTCGTCTAGGCTTCTCATCACCAGAACTGCCTGCTGGCGAAATACCCGTCCGCCCTCGGTCAGCACGAGTCCACGGGTGGAGCGGTTGAAGAGTGCAATCCCAAGGTCTTTCTCGAGTTCGGTGATATAGCGTGAGACTGTTGAAGTTTTCACCCCAAGCCGTTCAGCGGCTTTGCTGAAACTTCCGCACTCCGCAGCGTAGAGAAAGGAGCGAATGCCAGCGAAGTAGTCCATTGTCAGAAGGAGCGTTGGTAGGCGCCGGTCATACTCGGCTAATCGGACTCGCTGTTATCTTCGCCGCGCCAGCGGTGCGTGTCGAGCATTCGGATGCAGTCGTCAAACGAAATCCTGAGTTTTTTCACGATTGCGATGAATTGATGCGCTTCTTCGTCGCTCAGAACGCCAAATACTGTGTCGTTTGCAAAGCGTCGCATTGGTGCGACTTTGAGGATTAGGTCCATCCCATTTTCGGTGAGGCTGAGTAGCATGCTACGCCGGTCGTAGTCACTTGTGACTTTACAGAGGTATCCCCCCTTGACCAGCTTGTTGGATTCTGACGTGACGAAGGGGCTTGATACTCCGAGGTGGGTGGCAATTTGGCCGACGCTCGAAGAGCCTTGCTCACCGACCAGGCTCAGGATGCTGAACTGAGGAGGCGTGATGCCGAGATAAGTCGCGTACTTGGCGCGGACTTCGAGCATCGCCGCCGACGCAGACGTGAAGTCGTACATGGCTTGACGGAAATGTCCGTCTGCTCCCCTAACAAGCATCGACTTCAGCGACGTACTCAGAGGGGGGAAATCTCCCCTCGCAGTACGGTTTGAGCCTTCGCGGTGCTTGACCTCGTCGTTCTCGTGGTTATTGGCGTTTCCGCGTTTTTGGTTCGGTTCTTTAGGCATTTGAGGTCGTGCTGAAGAAGAGCTACGGCAATTTTACCCTCTCGAGCGGCGCCGAGAATGGGTAGCCGCTCGACCAAAGCAACGTCCCTCCATCGAGTCAGTAACATGGCGAATCGAGACAATTTTGGCGTCTTCTTGATTCGCATCCGATTCCGAAATAAGTAGCCAGCGCGTGCTGTCAGCGCCTTGCAAAACCCGTACTGACTTCGATAGCAGCAACGTTAGTTGGGCGGTCGAACGGCTCGGGTGCGGCTTCACCCGGTGTCCGGTTTTGGCCGACGTTGCGGAAAAAGGCCTCAAGGCCGGAGGGAATGTAGAGCCATGTCCAATGCATGTCGACATCTCCGTCGTTGATGAACATATGGGAGCGCAATTTGCCGAGGAACAATGTTGAACCAGCAGCGAGACGGTACTCGACTCCATCGAGAACGGCTTTTCCCGAGCCGGAAATGAAGTGCAATACCTCCTCGTTTTCGTCGTGCGAGTGTTGGCGGACGACGCCGCCCGGCGGGAGTGTTTGCGTACCGAACGAGAATGGAATCGACATTGGGACGAGATGCGGAGCGACGTGGACGGATGCGTATCCGTTCGCCGGTTGTGGCTGCCAGTAGCTTTCCTCGCCATCAGGGCTGACGACCAGGTATTTGCCACTTTCGCGAGCTTCCGCGTGAACGGCATGGTGATTCAATGGCATCGGGATGGCTGATTGCGACATGCTACGACCTCCTGGTATGAGGTTAGGTTGGGCTGGAGACTATGTGTAACTAAATTATGTAATTTACTTATATAATAGGTCGACTGCTTCCGCGCCGCAAGTGCTTCGATTTGATTTCGGTCAACGGAGCGTCAGAGAGTGGAGGTGGGTAGCAATAGAAGGTAAGGAGAGTCGAGGTGGGTCATTAGTCGCGGAGTTGACACTGACCAAATTCGCGGCGAAGCAATTGCCGGAAGGACTGCTCACCGAAAGGCAGCGCTCCCGAACAACGGGGAATTTAGGGGCATCCAGAGGTATTAGCGTCGTGAGCGCGTGGGCTGCCACCATCCATGATGGTCGAGGTTTCGCAGCAGGTCCGCACGTCGTCGCTCCCGGCGGTAATGGACTAGCACACCGCGGAAGGCGACGATTAAAACTATCGTGCCGATAGTCAGGACCAGCCATGATTGGACCATGTGAGCCTCCTTGCAAACACGTGCATCAGAGACGGACGCTATTTAGGCTACGCACTTCAAATATAGCTTGGCTACGGGAGACTATATTGCCGATTTGACGTTGGCTGCGACATGGAGTGCTCGCCACGCTAGACGCACCGATGCACGCAGATGCGGACATTGGCGGCCATGTTTAGTCCGGTCGTGGCGCAGAGCCGAAGTTTCGAAAGGTCAACCAAGTGCGCTGCCAAGCGTCATAGCGTTGGCCAGAGCATGGCGATGAGGGGAACGACAAGCGCAGTTATCAGACCGTTAAGACCAATGCCAATTGCAGCGAACGCAGCAGCCAGGCCATTCAGTGGCGCTACCTGAGCTGCGGCGATGCCACTACCGGCGACGCCAGCGGCAAGGCCATGTGAGCGCCAGTCATCAATGCGGAGCCAACGAAGGACTGTCTGTCCAATGACTGCTGCGACGATGCCACCACCAATCGCGAGCGCAGCAGTTAGCGCTGGAACACCACCGACCTCTTGGGAGACTGCCATCGCAATTGGCGTCGTTACTGCTTTCGGGGCCATGGACAAGGCGACGTCCCTGCCACCATCGAGCAGCCAGACAATGACCACACCGCTAATCGTTGACGTGACCGACCCTGCAAAAAGCGCGAGCCCGAGCCCGTGCAGACTGCGACGAATGTGCTCGATATTTAGTGCCAAGGGGATAGCGAGCGCTACCGTTGCTGGTCCCAAGAGGAAGTTGATGAACTGTGCGCCCGCGAAATATTCTTGATACGGAGTACCTGTTGCCTGTAAAACGGCGACCATTAGCACTATTGCTACGAGCACTGGATTGGCCAATGGCGACTTACGGCACAACCGCTGCGCGAGTTGTCCAATGGCGAACGCGGCAACAGTAAGCGTGAGCCAAAGCAGCGGCGTTGGGGCAAGAGGTGTCCAAATTGTTGTGAACATTATCGTGTCTCCTGATGTCCACGAGCGGGATGTTCGTTCGAGGTACGCTCGGTTCTCCGCATGACTCGATGCATCACCATTGCTGTCACGATGAGTCCTAGAATCGTCGAGACAACGACGCCGACGACGATTGGTAGCCATGCGCGTCGGAGCACGCTGAGTTCAGCGATGATTCCCACCCCTGCCGGTACGAAGAGTAGCCCCATATTTGAAATCAGCGTTGACGCGCTCTTCTCGAGAGGAGAAGGTCCAGTTGGCGTTTTCGCGAGCCAATGCTTCGCAGGCCCAATAAGTCCAAGGGCAAGGACAAACATTCCAACGACAGGGCCCGGGAGGGGAAGGTGGAGAAGGCGACGGAGGACTTCTCCAATCAGTTGTGCACCGATGAGGATGAAAATTGTGAACGGCATGGCTATTCTGAGAATGCTCCTCCGGAGAGCCAGGCTCACGAAGCGTACAGCTTCGATTGAGGTACTTATGGACCGGAAGATAAGGCTTGTTGCACTAATGGACAGTGACGACCAATATCCTGTCCGAGCGGCGAGTTGCCGGGATATGGCTGTGGGAAGGGTAGGCTAGTATTCTGCGGCGAAGAATGCTCTTTGCGGGAAATCAGCTTTGCAGAAAAGGGATAGCCAAACCCGTAATGTTGCTATTCGACAGGGTCTCAGGGTAAGACCAAGACCTCGGGACGCGAAGCGCGTCGCAGCTAGATATGTGCGTCAACCCATGCGCGAGCCCACGCCAGTCCTGCTTCTTGTGCTTCTTGTTCCGTGTCGAACAAGCCAAGTACACCAGACGCTTCAACGAGCTTGTTGGCTTGGGTGATGGTGCCGCTTGCTGCGAACCTCTCTGGAGCCAGCAGTACGTCCTGCTGCGCTATCGCGTATCCCCATAGGATGAATGCCTTGTAGCTTTCTTGTTCCATGGCGCTTCCATCGCTCGCTCGTGCTCTATAAGTCAACCATTCTATGCGATGTCAGCAGCGCATCCCGGCGCAAGAGACGCGGCCGTTGGAAAGAGCTGGGGTTACGAAAGTGCGTCTTCGATGAGTTCAATCCAATGTCGAACGCGAGTACGTCCGGCTCCATCAAGATGAGCCTGGCAGCCAATGTTAGCGGTTACGATGAGCTCAGGGTTGCCGCTCTCGAGCGCATCGAGTTTCCGGTCTCGTAATGCAGTCGAGAGTTCGGCTTGTGTAATCGAGTACGTGCCGGCGGAGCCGCAGCAAAGATGGCCATCGGGGACGTTTGTCAGTTCGTATCCGAGTCTCGTAAGCACCCCTTCGACGGCCCCTCCAAGCTTTTGAGCGTGCTGCAGTGTACATGGGCAATGGAAAGCTATCCGTTCGCGTTTCCCCGCGCGCAGAGCTTCGATGGGCTCCTCCCTCAATACTTCGGAAAGGTCGCGCGCCAGCTTGCTGACACGAGCAGCCTTCGTCGCGTAGCGCGGGTCGTCGCGCAGCAGATGGCCGTACTCTTTCACAAATGCTCCGCAGCCACTCGCCGTTTGAATGATTGCTTCCGCGCCTGCCTCAATCTCCGGCCACCAAGCGTCAATGTTTCGGCGCGCGCGCTCAAGTCCAGCTTGTTGCGCGTCCAGATGGTAGTCGGTAGCTCCGCAGCAGCCGCTTTGCTGCGCGGCGACGATGCTAATACCCAGTCGGTCGAGTACGCGTGCCGTCGCGGCATTCGTGTTTGGTGAGAGGGCCGGTTGTACGCAGCCTTCGAGGATGAGCATTCGTCGTGCGTGTCTTGCAACCGGTCGCACCTTTGGAGCAACCGCGGCGCGCGGGATTTTTTGTTGAATCGAGCGTGGTAACAACGGGCGCGCGAGCTGGCCGGCTTTCAGCAATGTATTGAACACTGCTGGGCGCGGAATGACCTGCCGAAGCCCTTGGCGGAGAAGGCGAGAGCCGGACGGACGACTGACTCGGCGCTTAAGCTCGGCACGTCCGACGTCCAGCAAGGTGTGATACGTAACGCCCGACGGGCAGGTTGTTTCACAGTTACGGCAGGTCAGGCATCTGTCAAGGTGGAGCTGTGTTTTTTCTGTTACATCTTCCCCTTCAAGCAATTGCTTGATGAGATAAATGCGCCCCCGAGGCCCATCCAGTTCATTGCCTAAAATCTGATACGTGGGGCATGTCGCGTTGCAAAAGCCGCAGTGGACGCAACTCCGGAGAATGGACTCGGCCTCGTCTGCACGTGGGAGTCCTTTCGCTTGCTCGCTGAGTTTGGTTTGCATGGTGACTCGAATTAGAAATCGGCGTACATCCGTCCGGGGTTGAAGATGCCCCGCGGGTCCAGCTGATTTTTCAGGCCGCGGTGGAGGCGCAGCAAAGGAGCAGGAAGTGGCATGAACGGGCTATCCAACTCAGCGTTAGGCGAATAGCAGACAGCGTGTCCGCCAGAGGCACGTGCAAGTTCGCGAATCGTCGTCGGCGACTCGTTGCTCTTTAACCAGCGTTGTGCACCACCCCAATCGAGTAGAACTTCACCCGGTAGTGCCATTAGGCGTGTGGCAGAGGGGAACGAGAGGCGCCAGAGTGGCTCGACACGTTGGAAGAAGGGAAGCTTGCGCTCACGAAGCTTTGTCCAGAATTCCGTATCGAGTTCCTCGCCACCCATCCAGTCGAGAGCCGAAGTCACAGAACCAATGCCCCCTTCCAGTCGCACATGCAGACGGCCATCGAGGTAGCATGCTCCAGTGACCGGGAGCGCTCTACGGCGCCAGTTCAACAATTCCTTCATTGCATCGGACGGACTCAGTTCAAGCACGATGCTTCGCGCTGCGCGTGGTTTTGGGAGAACCTTGAGCGAAACCTCGGTCATAACACCGAGGCATCCAAAACTGCCAGCAGAGAGTCGGGCCATGTCGTAGCCGGCAACGTTCTTCATTACCTGGCCGCCAAAGCGTAGGTGTTTCGCAGTACCGGTAATTAGGCGGCAACCCAGGACGAAGTCTCGCATGGAGCCCGCCCAAGGGCGGCGCGGCCCGGAGAGGCCACTCGCGACCGCACCACCGACAGTTGCTATTCCGTTGTACTCTGGCGGCTCGCATGGGAGCATTTGGTCGGCCCTATCGAGCGCGGCGGATAGTTCCACCAATGGCGTGCCGCAGCGCGCCGTGATAACCAGTTCTGTCGGCTCATAATTGACGATTCCGCTATGACTGCGTGTGTCAAGCTCGATGGCCCCTGCGGCAGCAGCGCGGCCAAGGCATGTCTTGCTGTTTCCGCCTCGAATGGTGAGCGGGGTACGCATTAATGCGGCTCGCGCAACTTCGTCGACAAGGCGGTCACTATCGTCCGTTGACGGCAGAGAAGTCTGCATCAGAAACGCTCCAGTTCAGGAAACGGCAGCACGCCGTGGTGGACGTGCATCGAGCCGAATTCAGCGCATCGGTGCAAGGTTGGGATGTTCTTACCGGGATTCAGAAGTCCTTTGGGGTCAAACGCGGCCTTGAGTGCGTGAAACAGGTTCAATTCATCAGCGTTGAACTGTGCGCACATCTGATTTATTTTTTCGCGCCCAACTCCGTGCTCACCGGTGATGCTCCCGCCGACTTTCACGCACAGCTCTAAAATAGCGGCTCCGAGTGCCTCTGCTCGGTCCGTCTCCCCAGCGTTTGCGTCGAAGAGAATCAAAGGATGGAGATTGCCGTCCCCTGCGTGGAACACATTTGCCACTTGGAGCTGATGTTCTGCCGCGAGACGCTCAATGCCCGCAAGCACGCCAGGTAGCTCTCGCCGCGGAATCGTCCCGTCCATGCAGTAATAGTCTGGAGAAATACGGCCGACAGCAGGGAAGGCGTTCTTGCGCCCGGCCCAGAACTTCTGCCGCTCAGCCTCATCTCTGGCGAGCCTAACTTCGTTCGCTCCCGCTGCGAGCAAGATAGCTCCCACCTTTTCGCAGTCCTCGAAGACATCGCTTTCGCCACCGTCTACTTCGCACAAGAGAATTGCCGCCGCATCGACAGGGTAGCCGGCATGTATGAAGTCTTCTGCAGCGCGGATTGCAAGGTTGTCCATCATCTCGAGGCCGCCGGGAATCACGCCAGCAGCGATGATGTCTGCGACTGCTATGCCGGCGCGCTCAACGTCGTCGAAGCTTGCCAGCAGCACCCGGGCACTTTCGGGTTTGGTCAGTAGCTTGACGGTTACCTCGACGACGATGCCGAGCATCCCCTCGGAGCCCGTGAAAAGAGCGAGCAAATCGAATCCCGGGGAGTCAAGTGCTTCGGAGCCAAGCGTAACTCGCTCGCCTTCAATCGTCAGAATTTCTAGCTTGAGGATGTTGTGAACCGTCAGGCCGTATTTCAGACAATGGACGCCGCCGGCATTTTCAGCGACGTTGCCACCGATTGAACATGCAATTTGGGATGATGGGTCCGGAGCATAATAGAGACCATATTTTGCTGCCGCTTGCGAGATGGCCAAATTCCGGACGCCCGGTTGAACGCGCGCAACGCTCGCTTCCGGGTCAATCTCGAGGATGCGATTGAAGCGAGCCATCACAAGCAATATGCCTTTTTCGAGCGGCAACGCGCCGCCCGACAGTCCCGTACCTGCGCCACGCGCAACCACAGGGATGCTGGCCTCATTCGCGTAGCGCAGAAGCGTTGCGACTTGTTCGATAGTCTCTGGAAGTGCGACAAGTAGCGGTGTGGTGCGGTACGCCGAAAGTCCGTCACACTCGAATGGACGCAAATCTTCGACTTCATGAAGCACGGTGAGGCTCGGGATGCGCACGCGCAATTCGGCAACAACTGCTGCTCTGTCGTGGTCGACGAGCGGCCCATCAACCGCTTCGTCGTAGCGATAACTCATGGGGTGTCTCCTCGCCTTGTCCGACGAGTCAAAGCGACCGGTCGGCAGGTGTCTTGGAGCTGATTCTCACTGTCTCCCCAGCGCTTGTCGATGGCATAAAGTAGTGGTCATACCAGTTTCTCTGATGGAGGATTTCCCCAGTTGCCACCAAGCCCGCTTGCTGCGGATGATTGCGGAACTGGTAATCGACCTAATGTTTGGGTCGCCTAGCTGGTCATACCACTTTTCAGCGAATAGCCGATGGAAACTCGTGATAGTGTCAACCAGACTCCCACGCGACTGGTTGCAGACGTCGTAGCAGAGCAGATTGAGCGCCTTGTTATTGACGGGGTCCTCAAGGAAGGCCAAGCTTTACCCTCGGAGCGTCGCCTAGTCGAGAAGCTGGGTGTATCGAGAACGGCGCTGAGAGAAGGGTTGAAGCTGTTGAGGGCAAGGGGGATTATCGAAACCTCGCACGGACGTGGTTCGACAGTAGCGAGTCTCACAGGAAAAGTGGAGACTTCGCCGCTTATGTACCTGCTGGGCTCTCAACCTCGTACGCTGTACGAGCTGTACGAGGTGCGGGGCTTACTGGAAGCGGAGTCTGCCCGACTTGCAGCGCTTCGCGGCACGCAAGCCGACTATGTTCTGATTACGCGCCGGTATGAGGAAATGGTCGCTGCCGGTGGGCCCGATATTAGCCCGTCGACGCATGCCAGGCTCGACCACGCGTTTCACCGCGCTATTTGCGAGGCTTCACACAATGCAGTGCTTGTCCACACGCTCAGCGTGTTAACAGAACCACTTTTGAGTTCGGTATTCGCGTCCGTGAATAACCTGTACCACCGTGAGCCGCATAAGCGAGTCATTGACCGTCAACATGCGCGCTTATACAACGCCGTTGTTGGCAAACTACCTGAGCAAGCGCGGAAGGCCGCCGCGGACCATATAAACAGCATATGTGCAGCGTTGCGAGAAATCGAGCAGGAAGAACAACGGCTTGTGCGTGCAACGCTTCGGCTTGAAGGTTGGCAATGACGTACCACAAGATTGTCCAAACTAGTTGATGTCTCGGCTTGGCGAGTATGAACCCGAGATGAAACTCGTATAAAGCTGGATTAATCCATTGAAGATTAATTAAATAATATAAATTTAAGGCATGATTGCTGCCGCTAGCGAGTCGAACACAAGCCGAAGCCCGGCAGGAACAGGGCAGCGTTGTGCGGTACAAGATTTCCGAAGGCTCCGGAGTGAATTGCTGTAGAACGGGAATCAGCCTGCCATCCGCGATGTAAGTGGCAAGATGCTCCACCGACGCGTTTTGAGCGAATTTCGCAGCCAGGTACGATCCTCCATCGATGCGGCGTGTACAGTCGAAGAGCCAAAAATATTTGGCATTAAGGAACGGCCATGATTTTCCGTACGAGACGCAGAAGATGTCACAAACATTTGAGCGCAAGCTCGGGTTGGATGAGTCGGTACGACTCAGTGACAAAATTGTTTTCCGTGAACCGCCCCGGATTTTGTGGAGGCTCGGATTCTTGAGAGAATCGAGCTATGAACAAGAAGGCAACCAAGTTTTCGCCAGAAGTGCGCGAGCGCGCAGTGCGCCTGGTGCGCCAGCAGCGTAGTGAACATCCGTCGATGTGGGCGGCAATCGAGTCCATTGCACCGATGATCGGCTGCACACCGCAGACGCTGCACGAATGGGTCAAACGCGAACAGATCGAACAAGGCGAGCGTGATGGCGTGACCACAGATGAGCGCGAACGCCTGAAGGCGCTGGAGCGCGAAGTCAAGGAGCTACGTCGAGCCAACGAGATTCTCAAGGTGGCGAGCGCGTTTTTCGCCCAGGCGGAGCTCGACCGCCGTTTCAAGTCCTGAAGGCCTTCGTCGATCAGCATCGCGACACCTTCGGGGTCGAGCCGATCTGGAAGGTCTTGCAGATTGCCCCGTCGGGCTACCGACGCCATGCGGCACAGCTTCGCGATCCGTCCAGACGCAGCACCCGCGCCAAACGCGATGCGCTTCTGCAACCCGAGATCCAGCGTGTCTGGCAGGCCAACATGCAGGTCTATGGCGTGCCGAAGGTCCGGAGGCAGGTGAACCGGGAAGGGATTTCCGTGGCTCGCTGTACGGTCGCACGGCTGATGAAGCGGCAAGGTCTTCGCGGCGCGGTTCGTGGCAAGCGCCTTCGCACGACGATTGCCGATGCGAGTGCACCGCGTCCGCTGGACCGGGTCAACCGGCAGTTCAAGGCGCAGCGGCCGAACCAGCTCTGGGAATCGGATTTTACGTACGTTTCGACGTGGCAAGGCTGGCTGTATGTGGCATTCGTAATCGACGTGTTCGCCCGCCGTATCGTTGGCGGGCGCGTGAGCTCGTCGATGACCGCGGACTTCGTGCTGGATGCGCTGGAACAGGCGCTGTATGCGCGGCAAGCGGGCGGCGACGGGACGCTGATTCACCATTCAGACCGTGGATCGCAATACGTCAGCATTCTGTACTCCGAACGTTTGGCTGAGGCCGGAATTGAGCCGTCTGTCGGCAGCCGGGGTGATAGCTACGATAACGCGCTGGCTGAAACGATCAACGGTCTATACAAGACTGAACTGATTCATCGGCGCGCGCCGTGGAAGACGCGAGAGTCGGTAGAACTGGCAACGCTGGAATGGGTGGCCTGGTACAACCATCGCCGGTTGATGGAGCCGCTGGGCCATATCCTGCCCGCTGAAGCTGAGGCAATGAAATGAACGTCTCCCACCCCTGCGATCGCTCAAGCATCTTGTATTCAGGCAGATGCTCGCGAGCCAATAGCATCAAAGGGTGTCCAAGAAGGAGGATCATGAAAGTCTTCACGGGCAAACCGGAGTAACCGCCATGCAGCTTACGCCAGTTGGAGTTGACATAGCAAAGTCAGTGTTTCAGGTGCACCACGTGGACCTCGAAACTGGGGAGATCGTAAACAAGGCGCTCAAGCGAGCCGGATTTCTGGAGTACTTCGCCAATTGCTTGCCGTGTCTGATTGGCATGGAGGCATGTGGCGGTGCACAACACTGGGCGCGCGAGTTGATGAAGCTAGGACACGAGGTCAAGCTGATGCCCGCGCGTCTGGTCAAAGCATTTAACATCGGCAACAAGAGCGACGCGGCGGATGCTAAAGCGATCTGGTTGGCGGTGCAGCAACCTTGCAAGGCGGTCGCGGTCAAGACAGAAGACCAACAGGCAGTGCTGGCCATGCACCGAGTGCGGCAGCAGTTGATCAAGATTCGCACTATGCAGATCAACGCGCTACGTGGCTTGCTGACCGAGTACGGCGAGGTCATTGGCGCGAGCCGTGCGGCATTGGACAAAGAGATGCCGGGCGCGCTGGAGAGACTGGCGGATCGATTGCCCGCCATGCTGATTGAAACATTGCGCGAACGGTACAGCGAGCTAACGAAGTTGGATGAGCAGATTGGCAGGATCGAGCAACGACTCAAGGTGTGGATGAGACAAGACAAGGCATGCCAGGCCATTGCGGAAATACCGGGTGTTGGGCTGCTAACCGCCACGACAGCAGTTGCCACAATGGGAGACGCCAAGGTACTCCGATCGGGCCGGGAGTTTGCCGCGTATATCGGCTTGGTGCCGAAGCAGTCGGGCTCGGGGGGCAAGGTGAACTTGCTAGGCATCAGCAAGCGAGGGGATACATATTTGCGCACGCTGCTGATTAATGGCGCACATAGTGTGCTTGCGCACGTGAAGGAGTCTGGATCGTGGGTTGAGCAGATTCGGAAACGCCGGCCACCAAACGTGGTGACTGTTGCGCTCGCCAACAAGATGGCCCGCATGATTTGGGCAGTGCTAGCGCATGAACGCCGATACGAAAAAGACTACGCCAGCGCCCAGGCAATATGACCGCAAGCAGGTGCAGAAAAAATAGATCAAATTTTACAGGATAGATCGTCGAAGGTTGCGCAGGCGTTTCGCGTGTGATGACAGATCAGGTAGGACCGTGACTTGCTAAACCTGAGTAGTTTGCGGAGCTCAAAGCTCGTTGAGGCAATTAGGCACAAGTTAGCGGATTTCATCGGGGCCCGCAGCAAAAACTGGCTGCAACAAGGCCGGATATACAGCTGCAACCCATCCTGTCCGTCTACGCACAAGAGAGCTTGCTCAAACGGGAGACGTTCATATACAAACTACTACCGGCAGCTCAAAAATACCGCTGAGCTGGCCGTGTTAACTTAAACGTAAGCGATCCACGAACGACGTCCCTCAGAGTATGTTGCGGAACGCGTGGGGCGTGGTCGAGGCAGGTCAGCGGAGGTCGATGGGCATTCGCCAGGGAACAAGCGCCTCGTAGTCGTCGGCGGTCTTTGCCTGGGGCAGACGCTCGAACAGCCAAGTCAGGTAACGGTATGGATCGATACCATTGGCTTTGCAGGTTTGAACGAGACTAAAAAGATTTGCGCTGGCATGTGCGCCGGCGACTGTATCTGCGAACAGGAACCCCTTGCGTGCAACGACAAACGGTCGAATGGAATTCTCACAAGGATTGTTCGATAGCGGCCAGTCACCGTTCTCGAGGTAACGCACCAGCTTCGGCCACTGCTCACGTAGATAGCCCAATGCCCGGCCAAGCAAACTCTGAGGCAGCACCCCTGGAGATTGCTCGATCATGAGATTCCGAATGACCTCGAGTACGCGGGCACTATAGCGTTGCCGCAGGCGCTGACGCCGGCCCGCACTCCACGTTTTACTGCGCGCCTCGGCGGCAAACAACTTGCCAAACAGTTTGATGAAGCGTGTCGCAAGCAGATCTGGCGTGCGTGCGGCCTTGGGGACGTTCTCCTCCGCCTTCACAAAGTAACGGCGCGCATGCACAAGACATCCAAGGTGAACAAGCTTATACCGCTCGGCGATACCGTTATAGGCCTCGTAGCCATCGCTCATCAGCGCAGCGCCTTCCTGCACGCCTGCGAACAGCTTGTCAGCGAGCTTCGCCCCGCGACCCGGCGTGTAGGTATAGCAACAGATCGGGATTCCCGTGCCCGTCATTTGACACCAGAGATAGCTCTTCGTCTGCGGTTTGCGTCCCTTCTCCTTGAGAACCTGGAAGGTCGTCTCGTCAGTGAGGATCACCGTTGCCTCAAGCAGCGCGTCGCGCATCAGGTTGATCACCGGCTGCGTCGCGAGGCCGACCTTAACTATGCTGGCTGCGATCGTGTTTGACGAGATATCACCACCGAAGCGGCGAAGCAGGCCAGCCTGACGATACAGCGGCATGCCAAACTGGAATTTTCCCGCCGCGATCCAGGCAAGTGCAGATTCGGTCAGGAGTCCTCGTGGGATGATGCGCGGTGGCGCCGACGTGACCTTGATGCCCAGATCACAGCATGGGCATGCATACTTGACCCGCTGATGCTGGATTACGCGTAGCTGTTCAGGAATCACGTCGAGTTGCTCGCTGATTTCCACGCCGAACTCGACCAGGGCATGGCCGTCGTTGCTACAGAAACGCTCGGCCTCCGGAAGTTCGTGCCGGCGGATCTCGCGGGGCAGACCTGGATCGAGCGGCTTACGGTGACCGCGCTTTTTGCGTGCATGCTCACCGACCTTCGTTTCGGGCGTATCCTCCTGGGCAGGTGCCGCGTTCTCGCCAAGCGCCTCAGCTTCGTTGAACAGCCCGAACTGTTCCTAGTCCCGTGCTTCGCTCTTTGCGCCAAACAGCTCACGCCGGTAGGCACGCAGCCGTTCCTCGGCCAGGTCGCGCTCCGCGCTCACCAGACGCAGCATGCTGCGGGTTTCCTCGTGCTCGCGCTCAAGCGTGGCATACGCCTCGCGCATGGCGAGTAACGCATTGAGTTCGTCGGCAGAGATCGTGATCTGGGCGGGCATGCCGGATTAGACCATGTGTGGCCGCCCCATGTTCAGCTCACGCGCAAATATTCCGCCCGTGGATGTCGGTGGATTGCAGTGATATCGTCGCCATCGAGCAGCGCGTGCAGCGACGCTGGCGTTAATGCCACGACTTCGGTCTTCCTGTCTGGCCATATGAAACGGCTTGTTTCAAGGCGTTTCGTCATCAACCAGAAACCGCTACCATCCCATCCGATGATCTTGACCCTGTCACGGCGGCGGTTTCCGAAGATAAAAAGAGAGGAGTCCATCGGGTTCAGATGCATGGCCTGCTCGACGAGAATCGACAGGCTGTTCATGCCGTAGCGGAAATCGACGGGATCGCGGTGCAGGTACACCTTCAGGTTTTCGTCGAAGCGGAACACGGCATCCTCCCCAGAATCTGGACCAGGGTGGTCAGTTCGTCGATGCTCGCGATGGCCTTGCCCATTTCGAGCTCGACGCCGTTGGCCAGTCGCACATGCAGCGCAAGCGTCATCGACAAAGGCGGCGGTGTTGGCACCGGCGCAGGCGGTATCGAAACGACCGGCACAAACGCGGGAGGCGCAGCGGTAGCGACGAGCTTGCGCGAATCCGGCAGGTCGATGGTCACGCCATCGACCTCATCCGACGAGGGGGCGTCGTCATTACTGTTGTGCTGCACCGGCAAGATGCCTTGCTCACGCTCCATCAAGTACTTCGTGATCCACTTGCGCAGCAGGTTGGCATTGACCCCGTGCTCTTGCGCTAACCGGGCTACCGATACGCCCGGCCGCAACGCTGCCTCGATCAATAGCCGCTTGCTCTTCTCGTCGTAGCGCCGACGGCCGTCGGCGCTCTGGCGAACCACTTTTAACTCTGAGTCTTTGTCAGCCATAGGTGTCCACCTTCGCAGTAGGTGGACGCCTATGCTCCCCCCTCAGAGTACCGCTGGGTAGACGTCGATAATGGACCGCTTACACTTAAACCAACCGGCCTCCACGATTCCCGGTGCGGTTCAAACGGGGCCGCGATGCCGTCAGCGACTCCACGATAACCGGCTAGAAGTTGCTGGTTAAATATGGACTTTGGGCGTTTTTGAGCCGACATCTACTTCTACGATCTGGATGGACGAGGGTATCAGTAGTATCGCATGGAGTCGTGCGTGGACGGCAGCGCGTCTACCTGGCCAACCTTCGGCTCAACGGTCCTTTGCATCCGGTGACAGATCGCACACGGCGTCTTTCACGTTGCCAGTTTCAATTTCACATATCATCGCTCGCGCGATAGCAATTGCAGATGCTTCACCACTGGGTGAAGTGGGCCTAGACGTTTGAGCGCTAGTCGGTAGCTAGAGTCGGGCCGATATCATCTTTCGGACGGGCTGTGCGATAAGCGATGGGAGATTCGCCGAATTCCTTTTTGAATTCTCGTCCGAGATGAGACGCATCGGAAAACCCGCAAGACGTGGCGATGTCAGCAACTGTTCGGTCCGAACTTTTCAATAGCCAGGACGCCATGCGGATGCGTATCTGTCTGCCATAAGCTTGCGGCGGTTTGCCGGTCTCGGAGGCGAACAGGCGTTCCAGCTGTCTGACCGACATCTCCAGTCGGCGTGCGAGATCGGCCAGGCTCAGAGGCCTCCCGATAGACTGCTCCATCAATAATATTGCGCGGCGTACTTTCGGGTGCGCCGCCGGTTCGAGTCCAGGGGGATGGGGTTGTGGAGCGTTGCCCTTTTGTACGTCATCGACGAGCATGATTCGCAACGCCTTATGCACGATGGTCGCCTCCACGTGGCGAAGGAGAATTGCAGCCGCGACGTCAATCGAAGCACGTCCGCCGGAACACGTAATGCGGCGCCTGTCGATAACAAACAGCCGGTCAGCAACAAGATTGCGTTCATTAACAAAAGGGTATCGCTCGACGAAGTCCCAGTAATGGAACCAGCTCACGCAAATGCGATAGCCGTCCATCACGTCGGCCCGCATCAATGCGAATGCGCCGGTACAGATCCCGACTAGGGTAGCGGGTGTCTTCGCCGCGTCTCGAATGAACTGGAGCGTGGCTCTGCTCGCCGGTGGGCCGGAATGCAACAAACCGCCGACCACAACAACGTAGTCTAGCTCGCCCAGCTCGTCGAAGGTCATCCATGGCGTAACCTGGATACTGCAACTCGCCCTTACAGGCACCAGCGATTCGCCGACGATTGTCCAGGAGCAGCGCACAGGGCGGCTCATGTCGGCTTCGTCACTAGCAAGTCTGAGCAGATCGACGAAGCCCGAAAACGCGGTCAACGTAAAGTTCGGCAAAAGCACGATGCCGAAGCGCAAGGGCCGGGAGGAGGTCACGCTGTTGTCAGACATGTCGTTCACGATCGCGCTGGCCGCGCGCAGAGCACGAGGAGAGATCTTGCGACTCACCGATAGTGCTCAGACGCGCGTACTCAATAGGAGACGACTAATGCGAATAGCCGGCCGCAGTTTCCGAGAGTGTTTTCCCCGCAGTCTCAGGCGCCAGCCATTGCGACAGTGCTGCGCCGATGCCGGCGATGCCAGCAGCTACGAGTATGGTCCCCGAGGCGCCGATATGACTAATCGACCATGGCAGGAGAAACGTGCCAAGACCGGCGCCAACCCGGCTGACGGCAGCGGCGAACCCCGTACCGATCCCACGTGCCTCAGTCGGGAAGACCTCGGCAGGATAGACGCCTGTCAGCGTGTTATATCCCGCATTAAAAAAGGAGAATACGAGAAATAACACCAGCACTGCCGCAGGAGGGGCGCTAGCCCAGAGGCCGATGATCGCAAGGACTACAGTGCACAGCCACTGTGGGGGTACGGTGAGGGCACGGCGGCCGATCTTGTCGATAAGGACAACCGTGAGAACGACTCCGGCCAAAGCGACCGCAGAGAGACCGACGCCACCGGCCAGTCCACCACTCAATCCGTATTTCTGAAGAACGCTGTCCGCGAACGTTGCAATTGCGAAATACGGTGTGACGGCACAAAGCCAGAACATGGACATGAACAGTGTGGCGCGCCAGTACAGCGGAGAAAAGAGCATTCCGAGCCTGAAGCAGCCACTCTTCGGGCATTCGCGTTCAACATCAGCCATTTCTGCGGGACTTTCCAGATATCGTCGCGCCACGGCCCGTGCTTCGCTGACTCTTTTCTGGTTCCACAGCCAGCGTGGTGACTCCGGGAGGCCCAAGCGTGCGACGAACAGGATCGCCGCGATGAAGGTACTGGTGCCGAGGATGAACCTCCAGCCCAGATTAGTCGACTCATTGAGCATGTACCCGACAGTGAAGGCGACCATAAACCCGCCATACCACGCCACCTGAATCAGCGCCATGAGCCGGCCGCGGAGCCTGGCGGGTGCAAACTCCGACATCAGCGGCCAGCCCACTGAGTATTCGGCGCCAATTGCCACACCCATCATCAGCCGAACAATGAACAGCTGTAATGGTGAGCTCACGAAGA
Source organism: Paraburkholderia sp. J69-1 (assembly GCF_905220255.1). Lineage (NCBI taxonomy): Bacteria > Pseudomonadati > Pseudomonadota > Betaproteobacteria > Burkholderiales > Burkholderiaceae > Paraburkholderia > Paraburkholderia sp. J69-1. The sequence continues at coordinate 207,238 of NZ_CAJMZG010000002.1, read as the reverse complement.
ACTGCAGAACCGAAGAAACGACAAAGAGGCCCATATCCGCCATAAAAAGCGGTTTGCGGCCGTACTTGTCGGCTGCCCAGCCCCCGACGGGCGAGCCGAATAGGATGCCAAACAAGGCGCCAGCGGCGATCAGACCTTCCCAAAACGTCGAAATTTCGAGATCAGCAGTCAGCCTGGCGCTCACCGGGCCGACAATTCCCAAAATATAACCATCGAGGAACGTTCCGCCTGACAGGACGAAAATCAAACGTAAAACGAACCGCCGTTTGAACATGGTTGACGTCTCCGCTTGGGCGATCTTGCCGCCGACAGCGGATATAGTCTCATTTTGCGATGCCATCGTAGTGCCTCCTATTCTCTGTCCAGCCTGCGCCAGTCTCGGGGGCAGGCGAACGGTCTCTGTTCACGGCCTTCTCTCCGCATGCCATCAGGCATGCCGGTGGCTCTTGTGGTTGGGAAGTGACGAAACGATCGCTGCCGTCGTGACATCCTGACAGTGACAAGCGTTGCGCGGAATATGCCTCCCGTAGGTTCGTGCTACGAGAGGTATATTGTCAAAAAGCACCGGGCTAACGCATCAGCAAGGACATCGAGTCACTCAACTGCGTCGCCAGGGATTTTTCCCAACTGGTTGAAGTGTTGGCGCGGCACAGTTTCTCTTCCCACGCAAAGGTCGACATGATCGCCTTCGACGTAAGCCAACGAATCGGTTCCGGTTCCCATGAGCGAAGCGCCGTGCGCGGCGAAGCTCGATCGAAAACCCATGGCATCTGTGTCCGCTCTGTCACCTGTCCCAGGATGAGATCGGCGAGCGTCCGCGCGAAAAGATGGGATGGCCCGACGCCCTGACCACCGTATCCTCCGGCCATGGCAACTCCCGCAGACTTGTCGAACACGACATGCGGGGCGAAGCCTCGTGCCATGCCGAGCGATCCACCCCAACCATGCGTGATCCGTACACCCTTGAGCATCGGAAAGAGATCATAGAGAAGCTCCTCGCGCAACCGGAATTCGGGTGCACCGAGGTTGAAGTCACTGCGCGGCTTTCCCCCGAACACATACCCGCCTCGAGCGCCGAAGATCATTCGGCCGTCACGCGAGCGTTGTCCATAGCTCACCATTTTGCTGCCGTCACAGAATGCCGGCCGCTTCGCTAATCCGATTTCGTCCCACTTCTCGTCGCTTAGTGGTTCCGTGGCAATGATAAGGCTCTGAACAGGGATAACATACCGACCAAAATTGGGAACCGTCGTCGAGTAGCCTTCCATCGCCGGCACGACAAAATTTGCCCTGACGGAGCCGTCCGCCGTTTTCACCAGACCGGGGCTGATCGATGTGACCCGGCTCTGCTCGTAGATCTCCACGCCCTTGCGTTCGACAGCGTTTGCGAGGCCCCGCACCATTTTCGCCGGATTGATCGTTGCGCAATGGCGCTTGAAAATGCCACCATACCCGTCTCTCAAGCGCACCATGTCGGCGAGCGACTGCCTGTCAAGCCAATAGCAATCCTCCTCCGTGTGACCGGCGGCATACAACTGCTTCAGGACGTTCCTTTGGCGCTGGATCTGCTCAGGGAATCTGGCGGCGCCATAGATGACACCGCCTTTATTAAAGTCAGCGTCAATCGACTCTTCGGCGAGCACGCGACCGATATGATCGACGTTATCGAAAAGTATCTTGCAACATGCGCGCTTCTCAGCCGCAGGCAGTCCGGCGACGTACTTCTCGAGGCCGGTAATATAGCCTGCCACCCATCCACCGTTGCGGCCCGATGCGCCGAATCCGGCTGTTTCTGCTTCGAGTACAACCACGCGCAGGTGTGGAGCGTGCTGCTTCAGGTAGTAAGCCGTCCATAGCCCGGTGTAGCCCGCGCCGACAATTGCAACGTCTGCTTCGATATAACCGGTGAGACTGGGGCGCGGTTCGATCGACTGGCCCAGCGTGCTGAACCAGAAGCTTGTATCAGAGTACTTGCTCATGGCTTGCCTGCTGCTTGTTATTCGGAGACTTCTGCGCCGGCTGACACTTCGCAATGACGAAGTATTTGCGAACCCGGGTCGCGGACGTCCACACGCCGTTGAAACCGGGCTGAACGATGAACGCCTCGCCCGGGCCGTAGGTGGCAGCATTGCCCGCGTTGTCCGAGATCTCTACGGTTCCTTCCAGGATGTAGCAGAACTCCATGCTGTCGGGATGTGACTTCTTCTTGCTAAAAGCTTCCGATTCCCAGATTCCGCTGGTGACCACACCGTCGGTGGTTACGAGTGCGGGCCATGTCTTCGTGTCGCCGTTACCGCTGAGCAGGACTGCAGCAGGCGTGGGGCTGACTTGCGGCTCATTAGCAAGAATGGCAGACAGGGGGGTGATTTGATTGACGGACACAAAAATCTCCTCAATGAGATGGATTGGGATTTGACGATCGGGTACGGGCAGGGCTCAGGCGACCGTGCTCCCCGCGTCAAGTACGATGGATGCACCGTTCATGTGTGCAGAAAGGGGAGAAAGCATGAATGCCACCGTATTCGCGACGTCTTCTGGCTGCCCATACGGGGCCTGCGTTGCGCGGACGATGCCAGGTCCGGATGGGTCACGCTTTTTCGCTGACTCATTGATTGCATCGATCATTGGGGTTTCGATCGGGCCCGGCAAAACGGCGTTAACGCGCGCTCCCGTTCCTATACATTCGAGTGCCGCGCAGCGGACCAGTCCAAGCACCGCGTGCTTGGCTGCGACATAGGCCGACAGGTTCGCCCGACCGCGGATCGAGGCGGTAGATGCAGTCGCAACGAAGCTGCCGTTTGAATGGGCACGAAGGGCGGGAAGGGCGTGCTTCAGGGCGAGAAACGTACCTCGGGCATTGACGTCCATAACGTGATCGAACACGTCGTCGGAATACTCTGTGACGGGGGCCACCTCGCCCGCAACACCTGCATTGCTCACGAAGCCGTCAAGGCGTCCAAAACGCTCGAGGGCGAACTTCACAAGTTGACTGACATATTCGGCGCGCGTCACGTCACCGACCAGCATCTCCGCATTCGCGCCCGAGGCGCGGCAACGTTCCAGCACTGCTGCAGCCTTGTCAGAGTGCGAGGCGACAATTACCGACCACCCCTGTGACGCCAGTTTCAGACAGATAGCCGCTCCGATACCACCCCCTGCACCCGTCACAATTGCGACGTTCGGAGTAGATGATCGCCCGGCTTCGGACGATGCAGTAGGCTCAACGGACATCAAAAACTCCTTACACAAAGGATTGAAGAGACTCGCAGTGTTGGTGTCGGAGAGGTCAGCCGTACATGCGTCGTTTTGTCTGGTCGATATACCAGTAGGGCTTGCGCGCGAAGACCCGCTTTACGGCCGGGACAAACGTTTCGAGTGGCTCGTTGTTGTATCGCTCGTCGAAGGAGGATTGGTCCCAGCGCTCGCAGAAATCGACAGCCGACTGGTACAACGGATGATCGAGAAATTTGTCCCGCGCGTTTCGATCCCAGCCAAGGTGGTGACCGTAGTAATAGGTCTGGAAAAGGCCATGATTCTCGATAACCCAGCAAACGTCTTCACGCACGTAGGGCCGCAGGATTTCGGCCGCCGTGCGGTCGTGGTTCCGCGGAGCAATGCCGTCGGCGATGTCGTGAAACAGCGTGGCAACGACCCAGTCGTCGTCAGCGCCATCGCGCAGCGCCCTGGTCGCGCTCTGGAGGGCATGTTCCATCCGCGTAATGCGATATCCCTCCAGCGTCTCCTCCTGTTGACGACGTAGCTCGGCGAGCAGTCGATCAGCGGTTCGCTCGCAAAACTCCTCTTCCAGTTGGCCAAGGAAACGGTATTCCTCGGCCGTGCCATCTTTCATTTGCGTGAAGCTAACCCGTTCCATGGTCGTTCTTCCGGTTGTGCTTGCAGTTGGGTGTACGTGACGCGCTTCCTGATCCGCCCGACCTGTCGAAGGGCAGAAGCTGGGCCTAACGATTAGGGTTTTTCCTGGTAAAACATCGAAGCTTGAATTTCCGCTCGGCATTGCGTGGTGGAAAAATAACGCTTTATTTTTTTTCTTGCAAGAATTTTCGTCGGTCAATATATTTCCACCAAGACGGAGCCCCTGTCCCGTTTTGCACGCTGCTGACGGTCCGGGTTTGCTCGTGAGTGCGCCGGCTCGGTCGGCCCTGACTCTGCCGCCTGCCGTTTCTTCCAGACACTCGAGAGGACACCTGACATGAGCAAGACACCAGTGCAGGCAGATGTTGTGATCGTGGGAGGGGGAATCGTCGGATGTTCGATCGCGTATCACTTGACGAAGCTCGGCATCACCGACGTCACCTTGTTCGAAAGGCGGCAGTTGACCTGTGGTACAACCTGGCACGCGGCGGGATTGATCGGTCAGCTGCGCAATAGCCGGCAGATGACCGAACTTGCCAAGTACACGTCCGAGCTGCTTTATGAGCTCGAGAGCGAAACCGGGCAGGCAACCGGGTTCAAACAGAACGGCTCTATCAGTCTTGCATTGAACCAGGGGCGGTTCGAGGAGTTGAAGCGAGGCGCTTCAATGGCGAAGAACTTCGGGCTGGAAGTGCAGGTGGTAGGACCGTCGGAGATCAAAAACCTGTGGCCGATGCTCAACATGGACGGCGCGGTGGGTGGTGTGTTTCTCCCGAAAGATGGTCAGGCGAACCCGACTGACATTACCCAAGCGTTCGCAAAAGGTGCGCGTATGCGGGGCGCAAAAATCCTTGAGAACGCGAAGGTTCTTAGGCTTCTTGTAGAGAATGGCCGCGCGGTCGGGGTTCAGACCGAGGACGGAGAACTGCGGGCGAATACAGTTGTGCTCGCTGCAGGCATGTGGTCGAGAGAACTGGCTGCGCAGGTTGGGGTGTCCATTCCGCTGCATGCCGCGGAACATTTCTACATTGTGACCGAATCGGTTCCGGGCCTTCCAAACAACCTTCCCGTTCTGCGGGTGCCGGATGAGTGTGCCTATTACAAGGAAGATGCAGGCAAGCTTCTGCTCGGCGCGTTTGAGCCGGTAGCAAAGCCGTGGGGTATGCAGGGCATTCCCGAGGACTTCTGTTTTGACGCGCTTCCGGACGACTTCGACCATTTCGAGCCGATACTGCTCAATGCCGCGAATCGTGTTCCTGCGCTAGAACACACTGGCATCAAGACCTTCTTCAACGGCCCCGAGAGCTTCACGCCAGACGATCGCTATCTGCTAGGAGAAACTGCCGAGGTCAAGGACCTGTTCGTGGCCTGCGGTTTCAACTCGATCGGGATACAAAGCTCGGGCGGTGCTGGCAAGGCACTCGCCGAGTGGATCCGCGACCGGCGGCCGCCCGTGGATCTCTCTGATGTGGACGTGCGTCGGATGCATCCGTTTCAGGGAACCAAACGGTATCTCCACGACCGGACTACCGAGACGCTCGGTCTCCTCTACGCCATGCACTGGCCGTTTCGTCAATATGACACGGCGCGGGGCGCTCGCCGCTCGCCGCTGCATGACAGACTGGTCGCCGCGGGCGCGGTCATGGGCGAAGTGTCCGGCTGGGAGCGACCGAACTGGTATGCGAAGCCGGGACAGCAGGCGAGCTATGAATATTCGTGGGGACCCCAGAACTGGGCTGACAACTGCGCGGACGAGTGCGCAGCGGTGCGGGATGCGGTGGCACTGTTCGATCAGACATCGTTCGCCAAATTCCTGGTGCAGGGACCTGATGCCACCACGGTGTTGAACTGGCTCTCGGTATCGGACGTCGATGTTCCAGTTGGGAAGATCGTCTACACGCAGTGGCTGAATGAGAAGGGGGGTATCGAAGCCGATCTGACGATTACACGAACCGGCCAGCAGTCGTATCTTGTTATCACTGCGGGCGCGACCCAGACTCGCGACTTTTCATGGCTCCAGCGGAACATACCGGAACAGGCACGATGCGTGGCAACAGACGTCTCTTCGGGTTTCGCTGTATTTGGACTTATGGGGCCGAACTCGCGAGCGCTACTCGGCGCGATAACCGACGAAGATTTTTCGAACGACGCATTCCCGTTCGCGACATCCCGGGAAATTCAGATTGGTTACGCTCGCGTACGTGCAAGTCGGATCACTTATGTCGGCGAGCTTGGATGGGAGCTATACATCCCGACTGAGTTTGCCTTACATGTCTATGACCTGCTTATCAAGGAAGGCGTGGCTTTCGGGCTTAGGCATGCTGGCTACCATGCAATGAACAGTTGTCGGACAGAAAAGGGATACCGGCATTGGGGACACGATTTGACGATCGAGGACAACCCATTAGAGGCTGGTTTAGGTTTCTGCGTTGCCTGGAAAAAACGGGGCGGCTTCATCGGATTGGAGGCATTGCGCGCGCACAAGGCCACACCGGTGCCGACCCGCCGGATGGTGCAGTTTCAGCTTCAACTTCCGGCGGGGGCGCGGACGTTGCTCCATCACGAGGAACCGATCTGGTGCAACGGACAGATTGTCGGATCCATTACCTCGGGGATGTTTGGTAATCGGATAGGCGCATCACTGGGCATGGGGTATGTATCGCATGCCGGCGGTATAAGTCCCGAGTGGCTAGCGCAAAACACCTTTGAGATTGAAGTTGCATGGGAGAAGGTGCCCGCGATCCCCAGTCTGTCGCCCTTCTACGATCCCAAAAACATCCGGATAAAGGGCTGATATTCACAGCGATGTCTCGGGTGACTGCAGTAGTAACGGTGCTTATTTCAAGGTTTTGCCGAACGACGAATAGGGGAAGGCAAAGATGGAGAGAGACGTGAAGGGGCGGCGATATCTGATTGATCTGCTGGATATTCACGTGGGCGGAGATGTCCACAGGATCGTGCTCGGCGGAATCAAGGAACTCCCGGGATCCTCTGTTGCGGAGAAGATGCATTACCTGCGAGACGAAGCCGACGGGCTCCGGCAGTTGTTGCTACTTGAACCTCGTGGTGGGCACCCTTCGCTTTACGCGGATCTCGTGGTGTCCCCGACCGACAAAGACGCCGACGCCGGTTACATCATCATGGAGGTGATGGGTTATCCGGCTGTCTCGGGTACCAACACAATGAGCACGGCGGTTGCCCTTCTGGAATCCGGCCGCGTATCGATGAAAGAGGGGCTTAACCGGCTGTTGCTGGAGGCACCAGGCGGACTCGTCGAGATCATGGCGTTATGTGAAAGCGGACGGGTTAAGACAGTCCAATACCGGGCGAACACGCCCTCATTCGTTTATGCGAGGGACCAATCTATCAGCGTACCGGGATGGGGCGATGTCAGTTTCGATTTGATCTGGACGGGGGCGTTCTATCCCGTTGTCGACGCTACTGCGTTTGGGTTCGGATTGCACAGGAACGAAGAGCAAAAGCTTGTCGAATTCTCCAAGGCGTTCCTGCTTGAAGCGCGAAAGCACTTCAAGCCCATGCATCCAGAGTTCGGAGACGAAGGTCCTCTCTCATTCGTCGTATTCGCTGGAACGTCCGAGGAGGAGTCACCCGACTTACGCTCGATTCGCACATCCTGTTATGTGTACCCGAGCGATACAGTCTGTCGCGCGCCAGCTGGCGTTCCGTCCACGGCGGTCTTGCTGAAATTGGTCGATCGGGGAGTGCTTGAAGTCGGCGCGTCACTTCGTACCATATCGATCTTCGATACGGAATTGATGGTGACAGCTGACGAACTAAACCCTTACGCCGACTATGTCGGACTGAGAGCGACGGTCAAAGGTAGAGCTTTCGTCATTTCCAGATCTCAGGTGGTCGTTGACTTTGATGACCCACTTACGCCACGTGCGGGTTTGGAAAACATACTGAACAGACCCTTGTAACGCGTGCTCGTGCCATGCCAGGTGATGGGGGCCGGACGGGGCATGTTTGCTGTCCCCGTTCGATAATCGCGAACCCGTGCCGAAGTGATTAACGACGCTTTTTCTTTGTCGGTGCCACAGGCCCAGGAGGCCACGCCTTGCGTCTTGCGAAAAAACGCTCCAGTTCACGATCCTCGGGGGGCACTGACGTGAAAAGCTCGGCGTATGCGCCGATCCTGGACATCCGAAGGGACATAGGATCGTTGGGTCTTGACGCTAGATAGCCGAGCTGTGTGTAATACATCGCTCTCGCCCGTACGTCGGCGTCTGCGAGTTCGTAGCCAAACCGCTCGAACAGAGCGATAAGTGCGGTGATGCGCCTTTCGTCATCCTCAGCCATCTCCCGGGCAATCTCCGGGGACTGCTGGGCCCAGCTTCGCATCGCTGCCTCGTAGCGTGAGTCGAAGATGCTGTCGTCAAACCAGCAGTCGGTAACATTGAGTACCGCTTCATTAATACTCTCTGCGTACGCCTCGGTTCGCTCAACCCAGTTCGCCGTATTCTTCAGTTTCCAGCGATTGAGCAGGGCGGCGAGAAGCTCGTCCCGATCCTTGAAGAACCAGTAGAAACTGGTCCGGGACAGATTAAGTCGCTTCGCGAGCGGAAGTATCCGCACTGAATCGATCCCTCCCTCCAGCAGGCTGTCATATGCCGCTTCCAGCCAGGTTTCAGGAGAGCCACGCGCGCTATCAACCGTTTGATCCATCGAAAATATCCTTTTGACTTGCACGAACGGACATGATCCGACGATCAGTTCCGCCCTCTGCATACAATAGCCGGAAATGTCGCAGATTGCACATAAAATATACACACGTGTTTTTTCAATTGACAAAAGTGTACATTCACTAGTCCGTCGGAACGGGAGCCTGCTCAGGGATTCGGAGCGATAGCTCCGACGCGTAAAAAGCCGTGCAGACGATCCGTTACAAGTCAGGGCTTCCGGGGACCACACCCGACAAAAAACCATCAATAAATTTTTTGTGGTAAATTTGTAGGGGAATTTTTTTGCACGAAAAAAGGGGATTGCTCATGGCTAGGCCGGCGCCCGGAAGTGCCGTCGATGCGACGGCTATCGACGATATTGAATTGGACCGTGTAGCGCTGGGGATGGAAATCCGGAACCTTCGCAAGGCGCGATCAAAGACCCTTGCTGAACTGGCCCTCGCAACGGGGCGTTCTATCAGTTTCATGAGCCAGCTCGAGCGCGGTCGGGCCGAGATGTCGATTTCCGATCTAAAAAGGGTTGCGCAGACTCTCGGCGTACCGCTAGGGTGGTTCTTCGGAGCAGAGTCCAAGCCTGCAGCGGAGGTCGGCCGGATTGTCCGCGCAGCATCGCGTCGGCGCCTCGGCGATGCAACCGACGGTATCGTTGAAGAACTGCTTTCGCCAAATATCGGTGGTGCTTTTGAGACTTTCCTGACTACTATCGCCGCAGGCGCGACACGTCAAGAAACGTTGCGCGATACGGAAGAGGAGGGTTACATCCTCAAGGGCCAACTGGACATCTGGATTGGCGGTCACCATTTTGAAGTTGCTACCGGTGACACATTCCGCATTGTTCGAGAGCCCTTCCGCTGGGTCAACAAAAGCGAGTCCGACACAATGGTTGTGTGGGTTATTTCGCCACCTACTTATTAAGTTAACAGTCAGCTCCTTGAGCCTCGCTCGCGGATGGCGCCAAGCGCACACCTTGCCAGCGGGAAGGCGTGGGGCTGTCCAGCTAGTTTAGTGATGCTTATTGAAAAGCAGGAGGAGCAAGATGGGCAAGATTGTCGTTATTGGAGCAACCGGAACGATTGGCAAAGCTGTCGTCGGCGCGCTGAGCGCGCGGCATGACCTGATTGAGGTTGGAACCACGCGGGGCGCACATCGCGTAGATTTCGCAGATGCGGCCGATGTTAGCCGTCTGTTCGAGTCGATCGGAAAGGTCGATCACGTAGTGACCGCGGCGGGTGCCGTCCACTTTGGCCGCCTATCGGAAACGACAGTCGATCAGTTCTGGACAGGCTTGCGAGACAAGCTGATGGGGCAAATCAACGTGGTACTCATCGGACAATCATGGGTCAACGACGGTGGCTCCTTTACGCTAACCAGCGGGATAACGGCAGACCAGCCGGTTCGTAACGGCACGAATGCAGCGACGGTAAACAAGGCGCTCGAAGGCTTTGCACTGGGCGCAGGAATCGATCTTGAACGCGGTCTGCGCATCAATGTCGTCAGTCCAACCATGTTGGAGGAGTCGGTGCCAACGTTTGGCCCGTACTTCCCCGGATTCGATCCAGTCAGTTCCCTCAAGGTCGGACTGGCCTACGTGCGCAGCGTCGAAGGCGGGGACTCAGGCAAGGTCTACCGGGTCGGCTACTGATCGAACGAACCGTCCACACGGGACGTACCGGGCGCACGTGACACGCGCCCTTTAACGAGCGCTGTGCGCTCAAGTCCCATCGTTCGCCCCCTCCGCACGAAGTAGCAGCTCAGGCGCGTCCCCCGCGTCCATTCGTTGTGTTACGCCAATCACTCGAATCACCGTCGTAACGCTAGCTCCCCACGGCTGATCCTCGACGATCAGTCTGGGCAGTCAACGGCTGCAGACCTCTGATCCGTCTGTCCTCACGCTTTGCTCCTCTACGCGCCCCGGCCGTCGAGCAGCGGGGGGCACGTCGCATCACGGCAGTCTGACCCCGAAAGCGTAAGCGCACGGACTATGTACACTAGTGTTTATCCGGTTGACTAGAATGTACACCGGCTCTACTCTTAAGTTCATGAGTTGATGGGTTGAAGGCGTAAGCGAGATCCCTTAGACGACACATCTGCCTACGCACCTGCTGACGCAGATCGTTCTGACGAAAGTCCATGGCTTGAGCGGTCTTTAGAGCGCTGTTGCCGATCTTTCCGAGGGCGAGGGATTTATCCCTCTGGTTAACCCGCACTCAAACTACAAATCGCCTTACATTTTTTCGTAGAAAAAAATTTATTCAAATTTTTATTGCAAGAATTTTTCGGCGAAATTATAGTCGCCCACAGAATGATCAGTGAGCCGTTGCTGCTGTTACGGAGTCCGAAAAAGGTTGTCCTAAGCCTTGCGGACTGACCCGTAACCCAGCCTGTTCCTCCAGCGTTTTCGCTGGGAATGTCACGAAGAGAAAAATCACCAATCATTAGTTGTGCGTACATACGCGTATTGCTGTTCTCGAGGAGATATATCTTGGCTGCAGTTCAAGTCGTGCATAAGCGAATCGTTGTGGAGCCTCCCCGGACGGAACCCACAGATTCAGGGTGGTATCTGACTTCCGGTGCTGAGCTGCCGTTAAGCGCCCAGAAGGGCGACGTGACGTGCGAATGCCTCGTTATTGGCGCTGGATGGATGGGCCTCCATGCAGCCCGGCGGTACGCTGAATTGAGACCGCAAGCGAAGGTGGTGCTTGTTGACGCGGGGCGCATCGGCAATAACGCTTCTGGCCGCTGTATGGGTTTTGCGATTGACCTCGCACACAACCCCCGAAAGCACGATTTTGTCGAAGACGATCAGGGCAATCGCGACGAACTGTATGTGAACCTTGAAGGTATTTCATACCTGAAGAGCGCGGTAGAAGAACTGGGCGTCGATTGTGACTGGGATCCGCAGGGCAAATATCACAGCGCCGCTTCAGACAGCGGTGTCGCTGACCTGGTCGAATTCTCCAAGGCGTTGGACCGTCTCGGGCAGAAATACAGCTGGGTCGAACGCGAAGAGATGCGTGAAATCACCGGCAGCAAGCACTACATCAAGGCGCTGCATCACCCGGGCACGGTTCTGATTCAGCCCGCGAAGTATCTGAAAAATATGGCAAGGAAGCTTCCCGCGAACGTGACCGTCTTTGAGAACACAGCAGTTCGGTCGGCGATCTTTGGAAATTCGCAGCACCTGTTCGAAACCGCGAAGGGCACCATCAAGGCCAAGAAGGTAATCCTCTGTACGGCGGGCTACCTGCAGAACTTTGGATTTTTTCCGAATTCGGCCATACCCGTCTACACCTTCGCGAGCATGACTCGCCCGCTGACAGCAGCAGAGCTTGCATTAGCGGGGAGTCACAACACGTATGGACTGATCCCGGCGAACAGCTTCGGCACCACCGTGCGTCGCACGTTCGACAACAGGCTGTATCTGCGCAACGTCTACTCGTATGCGACGAACTTCAAGACGACGCTCGAAGACGTGATGAACGCGCGCAAGCAACAGCAGGTGTCGTTCGACCGTCGATGGCCAGACCTTTCCTCCATGGGGTTCGAAGCAAGTTGGGGCGGACTTTTGACTCTTGCGCAGAACGGTGGCATGGCGTGGGGCGAGTTTGCTCCCAATGTGTACGGCGCCGCGTTCTGCAACGGCACGGGAATCGCGCGCGGCACCGCGTTTGGCAAGGCTGTCGCTGAGCTTGCTGCCGGTGCTAAATCGCGCTCCATCGAGATTTTGCAGAGGAAGACACCGCCGAGTCGTGCGTACCCGACGCTCATTACATCGCTTGGTGTGAGGTTTGTTACCGGGCGGCGATTCAAACAAGCAGGCATTGAAGTCTGATATTTAAGGAGAAGCTCAAATGGCAAAAGCAAAACTGGCCGGTATTAACCTGGCGATGCAAACCCCGTTCAACGATGACGGCTCGATCAACATCAACATCTACGAGGAACTGATCGACAAGTACATCGACGCCGGCGTCCATGGTCTTGTGTTCGGTGCTGGCACGGGTCAGCATCCGTATCTGACGGAAGCCGAATGCAACAACCTGTACGAAATCGGCATCAAGCGGGTCGCCGGTCGTTGCAATGTGATTTGCCAGACGTCCGCGCTCATCGGTGACGAGGTCATTCGTCGTTCACGCCACGCCGAGTCGATCGGCGCCGATGCGATCATGGTGCTTCCTCCGTATTTCGAAGGCGCGTCGGATGACGACAGCCTCTTCGCCTTTTATGAGGAGGTGGATGCGGCAGTGAAGGTGGATATTGTCGGGTACAACATTCCCCAAGCGACCGGTATCTCCGTTTCGACGGATCTTCTGAAGCGGCTCGCCGAGCTTTCGAACTTCCAGTACATCAAGGACAGCGGCGGCGACTTCGCGATCCATCAGGAATACCTCCAGACGTCGGTCAATGTCCTGAATGGCGCGGACACAATCGCCCTTTACGCGTTCATGGCAGGCGCAGTCGGCGCGATTCAGGGAACGGCGAACTACATGCCTCACGAAGCCGTGGCGATCTACAACCTGGTTCAGGAGAAGAAATTCGCAGAAGCGCTTTCGCTTTGGAAACTGATGCTGCCGTCGATTCTGCTCTTCTGGCAAGGCAACTACGTCCAGTCGGTGCTGCGTGCAGCGCAACTCCGTGGGTACGGTACGGGCAATGTCCGCAAGCCGCTTCGACGCCTCACCGCGGAGCAGGATGCGGCTGTCCAGAAGGCGATTGCGCCACTGATCAAGTAACGACGCGCGTTCAAGCTAACAAGATTACCAATCCCAATGTCAGGAGGGACAACTGTCATGCGCACATTTCGCACACTATGGAGAGTGCTCGTCGGCGCGCTGTTGCTGAGCTTCGCGTTCAGCGCCAGTGCAGCAGAGAGCAAAGTCATCAAGATCGGGACGCTCCCTTGGGAAGACGTCATGCCGCTTACCGGCATCGCCAAGCGTTTCCTCGAAAAGGAGGGCTATACGGTTCAGGTCACAACATTCGCAGATTGGGGCATCGCATTCAGCGCACTGTCTCGCGGCGATGTTGATCTGATGGTGTCACAGATCAACTACGTGACTGCGGACTACTGGAAACGCAACAAGGATCGCATGGAGAAGGTCGCCACAGCGTCGCACGGCCTGCGCCAAGGTCTGGTCGTTCCCGCTTACGTGCCGATCAATTCGATCGACCAGTTGAATTCGATTAAGGATCAAGTGGGAGGCAAAATCATCGGCATCGAGGCTGGTTCTGGCGTTATGCAGGAGACCGCTAACGCGGTAAAGCAGTATGGCCTTCAGTATCAGCTCGTCGAAGGTAGTACGGCTGCCATGATCGCACAACTCCAGTCGGCCATCGAGCGGAAGCAACCGATTGTCACCATGCTGTGGCAGCCGTCCTGGATGGACATGAAGTTCAAGGTGAAGTATCTCGACGATCCCAAGCATGTCTTCGCACCTCCGCAGACGTATTACTGGATCGCGAAAAAAGGATGGTCGGCGGCTAATCCGCACGCCCGGGAAGCAATGGCCAGCATGTTTGTGCCTATCGACGACATCACACGTATTAACACAGCGGTCAACGATGGCAAAACGATGGATCAGGCGCTCGACGGTTGGTGGAAAGACCATAGCGATCTGATCAACAGGTGGGCGGTGCTGTCGAGCAACTGATGCGCGGGCCGTGATTGCACCGAGCCGGTGTGATCACGGCGGATCGTTCCGACGAGATTTCTGTGACTTCGGATGGACGTATGAACATGATGAACGAACTTGCTCACGTCAAGCAAAGTACCGCTGTGGAGTGCCGCGGGGTATGGAAGATTTTTGGTAGCCAGACGTCGGCTGCAATCGAGGCCGCCCGGAGCGGCCAGTACGACAAAGACCAGCTCCTCGCAAAATTTGGCTGTGTTGCAGCAGTTGCGAATGCTTCTTTCTCGGTCGGTGAAGGCGAGACGTTCTGCATCATCGGTCTTTCGGGGAGCGGAAAATCCACGTTGATTCGACACTTCAACCGTTTGATCGAACCGACCAGCGGTGAAGTGATTGTTCGCGGCAAGGATATCTGCAAACTGAAGGTGGCCGCGCTACGCGATTTGCGTTCCCGGTGTATTGGCATGGTGTTCCAGCAGGTGGCACTGCTTCCGTATCGCACGGTGCTTCAAAACGTCATGCTTCCCCTTGAAGTGCAGGGCAAGCCATCAGGCGAGACACGTGCAAAGAGCCAGGCGGCCCTTGAAACCGTCGGCCTGGGCAACTGGGCCGATCGCTATCCCCGTGAGCTCTCGGGCGGGATGCAGCAACGAGTCGGCATCGCGAGAGCATTGGCGGCAGAGCCCGACGTGCTTTTGATGGACGAACCGTTCAGTGCGCTTGACCCGCTGATTCGCAAGCAGCTTCAGATCGAGTTCAAGCAGCTTTCCACGAAACTGAAGAAAACGACCATTTTCATCACCCACGACATCGAGGAAGCCATCCGTATCGGCGACCGCATTGCGATCATGCGTGAAGGACGCATCATCCAGATCGGCACGCCTGAAGAAATCGCCTTGCATCCTGTGGATAGTTATGTGGCTGACTTTATGGAAGGTGTCTCGCGACTTAAGCTGGTCAAGGCGCATTCCATCATGCAGCCTGCTCTGGCAGAGGTGTTGAACGGGAATTCTGCTTCCTCGCTCAGTGACTTCCCGACTGTGAACATCAACGCGAACCTCGAAGAGATGATCGATCTCGCCATTGCGAAGTGCGCGGAAAAGCTCGCCATCGAGAAGGACGGCCAAATCGTCGGCGTTGTGTCACGCGAGAATCTCTTGTGTGCCACGCGTGCTGCGGACTAGCGCATTTGACGTGCGCCAGCAATATCGAGTAGGAGCATGATGCGATGATCGATTTCACTGGAGTATTCGACGGACTCGTCGATAACAGTCTGGGCTGGCTAACAGACCACGCCGTTGGCGCTTTCAACAGCCTGAGCTTTGCTCTCAGCTTCACCTTCAAAGGCCTGAACGGACTGTTGATGTTCGTGCCGTGGTGGGCTCTGGTGCTAGTCGCCGCTGCGGCTGGTTGGTTGCTGATCGGACGGGGCTTTGCTCTCTCGGCGCTCGTCGGGCTGTGGCTGTGTCAAGCGATGGGATTGTGGACTGAAACCATCAGCACGTTGACGCTGGTGTTCAGTTCGACCCTCCTGGCTCTGATGGTGGCCATTCCTCTTGGCGTAGCGCTCGGGGTGACGACGAGGTTTGTCAAGAGCTTCGATGTCGCGCTCGACTTCATCCAGACGATGCCACCTTATATTTACCTGCTGCCGGGTATTGCCTTGCTGGGATATGGACCACCCACTGCTATGTGGGCGACATGGATCGTCGCGATTCCACCAGCACTGCGTCTGACAGCACATGGTGTCCGGATGACTCCACCTCAGTTTAACGAACTGGGAATGGCTGTCGGCATGACGGCAAGGCAACTGCTATTCAAGATCCGCATTCCGTTTGCGCTCTCTTCCATTCTGACGGGTATCAATCAGAGTCTGATGCTTAGCTTCGGAATGGTCGTGATCGCGGGCATCGCCGGGTCAGGTGGGTTGGGACAGGCGATTTACGACGCGGTCCGTACGCTACAGATGGATCGAGCAGTGAATGCAGGTATAGCGATCGTGGTAGTCACGATTGTGCTGGACAGACTGACGCAACGGATGGGGCAACGACGCCGAGGAGTGGCACGATGATCGACTCTATTCATGTTTCGCCGGGAGCCATCGTCGCTCCGATCGTATCGTGGTTGAACATTAATCATCACGGTTTCTTTGTCGCGGTATCAGATGCTTTCGGCGGTCTCATCGCTGCGATCGTGTACGTCCTTTCGCTGGCGCCGGCGTCCGCGACGATCGCGGCGCTCTCATTGATCGTCTTTGCTTTTGCAGGTTGGCGGGGCGCGCTCATGTGTGCGTGCGGAATGGCGGTTTGTCTTGCGCTTGGAATGTGGGACGCCACGTTGCAAACCATCGTGGTGATCCTGCTGTCAGTGGTCTTCTCGGTGCTCATGGGCATTCCGCTTGGCGTGCTGATGTCGAGAAGCGAAAGGCTCAAGGTCATCTCTCGCCCCGTTCTCGACATGATGCAAACCATGCCCCCTTGGGTGTATCTGGTTCCCGCGGTCATTCTGTTTGGCCTCGGTGTCGTCCCCGCATTGCTCTCCACCATTGTGTATGGGATTCCGCCGATGATCAGAATCACGATACTCGCAATGAGTCAGATACCAGACAGCCGGATTGAACTCGGCCACGCTGTCGGCGCGACGAGAAAGAGCATCTTCTGGAAGATCCAGCTGCCGTCAGCCATGCCGACATTGCTGGTTGGCATCAACCAGTGTGTGCTGTTCTCGCTGGGAATGGTTGTCCTCGCAGGACTCGTGGGCGCGGGCGGGCTTGGTGCGGAAGTGACGCGTGGTCTCTCGCGGATGGAGTTCGGATTGGGGATGCGCGCCAGCCTCGCCATTGTAATTCTGGCGTTGGTTCTGGACCGTGTCTTCCGAAATTCGATTCCGAAGAGGTTCCTTGTCCTCGCATAAGAGGCGAGAGGCGAAGGTTGTGTACAACGCGTCTAATTGAAATTGATTTCTTGGACTTTGGTCATGAATATGCGCAGCGAACTGTTTATCGATGGGAAATGGGCTCCGGCGATCCGCGGGGGCATGCTGGAAGTCTTCAATCCTGCGGACGGAAAGGCCTTCCACGCAATTGCGGCGGCATCTGCTGAAGATGTCGATCGCGCCGTAATTGCTGCTCGACGCGCATTCGATGAAGGCGCGTGGCCGCGCATGTCGGGTCGTGAAAGGGCGCACTATCTTCGCCGGATTGCGGAAGTAATCCGAAGCCGCTTGCCTGCCATCGCAGAACTCGAGGTTCGCGACAACGGCAAACCGCGACCCGAAGCGGAGTGGGACATTGGCGACGCCGCATACACTTTCGAGTACTACGCCGGGCTCGCCGAGAAGTTCGACGAAGAACGAAGTGAGGCGGTTGCGCTACCCGATCAGCGATTTAAGACCAAGGTGGTGCGTGAACCCGTCGGCGTCGTTGGTGCCATTATCCCGTGGAACTACCCGCTGCTCATGGCGGCGTGGAAGGTCGCGCCGGCTCTCGCTGCAGGCTGCACGGTAGTCCTGAAACCCGCGGAATCGACTTCGCTTACCGCACTGGAACTGGCTGCAATTGCGGAGGAAGTGAATCTGCCGCCCGGTGTCCTGAATATCGTGACCGGGCTTGGGCCTGACGTGGGCCAGCCGCTTGTCGACCATCCGCTGGTGGACAAGCTGGCGTTCACTGGTTCGGGTGCCGTGGGGTCCCGGATCATGGCGGCGGCCGCGAAGGATATCAAGCGTGTCAGTCTCGAGCTTGGTGGGAAATCTCCTTTCATTGTTTTCGAAGACAGCGAAATCGAGAAGGCGGTCGAATGGGTGATGTTCGGGATCTTCTGGAACCAGGGTCAAGTCTGCTCAGCTACCTCGCGAGTGCTGGTTCACGAGCAGATCTATCACAAGTTTCTTGAACGACTGACTGCAGAAGCAAAGAAGATTACGATCGGTAACGGCCTCAATGCGGGTGTTCTCCTTGGGCCGCTGGTTTCGGATCTGCAGCATCAACGCGTGACGGCCGCAGTCGAAAAGGCAGTCGCCGAGGGCGCGACGGTTGTGACGGGCGGTGGTCGACCGAAGGAACTCGAGTCTGGATACTTTTTCGAGCCCACCATCCTGACCGACGTCGCTTTGACGAGCTCCGCGTGGACGGACGAGATCTTCGGACCAGTCGTGTGCATTCGACCATTCTCGTCCGAGAAAGACGCTGTCGCGCTGGCGAACGATACTCGCTTCGGGCTTGCCGCGGCCGTTATGACAAACGACGTCGAGCGCGCCGAACGCGTAGCAGCTGCATTGCGCGCCGGCACAGTTTGGATCAACTGCTCTCAACCTTCTTTCATTGAAGCGCCGTGGGGTGGGTACAAGCAATCCGGGATTGGCAGGGAACTCGGCCGTTGGGGCTTTGAGAATTACCTTGAGACAAAGCAGGTGACGGCTTACGTCAGTGAAGATCCGTGGAGTTGGTACATCAAACAGTAATCCCAAAAAGGATGGGTCGGCGGGCACTGATGGCAATCTTACGTCCGCCGATTCAGCACCGCCCATGGAACTACTACTGCTCTGACTATGTTCAACCGATCCTCTATCACCATCGCCAACGTCGATCCGGAACTCTGGACCGCGATCCAGGACGAAAACCGCCGTCAGGAAGAGCACATCGAACTGATCGCGTCGGAAAACTACACGAGCCCGGCCGTGATGGCCGCACAGGGCTCGCAGCTCACCAACAAGTACGCTGAAGGCTATCCGGGCAAGCGCTACTACGGCGGTTGCGAATACGTCGACGTCGTCGAGCAGCTCGCGATCGATCGCGTGAAGCAGCTGTTCGGCGCGGAAGCCGCGAACGTCCAGCCGAATTCGGGTTCGCAGGCCAACCAGGGCGTGTTCTTCGCGATGCTCAAGCCGGGCGACACGATCATGGGCCTGAGCCTCGCGCACGGCGGCCATTTGACGCACGGCTCGCCCGTCAACATGTCGGGCAAGTGGTTCAACGTGGTCAGCTACGGCCTGAACGAAGCTGAAGACATCGACTACGAAGCGGCTGAGAAGCTCGCTCAGGAACACAAGCCGAAGATCATCGTTGCGGGCGCATCGGCGTTCTCGCTGCGCATCGACTTCGAACGTCTGTCGAAGATCGCGAAGTCGGTCGGCGCCTACCTGATGGTCGACATGGCGCACTACGCCGGCCTGATCGCCGCAGGCGTGTATCCGAACCCGGTGCCGTTCGCCGATTTCGTCACGACCACCACGCACAAGAGCCTGCGCGGCCCGCGCGGCGGCGTGATCCTGATGAAGGCTGAGTTCGAGAAGCAGATCAACTCGGCCATTTTCCCGGGCATCCAGGGCGGTCCGCTGATGCACGTGATCGCTGGCAAGGCCGTTGCGTTCAAGGAAGCGCTCGCACCGGAATTCAAGGAATACCAGCAACGTGTCGTCGAAAACGCGCGCGTGCTGGCTGAAACGCTCGTCAAGCGCGGTCTGCGCATCGTGTCGGGCCGTACGGAAAGCCACGTGATGCTGGTCGACCTGCGCGCGAAGAAGATCACGGGCAAGGCAGCGGAAGCGGCACTGGGCGCGGCGCACATCACCGTGAACAAGAACGCGATCCCGAACGATCCGGAAAAGCCGTTCGTGACGAGCGGCGTGCGTCTCGGTTCGCCGGCCATGACCACGCGCGGCTTCGGCCCGAAGGAAGCCGAGCAGGTTGGCAACCTGATCGCCGACGTGCTGGAAGGTCCTGATGACGCGGACACGATCGATCGCGTACGCGCGCAAGTGGCTGTGCTGACGAGGAACTTTCCTGTCTACGAGCAGTAACGTGCGAAGCTTGGCCACGAAACATCGCCACAAAAAGCGTCCGCGCGACGTCGCGAAGGGAGAATGCCCGACGTAAGTCAATTCGAGTCTTGATTTTCTCTGCCAAATTTTGCAGGTAAGGACTCGGTTGTCGAGCGGCTAATGGGGGCGCGCAAACAAATTCTAGCGGAAACGTGTTCATCCAGCATGTTTCCCCCGAGCGCAAGGTCGCACCAAGAAGTAAACCAGGTATTACTACGGCAAAGGGAATATTTTTGGAGATCATGATGAGGAATACTTATAAAAGAATGGCTGTTCTGGCTGGCCTCCTGGTTGCTGGGGGAGCGTCTGCACAGAATACGGTGACGCTCTACGGTGTTGTGGATACGGGTCTCATGTACGTTCACAACAGTGGCGGTCATTCGACGCAATTTCTGATGTCGACCGGCGTGCAGTCGGGTTCACGCTGGGGCGTCAAAGGCAGCGAAGACCTCGGCGGAGGGCTGGCGGCAATCTTCCAGCTCGAAAACGGATTTGATTCGACCAACGGCAAGTTCTTTCAGGGCGGTCGGATGTTTGGGCGCCAAGCCTATGTTGGCCTCTCTGGGAAAGATACCTGGGGTACTGTCACGTTTGGTCGCCAGTATGATCCTCTGATTGACAAGGTCCAACCGGTGCAGGGCGACAACTGGTTGGCTGGCTTCTACATTGCTCCCGGCGACGTCGATAACTCCGATAACAGCGTTCGCTTCAACAACGCTGTGAAGTGGGCTAGCCCTGTCTGGGGCGGGCTGCAGGTCGAAGCGATGTACTCGTTCGGTGGCGTCGCCGGTGCCACGGGCTCCGGGCAGACGTACAGTGCGGCTGCAGGATGGTCAGGAGGTCCGGTCAACCTCGCTGCAGGTTACATGCACGTTGATAACGGCAATGCGACCTTCTCCACGCGTGGCACGACGACGTCGGACTCATTTTTTAACAGTAGCGTGAATGCCGCGTACGCGTCGGCACGCTCGATCAACATTACGCGCGCGGGCGGCAATTATGCCATCGGTTCCGTCATCCTCGGTGGATACTACAGTTACTCCGAGTACAACCCCGATGCCTCGTCCACCTTCACTAAGTCGGAAAAATACCACAACGGATCTGTGTATGCCGTCTGGCAAATCACTCCTGCGTTCCTGACAGAAGTTGGGTACAACTATATGCGGTCGCTTGGTGACTCATCCGCGACGCGTCATCAGGTTGCACTTGGTGCCGACTACAACCTCAGCAAGCGCACTGATGTCTATAGCGTCGTTGCATATGGCCACGCCACGGGAACGGATGGTAAAGGCGTGGCGCAGGCTGTCATCGGGTCGGAAGACATCGACGCGGGCCGTGCATCACAGGTCATCGCAACAGTTGGGCTTCGCCACAAATTTTGATAGAAGGCAGGCTGCGGCGGGATCCGCTGGAGGTCGAAACCTCCACGCGCTGCTGGCGCGGTCGAGTGCGATTTTCGAGCGTTGGTATCTCCACGGGATGATTCCCGTTTATCCCGTGCTACGGCACGGGAGTTTTTTTCTGGCCTGGCTGCGAACGAAGTTAGAACTCGGGCACCTGGTCGGTTGAAAGGGTCCCGCTGTTCTTCGACAGGAATGCATTTCGAACCAATAGTGACGGAGCGGTCGGGACGTCTGTATTCGTGAATAGGCTCGATCTCGATCATTGTTGCGCTAGCGCGACACTATCAACCGTTTGAGAGTGCGTCTTGCTGAGATGCACTGAAGTTTGCTCATTGTTCTGGTTGCAGAGGAAATACATAGGAGAAGGGCGATATGCACGTGATCGGCACATTAAGTTCGGATATGTACGATGTCGAAGTCTCGCAAAAGCCCGCAACGATGTGGGATGTATTTCCAGAGTGGAATGCGCAAGACCGATTCGGCATTGTCATATACGAACCGCTCGCGGGTATCGGGGCGACGCACCTTATCCAGTTGGCCTGTATGTGTTTCTATGATGTAAAGCCGAGTCGAAGGGCGGAGCGCAAGATCTATCCCGAGATCTTTGCGATACATGTGGGGCAATGGCGGGGGGCACACGGAAACTTCGACTTCTGGCCTGCACGTCGCGAGCATCTCGTTTCAGATGACCATCGGGACATCTTGGGTGCGATTAACGACCGCGGGATAACCCGCCTCGCGATTCCCGAACGTCCGCCGCGTGATCTTGTCCATCGCCGAAAGGAAGAGGATTGTGCGCTAGATCGAATCGTCACCGCAACTGTATACGACCCGAGCGGGCGTGTCGCTGATCCTGACTTCACTGTAAGAAGCAATAGTTCGCGGACAGAGCGGGATGTCGAGCGCGTGATCAGACCTGTAGAACTCTCCGAAGAGCACTCAGTCCGCGTTGGTAAGTCAGCGGTACCAGTAAAAGAGGGCGATCCCGAATTCGGTCCCCGGCTATGTCAACTCAACGTTGGTATCACCCCGCAGATGCGAGAAGCGGCGGAGAGCCGTCGTGTACGTATCAAGGAAAACAATCTCGTCATGGAGTCGTACCGATTCATCCGCCCCGAGCTTGCACTCAAATGTCTGTGACGCCTGTCGTGACTGTGACAACGCCTGGTTGCGTATGTCTGGCGTAAATTTGCCTGTCATCGGACGAAAATTCTCGCGTTAAAGCGTCTGGCGTACCTATAACTGGTCTTCTAACTTATCCATCCAGCTAAACAAGGAGACGGCTATGGCTGTCGAACTTCTTGCAAAAAATGAAGGCGTTTGCAGGGCAAACATTGACGTCAACACTGAGGAAATCTGGCAGGCACGAATCGATCTTGCGGCCGCGCTGCAGATTAGCGGCTTCCATGGGTATGGGGAGGGAATCGACAACCACTTCTCTGCTGTAGTGCCTGGCCATGCTGATCTCTTTCTGATTAACCCATATGGACTGGCTTTTCGGGAGGTGACGGCAGCGTCGATCGCGGTGTGCGATTTTAATGGAAACGTGTTTGCGGGAGCGGGCAGACCCGAAGCAACGGCTTTCTGGATTCATGCGCGCATCCACATGTTGCGTTCTGATATCAAGGCACTGTTTCATACACATATGCCATACGCGACCAGTCTATGCATGCTTGACGTCGATCCATTCGATTGGTCCTTGCAGACTTCGCTGAAATTCTACGACCGCATTGCGATCGACCGAGACTATAACGGTTTCGCCTTGAGTGGCGATGAAGGGGATCGAATTGCCAAAGCTATGGGTACAAAGCCAATCGCCTTCATGCAAAATCACGGTATAACTGTCGGCGGCCCCACCATAGCGGAAGCATGGGACGATTTGTACTACTTGGAGCGGGCTGCCGAGACGCAGGTGAAGGCTATGAGCACTGGGTGCAAGACAGTACCCGTCGACCTTAATATCGTCCGGGAAGTGGCTCTGGCCGAACGTACCAGCGCGCACGATAGTGCGCGACTTCACTTCGCCAGCGTCAAGAGGTTTCTGGACAAACAGCGGTCGGACTACGCGAATCGAGAGTTGAGCGAAGCCTTTGCATCCGCTCGGTCACTCTGAGGTTCTGGCATACGAGGTCAGGCACCGCATCTGACATCGCATGGGATTGGCCGCCGGAGATGCCGGCGGTTGACCACATCAATTGCGTAAATGCGGCGGCGCGTGATCCGCACATCGTCAATCCAAAGTAACTGCGTAGCCACGGAAGAACGGTGGTTGGCCGATCATCCTTATTTTGCTGCCACTTGTCGATAATATGAGACTGAATACGATTGCGTTCGTTGTGCTCGGGATTCTCGGAGGCACAAACTTCATTTACATGAAATGGGCGACGGAACTCATCAGTCCGATTCAGACAGCGTTCCTACGCGTGCTTTTCGGCTTCTTGCCTCTGGCGCTCGCAGCCTGGCGCCAGCGAGCAATCTCGCGCCACCAGTTACGACTTCTGCCGCACTTTCTGATGATGGCGGGAGGCGCAACGGTCTTTTACTTTATTGCCATCATCAAGGGGACTGCCATGGTCCCGTTAGGCGTCGCAGGCGTACTTAGCGGTTCGATTGCGCTTTTCACTGCACTTTTTGCTGTTGTCTTCTTGCGAACCGAGCGGCTAACCCTCGCCATAGTCATCGCTGTGCTGCTTGGATTTCTGGGAATTGTTCTCATGACTCGCCCTTGGGAAAGCGGGAGCAGCGCGATAAGTGTGACAGGGATGCTATGGTTGCTGGCGAGTGCCAGCGTTTGGGGGCTTTCGTATATTTATGTCCGTCTGTTTCTGGCCCCTGCAAATTTGTCGCCTCTTGCACTCGCAACCTGGCAAATGGGGTTAGCGTTGCTCATTCTTTCATTTTGCACGAATTTCACGGGGCTTGGCCACTTGTTTCATGACTGGCGCGCGACGATCGGTGTCGTCTTGGGACTCGGTGTCTTGGGAACAGGCGTGGCTTTTCTCATTTACTACCACCTGCTTGAGCAGATTGGCGCCGTAGCGTCATCAAGTGTGAACTATCTCGCTCCCGCGGTCGCCTTGCTGGCGGGTTGGGCTGCGGGAGAGCGTTTTGGTCTTCTTGAATTGCTCGCAATCGTCCTCGTTTTCGTGAGCATTGCGTTGGTTCAGTTTGAACAACAACGGGCTGCACGTAGTACGGTATCGACTATTTGATTTATCAATGCGGGGTATTCGAACACGGCGGTGTTGTTTTGCGGGCGAGCCGAAGCAGTTTGCTGTCCGGCCCTGTTTTTTTACGAAAACTCGCTTGTCTGCGAGCGGTGGAAGCCGCGCTGTGTCATGCGGATGTTGGTTAGATCATTAAGGTGACGAGCAGGATGAGACATCTACGATAGCGTGGCTTGATGCATTTTCAGTCCTCGCGCCGCGAACGATTGTTCGAACCGCTTCGCCGAGTCGCGTGAAGTTAAAGGTACCCCTCGCATGCGGGTCATGGTCGGCACAGGGCCGCGCGCGTAGTTGTCGTATTTGCATAATAAGTATGATCGCCGTTTAGGCTTGTAGCCGCTACATTGACATGTCCGCTTGGGGGGGCGGCGTAATTCTTGGACATGCTTATTTCATCAGCCCTTGTCCCTCTCAGCATTCAATCTGACTGAGTCCGCGAAGCTCGATCTTGATTCGGTTTTTGTTATATCAGCGAATGCGCGAGTTAGCGATCTCAATGAATTGGTCAGCGCCTTCGGTCTGCCTGCTGTGCGCCGGTGGTTCCGAGTTCCGGCACTGGTAGCCACCAGCGACGCTGGCTGATGAGTAGCAATTTTCCGAATGAGGTGGTCCCGGCGTCGGCGAGGGCGAGCGCTGTCCGTGAGGGCAACAACCGGTCCGCGGGGTTTGCAGGCCTCGGTGTGCAGCACATTCAGGGCATTCATGACCCGAACCGCTTACTGGACGCGCCCGGCTGCGCGATGCGTGAGAGCTTAATCAGCTCGTCGCGCTGGCGTAGGCGGGCGATGATGCCGCGCAAGGGCTGGCCCTAGGTGCGGGTGAGGTCGAGTAGCTGTGATGGCTTTGTGCGCGGTGGGGCTCCGTGCCGGGCGCGCAACGCGCCGAGCGACGCGAAATTATGGGCGCAGCTTGGGCTGTGGGCGATCCGTTCTGAGTGGGGCGACAGGGAGTTCCCATGAATCTAGTGGGGTTATGCAGAGTGCATTCGCGATAAGGCCAGTTATCGCAAGCATCGTCTTCGCATATGTATCCTTCCGAGACTGGTCGCATGAAATCATCACGACCGACAAGGCGGAGTGCGCGTTAGGCAGTCTTGGTAAGTCTTGCAAGCGCAAGCACCGGGTTCACTGTACGGTCTAGCAATCAAATGCATGTGAGGAACGGCAAAGGACGTTTCAAGGTCTTTGCCCTCGGCAACACGCTACGGCGCGTATGGCGGTTTGAGGCCGGCAGCCATTGTGGGTTGGTAGACTGCCTTTACCAGGCCGCATCCGGGGCGCTCTGGAATTCCTCCTGCGCGATCATGATCACGCGCGTCGGTGCGCCTGGAAATACGTCCGCCGGCGTCTGGCCATCAAGCAGTGCATGAGGCGAATACAGCCAGAATGCACGCCTCCAGCCGCCTTCATCGTTTTCTCTTGGTAGCACGGCGAGGAGTTCGACGATCTCCTCCCTGATCGCGCCGGCGTGGTCAAACTGGAAGTCCGGATAGACGAAACCGGGCAGGTGCTCTGACCAGACGCCCAGCAGAATGCCAGTCGCCCTCGCATGGGTTGTGTTCGATCCTTCCTCTAAGCTGGTTTTGTCACCCGTCAACCTGGCAACTTGATGATCGCTGGGCCATTGTCTTGCAAGGAGTTCATCGCGGAACTTGAGTGCTATCGTCGTGTCCGGTTCATACGCAAGATGGTCTGTCACGGACAATCTCCGAGGGACTAATCTTCTGGTGGGCGCCACTTAGCATCAAGTACTGCAGCATGCATCTGGACTTTCAGCGTAACTTACGAGCCGTAATTGAGCACGAAAAGATGATTGCCTCGGGATGCGCTGCCTTGCGCAGCGCTTCGATCCGACGGTTAGGATGCTCTGGAGGCCGGGGCTTGCCTATAACTGCGTTGAGCTTCCCTCTAGCCTCTGGGGTTAGCGACTGCTGTTTGAGGCTCTCATGCGCTTTCTGGCCGCAGTGGTTGCTTTTTTCTTCGTCTGGGTCACACTTTCCAGCTTTTTTCAACCTCCGCGAGAAGATCGCTGTGTGTGCATTTCAGGGCGGTTCCAAGTGTGAATAACATTGTCTGGGTTGGCTGGTGCTGCCCGAGTTCCAGCATGCTGACGTAAGTCCGTCGTATGTCGGCCTCAAACGCCAACTGGTCCTGTGTACCGTTTCAGTGCACTCATGGTCTCGAGATGGGAGAAGGTTCTCACATCGGATGAGCTTAATGAAACGCCCGTCGACCGCGGGCGTTAAGCAGACACGAGAAGGTTCGCATCCGGGAATCTGCTTTAAACGAGTATTCAGTGAGAATACGTTAGCACGCCACGCAACCTGTGACCGGACCGGAATTGGCCGAGTGCGCATCACTGGATTAGTGCTCGCTCAGCATCATGGCCACTGTAACCAACGTTGCGATCGATCCAACTATTCCAGCCGCCACGGCTGAAAGAGCGACAAGCGCCTCCTAGTCCTCTGCACGTGGGGAAAGGCGCCGAGCAATGGCTAGCATCTTGTGCCCCCAAACCCTTAAAGTATAAACGAGCAGCGTCATGGTCTACGGCATACAGATGTCCGCCAAGTTGCTCGAGCCCTTCCGTCGGCGAGCGGCTAGACTGGCATTGCTTCAGGAAATTCATGGGGAGAATCCGAGTGAATATCAAATGGATCGACGAGGACAGTCAGGCCGATTTCGACGCGTCGGCGAACCTAGTTGAGCTAGTCCGGAAAATAGTTGCCGAATCGGGTGATCAGGAGATGCGGCGCGAGTTTGATGCGGGAAATTGGCTGAGGACGTGGCTGGCGCGGCCGAATCCAGCGCTTGGAGGAGTGCAGCCGGCCGCCTTTCTTGATACGCGCGAAGGGCGCAGGGTGCTGGCGACTTTGATTACCGGGATGCAGAGCGGGGCGTATGCGTAACGTCGAACCGACTTCGGCTATGCACACTGATTAGCCACGGCAATCTTAGTCGCTGGGGAGCTCGGCTCGTGTGTCGAAAGTGGTTGGGGGCTATCCTGAAGCTGTGCAGGTTCCATGACGTGTCATGTGACGCCGTGCTCGCTTAGAGGACGCATCCGCAACGATTGAATAGAGCGCTCCAGAGCTGAGCGTCATCGATCCAGATGTCAGCAACTAGTGCGCCGCACTTGGCCGACCCTGTCGCCAAGACTCAAAGAACTCGTAAAGCTATTGGGTATGCGCCGAGCACCTTGCCCTCTCTGTCGCCCAGTTGCGGCGATGACTGTCAACGGAACGGCAACGCTTCTAGTTCATGCTTCTTTCCTTAGCGATTTTGGCTAGTTTAGCTGTGCAGCTAAACTAGCCAAAATCGCTAAGGAAAACACACCTCGCCCGGTTTCGGGCAGTCCCACGTGGACTGATTCGGCAGCGACGACTTGCGCGTGCCGTACTGATGGTTGTCCGGCTGCGCGCGTATGCCTACAATCCATCCGCCGGCAATTTGTTGGCGCAGCGAGCATGATCAGATTGATCGGTAGCAGGCACATAGCGAAGAAGGGTGGGTCAGTTCCTGTTGCTGACTGCTCTCACGCGCTTTTTGGCTGCAGCGGGTGTTTTTTTCTGCTGCCGCTTGTTGCTCTCGAGTTTCCTTTCCACCTCGGCGACCAGTTCGCTGGGCGTGCACTTCAGAGCGATCCCAAGCGTAAACAGCATCGTTAAGGTTGGCTGGTGCTGCCCGAGTTCCAGCATGCTGACGTATGTCCGTCGTATATCCGCTTCAAAGGCCAACTGCTCCTGTGTCAGCTCAAGGCGGATACGGTGCTCGCGTAGAACTTCGCCGAAGGCTTTAGCCAACTCCAAATCTTTCTCCCAGTGAAATGGGAGCAATGTCCGGTTGGCGCTATAATTTGTCTTCCCAGCTTACTGGGAATTAAGTACGTGGTAGATGCGTGGAATCCAAGCCCAGTAAGGACTTCCGGAATTTTTGATGGCAGGGAGGCGATCGCGGCGAGACAGCCCCGATCGCAGAAATTCACGCCTTGACCATGTCGTTCTAGCAATTGCGTTTGAGGTAGTGGTTGTATGTTTGTGACGAGTGACAAGAATCGTTTGACTGCGTGGACGCCGGCCCTCGGCGATGAGCGGGCTGGCTCGGGTGTATGGCTGGCGATGGAGCAACTGCTTCCTAGAGACGTCCTGATTCTTCGCGTATCGCGTGCGCGTTCCCGGGCCATCCCGACGATTGTGATGCTAGACCTGACCGAGACCGCGCCGTCGCTTGAGCAGTTCATCAACGGGGACATTGTCATTCGCGGAGCTGCCGTATTCAGCACTCGACAGGCGAGGGAGGTTGATCAGTGGACACTTGATCCGCTCAGGGAAATCCGCGTGGGCGCGACGGAATATAGTGAACGCGACCAGCAGTTGGTTGCGGTGACCCGGTTTACGACCACGGCAGGGCACACATTCTCTGTGCAGTACGATTTGGCGAGCCGGCCTGCGCGTGGCACGCGGCTTTGGCGTGCGAAAACGCCGGCCGCCCAGACCAACTGACAAGTGCGATCCCGTCCCAAAGCAGGGCTGACATGCGAAAGCATCCCTTGGATGCCGTTATTGGCGGAAGTCGTCACTTCGATTTATGTGTGACCTGATCGCGCATGGCCAACGGTTTCAGTCTCCAGAACGTCAAGAAGGGCGAGGTCGCGCGGGGAACCCGATCGACCGAAACGGCAACAGTAGGGGCACGCGCCCGGATCGGATTGAGAAGACGAACATACGGTATATCCACCGATGTTGGTGGATTCGCGGCGAACTGGCTGTAGGACGTGGTCGATTGTGGAACGCGGTCCCGCGCGTTTCGCATTCAGCTCATGTCAGCGGCGGCTGTGCGACGAAGACGCTCCGGCGGAAGGGGAAAGTCGGCTCGGGTGTTCAAGCAGCAGGCGGAGGAGGCTGTGAGCATTGCTCGCGCCGCTACCGCTCGAGAGTCAGCATGACCACCGTGATCACCGTGGCGACAGACCCGATGGCGCCAGCGACCACGGCCGACAGTGCCATAAGTGCCTCGTTGCCTTGAGCGTGAGGGAAAAGACGTTGGCCAACCGTGGTCAGATAATTCGCCATCATTCAGTCAGTGCATACGGGGGACGCTGCAGCATAGCAGTAAATGTACTGTGGCGGATCTGTGGCCCACGCACTCGGTTTCGGCCCCCCGGCGCGGAAAGCACGCTCGGCATATTCACGAGTGATCGGGCTTGTCGTTGATCGCTGCCGGGGAAAAAGCAAGTTGCATCGACTGCCGAACTCGCGAGATATCGGCTCTTGCATAGGTAGCTGTCGTTTCAACACTCGCATGTCCGAGGACGAGTTGTGCGATCGGTAAGGGCACGCTTGCATCGACGACAAGCGTTCGTCCCACCAGATGCCGCATCCAGTGAGGTGACGCGCGCTCAAGCGCGAGGCGTGCCGAAACCTCGGTCTCGGGTAGACTGCCGGCGATCTCCACAAATGCTGCCCGGACCTGGCGGTACATTCCGGACGCGCCCAATGTGTCCTTCCGTTGACCATGAATCAGTGGGCCTGTTTCGTTGGCTTGGGGAACAACTGGCAGGCCGAGAGAAACCCGATACTGGCGAAGGAACGCCACGCAGGTAGAAGGTAGTGGAATCTCACGCAGACGCTGCCCCTTTCCCCGGACGAGTAGGGTCCAGCCTTCATCGCCGGCAACGACACGGGGGTACCCGTCGCGCCAAGGTAACTCATCAAGCCTCACACCAGTAAATCGGTATAGCGCGACGATCGCAGCCCGCCGGGCAACTGCAGGCGCCTGGCCGGATTCGCTGAGATGGTCACGCAACCAGCGGTCAATAGCACGGACGGCCGCGTCCGGCAGGATCCGATCGACGGAGAATCCAGTCCGGGTGTGGCTCCCCGAACTCAATCCGGCAACCACGTTGCTGACAAGATAGCCAGTCTTCCATAAGAAGCTAAACAGACTGCGCATCACCGCCAGGGCACGCTTCTGTGCGCTTGCACCCAGCGGCAGCTCGCCGGTTTGGAGGGCGACGCCTGCGAGATGCTCGCGGTAAGCAATGAATTCCTGACGTGAGAGGGTGGACAGTGGCCCGCTAATATCGCATTGTTCACACCACCGGATGAAACGCAGGATTTCCTCAACATAAGCCCGTCGCGTATGTGCTGATGCCGCGGTTCTGTCCCGGAGGAACAGTGTCACCGCTGCGGCATCATCCTGCACGCCGAGGCTATTCGTCGTGGCATTGTGGTTCATCATGGGGCCGGCCCCATTGAGCCAGACTTCATCCTCCAGCGATGTCGCTATGCGCCCGCGGTGTCGTGGCGTGAGACTTGTCGTCTGGTTCTCGGCAGGCGGTGGAGTTTTGTCGCCATCGAACCGAAAGCGCATGCGCAATGTGCGGAGCAGGCGGGAAACGACGACTTCGATCGTTGGAGCATCACTTTCGAGCAAGGTCTGCACGCGGCCAGCGTTCCAGAACTGGATTACCGGTCCGCCTGTGAGGAGCATGGCAAATACCTCAGGCTGCGCGCTCCTTGCCTCGTCCATTGTGCGGTACGTGCGCGCGAGTGCCGAGGGTGTCCAGCGCACGTAGACGGGCACCTGAACGACTCCGGAAAGGTAGCTAACGGCGTCTTCAAACCCCGGCGGTAGTGTACGGGGCGGCGTTGCTAGCACATCCACCCAGCTGGATAGATCCATTGATCCACTCCACGATGAATAGTCATTTCAGCTTGCGTGACTGCTGTCGTGTGACGGGGGAGTACGTGGGCGCTGCGTCGCCCAAAAGCTGGTCGCGTTCGCGTGTCACCTGCTCAATGAGCTGTCGGGAGAGGCTGAGTTCTGACTGGAGCGCACGTTGAGCGGTGACGAACGTCTGGCGTTGCATGTCTGTGTCGTTCAGGAGGCGACGGGCCAGACCGTCGAATTCAGCTCGCCGCGCCTCGAGCTGCTTTTCCAACTGGTCACGTTCGCGTTCGCGTAGCAGCGATGTTTCCGCCAGTTGCCGTCCAAGGTTCTGACTGTGCTCCTGTTCTCGGGCGAGCTCCTCCGATCTCACTTGCAGGTGAGACTCAAGCTCCCCGATTCTTCTCTCGCGCTCGCTCTCTGCCCGCCTCAGGCGCTCATGTTCGCTTTGCAACATCTCTACGAGGGCGAGGGCGTTGTCGCGGTCCGAATGTGCAGCTTCAATCGTCTTGTGTGCTTCATTCCGAACGCCGGCGAACTCCTCGCTGGCGGCTACAAGCGCCATATCCCATAGCGTGCGGAGATGCCCAACCAGCGGCTCGGGGACGCCGACAGTGCCGTCAATGCCGTTCTTTGCCACGTTGGCTTGCAGCAACTCATCCTGAACCAAGCGGATCTGCCGACCAAGTGCGGCGGGGTCGCCCCCGCCCAACTTTTCCCGCAGACGTCGCACGGAAACCGCGCGTCGAAAAATTGCGGGCGTGACCGGGCGACTAACGCCTTGGTCAGCTAGCAGTTCGATGATCGCAGCGCGGACGGTCTGCGGCGGATTGAGTGCGGTGCGGCCCATTCGCTGGATTATCGTCCAGATCTGCATTTTTGCAAGATTGATTCATTTCATTACGGAGTGCGTGTAATGAAATGAAATTTGTGAGGAAATGAATTACCTGTCGGCAGGATAATTAGGATTATCCTGCGAGTCCGCTTCGAGCTTTACCTGCCTGTTGCGCAGATCTCAGAACCTTGATGGTGGGATTCGGTAGGGTGTTTTTTTCAGAGATGACTTAACTGGCTGCGATGGCGGGCAAGTATCTTGTCATCGTTATCGTGCTGCTCAACGCGATATGCCGCAGCGCGGCATTTGCCACAAAATGCCAAATAGAAGGCTCGTTTTAACTTAAAGAATAAAAACGCTACAAATTGAATTTAGGTAATTCATGGCGACATATTGTGATATTCCGCGTTGGACGGCATCGAAATACTTTATCGGCGCTGCAAATACAATTTACGCATACGTGTTACCCAGAAAGCGCCGCCGCCGAATCGAGCCGGTCTCATGCCGGACCAGTCATCTGCACTCACTCTTGTTTTCTTCATGTGACGTACTACCCTCGCCAGAGAGTGGCTTCAGCGTGATCGCACGCATGTCCAGAAGCCCCCGCCCTTTTGCACCGACGGAGTAAGGACACCTGGCGCGAGCTGTCCAAACCGGGAGAGGGCCTTGACAGGTGAATGTCTGGGCCGACCGTACTGAAAGGGTCGCCGATGTAATTAGTAGTACAAAATATATGTAAGCACTCGGGCCTGCCCCGGGTGTCCATGAATCCGGTTGTCAGAAAAAAGGAGGAGGCTTATCGAGAACACGATCGCTAGTTGTTCCAACTGAAAAGGCCGACGCTTCAGGCGTCGGCCTTTTCAACTTGCAATTGCTACCGTGTGACTGCTCACATTGAAGGTGCCTGGCAATGGCGACTTCAGTATAGCAGCCCGGCACGGTGGTTCAACTCATCCCTGAAAGGGGTAGAGGTACTGCCATGGAAACCACAGAGCAAAAGGCGCGGCCCGCGCATCATTCTCGCGCGGGGACAGAAGGCCAACTTATCGCCTTTCTGACACTTCTTCCCAGGCTGATTGCAGACTGTCTCACGGCAACTTGCGTCATGGGTGAGGCGGGAGTGGGGCTGCACCCCCCCGTGCAGGCAGCAGCGCATCGTGCGGGCCGGGTCGTTGTTCTGCAGTGTTGCGCATCGGACGCGAATCCGAACGATGTGCTGCGACAGGTTATTACCCGGACAAAGACGCTGAACCTTGCTGACCATGGTGTCCTTGTCGTCAGGCATCCTGAGCGGGTGAGGAATGCGGAGAGTTTCGCCCCGGCCCTGAAACGCGTGGCGGCCTCGACGGGCATGTTTCTTGTCTGCGAAGTTGAGCGGGGGCGACGCGCACACGATTTCACGTATGCCTTCGCTCGCCGGGCACGTGGCGGCTTAGCGGCGATGCCGCCGATCCGCATCGAAAACATGTCGGCTGCAGACGCGCGGCGCATCCTTTCAGCGTGGTGGAGCGTAGAGTTTCCGGGCCGCTGGATGCCTGAGCACCTTCCCAACACGCTGCGGGGTGTCTCGGAGGGGCATGTCGAACAGTTCTGGCATGCTTGGCATTTCTGTGTGCCCCTTTTCTCTGCTCGCGACTTTGTCTCGCCCACGGAGATCTGGGAGTTCCTTCGCCCAGACGGAACTGGCGATGCGGAGATGAATGCACCGCGCGGCCCTAACTATCCTAGCCCCGACATCGTCCATGCAGCCGAAGAGATCATCGACACGCACGTCCGTACCTGAGCAAAAAAGACGTGCTGCACAGGATCCATATTTGTAACAAGGCCGTGAGCCTTCCTGGATAGGGCTCACGAGCTTCATGCTCGGGCATTTACTGGCCTTTTCCCTTCCGGGCTTGTAGCTTTCAATTCATTGCGCGGCCCGCTGCCGGTCGACGAACAAGCTAACGGGCGTCATTAAGCGGCGGGGCATCTCGGTGAATTTTCCTGATACGGCGCGCCTGTGCGGATTGATCCCTATATCGGCCCACTATCGGTTCCACGCGGGCCGCATCTACCAACCGATGGAAAGTGCGCAGCCCCCTGCGTCATGTGATTTTCCTTTGATCCGTCAGCGGGCCGGTTGGATGGGTTCACGTTTCATCGTCGTCGCTCGCCGTCGTCCCCACATAACCCCAGAGTCAAGAGACCCCCGCTATGAAAAGCGGTCCGTGAAGATCAACTTGCAATAAAAAACGGCAACCCGGTTGGCAGAGCGGATCGCCGTTTGTCTCGGCCTGATTGGCAGAGTGGACAACATCCAATTTCATACTCGGTGCAATCCGGCTTCATGTCAAGAGCAGCCTTAAATTGGAGGCCAGTATGAACTCGTCGATGCATTCCGCGCAATCTGGCAAAGCCGTCAAAGTTCGGATTTCCTACCGTGGTGATCCGCGCGACCGCAATCTGCTAATGGTGAACGATGCGCCTTTTTCGCCTCGCCCCAGAAGATGGGACATGGATATGCCGGCGATGTACGCCGCTCGAAGTGTATTCACTGTCGGGGAATCGCCCGCCGACCATGGAATGCCGGACTGCCCGGCGGCTGTGGCCTGCGGCGCGCACGAACCGCCGGTAATCCGATTCATTGACGGGGAGGCCACATCCTCACGAGTCAGGAGGTTAAAGGGGCGTATGCTCCAGCTTCGCACTGGAGCGGCACGCGGACTACTGGTTCGTTGCGCGCCGGGGGAAGTGGGAAGACGGCTGAACCACGCCAAGATCTGGGCCCAGCAAAGCGCTCAAGATACTGCGCCGCCAGTCGTCGGCATCGACGGAGTTGACCTTTGGCTGACATCACCGAGTGCCGCCGCGCGTCACCTCCAAGCGATACTCGACGTGGGCGCCGTGGTCGTATGTGCTGTTGACTTCAGATATGGCGAGTCCCGCTACCTGATGTTTCACCTGCGCGTTCGTGGTATTGCCGTAATCCGCGAGGTGTCGGTCCTGCCAGGTTCCCCCCGTTACTCTTCTGTGCCTAAATCGCCGCGCCTTTCCTCAGATTCGCAAAACGGAATGTCGGCTCGGACTTTTCCCTATGCCCATACGCCGACCCTGAAGGCGTATTTCGCTGGTCGACAGCATTCCGGCATGCAATTGCGGGCTGATCGTGCGATCCATCAGCTGGAAGCTCAGCGGCACGGCACCCACTGCCGGGATACGCCTTCTGCCTCGTCGACGCAGCGATGGTCGGCGTATGCGGCGTACCGGAATGAATTGACCATCGGTCTTTTCCTGCGTGAGCGACTTGGCATGTAGACATGGAGCAGGGCAGCGTCGCCCGTCTGGTCTGAGACAACTGGTTCCCCATGAGATCAGCCTAGGGGGCGTGCATTGTGGTCTCTATTTGCGTTATCGGGCGACAAGCAAAAGCCCGGGATCAATAAATTGGCATTCCTACACTGATTCTATGTTCGTGACGTTGGACGGGTACTGGAGATCGACATGACTGCGCGTAAATCAAAAATCCGAAAGACGACGATAGAGCGGAAACTAAAAGAGCAAGCGCTTGCAAAAAGCAAAGGGGTCCATCAGCGTTGGCAGCATACGCGGGACAGAACGGGATCCGGAACAAAGATACGACTGGCCTGCAGCAAGGCGGCAAGCGAAGAGGTGCACCTGTTGTCCGCAGCCGAACACGCCGAACTTCTCGAGGGGTGGTACCGGCGCGAGGTTAAGGTTATCTACGATCAGGTCGCCATCGATCGCGAGAAAACCCAGAGAGCGGCGGCATCCATCAACGTCGTGCATCCCTTATGCCAAAGCCTCGGCGAGCTGGCGGTAATTAGCACCAGTCTCGTTTACATCACAGAACGAGGGAAGAGTTTCATACGGGAGGCGAGGTCGGTCAGGTCGATCCGCCGTGGCCAGGAGGGCGAACTGACTCGCTCGCAACTGATTGAGCGGAAGGCGTGGGAAGACGACGGAGCGTTGTATGTCGCGGTGACGAAGAGCGGCATGCATGCGAATCGCTCACAAAACCTTGCCTGGATCTTTCGCGCGCATAACGACACGGTGAATCGAACGCTTTCTGGCGCTGAGATGGCGGCTCAGCGCCAGTTGCTGCGCCTTGTCCGGTGGAAGAAAGAGATGCGGGTCATTGATGCATGCAGATTGGTTGACCGCACGGCCGGGATCCCGGCGGGCTCAGGCGTACGTGCCTTTCGACAACTTGCCGGCGCAAGACGGTTGGCGTTTGACCTCGATG
The DNA here is from genome assembly GCF_905220255.1 of Paraburkholderia sp. J69-1. NCBI lineage: Bacteria > Pseudomonadati > Pseudomonadota > Betaproteobacteria > Burkholderiales > Burkholderiaceae > Paraburkholderia > Paraburkholderia sp. J69-1. The sequence continues at coordinate 170,836 of NZ_CAJMZG010000002.1, read as the reverse complement.
TTTCCAATCCGCTCAACATTCCGCTCGACGAAATCTGGCGGCCCGTTCCCTAAAAGCGGCAACTGTCGGGAGTTTTCCTGAAAAGAGGCTGGGATGCCTACGAAATCGACGTGTCCAGATGAAATCACGGTTGGCGATGTGCTGAAAGAGCAGAACGGCGATCGGATTTATATTGTCCTCAGAACAGGGCGGAACGCCAGATGGACCCATCTTATTAATATTGAACACGAGGCGAAATCGGCAGCCTTTCGGAGGGCCTCGCCGTTCAAGCTGAAAACCGATGATCTGCTGGCACGATTGTCGGATAACGTGGAGCCTAGGCTGGCTCTAAAAAAGCTGGAGAAGTTGCCGGCTAACGTATCGCAGCGGCGACAGGCCTCTTATTCTGGTCTTTCTCGCAGGTCTGACAAGTATCAGGAAATTGCAGATGACCCGACAAAGTCAAGAGGCTGGGGAATTATCGCAGGGTTGCTGACATTTGACCTGCCTTCTGTTGATGACGGCAAGCCTCAACCGTCAATCTACGGGGACGAATTTGAGGAGTTGTTGCACAAGGAAACCCGAAGAAAGCGCATTCTGCGGTATTGCGCTATTTCCGCTATCTCTGAGTCCACTGTGTATAGGACGTTTCGGCGATTTTGCCAGCAGGGAATGACGCCAGCGGCAGCCGCTGACGATTATGACCGCTGTGGAGGGCGAGGGACGTCACGTTGTACGCTTGCTCAAGGGGAGAGGGTCAGGCGCGGTAACCCGAAAGACCTAGATCCCAAACAGGAAACGCAGCGATTGCTCGCGTTGGCCGCAGACTATTACTTCTCATTCGAGTATGGGCGGGGAAAAAAGGCGAAGAAGACGCTCAAGCAGGCTGTCCGATGGATAAAAACAAGTTTCCTCTGTGACAGGGCTGTCCACAACGAAGACGGAGAACTGATCGACCTGAAGTTCGATCGACGTATCGTCCTGACAGAACGGAAGCTTCAATACTTTATCTATAAGAACTACAGCTACGAAGAACGCCGCATTCACGAAGTAGGGCTACGGCAGTGGCTTTTGCACGAGCGTCCCCTTATCGGGCGACTCAGGACATCGCGGGGGCCCGGCGAGCGCTTTCACATAGACGCAACCATCGTAGATATTTATCTGGTGGGCCAAATCTTGCGGACGCGCGTTATCGGGCGGCCGATTCTCTATCTCGTTATTGATGATTATACGGCGATGGTAGTGGGTTTCTACCTTACATTTGAGCCACCCTGTTGGGAAGGGGCGATGATGGCGCTCGCGAACGCTGTCAGTCCCAAGGTCGCCTTCTGCAAGACAATCGGGATCGGTATTGAGGAAAAGGACTGGCCAGCTGATCGTCTCTGTGAAATCCTGTATGCAGATCAAGGTGAGGTAAGCAGTGTGCACAAGGCTCATCCCCTGATTAGCTACTATCGGGTCGAAATACATAACGCCACAGCCTACCGCCCGGATTTGCGCGCCATTATGGAGCGGCGATTTCGCACTCTTCCGGGAATCTGGAATGCGCTAGTGCCAGGGGTTGTGGAGAAAGAGTCATTTGACCGTGGGGTTGCACACCCAGCCTTGCACGCGGCCCTGCAAATAAACGAAATGCGTCGCGTAATTTGCTATGCAATACTAAGCTATAACAAACGTGTAATTCGTGGTTACCCAACCCCATCCGAGATGGTAGATAGCGGGCTGTCGCCAACGCCGCTAAATCTTTGGACGTATGGAACGAAAGTCAACGGCTGCGGACGACGCGTGGACGTGGAAGAATTCCGCGCAAAATCGATGCCGACGGCGACTGCGAGGATAGATAGTCAGGGCATCCTCCACAACGGGTTGCACTACGCCTGCCCTACGCTCTCGCTCATCGAACGTCAGGCCATGTTCCGCGGCAAGAAAGTCGAGACCGACGTCCAGATCGGTTACGACTCTGCCAACAACAGCAGGATTGAGCTTCTTGGCCTGGGCGAATCCATATCCTGCCTGCTCGCTGACCATGAAGTCGATGAAGTACGTGGGCTGACTTATCGGGAACAGAGGCTGTATTCGACGCACGAAGCGGCCAACCGTAAGAGAAGCGAGAACGCGAGCGAATCCGACCACGCCATGACTGACTACAACATCGCGAAGATTGCCAGAGACGCCGTTTCAAAAACCTCAAAAGCCCTGCAGGACGCAGGTATGAACCAGCCGGACATCAGCGACATGACTGAAGCCCGTTGTGATGAACAGTCCGCTGAGTCGACGATGCGGTCGGCAGATGGCCCGAAGAAGGCGCGCAGAGCCAGGGGGAGCAACAGGACTGGCACATCGTTCAGGAAGCTCTTCGAGAAGACCAAAAAAGAAACGGGCATCGACGGTTCCGTACCCCGGCAAACCTATGATGAGGACGGGGATATCCGCGATGATGTGCCAGACCAGGATAACGGGACTTCGGTCGATACCAGTGGCATCACGGCAAGGGATCTTCGTGAGAAACGCGCAAGGGAGTTGCTCGCACAACTCGATGCATAGGAGGCATATTATGTCTAGCAAGGAATCTAGCAGCAGGTTCGTCGCACGTGGCGAACCGACTCAACCCGAGGGGGTGAGGCAGTGCATTGAAGCGGTGGAGGCACGTTACTATAACGGCGACGACCTGCTGCCAGAATATCGAAGTCATCCGCTGATCTCTGCGTTGGGTCCGCTCTGGGACCAGAAGTCTATTCTGAAAGCGCTCGACGTGCCCGTTGCCTTTTCTGAAAGTGAACGCACGAGGTCTGAACAATATCGAATGCATGCCATCGGGAGGCTTTCCCGTCTTGTCGTTGCACTTCCCGCGCATCTCGATGTCGTGAGCACGATACAGATCATCGTTCGTCAGCACTATGTCGGGCAGGATATACGTTCTGACTATGTGGATGGTATTCAGGATCGCTACAGATTGAGCCAGGAAGGGGATCTTATTGCTATCTATCCACACCAGCGCTCCCATGCATATTGTGCCGGCGTGTTTGGTCTTTCTGGAGGTGGTAAGTCGACTGCGTTAGAGTCTGCACTCCGTCTGCTTCCGAAGGTGATCTGGCATAAGGATCACGGACTGAATCAGGTTGTCTGGATCAAGATTGACTGTCCAAAGAGTGCGAGTCTCAAGGATACCTTGAAGCTGCTCATATTGGAATTCGATGATCTGCTCGGCACAGACTATACGAAGGAGATTGGGCTGAGAGCTACGTTGGCCGATTACGCAAACAAGCTCCACCGCATTTGCCGGCGACATCACACTGGTCTCATTGTCATTGACGAGATACAGAATGCACTGCAGGCAGTCTCGCGAAATGACCCTCTCTTTGACTTCTTCGTCAATCTGACCAATGTGGTCGGAATACCGGTCATCGTAAGTGGGACGCCGAAGGCAGCCCAGCTTTTCCGGAAGACGTTGCGTTCCGCACGGCGGCTTAGTAGTCAAGGGGTAACAACCTGGAACGGCGTGAGAAATCCGGACGACTGGAAGCGATTCTGTAACCAGTTACAGAAATACCAGTGGCTTGCGCATTCCGTAGCGCTGTCGGAGCGCTTGCGGGACTATTTGTATTTCCTGACGCAGGGCCTGCCAGGGGTGGCAATTCCTCTTTTCCAACTGGCGCAGTACGCGGCAATTTCTTCGGGCGCCGAGCGATTGTCCCGAAAAATTGTTGAAGAATCATTCGATGAGAAGATGGCTTCATTGAGGCCAATGATGGACGCAGTCCGCTCAGGCAACAAGGCGAGGATGCTTGCGTACGACGACTTGTTGGGCGATACGCTGGACGACGTCGTTGAATCGATGGAGGCGGATGCGAAGCGACACAGTTACTATGCTGCGGCGATGGAGCACGACCGGAATGAGGCAACGATCAGTGCGGTGTCCAGACTGATGCTTCTGGGAATACCGCAAGAACTGGCTTCGTCGCTTATCGGCGCCGTCCAGGAAAAGTATCCAACTGCTTCATCACAGGACTTGAGTAAAGAGGCAGCCCGCCGTTTCTACCAGAGCGAGGCTCCCGCGGCGCGGTGAAGAGCAACGTCAAGAGGCGCACGAAGGCGCTCGCCTGATAACAGAAAAGCCTCAGTCGGGCAGATGGGCGATAGTGAGGACGTTTATTTTTCAACTCCACGCGTAGCCCGCGCCCGGCATTACGAAGTGCTGTGACTTCACTAAATCTAGGAGGGGTGAGCGTCGTACCGCAACCGGGACGGCCGACGTAACAGTTGGATCGGACGAAGGTTTGAATTCGGCTAATGCAGGGAGAGTGACATGGCTGTTGCGTTGTTTCCTCTTCTGGATGGCGAGACGATTGGCAGCAATCTAGGGCGCTACGGGGAGTTTATTGGTCTTGAAACGACGTTACCTCTGAGGCGGCGTCTTTTCGGTTATGGATGCCGTCCAGACACGAGACTCCCAAGCGGATTGAGGCATCTTGCAGAGCAGGCTAGAGACTATTGGAAGGTTGATATGGAGGCAATTATCAACAACCACACTGAGTTTTCTTACGCGACCTTAACGATAGATGCGGCACAGAGAGAGGTGATGCGCTCGAATATGCTCGACCAACCTTCTGGTAGATGCTTGCGGAGAAGCGTCTGTGGCTGGACTGGTGAGCGCATCACGAAGTTTCGATATTGTGAAGCCTGCCTGTCGGAATGGAGGGCGAATGGAGTTCCCGCTCATTGGCAGGTAGATCAACAACTCCCGGGCGTTTACTTCTGCAACCGGCACGCCTGCGTGCTGAAGATGACAAACCCGCTTGTCCTCGAGAGCTTCACGGATCCGACGCTGACCGCAGTAAAGAGGGACGACGATAAGCTGGTTTTGGAGGAGATGTCAACGGCAGAGCGGAACGCGATTGAGGACGTCGCTAAACGGAGTGCTGAATGCAGGGCTGCGAGAGAAAGCTTGCCGTCGGCGAAGACATATCGCGAATTTCTACGTGATGCGAGGATTGTCTGGCCCAATGGGAGAATTGACGAGCGTGCGTTCATCGCGGCGGTTTTGGGCTATTTGGGCAATGAATACTGTCAGATCGCGGGAGTGAGTTGGCAGAAAATGACGAGTTGGCTCCGTAACATCGCCAAGGAAGAGGAAAACAACGAGCACTCTCATCCGCTGATGTTCATCGCAGCTGAATCGTTGTTGCGTTACCGTTGCGAGTCGCCTGGATATTATTTACCCGCTGACAAAGTGTTCGCGGTAGGTCGTAGCTTTGAATTGCGAGAAAGCTCAAATTCTATAGACGACGAAATCTTGAAAGAGTTTGCATGCAGGGGAATTCTTCATCGGAAAAACGATAACTGGAAAGCGTTCTCTGGAGAAGGACCGGCATGGCTGGTCACATGCTCATGCGGTGTGTCTTACCAAGCTCTTAAGGCGTCATCGGATGGGCGCGCGCAGTTGACTGTGAGGGCTTACGGGGATCGATATCACCGTCTGATTCTTGCGGGAAAATCAGGCGGTGTTGTAACCGAAGCCTCGTCGCGGGAAGTTAATCTGAATCACACGAAATTTACGCGTTGGGCTCGCTGTGCCGGATTTTATAAAGAAAGGAATTCGGCTACAAAGGAAATTCCCCGCTTACGGGTCAGATGGCAATCACTCATTGAGCATGCTCAGCCGGGAAAGAGAATCACCTCAGCCTATCAGCTTGATCCGCCGCTGTATAGGACTTTGCGTCGATACGATCGAGAATGGTTTGTGGCATTTAATCTGGAGAATCGAAAGCGTCTCAAGTGTTCTTCATTCGTCAGTAGCGAGAACAAGAGAAATAACGGCTAGGATTTTAGGTTCCTGATAGGTCGGATTAAGAGGTCGTCGATAGGGTTGGACGCTAAAAATTGTGAAAATTTCCTATGACATTCTATGCGAAATGCTTTCATCTCTAAAGAGATTGGTGCCCATGATTCTGTCGATGTGGCATGTGTTTGAGACGCTAGTTTCAACTGTAGGAGTAGTTCTATGGCCATTGCGCTGCTTCCACTAAAAGAAGGAGAGACGCTGGCAAGTAATATCGGTCGCTATGCGGAAATAATGAAATTGAATTCAACTTTTGGTCTCAGGCAATCACTTTTTGGATATTGCCATTACCGAGGTGGGAGGCTTCCGAGTTCGATTGATTTTCTTGCTGAGCAAACGCGTGACTACTGGAATTTAAAGTCAGAGGATATAATTAATTGGCACACTGAATTTCGGTATCTAACAATGATGGCTCCGAAAAGCATAAGGGAAATGATATTTAAAAGAATGCAGGGGTCTTCAGAAGGTAGTGTTAGGGCAATAGTAGTTGGTGGCCTAAACGGCGAGCGAGCCCCAATATTCAGATATTGTGAAGAGTGCTTAAAGGGCGACATTGAAAATCATCAGACGCCATACTGGAGGATCGATCACCAGTTAGCTGGAGTCTACTACTGCATCAAGCATTCTTGTGTGTTGAGATCGGTGCGGAAAGTCCCGGGTCGCTATGTAGATCAGACATTGGTGCGTCATATTCACGCTTCCGATAAAATGGCTTTGCATGGGATTATTCTTAAAGAAAAAATGGCGATTTTGGATGTTTCTAGAAGAAGTGTGCGGCAGAGGGAAAGTGGGTATTTCGGAAAATCAGCGAGGCAATATCAAGATCTGTTGAGGGAGGTTGGATTGCTCCGTGAAAATTCGACATTGCGGCACGTGCAGTTAATTTCAGCGTGGTTTGATTATTTCGGTGAGGAATACTGTTATCTCACAAACACAAATTCCAACAGAATATCAATGTGGCTAAATCATTTGTCACGGGGGATATGGGGCTGCGAATGCCCTCATCCATTCATGTTTATCGCGGGGGAGTCACTCCTAGAGCATCTGGCCGAACTGCCTGGCTCATATTTTCCACGAAAACTCCATAAAGATTCGTGCTTGTTAAGTGAGGAAGGTAATCCCAACCCTAGTTTGGATGCGTACACGTGCAAGGGGGCTTTGCATCGAAACTCTGATTTTTTTAAATTTACCTCACCTAAGCCAGGTAGATGGAAACTCGCCTGTACGTGCGGGCTAACCTATCTATTAGCACCTCAGTGTGACGCGAAACAACTGAAGCCGTGCTCATACGGTGCTCGCTACCGGAGGCGCTTTTCCGCATTGATTGGTAAAGGCATGTACATTTGCGATGCAGCACGGGAGTTGCACGTTAGTGCTTCAGCAGCACGCCAATGGATAGGCAGAGAAGGAGTACCTGCCAGAGAAACTATGCCTAAAGAAGAAGTCGAGAGACTGCGGGAGAGATGGTGCCTGCTAGTTAAAAATATGGTATCAAAGAGCCGGATTACATCAGCGGCGGTTGTGGATCCGGTAACATATAAGGCATTAAAAAAATGTGATGGGGATTGGCTATACACATTTAATCGGCTTCATCGGTCGCCGCCGCGAGCAAAAAATTCATTCCATGGGAGAGAACCGACCGTTGATAAAATTCGCGCAGCGCAGCGCGGACTAATAATGGCCGAGCCTCCGACGATCGCAAGTCGTTCTGCTATTCTAGAAAGAGTGGGATTTCCACGCGCATGTAATCGGAGTAGGCCATATTGGGCCGCTTTGGTAGAGGCCACGGAATGTCGACTTACCTATCTTGAGCGGGTTATTTCTTGGCTCACCACTTTGGCATTGAGACAGCGATTAGGCGACTGTGATGAAGCTTTGCGCTCGGCCGGGTTGCGACGAGAACGATTCAACGGGGAGCAGCGTGAGCGAATTCGGAAGATCGAATTGATGAACGCAGCTACTGAGAGCTCTGCGCAAAAGCGTTAACTAGGGAGGATCGCGGGCGAAGTGGTTCACTGACAAGCGCCAGATGGCTATGCAAGTGACGCACATCGTCCCAATCCTTCTGTTGCTGGCGAAGTTGATGCGTGGCTAAACTGCAGTGGACTAGACTAAATCTGACAGTGGTTGGTTTCTCGTGCTGGTGCGCGTTGGCGCGGAGGGCGTAGCCCGTAGCGGCAATGCGCGCCGCGAACAGCAAGGAGTCCGCCATGACTCAGGAGGAGAAGGTAATTCGTGCCAAGGTCGGCATACTTGAGCTGGCCCGGCAACTCGGCAACGTCAGCCAAGCCTGTCGCGTCATGGGTTACTCACGCGATAGCTTCTACCGATTTAAGGAACTGTACGATCGAGGCGGTGAGACTGCGCTGCAGGAGATTTCCCACCGTCGGCCGTTGCTCAAGAACCGTGTAGATCCGCAGATAGAGGCCGCCGTTGTCGAGCTGGCCCTCGAATTGCAAGCCTACGGCCAGATCCGTATCGCCAACGAAGTCCTCAAACGACATGCGCTGTCCGTTTCGCCCCAAGGCGTCCGTAGCATCTGGTTGCTCCACGATCTGGAGACCATGTCGAAGCGCCTGAAGGCCCTGAAAGCCAAATCCGCCCAAGAGGGGTTGGTGTTGACCGAAGCGCAACTCGTCGCGCTCGAACGTGCCAAGCACGAGAAGGAAGTGCACGGCGAATTCGAGTCCGAATGTCCAGGCTACTGCGGCGCGCAGGATACGTTCTACGTCGGCAATCTCAAAGGCGTAGGCCGTGTCTACCAGCAGACTTTCGTCGACACCTACTCGAAAGTTGCATTCGCCAAGCTCTACGATCGCAAGACGCCCTTGCCGGCAGCGGACCTGCTAAGCCCCAATGATCGAGGATCGTGAGCGTACCGCGGTCCCTGAACGAACTGAAGTCTTGCCTGCAACTTTGGGCAAGCCGCTTCAGCTTTGCGTTTTCCTCTTCGAGCTGGCGCAACCGGCGCAACTCGGAAGATCCCAACCCTCCGAACTTTTTCTTCCAATTGTAGAAAGTCGCCTCGCTAATTCCGAGCTTGCGGCAGATTTCTTCGACCTTCGTACCTAGCTCGGCTTGCTTCAGTGCAAATGCGATCTGCTCTTCCGTAAACTTGCTCGTCTTCATGGCATGGCCTTCGTGTCCGCTCGGACACATCATGCCGAATTTCTCTACTTTTGAACCGGACTATTTCCTGGGTCAGGGTCAATCCTCTGGACGTCGTGGAAGAGCACTTGGGGGAAAATCAAGGGCATTCGAAAGAAGGCCAAACTCTTTCACATGATTCAAATGGCGCGAGATATTGTCGGCACCCCGCGCAAGAAGGGTATCGGCAATTTCCTCGCTCGCCAATAGCGGCCTGCCCGCGGAAATGAAATCCCAGACGGACATCCCGATTTTCTGGGCGGCTTTTGATGGTCTAAGGGCGCGGTTGATCGAGCGCGACTTTCCGTTCGTCAAGGAGCGGACTTCGCTTTTGCATCTGCTGATGGAATTGGGTTACGACTGCGCCAAGCCGGACTCCGCCGTGTTGAAAGCGGCGTTGGCATGGGACTGATCAGCTCGATTCCGGCCGGAACAGGCGGCAAGGCCGAAGAAAGATTGCGTAGAGAGGTCGTTTGCATGATCCAGTAGTACGCGCTCGCTAGTCACCACGTGCGTCCTTCCGTGATCGACCGGTACATGCTGCTCGAGGGTGGGCAGACCGGTGCGCTTCGTCGTATCAAGGGAACGGGTTACGCTCCGCTCCATCGCGGTGCCGGCAAACGCGAATTGAAAGCCGCCTGACGTCGAGCAAACACCGGCCAGTATGACGTCACGGAGGTGGCCGGTGTTTATTGCCTGGTCGGAACTCGCTATCGCCTCGAAGCGCGCTTCTTGCGCGGTGTACAGCCGGGTTGAAACCGCAAGCGAACAATTTCGCGCCGTCGCGTTGGAGTGCTGTTAGCCGCGGCTGCGCTCAACCTTCCAACGCCATTTCGAATGCGTCTTCGGCATCATGGCCTTTTTCGAGCAAGGTCACGATGGCCTCGCGGTAAGTCACGATGTTCGCGGGCAGTTGCGCCTTATTTGCCTCGTAGTATTTGCGCATTATGGCTAGGGCGTCGCGCTCTGAACGCTCGATCAGCTTCCTGGTTCGTTTCTTTTCCTGCGCAAGGTGCTCATTGAATTCAACGGCGCGGCTTTTCCAGTCGAATGCGAAAACTTCTTGCTGCAGTCTGATTGCATCCGCTTTGGCGACGTAGGACTCCCCCGGGGCTCGCGTATCCTGGTTGACTGCAATGCTTGCGAGGTCCGGCAACTGGTTCTTCAAACAGTAGGTGCGTACGACGTCCAGCTTGTGGCCCATCGAGACCGGGATCATGTTTTGTACTTCTGGGTGGTCCCGATGTTGCGCTTTGGCTTGCTTTGTAAGGTCTCCGTACGTGACCAGTTGCTGCTTCTTTGCGTGATCGACCAGAAGAGGGAAGAGCATGCCTGCCATGCGAATCGACAGCGGCGTGGGGGAGGAACTGGCGGTTTCAGGTGTGTCGGTCATTATCGTTACGTATCGGCAGTCGTATTCTTTAATGTTGCGATCAGTATCGTCGCATTGTTGCGGTAAATGGGAAATACGACTTGTTGTGCTTCCGATAGCGCTTGTTCATCGAGAACGACACTGTTGCCTTTTTCGATAATATCGGAGAAGGCCGCGTGATGCACAGCTGGAATTTGTCATGGTTGTGCTAGCAACCAGACCGGATGAAATGTCGAGTTCATGTGCATGTGTCGCGCGCGTGTGAAAAATGCAGTGCCAAACGTTTGCGGTCGAGATACTCCGTCACTTTGGCGTTGTCATCGCAATACGCTCAGAGGTGCGAACCTCGCGCTCAGATATCAGGCACTCAAGTTCTGCCGATGGAAACCGTTGTATGCAAGCTTGCTGTCTTCCACGAAGTCGATACGGCACATCCGTTGCGATTTGCTGACGGATGCGCGAACTGATTGTGCCGAAGACGCCGCCTGCAACCTCCATCAAACGAATATGGCTACGGTCCATCCTTCAATTGCAGATATTTACGTGACCTCGGCGGGCGAGCAGGTCGAGGTCGACATGCTCAAGCAACTTGCGCAAGGCCTCAGTGAGCACTATGAGTTGTTCTATAGCGTTGACTGGACGTGCGCAGAGCCGCAGCGCGACAGTCACGGCGAACTGGATATCGTGGTCGTGAACAGCGCCGGCGACATTGCGGTGCCGGAAGTCAAGGCCGGTGAAATCGAGGTAACGCGCGAAGGACTGTTCAAGCATTACGGTGCGGAGCGCAAGAACGTCGGACAGCAGGCAGGCTGGCAGTTTCGATCGATTCTGAAGCGGCTCAAAGCAGAAAGTATGGAAGTGCGACTGCAGCATTGCCTTGTTTTGCCGCACTTTCGGATTGGTGACGAGGGGACCGTCGACTACCCGCGCGATCGAATTGCCGACGCACAGGACTGCCTCGACCTCGCCGGCTTCATACAACGCCGCCTTGGCGCCGGTCGGCCCGACGCAAAAGCCATCCGCCGAAGGAGCATATTCGATTCGGGACATGGATTGTCCCGATGGCGCGCTACATTGATTTCCGGTATCTGCCCGCAACCATGCGCGGGCAGGTCCAGCCAGCCGATCAACCTGCCCGGAGCCGATTCAAATTGATGAACAACAATTCGCCGCTCGAAAGCCTTGCTGCTTTCGCCATTACGTTCGCTGTCGGTGTACTGTCTACTTTCGCTATCGGCAAGTATGTCGAGAGTGCGGCGCAATGCGTTTAATGATGCATCGAGCATGAGTTAAGTGCGCTGATCTAAATATCCCGTGAAAAGGGACTCAAGATCAATCGAGTCTGACCGTTAATCTCTACGTTAGCCGCTTTTCGTGCTTTGACGTTCACAATATGGTTATCCGCTCATGCCCGTAAGCATTCGTACGCTGGGAAGTAGGCCAGTTGAATTCACCTATGAAGGCTCCATGGCCGCTGGGCTCAAACTAATTATCGGAAGAACCCGGCAAACGGCACGCGCTAGTTCCGAAGCGCTTTGTCAGTTGCTCGATCACTTTACCCAGATTGCCGGGCCTGTCGCAATTGGGGCGTCGCGCGACCGGCCGACTCCGGGTTCGCTCGGCGCATGGTGGCAAGACAACCAGCGCGGACCGCAGCTTGCCTCGTATCTCGCAGCCGTACTGGTCGCTGAAGGCCACGCGCAAGTATCGGGCACTCAGCTGGTATTTCCACGCAACCCGGGTTGAACCCGGGCTTCCAGCAGTGGCATTGCTCCTTTTTTTGCTGGCGTGCGGCCAGTGCCGATTGGCTCGCAGCGATAGCTATTTGAAATTCAAAAACAAGGTCGACCATGAATTCTCCCGAGCGTCTGCTTCCGAATCTCAATCAATCTCTGCGTGCGCTGCGTGGCGCGGCTGCCGTTCTGGAAGGTCCGGCCGTCGATGAAGATTTGAAGCCGATCATGCAGCGACTGCTTCTCGCCGAGGTGTTGGGAAATCATTCGATCATCGCAATAGGTGGCTCTCAGGGTGCGGGCAAGACCACCCTGCTGGCAAAGCTGTATGGGCTTTCGTGCGACGACCAGTCATGGCTCAATGCGAACGAAGGCCGCGGTGAACAGTTGCCGGTGCTCATTCTTGAAGATGCGAGCGTCACCTCGGCGCAAGGTTACGTCCAGCAACTGAAAATGGATGAAACGACCCGGCGCTGCACCCTGCAGGAGATGCGAGTCGAAGACGCGCGCGATTTCCGTCGTGCGTGTGGTGGCGCGGAGCCTAACGTCTTGCTGCCGGTGTTGCGCGTACCGCAAAAATTTTTCTCCGGCTCGCGGCAAGCCTTGATGCTCTTGCCGGGCTATGAGCGTGCGACGCGTGAAAACCGGCTGTGGCAACTGTTGATGCGCCAGGTCATGATTGGCGCCGCGGGCAGCGTCATCGTGACCGACGGAACGCGTCTTGCCGATCAGCAGCAAGAAGAAATTCTCGGCGACGCGCTTCAGGCCGATCTCGAGACCCTGGACACGCTGGTCGTCGTCACGAAGACCGAGGAATTCGCGACCAATGCCGATGAACAGCAGAAGTTGCGCGCAACAGCGGCGCAGACGTTTGGGATCGCACACGACCAGACGGATAGCCGCGTCATGACGGCAGGCGTAAGCGACGCCGCGTATGTCGAACGATGGTTGCCGGCGCTCGAAGTGGCGATCCAGAAGCTTGGTGCGAGCACGGTCGCACACCGTAATGTCCAGTTGGCCCATCTGGAAGGATCGATCGGCGCCGACCTGGGGCGCGTGCTCGCCACGGTGCAGGGGCGGGCACGGACTTATCTCGCGCTCAATACCGACGATGCAAACAGCGAGCAGGCGATGGTGAGTCGCTGCCTCGCGCAGTTCGACGAGTCGAATCGTGTGGTGCGAGAAGACTATCGCAAACAGATCGACTCGATGCTGCGCACGCGCACCGGTCAGGCGTGGAAGGAGATGCAGGAGAGCCTTAAGACGAAACACGAAGGCTTCGTCAATAAAGTCCAGGGCATTTTCGATACCGCGACCGAAAGCCAGCAGAAGCTGGAAGAGGATATTGCGCACGCCTGGCAGAAGGGCGCTCCGGTCGGCGAATTGTTTATCGAGATCCTCGGCAAGCTGGTCGATAGCAGGCTGGGTTCGAGTTCGCTGCCGGTCGCGGCGGCCCTCGGCGAGAACATGTCCTTGCCGCAACGGCTTGGCTACGCCAGCAAGAATGGTGAAACCGTCAAATGTACGAAGCCGCCTGACGACTGCGTCAACGATCTTCGCGTGCTCTTCTGCCAGCCTGATCAGGACGACGCGCAGCGCGAATCCAGCACGGCGCTCGAAAAGAGTCTCAGGCTTTTGCCGGCACTCGGTCTGGAGTATGTGCGCGCAGCGAGCTTGCTGCCTGATCTGGTGAGGATCGACGAGCATGGGGCGAAGGTCTCGCTCAATGGCGACCTGCTCGCGTCGCTGACGAACGTTAGCGGACAACTGCGCGCCTTCCATTCCGAAACCAGCACGATCCTGAAGGGCCTCGCTGTCGTGATGGCGATCGACTTCTTTGCCGACGGCAAGCTCGATTCCGCCGCGCCGCTGCTGCAACTGCTCGGTCTTGGGGCCACGCAGGCAGTCGACGCCGCCGCCGCGGGAGGCAGCGCAGCGGCGTCGGGTGCTGCAACCGCCACAACCGCTGCGACGGCGGTCTCGGCGATTGGCGCGGCTGTCGCAACTGTCGCGACGGTGAGCTTCCTCGTCTATGCGGGCATGCGTGAGATCAGACAGTACGACGACAAGGTGCGCAGCTATGCCTACACTGCGCTGCAAGGCATTCAGGACGCGCACCAGCGCCACTTCATGTCGCATTACGACAACCTGATGGCGCAACTGCGTGAACGCTTGAGCGATGGTTTGCGCCGCCGCTTCAAGCTCGACGAGGCGTTGATGCGCCAGGACCGCCTCGCCAAGGCGATTGCTGATACGAAGCAATACCGGCTCGACCTGCTCGACGAAATTTCGCGCTCCGGCCAGACGCTCGATATTTATCGAGGAATGCTGGCGGCATGAACGCACGAGACAGGAGCGACGAATCCGGGATCAGCGGCAAGTGGGCGCAACTGAGCGCGACACGGCTTGACTGGGCGTTCCACGCCTACGACCGCTTTATCGGGACGCTGAGCGAGGAAACGCGTTCTCACTTCGCAACGGGCGACAAGAAAGGCGAGGCCTATGTCGTCGTGTTTGGCCGCACGCAGGTCGGAAAGACGACGCTGATTCTCGAACTGATGGGCGTGGCGCCTCGGCATGCGGCACGCGTTTCAACAGTGCTGCGCGGCCGGCGTGAGATCGGCAAGTCGGCCACGGCGACGGCAATGGAGTATCGCCGCTCGCCGGATGACCGCTGGAGGCTCAAGTGGGGCACTGAGCAGACATTCGACGACGACGCGGCCATGGAGGCCGAACTCGCGGCCTTGCGCGAACACATGTCCACTGGCCGGTTCAAAGCAGATGCGCCCGTCGTGGTCTCGATTCCGGCCGGCTGTTTCGAAACCGGCGAGGATACCGGGCCGCACGCGCGCATGCTCGACCTGCCGGGCGACAATCCGCGTGAAGGCGCGGAGCAGAAGCATGTTTCGGCAATGGCCGAGAAGTACGTGCCCAATGCCGATCTGATTCTGCTCGTGGGTCGTGCGGACAGCCTGTCGTTCCTGAATTCCGCCACCCTCACGTTACCGGGTATCCAGGATTGGCGCATTATTCCGCAGCGCTTTCGTATCGTGACCACGTACTCGTTCACGCCGGAAACTCAGCGCAGGCTGGTGGAAGCTTGTGACGAAACGCTGGGACCGGATTTCTTCCGCAGGCGTCTGCGCCAGCAGATCGAGACCTTCGGGCGTCGGCTGCCCGAGGACGAAGTGCCGTCGGATTTGCTTTTTCCGCTCGAATTCGGCAAATCGTGGGCCAATCAGGCCGCGCGATCAGATGGGTTCTACGAGCGGGTCAATCCGGTTGTCGCCGCTCTCAAGCGGCAACTGCACCACGACATCAAAACATCGGCCACGCAGTACGAGCGTTTGCGTTCGGCCATCCAGGTCCACGTGATCGCGGACAACGTGAAGCGCGCGTGCCTTGCCGGGCTGGACGCTGCGCTCGACGTTGGGCGCACCACGCTCAATGCGCTGGAGAACGAGCAGACGCAGGTTGCGAACCGGATGAAGGCCGCGCTGGGCAAGGTGGAGCAGCTTGCCGATATGCATGCGCTGGAGGGCGGCGTTGCAAAGGCCATCGAGCAAGATTGCCAGCAGATTGGCGACGAGGCAAAGGCGCGAGGCGCGAAATTGATCGGCAAACTGGAAACCAACCGGAACTCCTTCTCGCTTCAGATCATGGTGTATGCCTCGGATCTGCTGTCAAAGGCCGTTGGCTATCGCCCCCAAACGCGCCATGCCGAGTGCGCTCATTTCTGGACAAACATTGAACCAGCAGAGGAGCTCACGCAGAACACAATGCGCGATGCGATTCAAAGCGAGTTCAGGGCGTTGAGGAAAAAGCTGGAGGGATACTTTATGGACGAGTATTTCCCCAATATTTCGGATGACTTCACCGGGGACAAGGCGCTGCTCAACTGGGCAATGACCGCTGCGGCGCATGCTGCCCGCGACGGGCTCGTTGCGCACTGGCAGAGCGTTGCGAACGAGCGCTTCGGGCGTATGAAAAGGGAGCAGGCGCTTGCCGTGTCTCGCGCTTCGCTTGCGCTTCACGATCTGGAAGAGGTGGCCGGGCGGGTCGTCGCACAGCAGGAAGCGGTGGCCAAAGGCGAGCGCGAACGGCTGGAGTTCTGCGAGCGCATGGATCGCGACCGCGCAACGAGTGGCGCGTTCAAGGCGTATCTCGACGAAGCGTATTTGCGGGCGTTGCGTGAGCGCATGCGCGACGCCTACGAGGCGCCCACGCCAGCACAGTCGCTGTTGATGCTTCTGTCGGCAGCGCAAATGGGTGTAGAACGTAAAAACATTTTGGCCGGACAGTGACCATGAACGCAAAAGACTTCGACAACGCAGATGTGGATCGGGAAGAGCGTATCCGCAGGGAGGAAGAGGAGCTTGCGCGGCTGCTAGGCAACGTGATGCGAGGCCCCCTCAGCCCGGTAAGCGAAAGTCTCGCGCGCGTGGAAAAGCAGGTAGACGAGGTGGATGAAACGATCCGCTTGATCAAGGACGAGACGCTGGCGGGTCTGCCCGTCGAGATGATGGATCTCGCTGCTGGCTTCTCGCGCCTCGAGAGCGCGGTCCGGGACAGTGGAGAGATGTTGGGCGACACCGTGAGCACGAAGCTCGGCATTCGTTTCGACGAAGCACGAGCGGACGTTGCGGCAATCGGTAACGCACACGAGCGCATGCACACAGAGTGGGTTGCGGCGCTCGACGAGAGCCGGCTCCAGGTGAGCGCCGGCATTGAGGCCTTGAGCGCGCAAAGCGCGGCGGCGGTGGCCGGGCAGCAGGCAGCCGACGAGCGCCTCGTGGCCGCGGTGGCCATGTTGCGCACGGGCATCGACCAGCAAAACGAGGCATTGAAGCATGCCATGACCACGCTTGCCCAGCAATTGCAGGCCCAGCAACTGGCGAATGCCGAGGCGCTCGCAAGCGGCTTGGCCGAGGTTACGAAGCGTGTGGGCGCCGTGCACTGCGGAGTGCGGTGGTTTGGCATTATTGCGGCTGTGTGCGGGCTTGCGACGCTAGCGCTGATTCTGGCACACCGGTGACGCTTCGTTGACCCGGGCCGAAAGCGTGTGGTCGCGGGTCTTGCCGAATCCACAACGAGAGCGCGCGACGAGCAAGCGCGTCAATCCAAAAACATCATTTCCATGAGCTTCTTTTTCACGTTGCTTGACGACAGCCTGCGCCCTCGCGGGAGTCGTGATGCGCTCGGCATCGAGCATCTCTGGTCGGGCGTCGGGCGCAGACTGGTGGGCAATCTCACCACGGTCACGACCCATCTGGACAACTTCATCCTCACCCTTGTCGGCTTTCATATTTGCGCGGGCGAAAAAAACGGGCAAGCCGACTGGGAGAGTTTCGAGCGTTTCGAGCAGTTGACGGCGCGCGCGCGGGTCCGGTGCGGTCTGCCGGGCGTGATCGGCATCCGGCGTATCAGAAGCAGTGCGGATTTTCCCGTGCGTCTTGGCAGCGGCACGGAAGCACGCATTCTCGACAACCCCCGGCAGGGCGGTTTGTGGGGGTTGTACTCGAGCGCTTTGGCGTCCGCCGGTCTCACCGATGGCGCGCGGCGGCCAACTGATGTCGGAATGGAGATCGTCCGGCAGTTTCTGGATACGGCGCCGGACGACGTCTGGCGCCTGGCGCTGGACCGGCGGCGAACCCAGATCGACGAAGCGGAGATGACGCGTGTGCAAGCGTGGGTGAGCGCGTTGGTGGGATCTACCCCCGCGCGCAAGGCCTTGGCCGAAAGGTTGTTGTCCGGCACGAGCGCACATCAGAGCTGGCACGGTGAGGTGTTCGTGCAAGCCAGGGCCTGCATGGAGAGCCGCGATGATGTCCCCACAGCGCGCGATTTCCTGCGATGGCTGACGGAGGAGTCCACGCTGCTCCGGGATTTCGCTGGCCGTTTGCTCTGGTTCGACGAGGCGTTGGCATTGTCAGCGGTGACCTTCAACTGGTTGCTGGGCTGCCATGGGCGCTCCGTCAAGGAGATCGAATCGCAACTGGCTTCGCTTGAAAAATGGCCGTTCCACGAACCGGTGATGCCGCAATTCGTTGACGAGATACGTGACGACGAGTGGAGGCTGCGCGCGAACGGTCTTTCCAGATTCTGCACGGCGATGGCAAACGGGGAGTGGCATGGCGCGACCGAACTGTTGTTAGAGCACCATGCGCGCGTTGCCAGAAAGCGCGGCGGTGCGCCATGGTGCTATTGGGAGGATGGTCATATCAAGGTGGTCATGAACGTCACGCCAGGCGTGCTGCCTGTTGCGGAAGAGCTCGCCGGGGAAAGGTTCTCGGTCTGGATGGACGGGCACACGCATGACTTCTTTCTGCGCTCTTTCCTCGATATTCTCGAACAGGCAGGCCTCGTCGAGCAGGGAGAGACAGCATGAGTGGTTCCGACACGCAATGGCAAACACTGAAAGAGGCCTTTCGCAGTGCCGTCGAGGCATTGCCGGGCTATCGTGTCACGCATGCCGTGTTTACGACTTACGCCTTCGAGCCGGAGTTCTTCGAGACGTCGATTTTGCCGCTGCTTTTGCCGGACGGAGACGGCAACCTGTCTCTGCATTCGGCGGTACGCCGGCTGCAGATCGAAGCCATCCTGCGCGAGACGCCGGTCGCAATCGACGTCTATTTCGATGCGCACGTCGTCATGCCGGGCTGCCCGCTTTTGCCTTATGGCATGAAGGCGATGCGCGGCCCCGGTGAGTTTCATGGCAAGGTCATCCTGTTGCGTCTCGAAGACGAGGAGGGCAACGTACGTTGCATTCTGGGCGCTGGCTCGGCCAACCTGACTCAGGCGGGCTGGTGGGAGAATATCGAGGCGTGGCACTTTGCACAGGCGTTCGACCCGCTCCGGCCACCGGGCAGCATCTTGCCGGGCGTCAAGGCGCTTCTTGCGTTTCTCGTGAAGAGCGGTCAGGCGGGGGGGGCTACACGAACGCTGGACCGCCTGTTCAAGCCCGCAGAGGCCAGGCGCGTGAGGCGTGGCGAGCCGGAGTTCGGCGTATTCCTGCCCGGCGTGCACAGCTTTCTTGAATGGCTGGGCGACCGTGTTACGCCCTCCAGCGCCAACGCGCGGCTTGAAGTCATTTCGCCGTATTTCGCCGATACGGACCATGCAGCGCTCACTAACGCTTTGCTCGATGCCACGCACTCGCAGGCGCTCGATTTATGGCTGCCGATAGACCCGTGGCAGGCAGGCGGCGCGGCAGCGCTGATCGAAGAATGCTGCTTCAAGGCGCTCAGCGAGGTCGATGCGCTGCGGTGGTCCCAGATGTCGGAGAAAGGCCTCGTGCAGAGCCGCAAGCCGGACCAGACGCCGCGTTTTCTGCACGCGAAGGTAATCCGCCAGGCCGGGAACTTCTGCTTCATGGGTTCGGTGAACTTCAGTAACAAGGCGTTCCGTGTCAACTACGAAGCCGGGTTCCTGTTCCGCGACGAAGGCGTGTCGTGGCTCGAGCCAATGGACGCGCATCCGTCGCGCTTTCTGAAACCGGCCGAATTGGCGCGTCACCAGGGCATGGACGACACCTTGCCGGAACTGCTTGCTAGCTTCGACTGGCAAACCCGGATGTTGCTCGTGGATTTCGTGCATCGTAAAGAAGCAGAGAAGTTCGAAAGTCAATCCGTTCGCCTCGTCGATGCGCAGGGCGCGGAGTGCCGCAGGCGCGTAACGTTGAAGGCCCGGATCGAGGTCAAGGCGGACGAGTCGCTTTATCAGGACCTGAAAACAAATCCGTGGATCAGGCTTGCGTTCCCCGACGGGCGCCTGGCGCTGGTATGGGTGCAGCAAGATGGACTCGAATATCGGCCTCCGCCAGAGAATCTGCGTCCAGACGTGTGGCGCATCCTCGATATGTGGCGCGGCCTCGCGGGTGGACGCAAGGGTTCCGGGCCGGGAGATTTCGAGGAGCTTGAAATTTTTCTCAAGCAGCGCTTCACGGATACCGAAGCACCGCCCGAAGGCGCGCCGGAACAGGACATGTTCGAGGAAATGGCAGTTGCGCACGGTAGCTTCTACCTGCTGCGCCGTTCACTGCAGGAGGCGGCCGAACGCGGCAATGCGCAACGTTGCGAATACTACTTTTGCGCACCTCGCCCGGACACGCTGGCCAGCCTCGTCGATCGCTTCGATCGGCCCGGGACGCAGGCAAACAAGCCCGACGCCCTGGCCGCATGGGTGATCCTGCAATGGGTCATACAGATCTGCCTCGATCACAAAAACCTTAGGTCCGCGAAGTTACTGCGCCGCCGGGCAGAGGCGGAGTTGCTGAAGTTGCTGGCCGAGGAGCCGCTCTGCGCGCTCGACGCCCGCTTCCTCGAATGGGCCGCACGCATGTTTCTGTGCGAACCGGGGCGAGAGCGCGGCGTGACGCGCTATTTCAAACAGATGGAGAGCCCGCAATGAGCCGCGCGATCTTTTCACAACAGCGACCGTGGTCGCGCGCCGCTGCGACCGAGCTCCTCGACATGTCTGCCGGCCTGGCGGGCTTCGAAGACATTGGTGCCAGGCAGCTCGACGCCGCCATCGCGTTACATCGCATGCTGCTGACCCACGGCACGGCCTACCTGGCGGACGAGGTCGGCATGGGCAAGACCTACGTGGCGCTTGCGACGGTTGCGCTGTTCCGGCACATACAGCCGGGTTTCCGCGTGCTCTATCTTGCTCCGTCGCAGAATGTCCTGCACAAATGGCACCGCCGCGAACTGCCGGCCTTTCTTGCCAATAATGTGCGTCGTGGCGAGGCGCAAGCGTCGAACGACGTACCGCCCGTGGCCAGCGAATCCTGTATGCGCGTGGACGACTGGCTGCGGGTCGCCGTCTCCACGCCCGCGGTGCGTGATGTTTTCGTGCCGCTCTCGGCCCTGAGTTTCCAGCTGTCTGGAGATTCCGATGACTGGTACACGCGCGTAAAGGGCCTGGCCGAATCGGCGGGCGTGTCGGTCGATCTAACCGGCGTAAAAACGAAAGCGACATTCAAGGAGCGAGCGGCCGGGATCATCAATGACGCGATTCCGTACTACGACCTCGTCGTGATCGACGAGGCGCATTTGCTCAAAGGTGGCTCGGGAACAGCCGCGTCCGACCGTGCGCGCTTTCTTGCACGCGCACTCGGGTCTTTGGGCCACGGTGGCACGCGGCGCTTCCGGGCCGCGTTGCTGCTCTCTGGAACGCCCTTTGACCGCGACCTGCTGCAGCTCGCGCGCCAATTCGAACTCTTCGCGCGACCTGGCGGCCGGGACGCGCCTCATAAAGCCATCACGGCGCTCGCGGTGCGCAAGCGCGCTGGCGAAAGCTGGAGCGAAATTCAGGCGGGGCTCAAGCCTTATCTGATTCGGCGAGTGCAGAAACTGAAGGTCGGCGGCAATCATCTGAGTCGGAATCAGTATCGCGTCGAGCGCCGCGCCGAAGCCGGTATCAGCCTGGCCAACGACACGAGCGCGAAAGCATTGCGACAGCGCATCTTCACCGCCGTCGTGCAGAAGCGGCTTATCGAACATCTCGACGGCGAGAACGAAGGCCGTTTCCCGCTGGCGATGTATTCCTCGTGGGAGGCCTACCCGGAACCCGGAAAAAGGTCCGGGCGCGATGTGCCTTCGGAGCGTCCGCCCGGCACGGAAGCCGATATTCCCGAAGCCGGGACTCCCCAGAGCGACGCACTCGATGTCGAGCACGACGATTCGGTGGCAGGCGATGGCCTTGCTCTCGACGGTGCCGTCATGTCGAATGTCGTTGGTTCGTATCGCGAGGTCTTTGGTAAGCAGCCACCGCACCCGAAGCTCGAAGCGGAGACCCGCCGGCTGGCAGGCGAGGCTTTCGGCCAGGGGCTCAAGCAGTTGGTGTTCGTGCGACGTCTGAAGAGCGTTGACGACCTCTTCCTGCGGATGAACGAAGCCTACGATGCGTGGCTGGTCGCGTACCTGCAAGCGGAGCACATGATCGTAGCGCCAGACGAGATGCTCGATGCCCGGCGCGCGGCGGCGAGCGAGCGGCACCGAAAGGCGTCTGCAGGAAAAAGCTACCCGCAGCAGACTGGCAGCAACGAGCAGCTCGACGATCTGCCGGCCCTGGGCGACACTCTGTTCAGCTGGTTCTTCCGGGGTACGCTTGACGGCCATGGTCGGGCGTTTTGCAGAGATCAAACTCCGCCACTTCCAGAGCCAGGACAGTTGCGCGAACGCTTGCGCGATCCCGAACGGATGGAGTCGATCATCGGCGAGCTCGACTGGCGCAGTTTCGTGACCGAACGCTGTGCCGGCCTGCCCGAGATCCCGGTGCGGGAAATCGCGGAGCGCGCTTCGCGATTGAACGGTCCTAACAATGTGCTCATGCGCTATCGCCGTCTTCAGCTCGCGTGGGTGCAGTTGCAGGCTGAACGATTGCCTGCCGGCGAGGCCAGGGTGTTCCAGTTGCTGGGGCGCCATTTGTTGCCGCAGGTATATGGCGCCGGCACGCTCAATTTTGATCGCATCGAGGAGAATACGGCGAAAACCTTGCTCGCTGCGTCAACTATCCCACTCGCCCTCTACCAACGAGGGCTGGGCGATCTGTTCCTGCCCGCATGGGATACGGCCTGGCAAACAGCAGTTCTTGCACAGCGGAGTGCCGGAGCGAATTTGGGAGGGGCGCGCTCTCCTGACCCAGTGCGTGTGCTCGAATCGCTCGATCTGCAGCGCGAAGTGTTTTTTGCGCTACTGCGGCTCGATCATCCGTTTATCGATCTTTACCTTGGTTGGCGGGGAGCAAGTCAGGATGAGGGCAAGAAAGCAGCGCCTCTCCTCGTGGAACGCCTTGTCGAAGTCTGCGAACGGGACCGGGGCGGCGCGCGCTTTGGAACGGCGTCGATCTTGCTACAGCTCGCCGACGCCTGGGAGCAGATCGCCAAGACCAATTTCGCGGACTTACTGAAAGGCGGGGACCGCTCCGAACGCTCGCAGTGGCGCCTGCGTATCCAGCAGCGGCTTACACCGTTCGCGCCTGTCGAGTGGGCCAGCGGCGCAAACACCGAAGGGCGCAGTGCCATCGCGAGACGGTTCCGTATGCCTGGCTATCCCATGGTTCTAGTCTCCACCAGCGTATTGCAGGAAGGCGAGGATCTTCACGTATGCTGCGATCGCGTGACGCACTTCGGCATCTCGGGTAGTCCGATTGGTATCGAGCAAAAGAATGGCCGCGTGGACCGCATCGGCGCACGCGCACAGCGGCGTTTGCTAGCTGGGCACCCGGTTTCGAATGCGGGAATTCACGTGAGTTTTCCGCATTTGTCGGAAAGCCTCGAGTGGTACCAGATTCGCGATCTCTCCGTGAGTATCAACGACTATTTGCGTTCGATTCACAAGATCCGCGCCCACGCGGTTCAGGGCGACCTCAGTCTCGCCGCGACCGTGGCCAATCGCGTGCCGATACCTTCCCTGCTGAGCAATCACCTGGATTCGCCGTTCGAGCCGGAATGGAGCGAAGCAGAGGGCGACGTTGTCCCGCAGGATGTGTTGCGCGATATCGCCGGCTAACTTGGCGCTCCGCCGGGCGCTGGCGCGGCGCTGTGGAGCCAGATCCGGTTGCCCTGACTCTCAACCGGGTCCGCGCCATGCGCGGACTTCGCCGCCATTCGCGCATTCGTCGCGACTTGACGCCATTGATGTGGCGTTCAGCAAGCTTGGCAAACGGCTCGAAATCTCGATTGCCTGAATGGATGCCTCGGCGGCGCTAAGCGCGCGCCTCGAACGCGTCGCTAAAGCGTACCGTCGCCGTCGGGATGGGCCCGTTCAACGCTATCGCCTGAAAATATTCCGCCGGCACGCCCGGCAGCACCAACGTCGGCTCGGGCGTAAATCCGAAGCGCCGATAGTAAGCGGGATCTCCCAGCAGCACGCAGCCCGCCGCTCGCCGTGCGCGCAGCACATCGAGCGCACGTTCGACCAACCGGCTGCCCAGGCCCTCGCGTTGCCGCGCGGGCGCCACCGAAATCGGCCCCAAACCGAACCATCCCGTCGAGCCATCCGACAACGCCACGGGAGAAAGCGCCACGTGCCCCACAACCTCGCCACCGTCCACGGCAACCAGCGACACCGCTAACTCACCCGCCGCTTGCAGCGCATCGACGATGAACTGCTCCGTATGGCTCGTATGCGGCGCGTGCAGAAACGCCGCTTCGGTCAGCGCGCGGATCGCGGGGATATCGGCGGGTAGTTCGTCGCGAATCTGAATTGTCATTGCCAGGCCCTCAAAAGATCGAGCGTCCGGTGCGCGTCGTCAGCTGCCCCAGCGCGAGCGAACCCACATGCGAGTTCCCGTTCGCGTCGAGCCCAGGCGACCACACGCACACCGCGAACTCGCCGGGCAGTACCGCGACGATCCCGCCGCCCACACCGCTCTTCGCAGGCAGTCCCACGCTATAAACGAAATCACCCGCCGCATCGCACGTGCCGCAGGTCAGCATGAGCGCCGAGACCCGCTTGGCCGAACTGGCGTCCAGCACCTGTTCGCCGCTGGCGGGCGAGACGCCGCCGTTGGCGAGGAAAAGCGCCGCGAGCGCCAGCTCGACACAGCTCATCGAAATCGTGCACTGGCAGCAATGCGCGTCGATCACCACATCGGCAGCTATTTCCAGATTGCCGAAGCTCGCGATGAAATGCGCCATTGCGCGATTGCTCCAGGCGTGCGCCAGTTCCGACTGCGCGACCTTCAGGTCGTAGCCGATGCCTGGCTCACCCGAGAGCCGCCGCACGAAATCCACCAACGCCGTTTCCGCCTGCACGAAGCGGCGGCACAGCACGTCGGTGACTACGAGCGCCCCCGCGTTGATGAACGGATTGCGCGGTTTACCGCCTTCGAATTCAAGTTGCACGACTTAAGGCGACCCAGTGGGTGTTAATAGCGATGCGATTCGCAAGGTGGACATAGGGCTACTTGCATTTAACCGGAGTCATCGATCTTGGCGTCCCTAAAGTTCATGCCACTTGAACGAACCATCTACAGATGAAGTCCGTGAAGCGTGGCTAGAGCTCATGCGGATCGAGCCGCCAGTCCGGATCACGCGAGTTGCGGTACTTAAAAAAGTAGGTATACGTGGGCAAGGACATAGAACTAGGCCTTTTGTCGTCTTGCTCGGGAAACTTGCCGAATCTCATTCAGCGTTTCTTGAACGAGTCATTTCTTGGCTTGAAACGCTGGCATCGGCGCGGCGCTTAGTTACATGCTATGACGCAAGACGGCGCGCCGGTTTGAGGCTGCGCGCTTTCACAGGGGAGCAGCGAAGCCGTATTCGGGAAATCGACTTGATGAGTTCTGGGCGTGTGGTTTAGTTAGCGTACATCTACGAAGAGCGCTAACTAACTCTCGCCAAAGTTCGCAAGAGCGAATCTCCCAGCCGGGCTTCGTAGCGATCTACCTCAATCTCTTAAGCAACTAGGAAGACCCATCGGCGTTGTTGCGACGCAACATCAAAATATTCTGGCCCTACTTAATGCTCAAGGCGTAACGCCCGATACAAAGTATTCCCGCACACTTTGTGTTTCTGAGATTTAAGCAGGCTGAGTTGGAATATTGGTTCCTGCACACTTTGCGGATTCTTCGCTGCCCTCGCAGTGACGAATCTACGGGTCTTCGAGCGGTTTTTCCCCGCAGACTTTGTTGTTCGCATATAGGGGACGGAACAGGGGTGGGAGATCGACGGTCTTGCGCGCCATCTGGATAGGGTGCGATCAATGGTTGGCAGACGCGTCGTGTCAGATCCGCCACTTGCAGCAAATAGGACCGTGCGCGCCGTCACCCGGACCGTGACCTGCGATCTCCGCTATTGATTTGGATTGCAGAATAAAAAACGTGAATTGCCCTGATCAGACATCGCGACACGCCTGTTAATTGTGAAGCTCGTGCATCCAGAGATTGACTCTTGCGAATGACGATTATATTTAACTAATAGTTAATCGTAATTCAACTTTGACGCCGTGATTGACGACATTCAAGCCTATAGAATGCCGCTCGCATAAGTCACGCAAGTTCGCAGAACGCAATTCCTTCGCATCGCGCCGTGTGGCATCCGGCGCCGCATGCTTTCCCGGCATTGATCCTTCTGAAGACCGCACCGGCTGGCCTTGACGATAGACGTTCACGGCCCGCTTTCCGTTTTCATTTATCCCGCCGACCCTATGGCGGCTAACACCATGGCAGACGATATGAGCGCTCCCCGCATGGGACGAAGACCATTTCTGATCGCATCGATCGCATCATTGAGTGTTGCGGCAGTGGCGACGAAATGTGCAAAAGGCCTATGGACGCCGCAACGGACGCCGGCCGTCGATCTGGCAAGCTACCAGCCGGTGTTTTTCGATAACACGCAATGGCAATTCATTCTTGCAGCGTGCGACCGTCTCATTCCCGCCGACGACGAAGGCCCGGGAGCGCTCGAAACGAATGTGCCGGTATTTATCGATCGCCAGATGATCACGCCCTACGGAAAAGGCGACGACTGGTACATGAGCGGGCCATTCGATAGCAAGGCCAGTTATCTGTTCGGGTATCAGATGCCGTTCCCGCTTCAGGTGCTGTATCAGAAGGGTATTGATTTGACGAATCAATACACACAAAAACAGTTCCACGCGAACTTTCACGAACTCTCTGCAGATCTGCAGGACCGGGTTCTTCACGATCTCGACCAGAACCACATCGACTTTTCCGCCTTCGGCGAAAAAGATCTTCCGGCTGGCTACTTTTTCTTCCGTCTACTCGACAACGCCAAAGAAGGGTATCTGGCCGATCCAATGTACGGCGGCAATAAGGGCATGGCGTCGTGGCTGATGATCGACTTTCCTGGTGCGCGCGCCAGCTTTACCGAATGGGTGACGATGCATAACGTCAAATATCCGCTAAAGCCGGTTTCGCTTAGCGGCGAGCAAGCCTGAACAAGACGCAATCGAGCATGAATATCAAAAACGATCCGGTAGATGTAGTGGTAGTCGGTCTGGGTTGGGCGGGTGCGATCATGGGTATCGAACTGGCTCAGGCAGGTTTGAAGGTGCGGGCGCTGGAGCGCGGCGAAGACCGATTGAATGTCGACTACGCTTATCCGAAACCCGCGGACGAGCTGGCCTACACGCGGCGCCACAAGATCATGCAGAGTCCGCACGACGCGGCATTTACGGTGCGCCACAATCTCAATGGCACCGCGTTGCCGATGCGTGAACTGGGCGCATTTCGTCTTGGCGATGGCGTAGGCGGGTCGGGCCTGCACTGGACCGGGATGATTACGCGCCCAACGCCTGTCGATCTCAAGCTCAAGACGTACGCGGATGCGCACTTCAAAGGGAAACTGGATGCCGATCTGCGCATTCGCGATTTTCCGTTGACGTGGGAAGAGATCGAACCGCATATGGACTTCTTCGACAAAGTCTGCGGTTCATCGGGCGAGACGGGAAACCTGAGAGGCGTCATTCAGAAAACGGGTGATCCGTTCGAAGGTGCACGCTCGAATCCATTTCCGAACAAGGCGCTTGAAGACAGTCTGAACAGCGCGATGTTTCGCCAGGCTGCCAGAGAGATGGGCTACCACCCTTATTCCATTCCATCGGCGGCTGTCTCTGTACCGTATACCAATCCTTATGGCCAGCAGATCGCACCGTGCAATTACTGCGGTTTCTGCCAGTTCTACGGTTGCGTGAACTATTCGAAAGCATCGCCGCAGACGGCGATCCTCGATCGACTCAAGCTCAACCCGAACTTCGACTACAAAACGCGGGCCAATGTGATCAGAGTCGATAAACATGCCGACGGCCAATCTGCAACCGGCGTGACCTATATCGACGAAGCCGGCAATGAAGTCTTGCAGCCGGCAAAGATTGTGATTCTGGCGACCTTCGGCTTGAACAATGTTCGGCTGCTGCTGAATTCGAAGATCGGCAAACCCTACGATCCGAATACCGAAGAGGGCGTGATTGGCCGGAATTACGCGCACCAGTACGGCGGCGGCTTCAATCTGTTCTTCGAAAAGCTGGAATTCAATTCATTCGCCACGGCGGGCCCGACCGGTACGGTTATCAGCAATTTCGGAACCGGGGTGATCGACACAGCCTCATTGGGATTTATTGGCGGCGCGAAAATCTATAGCTCGCAGCCCACCGGAACACCCATGGCGGCGGCGATCAAGAAGGGCACGCCGCGCTGGGGCGCCGGATGGAAGAAAGGCCTGAAGGAAAGCTACGGCCATTCCATGAGCATCAAGCTCGAAGGCAGCAATATGGCGACCCGTGGCAATTATCTGGATCTGGATCCGGTCTACAAGGATCGATTCGGCGTGCCTTTGCTGCGTGTGACATACGACTACGTGCAGAACGATCTGCGGATGTTGCAGTTCATGAAAGGGAAGATGGAAGAGATCGCAAAGCATCTCAACCCTGACGAATATTCGAACAACATCCTGCACATGGACAGCCACTTTGCCAGTTCGCCGAACTATGTGAATACCCATAACACGGGCGGCGCGATCATGGGCGATGATCCGCGAACGTCCGCGCTCAACCGCTATTTGCAGTGCTGGGATGCGCACAATGTATTTGTAATGGGCGCGAGTGCGTTTCCTCAGAATTTTTACGCCAATCCCACTGCAATGGTTGCCGCCCTGGCGTACTGGTCGGCTCAGGCTATCCGGCAGCAATACCTTAAAAATCCGGGGCCGCTGGTTCGCGTCTAAGGAAAGAAAGTGAAAACAAGCAGGATTCGTTTTGTCTTGATCGCAGCGATGCTGATGCTGGGGGCTGCGCAGCAGGCATGGGCCGGTGTCGATGCGGACACGGCCATGATTGCGCGCGGAGAATATCTCGCACGTGCCGGCGACTGTATTGCGTGCCACACCGCCAGTGGCGGGAAGCCGTTTGCTGGCGGGCTTCCTATCAAGAGTCCGATGGGCGTGATGTATTCGACGAACATTACGCCCGATCCGGTGCACGGTATCGGTCGTTATACGGAACCCGAGTTCGCGAAAGCCGTCCGTCTGGGTATTCGCCGTGACGGCAAGAATCTTTATCCCGCGATGCCCTACCCGGACTATCGTGCGATTACCGATAGCGACGTGCAGGCGCTCTATGCCTATTTTATGAAGGGCGTTGCGCCGGTGGCGAAAACGCCGCCAGTGACGGCGCTGGCGTTTCCATTCAATCAGCGCTGGGGTATGGTGCTATGGAATTTCGCGTTTACTTCCGACAAACCCTTTGTGTTGAACAAGGCCGAATCGCTTGAAGTCAATCGCGGGCGATATCTCGTGCAAACGTTGGGGCATTGCAGTAGCTGCCACACTCCGCGCGGAGTCGGTATGCAAGAACTGGCGCTTGACGATAGTTCGAGTTCCTTCCTTTCGGGAGGCGAGTTGAATGGTTGGGGCGTGCCGTCGCTGCGTGGCATGCCCAGTTGGTCAGTTGCCGATATCACGGCCTACCTTGAAACCGGCCGCAATGGGTTCACGTCAGTCGGCGGAGAAATGACGGGTGTTGTCGATCACAGCACGCAGCATCTCAGCGCTGAAGATCTGCAGTCGATTGCCGTCTATTTGAAATCCTTGCCTGCGGAGAAAAAGGTCACGCAAACTCATTCGAATAGCGATGCAGCGACGCAGAAAACGGTGCAGCAACTGGTTCAGGGACAAAACCTGAGTGCTGGGCAGATGGTTTATCTGAACAATTGCGAAGCTTGCCACGCAACGAATGGCAAAGGTGCAGCGGGCATTTTCCCAAGTCTCAATGGCTCGGAAGTTGTGCAATCGAAGAATCCAACAGCGTTGATCAGCGTGATTCTGAAGGGTGCCCAGACTCCGTCGACGCAGAAAGCGCCTTCGGTGCTGGCGATGCCGGGTTTCGAGGGCCGCCTCAATGACGAGGAGATCGCACATCTGGCGACATTCCTCCGCAGCGGATGGGGCAATAATGCCGATGCGGTTTCGACCGGCGCTGTGTCAAAAGTCAGAAAGAGTCTGGCCGGGGCATCGAAGGGATAAGCACACTTATTGCCTTGCTCAGGCTTACTGAAGGGGAAATGAACAGGAAACGGGACCGGCATGTCGATGCCCGTCCCGTTTTGCTTTTAGCTCACGTGTTTCTTCAAGGCGCAAAACCAGCGAGCGCCTGGCTCGCACGCTCTGCAATCGGCGCATCGTTAGGCGGCGTTGCGGTGCTGACACCGACTGCGCCAATCACTTGACCGTCCACGACGATCGGCTCGCCTCCGTTCATCATCGTCAATCCAGCCGTAATGGCTGCGGGCCGCCCGCCATTGATCGCACTTTCCAGTTTTTTGGTGGGGGCTTTGAAGAGCGCCGCCGTACGTGCCTTAGCTGCTGCGATGTCCGACGACGCCGCGCCTACGCCGTCCATGCGTTCGAGCAGAATCAAATGGCCGCCTGCATCGACGACCGCTACCACGCCCGGCGTGCCACGCAGGGTGGCATCGCTCGTTGCTTCGTCGGCGATGACGTGCGCAGCCGCAAGTGTCAGCACGTGCGTGGTGGGCAATTCAATGGCCGTCGTCGATGCGGCAAATGCGCTATAGGAAGCAGCAGAAGCGCCAATGAGCACGACAGTGCGAAGAAGAGAGAGCATAGGGTACCTCGGAAGTGAGTTCGGCCTGAAAGCAGACCTTGCTGAAAATTCAATGGCTATGCATGGGATTGCAAAGCAGAGGAGGGGCGCAAATAAACGCATGCGCGATGAGCGTCGAGATACTATCAAAATTGAATAGGCCGATGGAATATGAAATTAATTTCATTGTTCCTTTTGTTGATAAATATTATTCCGCCATAGAGTGATGGTGGTTTTTGCTTCGTGATCGGGAATTCGATGAAAGCGCCTGTGTAAGGGGGTTTGGTGAATTTGTTGGCGAATATTCGTCAGTCCGGAATCTGAAGTTATCGGAGGATTGATGAATGCAAGTAAATCATGCTTTTACCTGTAATTAAAGATGAATGGCGACTTGGATATAAAATTTCTGGCATCGAAGAAACCGGAAAAAACCGCCAACCGGGCGCGAGTGGATAGCGCCTGCTTTCAACTTAAGAGGTAAGCCATGAATATTCTGGTGACCGGCGCAACTGCCGGATTTGGTTTGGCGATCGCGAAGGCGTTAGTCTCGGACGGACACACCGTGATCGGTACGGGGCGCCGTGCAGATCGGCTCGCTCAGATCGCTGCAGAGCTCGGCCCGCGCTTTGTCGGCCGCGTGCTCGATGTCACGCAGCGCAGTGCAGTTGAGCGAGTATTCGCCGAAATCGGCAACGAAGTCGGCCCCATCGACGCGCTCGTGAACAATGCCGGTCTCGCGCTCGGATTGGATACGGCAGATAAAGCGTCGCTCGATGATTGGGATCTGATGATCGACACCAATATCAAGGGTCTTGTCTATTGCTCGCATGCCGTGCTGCCAGGCATGGTCGCCCGTAATCGTGGCTGGATTCTTAATCTCGGGTCGACTGCCGGCACGTATCCCTATCCAGGCGGCAACGTCTACGGCGCAACGAAGGCCTTTGTGCATCAATTCAGCCTGAATCTGCGTTCGGATCTGGTGGGCAAGAACGTGCGCGTCTGCTCGATTGAACCCGGCCTGTGTGGTGGGACGGAATTCTCTACCACGCGCTTTAAGGGCGATAGCGAGCAGGCAAGCAAGGTCTACGAAGGTACGGAACCGCTCACCGCCGATGATCTCGCCAACACTGTGCGCTGGCTGCTTTCGCTACCTGAGCACGTGAATATCAACGCGATCGAAATGATGCCCACGTGCCAGGCGCCGGGACCGCTCGCGGTGAAGCGCCAGGCCTGAGATTCGAATCGGCCACATCCTTGTCGCGTGAGTCGATCAAGGATGTGTCTTCATTATCAGATTTTTTCCTGAAGGAGCATTGTCATGAGCAACGCAAAAAAATACGTCGTGATCGCCGAATTCAAGCTGCTCCCGGGTAAGCGCGAAGCCTTTCTCGAAGCCGCGCGGGCCGATGCGCGCGATTCGATAGCTAATGAATCGGGCTGCCACACGTTTGATGTGCTTTTGACTGAAGGGGACGAGAATCTAGTCGTATTTCACGAAGTCTATTCGGATCGATCGGCGTACGACTGGCACAGGCAAACGCCGCATTTCGAGACCTTCAGAACCGCCGTTGCGGCGCTGCTGGATGGCGAACGCAAGGTCCGCTTCTTCGAGCGGCATTGATAGCAAGCCGTTCGCGCTACACAACAAAAAGCGGCGCCGCATAAACACACGGCGCCGCTAGTGCAAAGCCCTGGGATTTCCCGCTCGAAACCCCAGTACATGCCTTAAAAGTCACTCACTTGATAAAGCTGAGTTCCTTGCTGATGCGATCGAGAATGGGTTTCTTCTTCTCGTTGAACACAGTCTTGTTCTGCTGGATCAGGTTATTGCCTTTGGTATCGATCGAGATGATCAACGGCCCGAATTCGCGCACGCGATTGATCCAGAGCGTTTCCGGCATGCCAAGATCCTGCCACTCAGCACCCTCGATTTCTTCGACCAGCGTGGCCGCGAGCACCGCGCAACCGCCGGGGAAAATAGCGTGCACCGCCTTGTGCTCCTGGCAGCCCGCAGCCGTCTCGGGACCCATGCCGCCCTTGCCGACAATCAGTTTCACGCCGGTCTGTTCGATGAATTCGCGCTCGAACTTCTCCATGCGCATGCTGGTCGTCGGGCCGATAGAGACCATTTCGAAGCTGCCGTCGTCCTTCTTGCGCACGATCGGGCCAGCGTGAAAAATCGCGCCGCCTTCGAGATTGACGGGCAATTCGCGGCCTTGTTCGATGAGGCGGCGGTGCGCCACGTCGCGGCACGTGACGAGCCGGCCCGTGAGATACACAACGTCGCCAACCTTGAGATCCTCGAGATCTTCTGACTTGATGGGAGTCGTAAGGACCTTCTTCACAGCACCACCCCTTCGTGGGAAAGAATTTCGTAGGACAGATCGGCGTTGATGCGGATCTTGCCGCGGCGATGCGCCCAGCAACCCGTGTTGATGGCCACGCCGATCGTGGACGGATGACGCGCCGACGATTCGATATTCACGCCCATCACACTGTTGTTGCCCGTCAAACCTTGCGGGCCGATGCCGACTTCGTTGAGACCCTGTTCGAGCAGTTCTTCCATCAGCGCGGCACGCGGGTTGTCGCTCTTCGAATCGACCGGGCGCAGGATTGCGAGCTTGGAAAGGCGCGCAGCGGTTTCCACCGAAGTGGACACACCCACGCCGACGAGCAGCGGCGGGCAGGCGTTGACGCCGCGTTCGGTAATCACATCCATGACGAATTCGGCCACGCCTTCGTAGCCCTGGCCCGGCATCAGCACCTTGGCCGCGCCCGGCAGCGTGCAGCCGCCACCCGCCATATAGACGTCGATCGTGCAGCTATCCTTCTCGGGCACGATGCGCCAGTCGAGCCAGGGAATCTGCGTGCCGGTATTGGTACCGGTGTTCTTTTCGTCGAAGGTTTCGACGGCGTTATGACGCAGCGGCCCGAGCTTCGTCGCGCCTTCGGTAGCGCCGCGCAGGATTTCCTCGAGTTCGCCGAGCAGCGGGAAATGCGCGCCGGCTTCGACGAAATACTGAATCACGCCGGTGTCCTGGCAACTCGGACGATTGAGTTTGTCCGCGGCTTCCTGATTGCCGTGCATGGAGTCGTAGACCGACTTCGCCAGCGGGTTCGTCTCCATCGTGCGAAGTTCGGACAGCTTGGCCTTCACGTCTTTCGGCAAGCGCTTGCCGATATAGGCCGTGAATTTGGCCATCGTGTCGGTCAGGGACTGGATACTCGTTTCCTTGTCCACGATTTCTCCTGATACTGTGACTGTGGGGATAGGGAAGCAGATCGCTGACGCGCGGCGGGGCATGGCAAACAAGGGCCGATTCGATGCATCGGCCAGGCAAGGCGAGCCTTTTTTATAAGCTTTCGCGTGAGCCCGCCCTACATGTCTCCGTCCATGCGTTAGCACTGGATCTAACTGCACTTTACCCAAATCAGGGTGTTTAAAACCGGGCCGGAATTCAATCCATCTTTAACTTTGATTCATTGATTCTGGTGGGCTTGAGTCGGTCTTTCCATGAGCGCGAGAATGGAGGGCGGATCGAAAGGAATAGTGCGGGGCCGCCTGCCAATGGCGTCATACACGGCGCTCGCAATCGCGGGCGCAATCACTGCGCAAGTGGGTTCGCCCGCGCCTACGGGTGGCTGATCGGGACGGTCGAGTAACACCACGTCCACCTGTGAAGGCAACTCTGGAAACTTGAGCAGACGGTAAGTCAGCCAGTCCACGCTCGTGACCGCCGAGCGGGAGAAGTCCACCTGTTCGAAAAGCGTCCGGCTGATGGTCTGCACGACTTCGCCTTCGACCTGATTGCGCACGCCGTCTGGATTCACGACGAGACCACAATCGTGCGCAACAGTGACCTTGCCGATCTGGATGACGCCCGTAGCGCGATTCAATTCGATGTCGACGACCG
Source organism: Paraburkholderia sp. J69-1 (assembly GCF_905220255.1). Classification (NCBI taxonomy): domain Bacteria; kingdom Pseudomonadati; phylum Pseudomonadota; class Betaproteobacteria; order Burkholderiales; family Burkholderiaceae; genus Paraburkholderia; species Paraburkholderia sp. J69-1. The sequence continues at coordinate 136,286 of NZ_CAJMZG010000002.1, read as the reverse complement.
CGGCCACATACGCGTGATTGGGTTCGTACCGCACGCAGGCCATGCCGCGCCCGCGCACGATATCGGCGCTTTGACGCTGCGAAAACAAGGGGCGGCGTTGCCAGCCTGCACGCTGTTCGACGGCATGCAGGACCGCCTGGGCGCGCAGATCGGAGAAATGCCGCAGACGGAATTCGATCGGATCGGCGTTGGCCGCGACGGCGAGCTCATCCATGAATGACTCGTTCGCATACGTGTGCTGCACGCGGCCCGGTCCGCGCAACCACGACGGACGCAGCGGCGTGCGCCTGGTTCGATTGACGGCCACGCTCATATCGGGCACGTCATAGGGCGCGACGATATTGAACTCCATACCGCCGGCGTTGTTCGGCTCGTCCACCATCGCGGACGAGCGCATGAGTTCGGCGGCGAGTAGCGGTACGTCTGCGTTGCCCGAGACGCGATAGGGAACCCATGTTGTGTACTGCCACGCCTTGATGCGTCCTTGCGCGTCGAGCACGCCCGCGACATCGGAAACCACCGGCGCGCCTTTCGGGTCCCAGCCATGTTCATCCTCTCGCATCCATTGCACACGCACGGGTTTGCCCACCGCGCGCGAAAGCAGCGCGGCTTCGGCGGTCGCATCTTCGTGGCCGTTGCGTCCGTAGCAGCCCGCGCCTTCGACGTAGATGAGGCGCACATCGGCCTTGTCGAGTTTCATCATCGCCGCGATCTGGTCGCGTGTCATATGCGGGGCCTGCGTCGCCGACCAGACCGTCAGCTTGCCGGCGCGCCAGTCGCCGATCGCGCACGAAGGGCCGATCGAACCATGTGTCTGCATTGGCCAGCAATACGTTGCACGTACAACCTTATCGGCGTGTTGTATTGCCGTTTCGGCGTCGCCGCGCTCGAGTAACTGGCCGCGGTCGTGAACCGGCAACGCACGCACGACGTCGAAAAGCCTGGCTTGTTCCGGCAAGCCCGACCACGTCGACCACCTGACGCGCAGGGCGCGCGCGCTGCGTATCGCTGACCATTCGTCAGTCGCGATCGCAGCGAGCAGATTGCCGATACGCACGGTGCGCAGAAAGCCTGGAACCTGCTTCGCGTATTGATCGTCCACGTCGAGCAACTGCGCGCCATAGGCATCGGGATGGATGACGCGGGCATGCACCATGCCGTCCACATGCACATCCTGCATGAATGAGAATTCGGCGAACACTTTCGCGCGCACGTCATCGCGTTTGATGGGTTGGCCCACCACCTTGTAATGCCTCGGCGATTTGAGCGGCGCTTTCGGATCGAGATCCAACTCGATGGGTTGCTTTGCGAGCAACTCGTAAAACGCGACGCCCCGTGTATCCGACGCGCTTTTAAAGGCGCGTCCATTTTCGAGGCGCACGTCTTCGGGAGCGATCCTGAAGACGCGCGCGGCAGCCGTGCGAATTGCCGACGCGGCTGTCGCCGCCGCCTGGCGCAACTGGATGCCCGCGCCCTGGATCGACATGGAGCCGTTGGTTGGGCCCTGATCGACGGTCATCGCAGTATCGCCTTGTACGACACGTACGCGCTCGATCGGGAACTCCATTTCTTCGACCACCATCTGCGCAAGTGCGGTGGTATTGCCCGTGCCAAGGTTGACTTTGCCCGTGTAGAGCGTGAGCACGCCGTCCTTTTCCAGCACGAGAAAAGCGTCGATTCGAGTGGGATCGATTGTCTTTGCGTGGGCGAGCGCCATTGCACTTTCGCCCGCAATTTCGGCTGCTTTACTAATGCCGTTCTGCGCAGCGGCGAAACGCGAGAAAGAGAATCCAATGACCAGCGCTGCGCCTTGACGCAGAAACTGACGGCGCGAAAAGCCGGGTGATTCGATGGCGGTCATTCATTTGCCCCGCGCTTTAAGGATCGCGCGCACGATACGCATATGCGTTCCACAGCGGCAGAGATTGGAGGCCAGTGCCTCTTTGATCTGTGCTTCGTCGGGATTCGGATTGGCGTTCAGCAGCGAGCGCGCGGCAATCAGCATGCCGTTGATGCAGTAGCCGCACTGCACAGCCTGTTCGTCGATAAAGGCGGTCTGTAGCGGATCGGGATTAGCGGGCGTGCCCATGCCTTCAAGCGTCGTGATCTGGCTATTCGAAACAGAGCCGACTGGCATGACGCAGGAGCGCCGCGCGCGACCGTCGACGAGTACGGAACACGCGCCACACTGGCCAAGTCCACAACCGAAGCGCGGCCCCTTCAATGACAATTGATCGCGAAGTACATAAAGCAGTGGTGTATCGGGAGTGGCTTTCACGCGAACGGACTGACCGTTGACGTGCAGGACAAGGTCATCGGAAATCATGGCCGTCATTGAGGTGTTCCAGTTTGCTTGCGCAGAATATCGACTTCGTGCGCGGAGACCGCAGGTGCATGATTGCCCCAGCTATTGCGCGTGTAAGTGAGTACGTCCGCGATATCGGAATTGCTCAGCGCCGCGCGATGTGCGGGCATGGGATAGGGTGCGGGCTGGCCGTCGATAACGATATGCGGCGTGCCGTTCAGCGTGACGTTGATGAGTGAAAGCGGGTCCTGTTCCAGCACGTTCGGATTGCCAGCGAGTGGCGCAAGCCACGGTGCCGCGCCGCGACCGTTTGCGAGGTGGCAGGCCACGCAGAAGTTGCCGTAGATTTGCGCGCCGTGCGCCATCGTTGAAGCATCCACTGCGCCTGTCGTGTTGTTTGAAGCTGCCGTGCTCATTGGCTTGAGCGACTTCAGATAGACGGCAATCGAATAACGGTCCTGATCGGATAGATATTGCGTGCTGTGATTGATTACCGACGTCATCGGGCCGAATGCGGTGGCATGCATGTTTGCACCGGTTTTCAGAAACGAAGCGATATCGCTTGCGCTCCACGCATCGATGCCTGTTGCAGCATTCGAAGTCAGATTGGATGCAAACCAGCCATCGAGCGCGGCGCCGGAGAGAAAGGCATCGCCGTGCTCGTCGAGAGCGAGTTCCTGGAAAGCCGCGCCGCGCGGCGTATGGCACGCGCCGCAGTGGCCAACACCCTGAACCAGATAGGCGCCGCGATTCCATTCGACGCTGCGGTCGCTGCGCGGTGTAAACGGCTGAACGTCGAGAAAGAACGCATTCCAGATTTTCATCGGCCAACGCATCGTGAGCGGCCAGTGCATGGTGGGCGCGAGATTCGCGCGATGCGAAGGCGGAACGCCATGCCGGAAGTACGCATATAGCGCGCTAACGTCCGCATCTGAAATCTTGCTATATGACGTATAAGGCATCGCGGGATACAGGTTATGGCCATCCTTCGCCACGCCTTCACGCAGCGCCCGCGCGAAATCCTGTTCCGTGTAACGACCGATGCCGTTTTGCGGATCGGGCGTGATATTGGTCGAGTAGATTGCGCCCATCGGCATACTCATTTTCAGTCCGCCCGAAAAAGGCGCTGCGCCCTTCACGGAATGGCACGCCGCGCAATCGGATGCCTGTGCCAGATAGCGACCTCGATCGATTAAAGACTGCTCGGCGGATGGCGGGCGTGCGGAATTGGCAGCATGGGCGATTCCCATGCTGCCGATGAAGGCGAGTATGGCGAACAGTATCTTTCTCAACGGCATTGCTATCTGATCCTTGGCGAAGCGTCGTCGCTTACTCAAATTAAGCATAGCAACTCTAGGTATCAATCGGCATCGCGTCAAGCCCCTTTACCTTGCTGGATAAGGTAAAGTGCATGCCATTGTTCACGCACTATCGTTGACCGGACCAGTGAAAGCAGACAAATCGCTCTCGAGTCATATCGACCTGACTATCCTCGCGGCCCTCGACAAACAGTCGATGCACGGCTATGCGCTGATTGCGCACCTGCGCGAGGTAAGCGACGGCCTGTTCGATTTCCCCGAGGGCACGATCTATCCGGTATTGCATGCGCTCGAGCAAAAAGGTTTTGTCGAAAGCGATTGGGAAATTGGCGAGTCGGGCCGAAAGCGGCGCAGTTACAGCATCACGGCTGCGGGCAAGACGGAGCTTGCCGGCAAGGCCGCGAGGTGGGCGCAGTTTTCGAAAGCAATCGACCGATTTTTGCGCGCGGCCAAAGTGCCCAAAAAAGCATGAAGCATCCGGCGGTAGAGGCCTATCTGTTCGAGATCGGCGAAGCGTTGCAATTCGATCGTCAATATGCGCGCGATGTTTGCGATGAAGTTGCCGATCATCTGTACGAGAGCGTCGATGAACAGGCCAGGACGCAACGTGCGGGTCCTTCGCGTGCAGGCAGGGCGCAAGGCGAGCTTCGCGCCTTGTTCGAGCGCTTCGGTCAACCGCGCGTCCTGGCGGCCCAATTCGCTTCGACGTATGTATTCCGAAAACTGCTTGCGCTGCTCGCCTGGGTATTCGCGCTAGGCGCCGCGTCATACATGCTCGGTCTGGTTGTGGGCCCGCTTTCCTGGGCGGGTTTCGGTCTTGCCGGTGGATGTGCGCTTGCCGTTTTGCCTGCCGTGTTGCGAGTGAGGCGTGAAGTGCATCCGCGCGCGCAAAGCTGGCCGAAGCTGTGCATGCCGATGCTGGCGTCCACGTCCGCGGTGCTGCTGCTCGGTGCGGCGCTTGTCGCGAGTGCTGTGTGGAAAGTCGAGCATTGCCAGTCGTCGATCTGCATCGCGCTCGATCTGGCCATTGCGCTTGCGTTGCTTTTGCGCTGGGCGTTGCATCGCAAACAAACTGCCCGCATGTGCGCGCTTTGGCGTAGCGTTTCCTGATTCGTTTCACTATGTTCGAAAATGAGCGTGCTGCAAAGGGCGTTTCCCGTTGCAGCACGCTCCACGTTTTAAAGACTCCCTGATTGACCCGTCAGTGATCGTGGCTCACGCGTGGGGTGCCTGTCCCGGAGTTCGTCTTTTGTCGGCTGAGAACGAGCGTGACAATCGACGAGACAGCAAGCGTTGCCGCGACGACATAGAGGCCAGCGGCATAGCTGCCGGTTTCATTCTTGAGCCAGCCGATAACGGCCGGGCCGACGAAGCCGCCCAGATTGCCGAGCGAATTGATCATTGCAATACCTGCTGCTGCGCCGGCGCCGGACAGGAACACACTCGGCATGGCCCACAGCGGTGCTTTCGCGGCGCTAATGCCGATGTTCACAACGACCAGTGCGCTGATAATCAAAAGCGCGCTAGTTGCCTGACCCGCGAAGATAAAGCCGACACATGCAAGCGTGCAGGGAATGATGACGTGCCAGGTACGCTCGCCGGTGCGATCGGAATGCTTTGCCCAGAGAATCATGGCGAGAACCGCGACCAGACTCGGAATACCGTTCAGCAGGCCCGTCTGGAACGAAGTGAATCCAAACTCGCGGATGATCAACGGCGCCCACAAGCCCAGCGTATAAAGTCCGGCGGACGTGCCAAAGTAAATCAATGAGAGCGCAAGCACGCGCGGATCTTTCAGCGCGCTGAGCGCTCCGCTCGTATGGCCGCCATGAGAAACACGTGCAAGCGATTCTTCCCGCAGCTTGGCGATCAGCCAGTCGCGTTCCTCGGCGAGAAGCCACGTGGCTTTTGACGGGTTGTCAGTCAGATGGCGAAGCACCACGAAGCCCAGCACGGCAGCGGGAACGGCTTCGATGATATAGAGCATTTGCCAGTCGGCGAGTCCGAATACCGAGGGCAATTGCATGATCGCACCGGAAAGAGGCGAGCCAATTGCGGTGGAGATCGGCGCGGCTGCCATGAACCATGCTGCGGCCACTGCACGCTGGCGCGTCGGGAACCACTGGCTCAAATAGAGAATGATGCCCGGGAAAAAGCCCGCCTCGGCGACGCCAAGCAGAAAGCGCAGCAAATAGAAGCTTTTCGGGCCCACGACGAAAGCCGAAATACCCGAAACAATGCCCCACGTAATCATGACCCGGGCGATCCAGATCCGCGCGCCTACTTTATGCAGGATCAGGTTTGACGGCACTTCGCAGAGGAAGTAGCCGATAAAGAAGAGGCCGCCACCCAACCCGAAGGCGGTCGGGGAAAGGCCGATATCCTTGTTCATCGTGATTGCGGCAAAGCCGACATTCACGCGATCAAGAAAGCTCACGAAATACAACAGCATGACGAACGGAATGATTCGCCACATGAGTTTCCTGGATACTCGTTGCTCGAGGTCTTGATCGGAAATCATAGTCTCCTCCAAAGAATTGCGCGCCGTGGTTCGTTGTCGAACTCTCTGTTGGCGCAGATTTGAAAACACACCCTGCGTGAATAAAGTCCTGGCGTTAAGCAACGCGCCTGTGCACACCGCCGGAGCGGCGACAGTGTGTTTTCATACGTATATGACCGTTCTTTCTGAAAATGTGAGGAATACTTATATTCATTCGATCGGGAGGCGCGGTGCGGCCTCCTTCGATCGGGTGATTCTGTTAGCTCTGGCTGGGGCTGGCAGGATCGACCGGTTGCCCGGCTCAGGCTTTTACGGTTGCATGCTCGATCAGCGCGCAGACCGCTTCGGTAACTTGCCGGGTCGTGGCCGTGCCGCCAAGATCGCCGGTGTGCAATTCGGTGTTCGCCGTGACGGCTTCGATCGCTTCCATGACTTGTTGGGCGGCCGCGTGCTCGCCCAGATGTTCGAGCAGCATGACAACCGACCAGAACGTGCCGACGGGATTCGCCAGACCTTTGCCCATGATGTCGAACGCGGAACCATGGATCGGCTCGAACATGGACGGGTAGCGGTGTTCGGGGTCGATGTTGCCGGTCGGCGCGATACCCAGGCTGCCCGCAAGAGCGGCCGCAAGGTCGCTCAGAATGTCCGCGTGCAGGTTGGTTGCCACGATCGTGTCGAGCGATGCCGGGCGGTTGACCATGCGCGCCGTTGCGGCATCGACAAGTTCCTTGTCCCACGTGACATCGGGAAATTCCGCTGCAATCTGATGGGCAATTTCGTCCCACATCACCATGGCGTGACGCTGCGCGTTGCTCTTGGTGATGACCGTAAGCAGTTTGCGCGGACGCGACTGCGCGAGACGAAACGCGAAGCGCAGGATGCGCTCGACGCCTGCACGCGTGAGGATCGAGACATCGGTGGCGGCTTCGATCGGATGGCCCTGGTGAACACGGCCGCCCACGCCCGAGTATTCGCCTTCGGAGTTTTCGCGCACGATGACCCAGTTCAGGTCTTCGGGTTGGCAGCGTTTGAGCGGCGCGTCGATACCGGGCAGGATGCGCGTCGGGCGTACATTGGCGTACTGGTCGAAGCCCTGGCAGATCTTCAGGCGCAGGCCCCACAGCGTAATGTGATCGGGCACATCGGGGTCGCCAGCCGAGCCGAACAGAATGGCGTCCTTGTCGCGAATCTGATCGAGCCCATCGGCGGGCATCATCGCGCCGTGCGCGCGATAGTAGTCGGCGCCCCAGTCGAAATCTTCGAACTCGAAGGCGAAAGACTCACTGTGTTTCGCGAGCGTTTCGAGCACCTGTTTGCCTGCCGGAACCACTTCCTTGCCGATTCCGTCGCCGGGAATTGTTGCAATGCGATACGTTTTCATGTCTCCGTGTCCTTGGTAATGGCAGGCTAATGGCCCATACTTTACCCAACCTTGAGTGTTGAAACCGGGGCGAAACTTAAAGCACCTTTAACTCCAATTCAAAGAACTGGACCCGTGACAGACGTTATTTCTCCAGCCGATCTTGGCTTTTTTTCTACTCTGGCCGCCTGCGGCAGTTTGAGTTCGGCGGCGCGCGAACTCGGTCTCACACCGGCCGCCGTCAGCAAGCGGCTCACGCTGATGGAGCAGCGCGCCGGCGTCACGCTGGTCAATCGAACCACGCGCCGCATGCTGCTGACGCCCGAAGGCGAGGTCTATCTGGAGCGCGCGCGGCGCATCCTCGATCAGATCGACGAACTGAGTGAGGTATTAACCAGTTCCAGATCGACGCCCAAAGGGCTACTGCGGGTCAACGCGACGCTGGGTTTCGGCCGCAGTCACATCGGCCCGGCGATTTCGCGCTTTCTCAAGTGCTATCCGCAAGTTTCCGTGCAACTCCAGCTTTCCGTGACGCCGCCGCCGCTTTCCGACGACAGCTTCGACGTCTGCATCCGCTTTGGCGAGCCCCCCGATCTGCGCGTCGTCGCGAGAAGACTGGCTGCGAACCGGCGCGTGCTGTGCGCGTCGCCCGCGTATCTGGCCGTGCATGGCACGCCAGTCACACCGCACGAACTCACTCGCCACAATTGCATCGGGATCAGGCAGGGCGACGAAGCCTATGGCGTGTGGCGGCTGACCAGCGAGCGCGGCGCGAACGCAAAAAGCGAAGCCTTGCGTGTGAACGGCAATCTCACGACCAACGACGGCGAGATCGCCGTGAAATGGGCGCTCGACGGTCACGGCATCCTGATGCGTGCAGAGTGGGATGTGAAGGATTACATCGCAGATGGACGGCTCGTGATCGTCCTGCCCGAATACCGTACGCCGGGCGCGGATATCTACGCTGTCTATGCCCAGCGCCACCAGCTTTCTACGCGCGTGCGCGCGTTCGTCGATTTTCTGAGTAGCGAACTGGAAAAAGCCGGAGGAACTTGAAGCCGTGACGAGCCACGCGCGCTGACTGTCTGATGCATGCAACGCACGTGGCTCGTTATCGACATGAAATTTTCCTCATATCGATTCTCAATTCTAAATTTTGTTTATGTTTGGATCGGGATCGATCTTGTTTTTCTGTGCGATCCGGCTGGCGATAACTGAAAAAATATAAAAGAAGTTTCATTTGTGAATGGAGGGAAAAGTGGCTTTTCCCTATCCGTAAAACACAACGTCCTTCGCTGTATAGAATCCGCCGCGCTCAAGCATTTTCCCAAAGAGCATCATCGCCGATATCGCTTTCCTTACGATCTGTTTGGAATGCGAATAAAAAAGGCGAGGAGGGAGGTATACAGTTGAAGGCGTTTTCATATGAAGAAGTGGCTTGTCTCGCTGTTGTGCGGGGCCGGGTCGGTGGCCGCGCACGCACAGTCGTCCGTCACGCTTTACGGCACGGTCGATGAAGGTTTGCAGTATCTCACCCATTCCAGCAGCGGCGGTCACGCCGAAGTGGGGCTGCAGTCCGGCAATGCGATTCCGTCGCTCTTCGGCATCAAAGGTCAGGAAGATCTGGGAAGCGGTCGCAAGGCGTATTTCGACCTTGAGAGCGGCTATGTCGTGAATACGGGCCAACAGGCCGATTCAAGCTCGCTGTTCAATCGCTATGCTTTCGTGGGTCTCGAAGATCCCACCTGGGGTTCGGTTGAACTCGGTCGCCAGTGGAATCTGATGTTCCAGGCGTTGCTGGATTTCGACGCCACGAGCATGGCGCAGTACTCGCTGCTTTCCACCGATCTCTTTCCTGCGCAATCGGACTGGCCCAGCAACGCCATTAAATATCGTTCGCCCGTCATTGCGGGCTTTAGCGCGAGTGCGGAATATTCATTCGGTCAGCAGGTCGCGGGCGATTCGCGTGCGGGACGCTATATGGGCGCGTCGCTCGCCTACGATCGAGGCCCGCTCTCCATGCGCGCCATCTATGAGGACACGCGCGGCGAACTCGATACTACCACTGGCATTTCCGAGGCAAATCGCGTCGAGCGACGCGCAACGGTGGCGGCGAAATATCGTTTCGACAGTCTCTCTCTGATGGGCGGCTACGCGAATATCTCCGGCGATCTGGGCCTGAGTCCCGCTGGAAATCTCTATTGGGCCGGCATGACCTACACGCTTACGCCCAAGGTCACCGTACTCGGCGAAGCGATTCATCACGACATGTTCCATGGCCGTGGCGAACCCACATGGGTTGTTATCGGCGGGCAGTACAACCTGTCGCCGCGCACTTTCCTGTATGGATTCGCGGGTTACCTCGATAACCATGGTGCGAATACCGTGAGCCTCAATGCGCTCGATTCCACTCAGCCTTACGGCATGAGTCAGACCGGCGTTCAGATCGGCATCAATCACTCGTTTTAAACATTCGCGATAGTGCGGAGAAAACTGATGAATACTTCATTGATCCGGGCCGCGTGTGCCCTGGTGTTGCTGAATTCGGCTGTTGCAATGGCACAAACGCCAGATGCAATCACGCAAATCGTGGATGCGAAAACGGCTTCGTCTGCGCAAGCCAATAAGTCTGCTCACGCGGCGCCGATCACGCTTTCCACCGATCTCGCGCCCGCGAATGTCAGCGACGCAGCGTTGATCGCCAATGACCAGATTCCCTTCCAGAACGTATGGGCCGATAACCATGGACGTACGCACGTCAGCCGGTGCGTGCTGAAAGGGCTGAAACTGCACGGCTTTGCGCCGCCTGCCGCGCCTTATTACATGGGCGTTGCACCGGAGGATATTCAGAGCGTCGTTTATTCGGTGATACCGGTGGGCTGGTATGGCGACTGGCATCATGCGCCGGGTCCGCAATGGGTCATCGATCTTTCGGGCGAATGGGAGATCAAGACGGCGGATGGCACGACGCTGCGCCAGGGACCGGGGCAGGTCCAATTCAATTCCGATCAGGGCGCTTTTGCTGAAAAGCCCGGCGATCCGGTGGGGCATACCGCGCGGCAGGTGGGCGATGTCCCCGATGTGCGCGTCATCATTACCCTGAAAAAGAAGCCGGGCAAGAGTTATGACAATCAGGCCTGCGTGCTTTGATAAAGGCTGATTGACTCTCCACACACTCCACCCTGGTGTGTTTCGCGAGGCTGTCCCGCCTCGCTTCGCGGCCTTGACCGGTCATACGGTCAAGGCTCTTTTTGCCAATACAATGCGCAGCGCGTCGCGCGCCCGTATTTAAAAAATCGACCGGCCCGTGCGCGTCGTCAGTTGTTCGAGCGCGAGCGAACCCACCTGCGAATTGCCATTCGCGTCGAGTCCCGGCGACCACACGCACACCGCAAACTCGCCTGGCAGCACGGCAACGATCCCGCCGCCCACGCCGCTTTTCGCCGGCAAGCCCACGCGATACACGAAATCGCCCGCTGCATCGTAAGTGCCGCAAGTCAGCATCAGCGCAGAAAGCCGCTTGGCCGAACTGGCGTCGAGCACCTGCTCGCCGTTCGCGGGCGAAACCCCGCCGTTGGCGAGAAACAGCGCGGCGCGCGCCAGTTCCACGCAACTCATTTCGATCGCGCATTGACGGCAATACGCGTCGATCACCGCATCGGCGGCCATTTCCAGATTGCCGAAACTCGCGATGAAATGCGCCATCGCGCGATTGCGTTCGGCATGCGCGAGTTCCGATTGCGCCACCTTGAGGTCGTAGCCGATACCCGGTTCGCCCGAAAGCCGCCGCACGAAATCCACCAGCGCCGTTTCCGCCTGCACGAAGCGGCGGCACAGCACGTCCGTGACCACCAGAGCGCCCGCATTGATAAACGGATTGCGCGGCTTGCCGCCTTCGAATTCGAGTTGCACGAGCGAGTTGAACGCTGTGCCCGACGGCTCGCGGCCCACGCGTTGCCAGAGCGCGTCGCCGAGCATCTGGAAGGCCAGCGTGCAGGCGAACAGCTTGGAGATACTCTGGATCGAGAAGCGCACGTCGGCGTCGCCGGTGCGATGGACCTGACCGTCGACGGTCACGATCGCCATGCCGAAATGATCGGCGCGCACGTTCGCGAGTTCGGGAATGTAATCGGCGACGCGGCCCGCGCCAAGATGCGGTTGCAGATCGCGATGAATCGCGTCGAGGATGGGCGTGTAATCGATGGGCAAGTTCTTGGACATCGCGGGCAAGGGCGGCGTGACAGTCCGGCGATTGTAGCGATTCCGCTGCGGCCGCGCGATGGCAGCGCAGCCGCTGATGCGATGGTTACGCCGCGTCGTCCTTCATCTCGCGCAGATGCTTGTAGACCGTTGCGCGTCCCATGCCCAGCACCTTCGCCACGTAATTCGCCGAGCTTTTGCCCTTGAACGCGCCTTCGGCATGCAGCGCTTCGACCAGCTCGCGCCGGTGCTCGCGCGTGAGCGAATTCAGCGCCACCTGACGCTCGCGCAGCCAGCCGTGCAGGAAAGTGTTGATGCGCTCCTGCCAGTCGTCCTTGAACAGTTCTTCCGGTTGCGCGATCACGCCCGCGCCGCGCAGGAACAAATCGAGCGTGGCCTGCATATCGTCGAAAGCGGCGATATTGAAGTTGATGCACATGACGCCCGCCGCGCGGCCTTCGTCGTCGAATAGCGCCGTACTCACGCAGCGCATGCGCCGCCCGTCCCAGTTCACTTTCTCGTAGGGGCCGAGCAGCTTGCTGCGGGTGGTTTCCTCGACGTCCTCCAGCGCGGAATCGTCGCCGATCTCGCGCTTCGACAGATTGTTCGACAGATACGCCACGGTCTGATCGGCGAGATCGTGGATCACGACTTCGGCGAACGGGAAGAACAGCGTCGTGATGCTGTCCGCCACGTGCGCGTAGCGTTCGAGCAGGCGCGTACACGAATCGGAGGGCGTCGCTTTCCTGCTGGCGGGTTTCGTTTTCGGCATCGGGCGGGGCGCGTGGAATCTCACATCGAAGAGGACGTCGATGATACTGCTTATCAGGCGTTTTGCTTATTGCGCATTCTGCTGGTCGCGCAGATGCGTGTAGAGCGCATACGCCACGGCGATGTCTTCCAGTCCGAGGCCGATCGAGCGGAAAAACACGTGGCGCGTGTAGCCGGGGCGCGGGCAGGCGTCGTTGGCGAGATCGGCCAGATCGCCCGCGATCGCGTCCGGCGACCAGCCATGCTCGCGCGCCGCGATCGTCATTTCGCCGGCGCTGTGCGGCGTGGTGCGGCGGTAATCGCAATAGACGTCGAGCGAGGGCAGCGCGGCCGGATCGATCTCGTGCGCCTGCGCGACGTTCGTGCTGATCGAGGTGATGAGCGCGGGTTTCGTGAGCGTGTCGAGCGCGAGCACCGGCGTGCCCGACGAAGTGCAGAGCATGACGACATCGGCGTCGGCCACGCAGTCTTCGGCCGATGCGGCGATCTGCACGCGGGCGTCGGTGGCGCGCACGGTGTCGGCGTGGGCGGCGTCGGCGGCGAGCTTCGGCGACCAGACGCTGATGCGCTCCCACGCGCGCAACGGCGCCGCGTGGCGGATATGCGCGAGCGCCACGTCGCCCGCGCCGATCACGGCGAGCCGGCGTGCCTCGCGCGGCGCGAGCTGGTCGACGGCCAGCGCCGTGGTGCCGGCGGTGCGTTCGGTCGTGAGCAGCGCGGCGTCGCACCACATGAGCGGCTGGCCGGTGGTCGTCGACATCAGCGCGGTCCAGGCCGTGATGACCGGCTTCGCGCCGTTCGCGCCCGCGATGTACGGCGAGAGCTTCGCGCCGAACACGCCGGCTTCGGCCAGCACGCCCAGATAGGTGATGTAGTCGCCGGCCTGTTGCGGAAACAGCGCGAGCGTCTGCGGCGGCTGCACGGCGTTGCCGCGGCCGAGCGAGCCGAACATGCGCGCGAGCACGCCGCGCACGTCGAGTGAGGGCAGCGCGGCGCGCACCTGCGCGGCGTCGACGATGAACGGCGTGGCGGGGAGGGACGTTGCGGTCATGCGATGACTCCTTCGGTGGATCTCGATGCTGCATCCGCTCGAAATCGGGTGCGCATCACAGTGGATCTGACTGGGCTTGTCGTAGACTTTTTTGTCCATTCTAGACTTTATTTTTAATTTTCGTCTATATTCGCCCTGTGGCCGCGACGCATCGATCGCCGGTGCGTGGCCCGCCCGATCTCATTACGACTATGGTGACGACGATGAACACGAAGACGATTCGCTATGCGCGCAAGGCGCGGCGCGCGGGACTGGTGGCTTTGCTGGGCGCGGCATGCGGGCTGACAGTGGGCATGACGGCGAGCGTGGCGCACGCGCAGGACACCTTGCGCTTCGGCGTGGAGGCGTCGTATCCGCCGTTCGAGAGCAAGGCGCCGTCGGGCCAGTTGCAGGGCTTCGATATCGACATCGGCAATGCGGTGTGCCAGCGCATGCAGGTCAAGTGCGTGTGGGTCGAAAACAGCTTCGATGGGCTGATTGCGGCGCTGGAGGCACGCAAGTTCGACGTCATCAATTCGGCGATGAACATCACGGACAAGCGCCGTCAGCAGATCGACTTCACGCCGGCGGTCTACGTCATGCCGATCCAGATGGTCGCGAAGCGCGGCTCGGGCCTGCAGCCCGTGGCAGCCAGCCTCAAGGGCAAGCAGATCGGCGTGCTGCAGGGCTCGACGCAGGAAGATTACGTGCGCAAGCACTGGGCGCCGCAGGGCGTGTCGATCGTCACTTACGAGAACCAGGACCAGATTTTCGTAGACCTCGCGGCGGGCCGTCTGGACGGCGCGGTGCAGGAAGTGCAGACTGCCACCGACGGCTTTCTCTCGAAGCCGCAGGGCAAGGGCTTCGATTTCGCGGGCGCGCCGCTCAAGGACCCCGCCACGCTGGGCGAGGGCACGGGTTTCGGGATGCGCAAGAACGACGCGGCGCTGCGCGCCAAGGTGGATGCGGCGCTCGATTCGCTGCGCCAGGACGGCACGCTCACGAAGCTCTCGATGAAATACTTCGGCCGCGACATCGTCGCGAAGTAATGACAATCCATACGGACTCCAGAGGAATGGCATGAGCAAGGATGCAATCGTGCTCGGCGCGGGCATCGTCGGCGTGAGCGTCGCGCTGCATCTGCAGGCGCGCGGCCTGCGCGTCACGCTCGTGGACCGGCGCGCGCCCGGCGAGGAAACCAGTCACGGCAATGCCGGGCTGATCGAGGCGTCGTCGGTGGTGCCGTATGGGTTTCCGCGCGACTGGCGCACGCTGCTGCGTCTCGCGCGCAACGACTCGACGATGCTGCGCTACGACGTGCGCTCGCTGCCCGCCTACGCGCGCTGGCTCGCGACCTTCTGGCGCGAATCGGCGCCTGCACGGCTGGCGGGCGCGGCGAAGGACATGCTGCCGCTGATTTCGCGCTGCGTCGCCGAGCATCAGGCGCTGGTTGCGCGCACGGATCTGGGCGAACTCGTGCGGCCGATCGGCTGGCTGGAGGCGTATCGCTCGCCGGAGCAGTTCGAACGCGAGCGCGAGGCGTCGCAGCAACTGGCCGCGGAGCACCGCCTGCGCACGGAAGTCTTCGATGCGGTCGGCTTGCGTGCCGCCGAAGCGTCGCTGAGCGCGGGTTACGCCGGCGCGATTCACTGGATCGACCCCGCGAGCGTGGCCGATCCCGGCGCGCTGGTGAAGGGCTACGCGGCGTTGTTTGTGCGCGAAGGCGGCCGCATCGTGAAGGGCGACGCGCGTACCTTGCGCGCGCAAGGCAGCGGCTGGCAGGTGCAGACCGATGACGGCCCGCTGGGCGCGGAACTCGCCGTCGTGGCGATGGGGCCGTGGTCGGATCAGGTGACGGCGGCGCTCGGCTACCGCGTGCCGCTGATGGCCAAGCGCGGCTATCACATGCACTACGCGAGCGCCGCGGGCGCGCCGCTGCTGCGGCCGGTGGTGGATATCGAAGGCGGTTACGTGGTCGCGCCGATGCGCCGCGGCCTGCGCCTGACGACCGGCGTGGAACTGGCCACGCGCGAGCGCCCGCCCAACTACGCGCAACTCGATGCCGCCGAGCGCGCCGCGCGGCCGGTGTTCGGACTAGGCGAGCGGCTGGACGAAACGCCCTGGATGGGCATGCGCCCGTGCACGCCGGATATGCGTCCGGTGCTTGGGCCCGCGCCGCGCCACAAGGGCGTGTGGTTCGCCTTCGGTCACAACCATCATGGCCTGACGCTCGGCCCGGTGACGGGACGCCTCGTCGCCGAAATGATCACGGGCGAGACGCCGTTCACCGATCCCAGGCCGTACTCGCCGCTGCGTTTCGCGTGATGCGCGAGGCGCTCAGTGCGCGCCCGCTGCGCCGCCTCCGCCGCCGCGCGTCGATTTCGTCACCCAGATCAGCGGGATGATGGCGAGAAAGATAATCGCCGAGACATAGAAGATGTCGTTCAGGCCCATCATCGCGGCCTGCGTCGTCAACTGGAAATCGAACAGCGCGCGCGCCGAAGGCTCGCTCAGATGCAGCAGCGTCTGCGTATTCTCGATCGACTGGCGGAACAGCGGGTTGTCGATCGAGGCCTGCTCGGTCAGGCGTTCGTGGTGCAGCACCGTGCGGTTATTCCACGCATTCGTCGAGATCGAGGTGCCCACTGCGCCGCAAAACACGCGCACGAAGTTCGACAGACCCGCGGCGGCCGGCATCTTGCCGGGCGGCTGGCCAGCGAGAATGATCGCGGTGAGCGGCACGAAGAACAGCGCCATCGGAATGCCCTGCAGCAACGTGGGCAGCACGAGATGGAACGTGTCGATCTCGATCACGTAATTCGAGCGCATGAAGAACACGACCGAGAACAGCACGAACGCGCAGGTGGCGATCACGCGCGCGTCCGAGCGCGGCAGGATGCGGCCCACGACCGGCGCGAGAATCACGGCGAAAATGCCGAGCGGCGCGGTCACGAGCCCGGCATCCACCGAGCGATAGTTCAGATACTCCTGCATCCATTGCGGCAGCAGCACCAGATTGCCGAAGAACACGCCATAGGCCACCGAAATCGCAATCGTCCCGCCCAGAAAATTACGCTGGCCGAATAGCCGTAGATCGACGATCGGATTCGCCTCGGTCAATTCCCAGACGAGGAAGAACGCGAAGCTGATCAGCGCGACCACGCCCAGCCCGACGATCAACGGCGAGTTGAACCAGTCGAGATCCTTGCCCTTATCGAGCAGGATCTGCAGCGAGGCGACCCAGGCGATCAGCAAACCCAGCCCGACGATATCGATAGGCGGTTTGCGCGTGGCCGATTCGCGGTTCCGGTAGATATTCCAGGTGATGAGACCGGCGAACAGCCCGACCGGAATATTGATGTAGAAGATCCACGACCAGTTGTAGCTGTCGGTGATCCAGCCGCCCAGCGCCGGGCCCGCAATCGGCCCGACGGTCGTGGTCATGGCCCAGAACGCTAGCGCTGTGGCCGATTTGTCCTTCGGCCAGGAGCCGAGCAGGATCGCCTGCGAAAGCGGAATCAGCGGGCCGGCTACCGCGCCTTGCAGCACGCGCGCGACCAGCAGGAAGGGCAGGCTGGGCGCCACGCCGCACAGCCACGAGGCGATCACGAACGAAAAGATCGACGCCACGAACAGGCGCACCTGGCCGAAGCGCTGCGTGAGCCAGCCGGTGAGGGGAATCGAGACGGCATTCGCGGCGGCGAACACGGTGATGACCCAGGTGCCTTCGTCGACGGAGACGCCCAGATCGCCCGAGATGGTGGGAATCGCGACGTTGGCGATCGAGGTATCGAGCACGTTCATGAAAGTCGCGAGCGCCACGGCGACGGTCGCGAGGATCAGCCGGCCGCCTTCCAGCGGCGGCGGTGGCGCGGGCGGAGCGGGTGGCGAGGGCGGCGTGGCCGAGGCGGCAGGCTGGTTCAAGCTTGTTCTCCGCGTGATTCGGTGCTGCAAAGCTGGGAAGGCCCGCGTGCTGCGGCCCGGATTTGCGGCAAGGATAACCGCATTCGCGCGATGCCATCGAAGCACCGAAAAGCATCCCCACGTGACGCAGGGACTTCGGCTTTCGTTTGCCTTTCGCCCGGTGGGCGCGGCGACGCATTCTGGAACGCCAGCGTATCCTTGCGGCTGGCGCGGCGGCGCAAGCGCGATGCCTGACGGTCAGGGCTCGCCCGATTGCCGCGCTTCGGTCAGTCACACGCCCACAGGGGATTTCAGAATGAGCTGGGAACAATTCGATGGTGGCTGGCGCCTTGCGCCGGCCGAAGGCGCGGCGCGCGCGCTGGTCGTGCTGCTGCATGGCGTGGGCAGCAACGCACGCGATCTGATGCCGCTCGCCGATGCGTGGCGCGATGCGCTGCCCGGCGTCGCCTTTGCGTCGCTCGATGGCAGCGAGCCGTTCGACGGCGGTTTCGGCGGACGGCAGTGGTTCAGCCTGCGCGACGTCAACGAAGCGAATCGCGGTGCGCGCGTGGCCGCTGCTGCGCCGATCCTGCAAAAGCGTCTCGCCGATGAACTCGCGCATTGGGGCCTGGGTACCGACAAGCTCGCGCTGGTCGGCTTCTCGCAAGGCTCGATCATGTCGCTCTATCACGTAGCGACGCAGCCGGAAGGCGTGGCGGCAGTGGTCGCTTTCGCCGGTCGTCTCTCGACGCCGGTGATCGCGAAAAGCCGCACGCCGCTCACGCTCGTGCACGGCGAAGACGACACGGTGATTCCGGTGCAGGAACTCGAACGCGCGGCGACCGCATTCAGCGATGCGGGCTATGCAGTAGGCGCTTACGTGCTGCCGGGCGTCGGGCACACGATCACGGCGCAGGGCGCGATGCTCGGTCGCGATGCGCTGGTGCGGGTGTTGGGTTAGCCTTCTTCGCCTTCTTTGCAATAGCGCGCCGCGTAGACGCACGGCGCGCTGTCCTAACGCACTTCTTTCAGTCAGGCCGCTCGATCTTGTGGCCTGATTTATTTATTTCTCACAAAAATATAGGAATCCTTCAGATGACACATTGGTGTTTCATCTGTGTATCGCGCTGCTCTGTGTCGTGAAGGGTATCGCGGTCCTTGGCGAGAATCGACGCGAGCAGAGACAAGCCACTAGCAGAAATATTTGGATTTGAATTGATAAATCACAGGTTGTGATTGCTCATCAATGACTCCATGGCTTTTTCATTTTGCATAATATTTGATCGATTTTCGACCTCGTCCTTTTGCTTTTCCGTTGCGGGAACGGAGGGATGCGAATCCAGGGAGTGAGCACTTGACTTCACGTGATCCAGTGGTGCGTCCGGGTATTGACGTTCACCAGTATTACACCCTCGAGGTACTCGGAACACCGGACGCTGCGCTTGCGGATGACTGGCATGACCAGCAGCGCGTCGCGCAAGGAGAGCTACAAGGTTGAGTTCACTGCGATCCCGAGCGACCGGCAATTCAGGATGCCGTTACTCGAAGACTCATGGCCTCTTATTCAGGGAGTGGTGACGGGGACAATTGCGTCGACAAAGGGTTATGTGGGCCCATACATTGACGGTCAGGGGCGCTACATCGTCAATCTCCATGCAGACCGGGACGAGCGCACGCCCGGGCTTGAGAGTTGCCCTATGCGTCTTGCGAAGCCCTTCGGCGGACAGGGGCGCACGGGCTTTCACTTCGGGCTGGAAGCGGGAACCATCGTTACCGTAGGCTTTCTGTGGGGGAACCCCGACCGGCCGTATATTTCGCAGGTTCTGCACACTGCAAAGCACATGGATCCGGTTGTCTCCGGGCATCCATGGGCACAGCGTCACACCATTCACACCCGCAGCAACAATACGCTGCAGATGGAGGATCGCAAGGGGCAGGAGCATATCAAGCTGGCGACGGAAAACGGTAAGTCGCAGCTCAATCTCGGCTTTGCGGTCGATCGGGATAACCAGGGGCGAAGCGAAGGGTACGACGTGGGCACGGACATCTACCGTATCTGCAGCGTCGCGGGCGCGTCGAAAAACCTCTTCAACTGGGGCATTCTCGCCATCGACGCGATTGGTGTGATTCCAGCCGCAGGCAATGCCAGCCGACCAGCGCGTGCGGTGGTCAAGGAAGTGCTGCTCGCGTTTGCGCAGGGGCTGGGTACCACCGTGTTGGTCGATCTGTTCTGGGCGACCGCAGGCGGCGACGTGATCGAATTCATGTCGGAACTGGACGGGCATCTCAAGTCGTGGAAGGCGAGCATCGTGGCGGGCGTGCGGGACGTGACGCGTACGATTCGCGCTTTTGTGGCGAAGCCCGTTTCCGCCGCCGAACAGATGGCTATATCAGGAAGAACACAGGTTTCCTGTCGTGGGTGCCTTCCACCGAAGAAGTGGCGCTGTACAGCATTGATGAACTGCTGACGGTTAACCGGCTTCGTTT
Organism: Paraburkholderia sp. J69-1; assembly: GCF_905220255.1. Taxonomy (NCBI): domain Bacteria; kingdom Pseudomonadati; phylum Pseudomonadota; class Betaproteobacteria; order Burkholderiales; family Burkholderiaceae; genus Paraburkholderia; species Paraburkholderia sp. J69-1. The sequence continues at coordinate 116,408 of NZ_CAJMZG010000002.1, read as the reverse complement.
CCAGGGGCAGTACTTCGACGCCGAAACCGGGTTGCACTACAACCGGCATCGGTACTACGATCCCAATTCGGGTAGGTTCATTAGCAAGGATCCGATTGGGCTCAAAGGCGGGCTCAACGCGTATCAATATGCGCCGAACCCGGTTGGCTGGGTTGATCCGCTAGGATTGAATAAATACATTCCCGCTCCGCCAAGCTTGCCGGGTTTCCCAGATGCTGTGCGTGTGAAACCGAAAACGCCTGTGCAAGGAGGTGGCGGGTTGAGAAAACGATGGAAACGCTCGAATGGCTGCCTCTGCGAATGGGATTCGCAGCATGGCGAAGTGGAGATGTACAACAAGCGCGGTAAACACATGGGAGCGTTTGATCCCAACACGGGCGATGCTATACCGGGCAAGGGGGCCGATCCAACAAGGACGATTGAGCCATGACGGAGTATCGACTTCACCGGTATATCGCGGCGTATGAAAAAAAGGGAGACGAGCACATCCGCGACATTGAATTTGTACTTGTGCCGAGCCTAGGGTTTTTGCAAGCGCTTTTTAATGCGCCGGACGATAACCCAATGTTTGACGCTTTTGCAATAAACACTCGTGCAGCGGAACAACTTGCGCCCTATATCTCTGAGCAATTCGATTTAGATCTGTTCGATTACTTCCTTGAGTGCGATAGCGCATGAAGATGAACGAAGGGCCGCATGCGCGGCCCTTCGTTCATTCAGCGTTAGTCAGACTCGCGTTCACCGGCCTGCCAATCCAGCAGTTTCTCGGCGAGCGATTTGCTCATCGGTCATTGGCCGTCCGGCGATGGTGTAGTTGTAGTCGGGCGAGATGAGGAATTCATCGGCGAGCTGCATCCACGGGAACGCGGCTCTCTGGTTGGCGTCGAGCGTCGGAGGCTCGCCGTTGTGGGGAGTCTGTCCGATCTGAACGGCCATCATCGTCTGGCGTTGAACGGGCAGCTTACGGCGTGGTTTAAGATTGGCATTAGCCATGATTCAGTTCCTCGATTGAACTGGTGTTGGTCAGCGGGCCGTGAGTGTTGACGCACTCACGGCCCGCGCTTCGTTTACGACCTGTGCAGCTCTTTCTTCTCTTTAACCGCCCTGCCTTGGCGATCCGTGCCGCTGCGTGACAACGGGCGTGGCCTGGAGGACAGGCGCAAGCTGGATGCATGGGAGGCGTCGCTGCCGAAGTGCATCGGCAACGTGTTGAAGGAGCTGAACCGCATACGCTACAGCCATGATGAGCGCGGCAACCTCGTGCAGCGGATCGAGGCGGATGGCACGACTTGGCCGTGAGGTTTGGCTCGATGCAAGTGCTTGCCAAAATGCACTGATAACTCTGTGCAAGGTCCGAAAGATGAGACCCAAATGGCTCAGGAGTTATCTAACAAGATTAGTGGGAATTCGGGCAAGTTCCCACCCCCAGCGACGCAGAGGCATATCGATTTGCGTGGCAGGGTTCACTTTGCGTTGCATTCTTGATCGACGTGCTTGCTCGCCGTATCGTTGGCTGGCGCGTCAGCTCCTCGATGACCACGGACTGCGTTCTGGACGCACCTGAGCTGGCGTTGTACGTTCGGCAACCGGGTTAAGTCGGCACTTTGATGCCCCATTCTGACAGAAGCTCGCAGTGCGTCAGCATTCGCGGAAGCGGGCATTGAGCCTTCTGTCGGCAAATGTGGCGACAGCTACGACAACGCGCAGGCTGAAACGATCAACGGTCTGTACAAGACGGAACTGATTCATCGGCGCGCCCCGTTGAAAATTGGGGAATCCGACGATCTCGCATTAACCTAAGCTAACCAACATCCATGATTCCGCGCGGTTTGCCGCATCGGAACGGATTTCCTTGATCCGGCTTCCTCGGGCTTCATCTACTGGCAGGAACAGAAACATGACATCAATTGCCTGTGTCGGCGACAGTACCACCCACGGCGGAGTCGTCATCTCGGGGTCGGATACGATGGAAATTTGCGGACGCAAGGCGGCGCGCGTCGGTGACCTCGTAGCATGCCCGGAGCACGGCACGAATCCGATCATTGAAGGCTCCGACTTTGCCACGGATGTTGATGGCAGGAAGTTCGCGATGCATGGTCATCGGACTGCCTGCGGATGCAGACTTATCGCGCTCGGGGACAACGCGACGATCCACGGGTGATGGTTGTGGATCGTGTGGGCGATGTTCGCCTGCCAGACCAAAATCCCCCCGCGATTGCTTACGCAACCCGGGCCAGCCGTCTCTCGACACCGCTCACGCTCGTGCACGGCGAAGACGACGCGCGGCGACCGCATTCAGCGATGCGGGCTATGCAGTAGGCGCTTACGTGCTGCCGGGCGTCGGTCACACGATCACGGCGCAGGGCGCGATGCTCGGTCGCGATGCGCTGGTGCGGGTGTTGGGTTAAGTCCTTAAACGCGTCGTCACCGCACACGCGTGTCAATCACGTCAGGCCGTCCAAGCTCGCGGCCTGACGCATTTTTTCCACACTTCGCGTTTAAGCTGCCCGGTTATTTCTGTTGCGGTTAAAGTCTCGCCCGGCTTATGCCGTAAACAGAGCCAGTGGGCCGTTCAGGCCCCATGCGCCCGGCGCTTTACGCGCAATCTTCAGCCGAATGGTTCAATCGGGGATTGAATAGTTCAGCTGATTATTTCTGATTGTTACCGTTTGATTGTTAACGTCTGAAGGTTTCCTTATTCAGACGATTGATTGAGCGAGCAGTGCCGGGTTGGAATTCCGGGAATGCGCGTGTCCGCACGCGTGACCCACACACGAAGACGACATGGCCCGAGCCACGCGGCAATCATCATTTCTGCACAAGCTGTCCCGCCACACCGCGCACAACGCGGTGGCGGTCGACCTGGGTACGGCCAATACGCTGATCTACACGGCAGAGGGCGGCATCGTCCTCGACCAGCCGTCGGTCGTCTGTTTCGATCGCGGCACGAGCCGCCGCAAAGGCAGTGACGCGGGCGTCGCGGCTGTCGGTGTGGAAGCCAAAGCGCTCCTCGGGCGTGCGCCGCAAAATCTCGAAACGGTGAAGCCGCTTTCGCATGGCGTGATCGCCAACTTCGACGCGGCCGAGCACATGATGCGCCGCTTCGTCGCGATGGCGCGGCCGCGCCGAATGCTGGCGCGCCGTTCGGCGTTCACGGTCTGCGTGCCGGGCGACGCTACGCGCGTGGAGCGCCGCGCGATCCGCGAGGCGGCCTTCGCTTCGGGGGCGGCCAGCGTGAACCTGATCGACGAATCGCTGGCTTCGGCGCTGGGCGCGGGCCTGCCGGTGGCGTCGGCGACCGGTTCGATGGTGGTCGATATCGGCGGCGGCACGACCGAAGTGGGCGTGATCGCGCTGGGCAGCGTGGCGTGCGGCGGCTCGATCCGCGTGGGCGGCGACCAGTTCGACCGCGCCATCATCGAGCACGTGCGCAATCTCTACGGCGTGATTCTGGGCGAGCAGACCGCCGAGCACCTCAAAACGACCATCGGCAGCGCGCTGCGCGGCGAACCCATCGAGCGTCTGCGCGCGACCGGCCGCAGCCTGGAAGACGGCCTGCCGCGTACCGTCGAGATCACGAGCGAAGATATAGCCGATGCGCTGGCGCTGCCGCTGCGTCAGGTGATCGCCGTGGTGCGTCAGGTTTTCGAATCCGCGCCGCCCGAACTCGTCACCGATATCGCCGATAGCGGCATCGTGCTGACCGGCGGCGGCGCGTTGCTGGGGCGCCTCGACCAGTGTTTCGCGGCCGAGCTGGGCGTGCCGGTGCGGGTGGCCGAAGCGCCGCTGACCTGCGCCGTGCGCGGTGCAGGCGCGGCCGCCGCGGGCGCCGTGGTGGCGGATCAGCCGGCTTTCTGCGCTTACGACTGACGCGTCGAACGCCGGTTGCGCTTGCCGCCCGACGCCCTCTGAAAGCGCAACCGAGGGCCGACCGAGAGTCAATCCTAAGCCGCCCCAGGCGGCCAGGCCGCGCTCGTGCGACAATACGTCCCCTTTCGTTTCTCTATTACGCTTAATGACGTGAGGCGGCGCAGGTTTTTTCGTGCCGCTGGTTCATCAGCATTGTTCAGCATTCGTCAGTAGATCATCCAGCCGTGAATCAAGCCGTATTCCCCGCTCCCGGGTCGTTCGTCGAACTGCCCGGCGGGCAGCCCATGCCATATGTCGAAACCGGCAAGGGCGATTTGCTCCTGTTCATCCACGGGTCGCTTTGTGACTATCGCTACTGGCAGCCGCAGCTTGCGGGCCTGGGCGAGCACTATCGCTGCGTCTCCGTGAGCCTCACGCAATACTGGCCCGCGCCTGCCGCAGCCGCCGGCGGCCAGCCGTTTAGCTGGAGCCGCCACGCCGACGAGATCGCGCAGTTCATCGACGCCTTCGGCGCCGGGCCGGCGCACGTGATCGGCCATTCGCGCGGCGGCTCGGTTGCGTATCACTTCGCGCGCCGCTATCCGCAGCATCTGCATTCGCTCACGCTCGCCGATCCGGGCGGCCCCGTGCAGCAGCCGGGCCAGAGCCTTGCCAAGCTGCCGGAGACGGTCAATGCGCTGCGCGCCCGCGCCGTGCAGCTGATCGACTCGGGCGAGGTCGATGCGGGGCTCGAATTGTTCGTCGATTCGGTGAGCCGTCCGGGCTTCTGGGCCAAGAGCACGCAGTCGTTCCGCCGCATGGCGATCGACAATGCGCACACGCTGGGGCCGCAGTTCCTCGATCCGCTTGCCGCGTACACGCGCGAAGAGGCCGCCGAGGTCACGTGCCCCGTGCTGCTGATCGACGGCGAATTGAGCCCGGTGATGTTCCAGCGCGCTGCCGCCGCACTCGAAGAGTGGATGCCGGACGCGCGCCGCGCGACGGTGGAGGGCGCTTCGCACGGCATGAACCTCGCACGTCCGGGCGCGTTCAACGATCTGATCGACCACTTCGCGAGCGGCCACGGCCGCTGATTCGCCGAAGCAAGCGCTGAAACGGATGGCGGCCGCGTAGAGCGGCCGCTGTCGTTTCATCGATAAAACGTAGCAATCCGAACTAATTAGTGCACGAGAAAATCGCGCGCAAATCGCGTAAAAACACCGTAAAACAGGCAGTCGACCCGGCTGGCCGAAGCGCCGCCGCAAGAGCGGAGCAGCGCGGTCAGCCGGGCGAGCGTGCGGGTTCGTCGAACCGCTTAGTCGCGGCCGTGCGCGTGCGCGTCGAGCTTGTTTTCGGCGGCTTCGCCAACGAGGCCTGCGTAGTACAGGTGCACGCCGATGGCGAGCGAGTCGTTGCGGATTTCGTGGAAGGCCTTCCATGCCTTCACCGGGTCCTTGAACACGAGGTAGTGCGCTTCCTGCGAGACGAGGCGCGCGACCTGGTGCAGGCCGTGACCGTGCAGCGCGGCAACCAGCGCGTCGAGGCTGTGGTGCGTGCGCGCGTCGGTGCGCGGGTAGAGCATGTGGAGCACGGCGACACGTTCGGGGGCGAGGGCCGCCGAAAGCGCGACGACGATGTCCTGGTGATTGAGAGCCGTGACGACGGCGCCCTCTGCAAGTTCGTCTTCAGCGAACAGGGTGTCGATCGAGATGTTCATCTGTTCTTTCCTTACGTTTTGCGTACAGCGCGTGTGGCCTAAGTAAAAAAGGCCCGCCAGAAGGAAGGCGGGCCAAAGATGCATGCCTGACAGGGGAAGTCAATGACATGTGACGCAGTATCGCAGATACGGAGCGTGAATGTTGCGCTGCACAGGCAAAATATTGTTGCACAAATCGGGATTAAGGAAGCTGCAAGCATTCAATGTTGTTGATCCGAAGAGGCATTGTTGCCAGTATCGCTATGAATCGATGGTGCGGCGCGGCGTAAAATGCGGCAAGTGGTCGCAGCGGAGTCGGTCTGTGGAAATGCCGCAGAATCGCTCGGGGAACCGGGTGCCGAGCGCGCTGCGTCCTGCGAAGTAACGCAATTCAATGCAATGCAAGGACAGGACAATGATCGATTCGAAGACACACGCCACACTCACGATCCCCGGTCACGCCGAAGGCGTCGAACTGCCGGTCTACAAGGGCACGCAAGGCCCGGACGTGATCGACATCCGCAAGCTGTACGGCCAGACCGGCATGTTCACGTATGACCCGGGCTTCATGTCCACGGCGGCGTGCAACTCGGCGATCACCTATATCGACGGCGACAAGGGCGAGCTGCTCTATCGCGGCTACCCGATCGACAACCTCGCGCAAAACGCCGACTTCCTCGAAAGCTGCTACCTGCTGCTCAAGGGCGAGCTGCCCACGCAAGCGCAGAAGGACGAATTCGTTGCGATGGTCACGAACCACACGATGGTTCACGAGCAGATGCACTTCTTCTTCCGCGGCTTCCGTCGCGACGCGCACCCGATGGCGATTCTGGTTGCCGCGGTTGGCGCGCTGTCGGCGTTCTATCACGACTCGCTCGACATCAACGATCCGAAGCATCGTGAAGTCTCGGCGATCCGCATGATCGCCAAGCTGCCGACGCTGGTGGCGATGGCGTACAAGTACACGGTTGGCCAACCTTTCGTGTATCCGCGTAACGACCTCTCGTACAGCGCGAACTTCATGCAGATGATGTTCTCGAACCCGGCCGAGGAGTACAAGGTCAACGACGTGCTGGTGCGCGCGCTCGACCGTATCCTGATCCTGCACGCCGACCACGAACAGAATGCCTCGACCTCGACGGTCCGTCTGGCGGGTTCGTCGGGTGCCAACCCGTTCGCGTGTATCGCGGCCGGTATCGCCTGTCTGTGGGGCCCGGCGCACGGCGGTGCGAACGAAGCCGCACTGAACATGCTGGAAGAAATTGGCTCGGTGGAGAACATCCCCGAGTTCATCAAGCAGGTGAAGGACAAGAACTCGGGCGTGAAGCTGATGGGCTTCGGTCACCGCGTCTACAAGAACTACGATCCGCGTGCGAAGCTGATGCGCGAAACGTGCCACGAAGTGCTCAACGAACTGGGCCTGCACGACGATCCGCTGTTCAAGCTGGCGATGGCGCTCGAAAAGATCGCGCTGGAAGACGAATACTTTGTCTCGCGCAAGCTGTACCCGAACGTCGACTTCTACTCGGGCATCGTGCAGCGCGCGCTGGGCATCCCCACGGCCATGTTCACCTGCATCTTCGCGATGGCGCGTACGGTGGGCTGGATCGCGCAATGGAACGAAATGATCGGCGACCCGGAACAGAAGATCGGCCGTCCGCGTCAGCTGTTCATCGGCAATACGCCGCGCGAAGCGAAGCCCATCTCGCAACGCTAATCGATATCGTCAAAGCGATGATCGCCATGCCGCGCATCGACGCATAACGTTGTGCCGCGCGCACGGTGGCCACAAGCCGCCGTGCAGCGATCGACGGGCGCCCGCACGTTTTACCGTGCCGGCGCCCGTAATTTTTTCCGAAGCGCTTTCGATGTTTGTCCCAGCGTCTGGCCGCTGATTGCCAGGTATTCGCGCGAACCGCCGCATAGCCACTACAATCGTTCGGACGAAGCACCTTGATGGTCTGATCAGGCAGTGGTTAGAGAGGAGGCGTTCAATGCAAGATCCTGAAACACTCGGCGGCGTCACGCGCTCAAGCGGCGTGGATCATCCCGATCAATCTCCCGATGGCGCATTCATCGCGCCCGAAACGCCCGAAGTCGCAAGCGCCGACCAGCATGTGCTGAAGTCGGGCGACACCTTCATCGTCAATGATCCGCTCGGCGATATCACCGGTATCGACGACGGCTTGTTCGTCAACGACACGCGCGTGCTGTCGTCGCTGCGTCTGACCTTCGGCGGGCGCGTGCCTTCGCTGCTCTCGGGCAGCGTGAGCAGCGACAACACCGCGTTCACCGCGCATCTCACCAATCGTCCCTTGCCGCCGCTCGGCGGCACGAGCACGCCCGAAGGCGTGATTCACGTCGAACGCGAGCGCGTGCTCTCGGGCACGATGATGACCGAAGCGATCGAGCTCACGAATTACGGCACCGAAGACGCGGTCGTGCCGCTTTCGGTGTCGTTCGCCAGCGACTTTCGCGACATGTTCGAAGTGCGCGGCCTCAAGCGCGAAGTGCGCGGCGAACTGAAAGCGCCGCGTATCGAAGGCAATACCGTGCGGCTCGAATATATCGGCCTCGATAAAGTGGCGCGGCGCGTGCGCATCGAGTTCTCGCCGACGCCCAGTAAACTGCTCGCCGATCGCGCCGACTTTTCCGTCGAACTGCCCGCGCAGGCCTGCGTCTCGCTTTATCTGACCGTGTCGATCGAGCTCGAAGCGCTCGAAGGCGTCGCGCCGAATACGCCCAGCGCGGGCATCATCAAGCCGCACCATTGTCTCGCCGATTCGAACGGGCAGAGCGTGGGCCGCGCGGCCGTGCGCGCCGCGCTCGTCGATGCGCACATCGTCATGCGCGAGCGGCGCCGCCAGACTGCGCGCGTGCGTTCGAGCAATCCGCTTTTCAATGCGTGGATCAACCGCTCGATCGCCGATCTCGGCCTGCTGACCACCGATCTGCCGACCGGTCCGTATCCATACGCGGGCATTCCGTGGTTCTCCACGCCGTTCGGCCGCGACGCCATCATCACTTCGCTGCAGACGCTGTGGCTGCAACCGGCGCTCGCGCGCGGCGTGCTGCGCTTTCTCGCGGCGCATCAGGCGCAGGAGGATTCGGCGTTCCGCGATGCGGCGGTCGGCAAGATCATGCACGAGATGCGCAAGAGCGAAATGGCGGCCACCGGCGAAGTGCCGTTCGCGCTCTATTACGGCGGGGTGGATTCCACGCCGCTGTTTGTCGTGCTGGCGGGCGCCTACGCGGAGCGCACCGGCGACATGGCGCTGATCGACGAACTCTGGCCCGCGCTGGAGCGCGCCGCCGCGTGGGTGGCAGGTGTGTGCGAGCGCAACAAACTCGGCTTGCTCGATTATCGGCGCGAATCGGAAGGCGGGCTTGCGAATCAGGGCTGGAAAGACAGTCACGATTCCGTATTCCACGCCGATGGCCGCTTTCCCGATGGCCCGATTGCGCTGGTCGAAGTGCAGGCCTATGCGAGCGCGGCGTTCGAAACGATGTCGAAGTTCGCCACGCATCGCGGTCTGGTGGAGGAGGCGGCGCGTTACGCGGGCCGCGCGGCGAAGATTCGTCGCTGTGTCGAGGATCGCTACTGGATGCCGGAGTCGGACTTCTACGGTATCGCGCTCGATGGGCACGGCGAGTTGTGCCGTGTGCTCGCATCGAACGCGGGGCATCTGCTGGCGTTCGGTCTGCCCGAGTACGAGCGCGGGCGCGCTGTGGCGGAGACGCTCGAATCCGCGCTGTTCCACACGGGCTGGGGCGTGCGCACGCTGGCGGCCGGCCAGGCGCGTTTCAATCCGATGGCGTATCACAACGGTTCGGTCTGGCCGCACGATAACGCGTTGTGCGCGCGCGGCCTCGCGCGCTATGGACGCAAGACAGCGGCGGTGCGCCTGTTGCAGGCGCTGTTCGAAGCGGCGGTGACCTTCGATATGCGTTTGCCCGAGCTGTTCTGTGGCTTCCCGCGCCGCCGTGGCGAGCCGCCTACGGCGTATCCGGTCGCGTGTCTGCCGCAGGCGTGGGCGGCGGGTTCGCCGTTCATGATGCTGGAGGCGTGTCTGGGCGTGAGCATCGACGCCTCGCGTCACGAAGTACGCGTCGAGCAGCCGATGCTGCCCGAAGGCATCGACTGGCTCGAAGTGGGGCACTTGCGCGTGGGCAATGCGGCCGTGACGCTCACGTTCCGTCGCGTGGACGGCAAGGTCGTGGCGTCGGCGGATCGCAGCGACGTGAAGGTGGTCGCGGTGCTCTAACGCATCCGCGACGCGCGGCGATCAGCGTTTGATCAGGTCGCCGCGCACGTCCATGCCGCCGGTTTCCACGCCCTTCGTATTGCGGATGCGCGGCTGGTCGAAGGCGCGCAACGCGTCCAGCTGTGCCGTCGTGCCGATGCCCAGTTGCCTGAGCACGGCCACGACGATCGCATAGAGCGCGCCGACATTGCCGTCCTCCACCTTGACCGCAATGCCGATCGCGCGTGTGGCGCCCGGCAACGCGCCGCTCAGGGCGGCGCGCCGCACGCCAATCGCGTAACTCCCATCCGCGCCCACCTTGCCGACCAGATCGCCGCCAAACGCGCGCATCAGCGTCGTGCAGAAGCGCTGCTCGCCCGCGACCATCTCCGGGTGCGTCGTCATCGCGCGATAGATGCGCGCGAGCGCTTGCGTGCGTGCGTCCTGCGTTTGGGTATCCGTATCCGTATCGGCGGCCTGCGCGAGCTTCGCGTAAAGCCGCGCGAGGCGGTCGAGCGGGAAGGCCGGCGTCGGCAGATTGCAGCCGTCGATACCCCATTGCACGTCGTCGTCGGGCAGATCGCAGACGGACGCGACCGTCTGTTTTACGCGCAATTGCAGCGGGTGCCCGGCCGCGTGGTAATCCTCGACGGGTGCGCCCATCGCGCTCGCCGCCGCGAGCATGCCCGCGTGCTTGCCCGAGCAGTTGCTGCACGCCGGCGTGGGCTCGAAACCGCGTTTGATCCAGTCGCGCCAGACCGCGTCCGATAGGGGCGCGTGGCCGCCGCAACGCATGGCGTCTTCGTTCACGCCCACTTTGGCCAGCATGCTGCGCGTACGTTCGATATGGCGCGGCTCGCTGCTGTTCGACCCGCACATGAGCGCGAGATCGCCATCGTCGAAACCAAAACGTTCCAGCGCGCCGGTTTCGATCACGGCCAGCGCCTGCGCGGGCTTGGCCGCCGAGCGCACGAGCGTGAGCCGATGCGGATCGTTGAAGGCCTGCAGCATCTGGCCGCTCGCCTCGACCACGGCAATATGCGCGCGATGCGTACTCTCGACGATACCGCCGCGATACACAACGGCAGCGGTCTGCGAAAAATCGGTGGTCATGGTGTGTCTCCGTGAGCCTGGCGGATCGAATGCCGCTTGCGTGCCGGGCGATTCTGATACCGCGAATTCTAACGTTATTGCGTGACGCTATTCCTCATTCGAATTCCCAATTGAATATTCATTGAACGTTCATTGATCGATGTGGATGTTCACAACCATCAAAATCGATGCGAATTCAATTTTCCGGTTCTCAACATTTCATTTGCTTTACGTCGCAGTCTGAATCGCCGATTTAGTGTTTTTATGCGCTTTTTTGGGGCGCTATTGCACTGCATAAGCGCTGCCGGACGATTGCCTCAATGCTTATTCGGGACCCGCCAAGCACAGTCTTTTGTGTACTTCATAGTGGGGTGTTCTTTTGGCGCAACGCCAATTCAATTTCGACGCAATTTTTATTTTCGAAGCCTTATGATTCGCGTGATCGTATTTCCTGCCACGCGGCACGACGCCACGAGCGTACGTGCAAGCCTGCCTTTTTTGTGTCCCTGCAAGCCGGCGCGGCCATTGCATTGTCCGCAATAATCGCTCGTCATTATCGGGGTGTTGCGCAATTGAAGCCTCATTCGCATCGATCTGCCAATGAGGTTTGCGCAGCGGCATGTGTCACGTGGAAAGCGCATTCGATTCAATGAATTAACGCCCAAACTCGGAGCCATAAAACATGAAAAAATCGCTAATCGCCCTCGCACTGACCGGCGCGTTCGCAGTTTCCGCTCACGCGCAAAGCAGTGTCACGCTGTACGGCCTCATCGATACCGGTCTCGTCTACACGAACAACCAGATGGGCCACAGCAACTGGCAACTGAATAGCAGCTCCACGCAGAACACGGTGTTCGGCCTCAAGGGTACGGAAGACCTCGGCGGCGGCCTGAAGGCGATCTTCAAGCTCGAGCAGGGCTTTATCCTGAACAACGGCGCGCAGGCATTCTCGGGCGACATGTTTGGCTCGCAGGCATGGGTCGGTCTGCAGACGGATCAATACGGCACGGTGACGTTCGGCCGCCAGTTCGACGTGATGAACGACCTCGTGGGCCCGCTCACGGCTGAATTCAACACGTGGGGCGGCAGCCTCGCAGCGCACCCGTTCGAGAACGACAACCTCGCAGCTAACTCGGTCGTCATCAACAACTCGGTCAAGTACGCAAGCCCGACGTGGTACGGCGTGACGTTCGAGACGATGTACTCGTTCAGCAACCAGACCAACTTCGCGAACAACCGCTCGTATGGCTTCGCAGTGTCGTACGCACAAGGCCCGCTGAACCTCGCAGCAGGCTACCTGCAACTGAACAGCGCAGGCACCAGCAGCGGCGCAGTGACGTCGGGCGACACCAGCGCGAACTTCATCGCACAACGCCAGCGTGTCTGGTCGGTGGGCGGTAACTACACGTACGGCCCGGTCACGGCCGGCCTCGTGTGGAGCCACTCGCAGATCGACAACGCGTCGGGCGTGTTCTCGTTCGGCACGGGCACGTACCTGGGCAGCGGCGATTCGTCGGCAGGCTCGCTCGCGGGCTCGCTGCGTCTGGACAACTACGAAGCGAACATCAAGTACGCGATCACGCCGGCATGGTCGGTTTCGGGCGCCTACACGTACACGCACGGCGCGTACAACGGCTCGAACCCGGGCTGGAACACGGGCATGATCCAGACGGACTACGCGATCAGCAAGCGCACCGACTTCTACCTGGAAGGCGTGTACCAGAACGTCCACGGCGCGCCGGAAGGTTCGGTCCTGTCGCACGCGATGATCAACACGCTGTCGCCGTCGTCGACGGACACGCAGGTGGCGGTCACGGTCGGCATGCGTCACGCATTCTGATCGCCTGAATCGCGCGGTGTGGTTTTACCGCGCGTGATGGTCGACTGAAAAACGGGCCCGCTTTTTTTAGCGGGCCCGTTTTGTTTTGGTTGCGCGTACAACGAAGTATCAAGCTTCGTTGGCGCGCATGAGCAGTTTGACCGCCGCGGCAGCGATGAGCGCGAAACCGCCGCTCAGCAACAAGGCCCACGCAAAACCCTGCGCGAATGCAAGCGGGGCGGCTTTTGCAAGCACCTGGACGACGGATGCGTCGAGCGTGCGCAGTGTATCGGCGAGATCGCCCGCAAGCAGGCTTGCCATGAAATGCGCGTCGACGGCACGCGCGGCGGCAGGCGATGCGGCCACGAGATGCGCAAGCGCGCCATGCGTGCGCGCCGCGAGCACCGCGCCCAATACGCCGACCGAAGTGACGATGGCCGCAAAACGTGTCGTCGTGCTGATACCCGACGCCATGCCGGTTCGCTGCGGCGGCACGCAAGCCATGATGGCTTTTTGCGTATCGCCATTCATGATGCCCGCGCCGGTGCCGGTCACGAGCATCGCCAGCGCCACATAGGCGTAGTGACCGCTCGCGGCGCAGGCCGCCGTCGCCAGATTGCCTGCGCCGATCAGCGCGAGTCCCACGCTCAGCACGCCGCCCGTCGCGATCCGGCGCGAGAGCGCGGCGCCCAGCGTCGGCCCGACGATCATCGCCACGGCGAACGGCAGCATGCCGAGCCCCGCAGCCAGCGCGGAAAAGCCGAACGCAATCTGCAGATAGAGCGGCAGGAAGGTCATCATGACCTGCGCGCAGGCCGCATAGCCGAACATCGCCAGCAAGGCGCCGACAAAGCGCGCGCGGCCAAATAGCGCGAGATCGACCATCGGCCGGTTCTGCAAGCGTTCGGCGCAGATAAACGCGCCCATCAGCACGGCGCTCGCAGCGACGCGCCCAAGCGTGGCTGCCGAATCCCAGCCATGCGCGGGAATGCCGATCAAGGCCCACACGCCGCAGGCGAGCGCGGCGGCGAACAGCAGGCTGCCGGGCGCGTCGAGGCGTCTTGCATGCGGATCGCGCGATTCGTCGATTGCCAGCCATGCGCCGATGCCGAGCGCGAGGCAGATCGGCGGATTCATCAGGAAAATCCAGCGCCAGCCCGCCCATTGCGTGATGGCGCCCCCGATCCACGGCGCGAGCGTGGTGGCGATGCCCATGCACATGCCCCAGATCGCCCATGCGCGCTCGCGCGCCGGTCCGTGGGCAAAGCGGTGCGCGATCACGGAAAGCGCGGCGGTGAGCAGCAGTGCCGCGCCGACGCCTTTCACGGCGCGCGCGGCGATCAACGCGCTGGCGGTGGGCGCCGCGCCGCAAGCCAGCGAGGCGAGCGCGAACAGCACGAGACCGCCGAGCAGCGTGCGGCGGCGCCCGAATCGGTCGGCTAGCGCGCCCGCTGGCAGCAGGCAGGCCGCGAACGCGGTCATGTAGGCGCTCACGACCCACTCGATCTGCGCGAAGCTCGCGTGGAACGAGTGTGCGATCGAGGGCAGCGAAACCGCGACCACATTGGTGTCGAGCACGATCAAGGCGCAAGTGGCGGAGGCGACCGTGAGCGTGATGTGCGGATGGCGCTGGGAAAATCTGGTAGCGCTGGCGGGGGTTGCGTCGATTGATGCGGTATCGGCGGGCGCGCTGGAAACGGCAGTGTCGGACATGAAAGTGGGCGGGCAGATGAGCGAAAGATCCGAACGCATCGTCGCATCATCGACGCTTAGCAGTCATTGCCATAAAATAGCGATTTGCTTCGCAAAATTAACAATCATGAGCCGTATCGAACTGCGCCACCTGCGAGCGTTCCTGAGCGTGGCGCGCCATCTGCATTTCGCACGCGCCGCCGAGGAACTGGACATGGCGCCGCCTGCGCTCACGCGCCATATCCAGGAGGCCGAGCGGCATCTGGGCACGCGCCTGTTTCACCGCTCGCGCACGGCGGTCACGCTGACGGCGGCGGGCGAAGCCTATCTGCCCGAAGCGGCGGCAGCGCTGGAGCATCTGCAGCGCGGCGAGGAAATGGCGGCGCTGGCCGCGCGCGGCGAGGCGGGGCGCATCGTGGCGGGTTATGTGTCGTCGGCGGTGTATTCGGGCGCGTTGCAGCGCTCGATCGGCGAATTCCGCGCCGCCTGGCCGCGCGTGGAAGTGAGCGTGACCGAAATCGCCATGGACGATGTGGGGCGCCGTCTGGAAACCGGCTTGCTCGACATCGCCTATGTGCGCCCGCCGCTCGCGCTGCCGGACTCCCTGTGCATGTTCACGCTGCAGCGCGATGCCTTCGTGGCGGCGGTGCCCGCCGGATCGAGCTACGCCGAATGCGAGACGCTGCGCGCCGCCGATCTCGCCGAAGCCAGTTTTGCCGTGCCGGAACAGGAATTCGGCACGATGGAACTGGCGCGGCGCGGGCGCTTCGTGCCGCGCATTGCGGCGCGCCCGGGCGGCTTGCTGGCGGTGCTCGCGTGCGTGTCGGTGAACGGCTGGGTGGGCGTGATTCCCGACGCGCTGGCCGGTTGCGTGACCTTGCCGGGCATCGTGTACCGGCCGATCGCCGGCAAGCCGATCACTTCCGAACTCGCGCTCGTGTACCGCAAGCATGAACGCGCGCCTGCGGTGCGGGCGTTTCTGCGGCTCGTGGCGCGCTCGGGGACGATAAAGGGCGCCGGATCATGACGGGCGGCGCCGGTGGATCGCGGCTCGCTCAGGACGCTTTCACCATCGCCACGACCGAAACGTCGTAAGGCATCGAAGTGGGCGCGCGAAAGCGCCAGTGCTGGCCCGGCGCAAGGCCGGAACCGCTCGCCGATGTCGTGCCCAGAATCTCGCCTTGCGCGTTGAGCAGATTGATCGTGATGGTGGCGTGATCGATGCGCGCGCCGGACGTGTTGGTGGCGATGCCGCTGATATAGCCCGTGATGCCGCCGGGGTCGACGACGCCGCGCAGCTCGCGCAATTCCAGTGAACCTTGCGCGTGCGCGGCAAGCGAGGCGATCGCGAGTGCCGCTGCGATGAGCGTTTTCTTCATGACGATTTCTCCCATCTGGTTGAAAGGCCGCTCAATTGAAGCGCACAGCGCGCCGCCGAAATATGAGGAAATTCCGATAAATCGCCTGGCCTGACGGCCATTGCGCGCTGCGCTTAGCCTGAGTCACACGGCGCGATCGCGCCCTTTATCTCTCCCGATGCCGCGAGCCGGACCGCCCACCGCTTCCGGGTGGGTGCAATGCACGCGCCCCACCTTATGGTTGTCGGCATGGCGGCATCGATCGCAATGATCTGGAGGAAGACATGAAGGTGTTGGTAGCAATCAAGCGCGTGGTGGACGCCAACGTGAAAGTGCGCGTCAAGGCCGACGGCTCGGGCGTCGATCTCGCGAACGTCAAGATGAGCCTCAATCCGTTCGACGAAATCGCCGTGGAAGAAGCGGTGAGGTTGAAGGAGCAGGGCGTGGTCAGCGAAGTGGTCGCCGTGTCGTGCGGCCCGGCGGCCTGCCAGGAAACGCTGCGCACGGCGATGGCGATCGGCGCGGACCGCGGCGTACTGATCGAAACGGAAACGGCGCTCGAACCGCTGGCCGTTGCGAAGCTGCTCAAGGCGCTGATGGACAAGGAAGCGCCGCAACTGGTGCTGCTCGGCAAACAAGCCATCGACGATGACTGCAACCAGACCGGGCAGATGCTGGCGGCGCTGGCTGGGCGCCCGCAGGCCACGTTTGCAAGCAAGCTCGACATTGTCGATGGCAAGGCGCGCGTCACGCGCGAGATCGACGGCGGGCTGGAAACGGTGCAGATTGCGCTGCCGGCGATCGTCACCACCGATCTGCGGCTGAACGAGCCGCGCTACGCCACGCTGCCCAACATCATGAAGGCGAAGAAAAAGCCGCTCGACACGACCACGCCCGCGCAGCTTGGCGTGGACGTGACGCCGCGTCTGGCCACGCTGAACACCGCCGAACCCGCAGCACGCGCGGCAGGCATCAAGGTGCCCGATGTCGCCACGCTGGTGGCGAAGCTGAAAAACGAAGCGAAAGTGATCTGAGGACAGGCAAATGACTGCGGGTAAAACAGTGCTGGTCGTGGCGGAACACGATCACGTTTCGATTAAATCGGCGACGCTCAATGTGGTCACGGCCGCGGTGCAATGCGGCGCCGAAGTGCATGTGCTGGTGGCCGGTCATCACGCTGCGGGCGCGGCGCAAGCGGCGGCGCGCATCGCGGGCGTTGCGAAGGTGCTGCACGCCGATGGCGCGGCGCTGGCGGATTCGCTGGCAGAAAATCTCGCCGCACAGGTGCTGGCCAGCGCGCCTGGCTACGGGCACATCCTTTTTGCGGCGACGAGCACCGGCAAGAACGTCGCGCCGCGCGTGGCCGCACAACTCGACGTCGCGCAGATCTCCGAAATCACGCGCGTGGTGAGCGCGGATACATTCGAGCGCCCGATCTACGCGGGCAACGCGATTCAAACGGTGCAAAGCGCGCAAGCGGTGCAAGTCATCACGGTTCGCATGACGGGCTTCGATGCCGCTTCGGCGCAAGGCGGTGCGGCTGCGGTCGAAAGTATCGCGCCGGTTGCGGATAGCGGCTTGAGCGCCTTCGTCGAACGTGTCGTGACGAAGAACGAGCGTCCCGAACTGGCCGATGCGCGCATTGTCGTCAGCGGCGGCCGGGCGCTGGGCAGCAGCGATAAATTCAACGCCGTGCTAACGCCTTTGGCCGACAAACTCGGCGCTGCGCTGGGTGCGAGCCGCGCCGCCGTCGACGCCGGGTTCGCGCCCAACGACTGGCAAGTGGGGCAGACCGGCAAGATCGTCGCGCCGCAGGTGTATTTCGCGTGCGGCATTTCCGGCGCGATCCAGCACCTTGCCGGCATGAAGGATTCGAAGGTGATCGTCGCAATCAATAAGGATGCCGAAGCACCTATTTTCGGAGTAGCCGATTTCGGTCTCGAGGCCGATCTTTTCGAAGCGGTGCCTGAACTCGTCGCAGCGCTGTAAACGTGGTGTTTTAACGCAGGTTTCATCGGAAACGATGTTTGACAGAGACTGTCCGCAGTCTCTGTCTTTTTGCGTTTTTGCTTTTTGAGATCGTGTTAGGCGACCGGTGCCCGGCGACAAAATGCCCTGTGACCAGGGTACGCCACCAGAGTCACTGCGCGCAGCGAAGTGTAGTATCCAGAGGATCGATGTTTACGCCGTCGCACTTCATGAAGCACGATTCCACTCTGTCCGACCATGGCGCAAGCGCGTGCGATCACGCAGGCGCGGCCACGCTCAAACCGCTCGTCAGCAGCAAGCTGGCGGTGCCGCGCAGCAACAAGCGCACGCTCGCGCGCGACGCGCTGATCGCGCGCCTGCTTGCGGAGCGCAAGCGCCGTTGTTTCGTTCTGCAAAGTCCTGCGGGCTACGGCAAAACCACTTCGTTGTCGGCCTGGTGCCGGGCGCTCGCGCCGCTCGGCTACGACGTCGCCTGGCTCTCGCTCGACGAAGACGACAACGATCCCGGCGTCTGGCTCGACTATCTGCTATCGAGCGTGGCGCGCGTCGATCCGGCGATCTCGCGCGAAGCCATGCTGCTCGAAGATTTCGGCATGGATCAGGATGGCGTCGAGCGCACGGTGATTGCGCTCGTGCGCGGTATCGTGAGCCATCGGCGCGAACTGGTCATCGCACTCGACGATCTGCATCACGTCACCGAGCCGCGCATTCTCGAAGCGCTGCAATGGCTGCTCGATTACGCGCCGCCAAATCTGCATCTGGCGTTCGCGTCGCGCGGCCCGATTCCGCTCGCAATGGATCGCCTGCGCGCCCAGGACATGACGCTCGAACTCAATATGAGCGACCTGAAACTCTCCGCCGACGAAGCGGAAGGTTTCCTGAAAGCGCAACTGGGCGATGTCGATGTCGCCAGCGCACGGCGTCTCAATGAATTGACCGATGGCTGGGTGTCGGGTCTGCAACTTTTTTCGCTGAGCCTGAAAAAGAAGCGCCGCGCGGCCACGGCGGGCGCCGTCGATATGGCGATTCAGGAACAGGTGCGCGACGCGCGCACGTTCGCGCTGTTCTTCGAACGCGAGGTGTTGTCGAAGCTCGCGCCCGCCGAACTGAATCTGCTCACGCGCGCGGCGGCGTGTGATCGTTTTTGTGCATCGCTGTGTACCGCGCTGCTCGCGCGCGACGTGCCCGATGCGCCCGGCACAATGGCGCTGCTGGAGCGCCTCGAAAACGACAATCTCTTTATCACGCCGCTCAATCAGACCGGGCAGGAGACCTGGTATCGGCTGCATCCGCTGTTGCAGCAGACCTTGCTCGAACGGTTCGAAAGCTGGAGCGATGGCGCGCAGCGCGAGGTGCATGCATGCGCGCGGCAATGGTTTCTGGAGCACGGTCATCTGGGCGAGGCGGTGCATCACACGCTCAAGGCCGGCGAGGCCGCGCGCGCAGCGGCGCTGATCGAGCAGTTCGCGCAGTCGCTGTTCGTGAACGGGCAGATGCGCACGCTGGCCGCGCTGGTGCGGCAGTTGCCGCTTGCGCAGGTGCAGTCGAGCCTGACGCTGCGCATCTGGATGGCGCGCCAGCAACTGTTCCATTTCGAATGGGACGCCTGCACCGCGAGTCTGAACGCGCTCGACGCCGATCTGCCCGCCAACGCCGCCGCCGATCGTTTCACCGTGCTGGTGCTGCGCGCCGCGCTCGCGATCCAGCGCGACAACGCCGCCGCGGCAATCGCGCTGCTGCCGAAGCTGCTCGACCCGCCGCCCGCCGCGGATCGCGTCTCGATTGCGGGGCGCAACAACATCGTCTCGTGGATCCACATGCAGCGCGGCGAATACGAGCAGGCCCGCGATATTCAGTTGCCGACCGCCGCCGATAGCGGCAACGCCGGCGCGCCCTTGCTCGGCACGGGCGCGGGCGCCTTGATGGGGCGCTGTTTCGTCG
Organism: Paraburkholderia sp. J69-1; assembly: GCF_905220255.1. Classification (NCBI taxonomy): domain Bacteria; kingdom Pseudomonadati; phylum Pseudomonadota; class Betaproteobacteria; order Burkholderiales; family Burkholderiaceae; genus Paraburkholderia; species Paraburkholderia sp. J69-1. Next base: position 96,728 of record NZ_CAJMZG010000002.1, on the reverse strand, counting down.
GCCTGAGCTATGCGATGGAAGGCCAGATGAATCAGGCCGAACGCATCTACCGCGCCGTGCTGCGCGAAGCCGAACGCCACGGCCGCGCGTGCAATCAGCCCGCCTGCGTGGCGGCGGCGTTGCTCAGCGAAGTGCTCTACGAGCAGAACCAGAACGAGGAAGCGCGCGAATTGCTGGAGCGGCGCGTCGACGTGCTGGAGCGCGTGGCGGTATCGGATGTCGTGCTGCGCGGGCTGCTGGTGCTCTCGGGCGCGCGCTGGGCGGCGGGACATCGGCTCGATGCGTTTGCGTGGCTCGAACGGCTCGAGGAAATCGGCGTGGCGACGGGTTTGCCGCGCGTGCTGGGCGTGAGCCTCGCCACGCAGGTGTTCCGCCGTCTCGCGCTGGGCGAGATCAATACGGCGCAGGCCTGCCTGCAACGCCTGCAGGCACTCGACGACGGCGCTGCGCAAGACGATGCATCGGCCACGTTCAATGGATTGCGTTTCGCGTAGCGCACGGCAACCGTGCGCTTTCTGATCGCTACCGGCGATCTCGAACCGGCCGCCTTGCAACTCGATGCGTTGATTGCCTGGTGCGAGGCGCGCGGCCGTCTCGGCCTGGTGGCGACGCTGCGTTTGCAGCGCGCCGTGGTCGACCGGCGACTTGGCCGTGCCGTGCCGGCGCGGGCCAACGTGCTGGAAGCGCTGCGCCTTGGGCATCGGCTGGGGCTGTTGCGCAGCCTGCTGGACGCCGATGCATCGGCGCTCGATCTGATCGGCGAAGTGGCGCGGGAAGCGCCGCTCGATCCGGTGCTGGCGTTTTACGTCGAGCGGCTTCGGGCCGCACGTCCGCCGCGCGCGGAAGCCGCCGAAGCAGGCAGCAATGGCGCGGCAAGCGCGCGCCGTCGCGCTGCGCCCATCGGCATGAAGGCTTTGAGCGAGCGCGAAATAGACGTGGTGAAGCTGCTGGCCGAAGCGCTCAGCACGAAGAAAATCGCGCGCACGCTGGGCCTGTCGCCCGAAACCGTGAAGTGGCATCTGACCAATATCTACGGCAAGCTCGGCGTGAGCGGGCGCGACGAGGCCGTCGAACGCATGCGCGACCTCGAATGGGCCCCGCACGAAGGCGAGGCACCTGCCGTCTAAGGCTCTTCAAAGGCGCTTGCTCAGGCGTGCGGCTGTCGCTCCCAGTCGTACAGCGGCGGGCGGCCTTCGAGAAAGGCTTCGATTGCCTGGGCGTGGAACGGCACGCTCGACGCCACCGCTTGCGCCGCGCATTCCAGTTCCGCGACCCAACGCTTCGCGCGGCGCCGCGACAAAGCGCTGGGCGAATGCGCGTGCATCGTCGGCGAGCGTTTCGGGCGCGTGGATCGCGTGCACGATGCCAAGCTGCTGCGCTTCTTCCGCGCCCAGTTTGCGCGCCGTCAGCACGAGTTCTTTCGCCGCCGACATGCCGATCACGCGCGGCAGCAGCCAGGCCGCGCCCAGATCGGGCACGAGGCCGACTTTCGCGAATGACATGCAGAAGAACTCGCGCGACGAAGCCAGCACGAAATCGGCGGCCAGCGCGAGCGAAAAGCCGGCGCCCACCGCCGCGCCGTCCACCGCCGCAATCACGGGCAGTTCGAGATTGCGCAAGCGCTGCATCCAGCCGTGCGCCTGCAGCACGCGACGCCGGATCGCCTCGGGCGCGCCCGTTTCCGGCCGCTCGCGCGCGCCGGTCATCGACTTCAGATCGCCGCCCGCGCAGAAGCTGCCGCCCGCGCCCGTCACGATCAGCACGCGGATGCTGCGATCGCGCTCCACGGTGTCGAGGAGATCGGCGTAATCGTCGCGCAGTTCCATCGAAAGCGCGTTGCGGGCCTCGGGCCGCTGATGGGTGAATTCGGCGATGCCGTCCTCGATGTTGAGCGTGGCGTGGCGCAAGTTGCGCAGGGATGCGGGCATGGTGGTCGTCTCCGTGAGGGGTGTGAATGACACCTCCAAGAATCTGACAGTCGTGCCCCCGCTAACCCCCCCATGCGCGGTGGCTTCCTGCATCTGCCGCACTGGCCTACTGGTCCCCATCGCGCCGCCGTCTGCCGCGCTTTTCCCGGACCCGTCATGGCTCACGCTTATATCGTTTCCCCGCTCCGCACGCCGGTCGGCAAGTTTGGCGGCTCGCTCACGCCGCTTTCGGCCGCCGATCTCGCCGCGCACGTCCTGCGTGCGGTCTTGCAGCGTTCGGGCGCGCCGGCCGAATCCGTCGACGAGGTGATCGTCGCGCAGTCGTACCAGTCGAGCGAGGCGCCTTGCATCGGCCGTTATGCGGCGTCGCTGGCGGGGCTGCCGGAACATGTTTCGGGCTACGCGGTGGATCGCCGCTGCGGCTCGGGCTTGCAGGCCGTGATCGATGCGGCCATGCAGATCCAGACCGGTGCGGCCGATTGCGTGCTGGTCGCGGGCGTCGAAAGCATGAGCAATATCGAGTACTACAGCACGCGCATGCGTTGGGGCGCGCGGCTGGGCGACGTGGCGCTGCACGACCGTCTCGACCGTGGCCGCGTGAATTCGCAGCCGGTCAGCCGGTACGGCGTGATGGCGGGCGGCGCGGCGGAAACCGCCGAAAACCTCGCGCGCGACTACGGCATCACGCGTGCGCAAAGCGATCTCTACGCGGCGCGCAGCCATCAACGCGCAAGCGATGGCTGGAAAAGCGGCCGTTTCGAAGCCGAAGTCGTCCCGGTGCCGGTGCCGCAACGTAAGGGCGAAACGGTGCTGTTCGCCCGCGACGCATTCAGGTGCATGGAGCGAGGCAGTCCGGCATGGGCGAGCGCCGCCACCGCGAGTTACTTCGATATGCGAAAGACCTCGATTTACGGCGGTACGAACGAAGTGCAGCGCGGCATCATCGCCCGCATGATTCTGAACACCTGAGCGCAGCGAGGCGAACATGGACTTCAACTACAGCGAAGAGCAGCAGATGCTGGCCGACAGCCTGCGCCGCCTGATCGAAACGGATTACGGTTTTGCGCGGCGGCGCACCATCATGCGCGCGGGTGCCAGCTTCGATCGCGGCATGTGGGCGACGCTCGCGGAAATGGGCGTGCTCGGGCTCACGATTCCGGCCGCGTTCAGCGGCTTCGAGGAAAGCGCGGCGACGCAACTCGTCGTGCAGCGCGAACTGGGGCGCGGCATCGTGCTGGAGCCGGTGATTCCGTGCGCGGTCATTGCCGCGGCGATCCTGACGCGCTACGGCAGCGACGCGCACAAGGCGCACTGGCTGCCCGCCATCGCCACCGGTCAGCGCGTGCTGACGGCCGCGTGGCTCGAACCGGCCTCGCGTTATCGCGTTGATGCGGCGCAATGCACGGCCACGCGCGCGGGCGCGGGCTGGGAATTGAGCGGCGTAAAGTGTCTGGTCTGGCACGGCCATAGCGCCGATGCGTGGATCGTCAGCGCGCGGCTCGACGGCAAACTGGCGCTGTTTCTGGTGCCGCGCGACGCGGCGGGCGTGACGATCGCGCAGTACCCGGCGATCGACGGCCAGCACGGCGCGGATCTTCGCTTCGATTGCGTGCGGCTCGACGCCGATGCGCTGCTCGGCGGGCAGGATCAAGGTCTGGAAGCGCTCGAACACGGTCTCGATCACGGCATTGCGGCGCAATGCGCGGCGGCGGCGGGCGCGATGGAACGTCTGATCGACCTGACGCGCGATTATCTGCTCACGCGCCGCCAGTTCGGCCAGCCGCTCGCGGCGTTCCAGGCGCTGCAGCACCGTCTCGCCGATATGCTGGTGCAAAAGGAATGCGCGCTGTCGATGGCGTATGTGGCCGCCAAAGCGCTCGACGAGCCCGATCTTTCGGCGCGCCGTCGCATGGTGTCCGGGGCCAAGGTGATCGTGGCGCGCGCCGCGCGCTTCGTCGGCCAGCAGGCGGTGCAACTGCACGGCGGCATGGGCGTGACGGACGAACTCGAAGTGAGCGATTATTTCCGCTATCTGACCATGACGGACGTGCTGCTCGGCGATACCGACGCCCACATGGAGCGCTACTGCGCAGCCATGGCGGCCTGAACCCTGCCTGAATCCGATAGCCGCCCGCGCGTCGCTACGCGCATCGGCAAGTCTGAAAGACACATTATCAGGAGACGAAGTTGCATCTCACCAATAGCATCCATCGCTGCCTTCAGCAGACACCGGAGCGGATCGCCACGATCTTTCGCGGCCGCGTGCGCCATTACGGCGAATTCGCCGCGCGCGTCGCGCGGCTGGCGGGCGCGCTCAAGGCGTCCGGCATGGCCACCGACGACCGCGTCGGCGTGCTCGCGCTCAACTCGGACCGTTACCTCGAAACCTGCATGGCCGTCTGGTGGGGCGGCGGCGTGCTCAATCCGGTGAATATCCGCTGGAGCGTGCCGGAAGTCGTCTATTCGCTCGACGACTGCGATACGGGCATCCTCTTGATCGACGATCATTTTCTGCCGATGGCGGCGGGCATCGCGAAGACGGCGAAGCGTGCGCCGCTGTTCATCTACATGGGCGAGCGCGACGCGCCGGACGGCATGCAGTCCTACGAAGCGCTGATCGCGCAGACCGCGCCGGTCGAAGACGCGTGGCGCGGCTACGAGGATCTCGCCATCGTCATGTACACGGGCGGCACCACGGGCTTTCCGAAAGGCGTGATGCAGAGTCATCGCAATATCTGGAGCGGCTGCGTGCAACGCGTGGCGGAAGCGCCGCCCATCCGGCATGGCCGCAGCCTGCACGCCGCGCCGCTGTTTCATATGGCAGCGCTGTCGCGGGCGATCAACCAGTTCATCGCGGGCGAAACGCACGTCGTCATTCCGGCGTTCAACGCGCTGGAAGTGCTGGAGACGATCGAGCGCGAACGCGTCACCGAAGTCGGCCTCGTGCCGACCATGATCCAGGCGCTGATCGACCATCCCGAATTCGGCAGGCGCGATTTGAGCAGCGTGAAGCGGCTTGTGTATGGCGCGTCGCCGATTGTCGCTTCGGTGCTGGAGCGCACCATGGCGCTGTTTCCGGGCGTGGAATTTTCGCAGTCGTACGGGCTGACCGAGGCGATGGTCGTCACGACGAATCCGCCCGAGAACCACGGCGAAGCGGGGCGGGCGAAGGGCTTGTCGCTATCGGTCGGGCGCGCGGCATGGGGCACCTCGGTCAGAATCGTCGACGAACTGGGCCAGGAAGTGCCGCGCGGCGTGGTGGGCGAGATCGTCATTCGCGGGCCGAGCGTCACGCGCGGCTACTGGAACAAGCCGGCCGAAACCGCCAGCGCGCTGCGCGACGGCTGGCTGCATACCGGCGACGGCGCGTATATGGACGACGCGGGCTACATTTTCATCGTCGATCGCATGAAGGACATGATCGTGAGCGGCGGCGAGAACGTCTATTCGGCGGAAGTGGAAAGCGCGATCGGCCGGCATCCGTCGGTGGCGATGTGCGCGGTGATCGGCATTCCGAGCGCGGCCTGGGGCGAAACCGTACATGCGATCGTCGTGCTGCGGCCGGGTGAGGATCTGGCAGAAGAGCAGATTCGCGAGCATTGCCGCACGCTGATTGCGAACTACAAATGCCCGAAGAGCGTGGAGTTCCGCACGTCGATGCCTTTGTCCGGCGCGGGCAAGATTCTCAAGCGCGATCTGCGCGCGCCGTTCTGGGAAGGGCAGGCGAAGAAGGTGAATTGAGGGGGACGCTCGCCGCTGCGCCAGCTTTTAACCACGGCGCGGCGCGCGCGCCGTGGTATCCGCAAACAGCTCGATCACCCGCTCGCGCAGCCAGCGATTGCCTTCGTCCTGCTGGACGCGCGAATGCCAGAGTAGATGGATCGGCGCCGAAGGCAGGTTGATCGGCAGCGCGCGCAGGCTCAGCGAGAACAGCGGTGCGAGTTGCTGGGCCAGCGTTTCCGGCACGGTCGCGATCAGATCGGTGCGTTGCAGGATGTAGCCCACGCTCATGAAGTGCGGCACGGTCACCCGCACCTGCCGGCGCACGCCGCGCCGCTTCAGCCATTCGTCCACCTGGCCGTGACCGGTGCCCGCCGACACCACGACCAGATGCTCGGCCTCGCGCCACGACGCGAGCGTCATGGGCGCCTCTTCGAGCGGATGCCCCTGGCGCATCAGACACACATAGCGCTGATCGAACAGGCGGCGCTGATAGAACCCACCCTTGAGTTGCGGCAGCAGGCCGATCGCCAGATCGACGCGGCCATCGGCCATTTCATCGGCGAGATTGACGCTGGTATTGCGCACGGTATTGAGCGCGACGCCGGGCGCTTCGCGCGACAGCCGCTCGACCAGCGCAGGCAGAAACACCACTTCGCCGATATCGGTCATGCCGATCGTGATGGTTCGCGACGCGCGCAGCGGATCGAAACCCGTCAGCGGATTGAGCGCCGCGTGCAAGGTCGCGAGCGCCTGCGACACCGGCTCGGAAAGACGCAGCGCATACGGTGTGGGCACGACACCGCCCGGCGCGCGCACGAACAGCGGATCGCCCAGCAGACGGCGCAGCTTGGCGAGCGCATTGCTGACGCCGGGCTGGCTCATGTTCATCTGCTCGGCGACTGTCGCCACGCGCCGCTCCTGCATGAGGCGCTGGAAAAGCAGCAGCAGATTGAGGTCGAGATCGGCCAGTTCCATGGTGTTCGTCTGATTGTTCGTCTGAGCGTCCGCCCGCGCGGGTCTCATTCTTTTCAGTGATGAAGACGATTCATTGCATCTTATTGAGCAATGAAAGTCCAGTGCTGAAAATACCGACACGGTCCACGGAATCGACGTGCGGCCTGTACGTATAAATCGAGACACAGGAGACACATTCATGACGCGAATGAATCTGAAGATTGCGATCGTCGGTGCGGGCATCGGCGGGTTGACGCTGGCGCTCGCGCTGCGCGAGCACGGCATCGATGCGCAACTTTTCGAGCAGACCGATGAACTGCGCGAGGTCGGCGCGGCCGTCGCGCTCTCCGCCAACGCGACGCGCTTCTACGAACGAATGGGCCTGCGCGCGGCGTTCGAGCGCATGTGCGCCGATGTGCCGGGCCTGATCTATCGCGATGGCCGCAGCGGCGAGGTGATCGGCCATCATCGCGGCTCGCCGGATTATCGCGAGCAGTTCGGCGGTGCTTACTGGGGCGTGCATCGCGCCGATTTGCAGGCGGTGCTGTCCACGGCGGTGGGGTTCGAGCACATCAAGCTCGGTCATCGGCTGACGGAACTGACGCAGCACGCCGATCGCGTGACGCTTGGGTTCGATAACGGCGAGCGTGTCGATGCCGATCTGGTGATTGGCGCGGACGGCGCGCGCTCGATCACGCGCCGCTGGATGCTGGGTTACGACGACGCGCTGTATTCCGGTTGCTCGGGCTTTCGCGGCGTCGTGCCGGCCGAACGCATGCCGCGCTTGCCGGACCCCGAGACGATCCAGTTCTGGGTCGGGCCCGGCGGCCACCTGCTGCACTATCCGATCGGCGATCGAGGCGACCAGAACTTTCTGCTGGTCGAGCGGCATCCTTCGCCGTGGCCGTCGCGCGACTGGGTGTTGCCTGCGACGGAAGGCGAGCAGCTACGCCTGTTCAAGGACTGGCATCCGGCGGTTGTCGAGATGATCACGGCGGTGCCGATCAGCCAGCGCTGGGGGCTTTTTCATCGGCCGCCGCTCGGGCGCTGGAGCAAGGGGCGCGTGACGCTGATCGGCGACGCGGCCCACGCGCTCGTGCCGCATCACGGTCAGGGCGCGAACCAGTCGATCGAGGATGCCGTGGTGCTGGCCGCGCAACTGGCGAAGGCGGGACCGGGCAACTGGCGCGAGGCGCAGGAAGCGTATGAACGTCTGCGGCGCGGCCGCACGCGCAAGGTGCAATACGCGTCGATCACGACAGCGGACGTGCTGCATCTGCCGGATGGTCCGGCGGCGCAGGCGCGCAACGCGCGGCTCGGCGAGCGCGAGAGCCTGCTGCACCATCTCGACTGGATTCACGATTTCGACGCGCTGGCGGAAGAACCGGATGAGCGTCAGGGCGGCACCTGGCTTTGAGGTGCTGATTTCTGACGCTTATTTCGGGCGCTAATTTCAGGCGGTGATTTCGTCCGCGAGGTCCTGAACGAACTGGCGCATGATGGCAACACGCTTCTGCGCAATCCGTTGCGCGCCTTCGGTGCTCATGCCATCGGCCAGTTTCAGCAGCTTCACGTCGAAATGATCGAGCGCAAACGTTGTGTCGTCCGGCCTGCGTTCGCGCGCGAGTGGATCGTCGAAATCGTAGAGCCGCGAACCCATGCGGCCCGCCACATAGAACGTGCGCGCGATGCCAATGGCGCCGATGGCATCGAGGCGGTCCGCATCGCGCAGAATGCGTGCTTCCAGCGAGCGCGGCGCGATATTCGCCGAAAAACTGTGCGCTTCGATCACGTGTGCCGTGGCCTCGATGCGCGCCGTGTCCCATCCGATCGCTTTCAGCACATCGCGCGCTTTGTCCGCGGATAACTGCGAGGCCAGCGCGCGGCGCGGGTCAGACTTTTCGACCGGCACGCAATCGTGCAGCAGTGTGGCGATGGCCAGCATCTCCAGATCGACAGCCGTTTCATGCGCCGAGATTTGCTTCACGAGCTTCCACACGCGCACCAGATGTGACCAGTCGTGCGAGCCGTCACCGCTCGAATCGTCGATGCCTGTTTGCAGGAGGGCGGCGCGGATCGCGTCGCCATAAGGCGCGAAGGCATCGGCGATTCGGATCAATACGTTATTCATGGGTTTGCGTTCTTAATCGATAAACCGGTTACGCCCGGACAGCACCGCAAAAACCGTGACCAGGCCGATCGCGCGCGACGGTTTTTTGTCCTTGCCCTAATGGCGAAAATATTCGCTATAATAGATTGCATGTTCGGTATCTCGAACATGCAAAATCTGATGCATCTAGAGTCGGCTCAGCCGACGCCAACCTGCCCACCCGGGCAAGGTGGAAGCCCTTGGGGCGATGCGGCCAATTCATGGCAACGAAACGGGAGCATAGCCGGCACCGGTTCGATAACCCATCATCCGGGAGCAACTATGCGCAACGATCTCTCTTCCTTCTGTCCTGCAAGCGTCGAAAGCGGGCTGCAGCGGCTTCCTGGTCTCAAGCTCACGCATACGGTCCGGCTCGTGTCGAGCCTCAATCCCTCGGTGGTATCGACGGCTGCCGCCGCGCTCGAAACGCGCCGCGCGAACGTCGAGCAATGGGCCGTGACCCGTTGCGCGGGATTGCTCGAGCAGCGCATCGTCCTCGTCGATATGACGGAGCGGCAGGCCATTGAGGTGCGCGAGCAACTCGCGGCACTCGACGGCGTGGCGCGTGCGAGCGTCGAGCATCAGTTCGTTCGGGAAGCGGCGGCCTGAACGGTCTCAGGGCTGCAGCACCCGGCGCTGGCGGAATGCTTTCGCCGCCAGAATGCCGCCGATTGCGCCGCCCAGATGGCTTTGCCAGGACACGCCGGGCGTGATCGGCAGGACGCCGCTCAACATGCTCGCTCCGTAGCTGAACGCCACAAACAGCGCGACGAGCACCGGCACGGGCTTACGGTTGTAAAAGCCATACGCCACCAGATAGCCCGCATAGCCGAACACGATCCCGCTCGCGCCGATATGGACCGAGTACGGCGCGCCGAGCAGCCACGCGCATAGCCCGGCGCCGAGCATCGCACCGATGGTCGCCTGCCAGAAGTTGGCGATGCGCGGCCACATGCACAGCCAGCCGAGCGCCAACAGGCCCGGCGTATTCGCGGCGATGTGATAAAGGCCCGCGTGCAGCCACGGCGCAAACAGAATGCCCTGAAGGCCGCTGAACGTGCGCGGCACGACGCCGTGGCGAGTGAGTTGCAGAAACGGCAGCGCCGCCGAGACAAAAAACACCGCCCACATCGAGCCGACGAACAGCCCGAGCAGCACGACGCGCGCCTTGATCTGCTCGAAAAGGGAGGCGCGCGGGGCGCCGGAGGAAAGGTCGAGGGCGGACATACGTGGGATCGTTCTCTATGGGCGGGCGTGGTTGGCATGCACTATAGACCGGCTGACGCGGCGCGCGCATTTTCCGGCGCGCGGGCTTGATCGCGGGGCAAAGCGGCGCCCACTCGCTTGCAACACCCCGCAACACCAGTGGTAACATTTGTTGTCGCCCACTGTCCGGCCTGATCCGCTCATCGATATGCCCGAAAGCTTCGACCAGCTCGCCGCGCTCATCCGCGCGCGCTTCTCCGAACTGAGCCCGCAATTCCAGACCGGTGCGGCCTTCCTGCTCGACCATCCCGACGAAGTCGCGGTGTCGTCGATGCGCAAGGTGGCCGAACGCGCCCAGGTGCAGCCCGCGTCGCTCGTGCGCTTGTCCCAGCAGCTTGGCTTTCCGGGCTGGAACGAATTGCGCGATCTGTTCGTCGCGCGGGTGCGCACGCGTCCCGAACCGTTGTCGAGCCGCGCCCGCTCGCTGGTCGCGGGCAGCGCGAAAGACGCGCTCGCGCGCGATCTGCTGGCCGCCCAGCAGCACAATCTCGACGCCAGTTCGGCGCACAACACCCGCGCCATGATCGAAGCCGCGCGCGTGCTCAAGAAGGCCAGACATGTGCACGTGGCGGGCTTCCGCTCGTGTTACGCGGTGGCGTTCGGGCTTGTCTACGGCTATCGGCTGTTCCGGCCGCAGGTCTCGCTGCTCGGTGGCGAGGCGGGCACGCTGGAGATGCAGTTGCTGGGCATCGAGCGCGACAGCGCAACGATCGTTGTCAGCTTCGCACCGTACTCGGTCGAAGCGGTGCGCGTGGCCGAAGCGGCGCTCGAAAAGGGCAGCAAGCTGATTGCGATCACCGATAGCGCCGTCTCGCCCATCGCGCTCAACGCGGAAAAGGTGCTGATCTTCACGCACGAGAGCCCGTCGTTTTTCCCCTCGCTGGTAGCGGCGACGGCGCTGGCGGAATCGCTGGTCGCGCATCTGCTGGCGCTCGAAGGCACGGGCGCGGTGGCGCATCTCGAAGAGGCCGAGCGCTCGCTCAATGCGCGCGGCGCCTATGTGCCTTGAATAACGCATTTCGCCGCTGAACGAGCCGCCTGCGAGGCGGCTTTTTTGCGCCTGTCCGTTATTCATTCGTTGCAAGTCGATATTCATTTGACAACATATGTTGCGAAGCGTATAAATCGCTCATCGACACCTTCGGACTGGCCAACCAGCGAGTCAAACGATGCAGGCACTCAAGACTTTCCAGATGGGCGGCACGCCCGCACAGATCGGGCAACAGCTCGGCGAACTCGCGCTGCCGGTTTTCGGGCCCTATATGGCGCAGAGCAGCGCCTGGCAGGCCGTGAGCCGCTGGCGCGGCCATCCGTTCGTGGCGCAACTGCGCGCCGCGGCCGAACAGCATTTCCCGGCTTATGTGGCCGAACTCGACGCAATGGCGGCCGCGCTCGGCTGGCCCGCGCACGATCTGTTTCTCTGGAACTGCCGCGGCGAACTGATCCACAACGCGCCCGACGGCTGCACCACGCTCGCCGTGCGCGCCGATGCGGCTGGCGGGCTGATCGCCCATAACGAAGATGGCGACCCGTATCTGCGCGGCCGCTGCGCGGTGGTCGACGTCGCGCCGGCAGGCAAGCCGGGCTTCGTGAGCTTCTACTATCCGGGCTCGCTGCCGGGCCACACGTTCGCGGCTTCGCGCGCGGGTGTGGCGCAGGCGATCAACAACGTGCGTATCCGCGCACCGCGCGCCGGCGTGCCGCGCATGATTCTCGCGCGCGCCGTGCTCGACGCCGCCACGCTCGACGACGCGCTCGCGCTGCTGCGCGATACGCCGCGCGCGAGCGGCTTCCACCATACCGTCGGCGGCCTCGACGCAACCGGCGCGGTGCGCGTCTACAGCGTGGAAGCCACGGCGCAGCGCACCTCGGTGCTCGAAGTGAGCGCGCCTTCGGGCCACGCGAATCACCTGATCCACGCGGGTCACGCCAACGAGGCGCAGATCGTCACCGAATCCTCGCGCGACCGGCAGGCCCGTCTCGCCGATCTCGTGCCCGCACTCGGCGCGCAGCCCGACGGCGCGGCGTTCGTGCGCACGCTGCAGGATCGCGGCGGCGCCGGTCTGCCGATCTTCCGCGACGATCCGCACGATCCCGACGATGAAAACACGCTCGCCACCGCCTGCATGGAGATCGCGCCCGGCGGCGTGAACTTCGACGTCTGGCAAGACGGCGCGCGCACCTTGTCGATGACGATCCGATGACGATGGCGGGCGCGCTCCGAGCAGCGCACCCGTCATTTCCGCAAGGTTCGACCGAATTTTTTGACCGGATTCCCCCAGATTTCCCGGATAGATCCGCTTCCAGCGAGAAAACCCATGTCCAGCAAAGTGTTTCACCGGATGCCCCGCCAGACCCTGCCCGTTGCGGTCGCAGGCGAGGGCATCGAGATCATCGATTCCACCGGCAAGCGCTATATCGACGCGAGCGGCGGTGCGGCCGTCTCGTGCCTCGGCCACAGCAACCAGCGCGTGATCGACGCGATCAAGCGCCAGGCGCAGGCGCTGCCGTATGCGCACACGTCGTTTTTCACGACCGAAGCGTCCGAACAACTCGCCGATTACCTGATCGAGCGCGCGCCCGCGGGCCTCGATCACGTCTATTTCGTCTCGGGCGGCTCCGAGGCGATCGAGGCTGCGCTCAAGCTCGCGCGCCAGTATTTCGTCGAGAAGGGCGAGCGCTCGCGCCGTCATTTCATCGCGCGCCGCCAGAGCTATCACGGCAATACGCTGGGCGCGCTGGCGATCGGCGGCAACGCCTGGCGCCGCGAGCCGTTCCTGCCGATCCTGATCGAATCGCATCACGTGAGCCCGTGCTACGCCTACCGCGAGCGGCTCGACGGCGAGAGCGACGAAGCCTACGCACAGCGTCTGGCCGACGAACTCGAGCAGAAAATCCTCGAACTGGGCGCGGAAAACGTCGCGGCCTTCGTCGCCGAAACCGTGGTGGGCGCGACGGCCGGCGCGGTGCCGCCGGTGCGCGAGTATTTCCGCAAGATCCGCGCGGTGTGCGACCGCTACGGCGTGCTGCTGATTCTCGACGAGATCATGTCGGGCATGGGCCGCACCGGCCATCTGTTCGCCTGCGACGAAGATGGCGTGGCGCCCGATCTGCTGACCATCGCGAAGGGGCTGGGCGCCGGTTATCAGCCGATCGGCGCGACGCTCGTGAGCCAGCGCATCTATGAAACCATCGTGGGCGGCAGCGGCTATTTCCAGCACGGCCACACGTATATCGGCCACGCGACGGCCTGCGCGGCGGCGCTCGAAGTGCAGCACGTGATCGCCGAAGACAAACTGCTCGACAACGTGCTCGCGCGCGGCGAACAACTGCGCGCGCGGCTGCGCGAGCGTTACGCGGAGCATCCGTATATCGGCGACGTGCGCGGGCGCGGCTTGTTCGTGGGCGTGGAACTGGTCAAGGACCGCGCGACGAAGGCCAGCTTCGACCCGTCGCTCAAGCTGCACGCCGCGATCAAGCGCGAAGCGTTCGCGCGCGGCCTGATGGTCTATCCGATGGGCGGCACGGTGGACGGCCAGAACGGCGACCACATCCTGCTCGCGCCGCCGTTTATCTGCACGGCGCAGGATATCGATACGATCGAAGAGCGCCTTGCGGCGGCAGTGGGCGCGGCGCTGCAGGCGACGGGCGTGATGCAGACGGCCTGACGCGGGCGGCTTGCCAGAAACCTTATTCGGAGCAGATCAGTGACGCAGATGACGCAAACCCAGAACCCGCGCCTGCCGGCCTTCGAGGCCGCGCGCGCGACCCCCGAGCAGAAAGCGGTGCTCGACGAAATCCTCTCCGGCCCGCGCGGCAATCTGAACGGCCCGTTCCTCGGCTGGATCCATAGCCCGGAACTGGCGCAGAACGCCCAGCGTCTGGGCGCGTTCTGCCGCTACAGCACGGGGCTCTCGCTGCGCCTTTCGGAACTGGCGATCCTCGTGACGGCGTCGCGCTGGCAGGCGCAGGCAGAGTGGTACATCCACTATCCGATCGCGATCGGGGCGGGCGTGCCCGAAGCGCTGGCCGAGCAGATCCGCACGGGCGCCGAGCCCGTCTTCGACGAAGCCGACGACGCGCTGATCTACGCCTTCACGACCGAGCTTTACGACACGAAGCGCGTATCCGATGCCATCTACGCGCGAGCCGTGGAACGATTCGGCCACGAGACGACGATCAACCTCGTTGGTCTGCTGGGCTACTACGCGCTCGTGGCGATGACGCTCAATGTCTTCGGCATGCGCGCGGAAGGCCAGACGACGTTGCCGTTCCCCGAGTAAGCCCGGCTTCACGGCGGCTTTACGGCAACTTCCCGGCGACCTGCGCGCCGCGTTGCGGGATCAGCGCCCCATGCGGTTATCGCCGTATGGGGCGTTTTTTGTTTGCCTGACGTGACGGCCATATTTCGGCGGCGTGATTTACCAATCGGTCGGTTAATTACGCTGGGCGCATAAACTAAATATCTGATCGTTCGCTGGGTAAAAAATAAAACGTATGAACGTTTTTTGACGGGAAACGTTTCCATGCATATTCCTGCCTGATTTTCTGTCGATTTGGACTGTCCAGTTAATCCGTTGACTGAACGTTTTTCAGGTGTTTTCCCGTTGATGGTCTGAGTTGTTTATTTGCTAAATCGTTCTCTGCAGCAATATGACGTCGATGCGGAAATAATAAGACTGTTTGTGCCGCGTGGCGCCCGTGGCCGCGTGCAGGGCGGTGGCCGTGCCGCGGATCGGCCGTTACGAGTACGACAATTAGCCGGATCGGCGGAGCACCTAAAATGCGGTTTTCCCGTAGGCGGGATAAAATCGCTTGCACGATTTATTCCGCATTGATAGCCTTGCCGGACTTTATTGAAAGCCGCCCAAAAACATTATCGAAAAGGGGCGGTAGAAGGCGGGTTTCAGACCCGCTTCGGGGACTATTCGAGGCACGAGCTTTTTACTCGGGGAATTCCAATGCTTGATACGACCGTTGAGGTCGCCGAAAGCCCGCATCACGCCGAAGCGGGTATTGGCGACGTGGTCACCCTCAAATCGGGTGGCCCGCGCATGACTGTGATGTACGCAGGACCGGTTGGCTTTGCCAGCGGCCATTGGCTGATCTGCCAGTGGTTCGACGAACAAGGCGAACTTCGCCAGGACATGTTCGCGCAGGACATGGTGAAAATGGAACCGCGCCTGATATCGGCAGGCTCGGTGCGGATGCGCATGCCTGCCGCGCGCATCGGCGGACGCCAGGGCGCCTGAGCACTTCAGGCGCTGGCGCCCCGTTTCATCCGCCGCCTGCTTTTAGCGTTGCCCTTCAGCGGCAATGCGCACGGCAAGCCCGGCCAGTACCGTACCCATCAGATAGCGCTGGATCGCCAGCCACTTCGGACGCCCGGCGAGGAACGATGCGATCGTGCCTGCCGTGATCGCCGCTGCGGCGTTGATCGTAATCGACAGCAGGATCTGCACCGTGCCCAGTTCGATCGACTGCTTGAGCACGCTGCCCTGGCTCGGATCGATGAACTGTGGCAGCAGCGAAAGATAAAGAATCGCGACCTTCGGGTTCAGCAGGTTGGTGACGAAACCCATCAGGAACAGCTTGCCGGGCCGGTCGGGTGTGAGTTCGCGCACCTGAAACGGCGAGCGGCCGCCGGGCTTGAGCGTCTGCCACGCAAGCCAGGCCAGATAGAGCGCACCGCCCAGGCGCAACGCGTCGTAGGCAAACGGTACGGCCATCAGCAGCGCGGTAATGCCGAACGCGGCGCACAACATATAGAAGATAAAGCCCAGCGCGACGCCGCCTAGCGAAATCAAACCCGCCTTGCGCCCCTGGCAGATCGAGCGTGAGATCAAATAGATCATGTTGGGTCCGGGCGTGAGCGCCATGCCAAGAGCGACAGCGGCAAAAGCGAACAGCGGGGCGACATGAGGCATGGCGGGCTCCGTGATGATGCGGTCAGACGGCTGGGGGAGGCGCACGCGCGATGGAAGCAACGGGTGCAGCGGTGTATTCGTTAATTATTTCACGCGAAAGACGTTCGTGCGTGGCGAGGACGTCTCGTTGGCCATCCGGCCAGGGACAGCAAGCCTAGGAGCGCTTCGAAGACGCATCGCGCTCGGCGTTACGCGACTGGCGGGCCTGCGCGCGCGCGTCGAGGCGACGCGAAAACAGCTGCATGCCGATGATTTTCTTCTTTTCCTTGACGTTGTCGCCGATGTCTCTGGGCGGGTTTGGCTGCATCGACCAGAACAGCGCGAGAAACCAGCCGAGCACCGTCCAGCCCACCACCGCATTGAACAGGGCGATGATCAGCAGATCGTGCCGCTTGCGGCGGTCGGCGATCATTGCGGGCAGGAAATACACCATCACTGCGATCAGCAGGACCAGCATTTCGAAGATGGAATGGCTCGCCATGGTGAAACCTCCGCATCAGGGCGTTGCCCTCGAACATTCATTGTCGCGCGGATCGGGCCCGCGCGCCGACAATGACCTTTCGATCCCGGGGTATTGGTGCACGATGGCGCGCGCCGGCCGGGCAGGCCCTGGCCGAACGGCCAATGTCGATGCCTGGGCCTTTGGGTGAACGGGCGTTCGGGTCTATGATCGAGGTTTTTCAGGCAAAGATCCCCCACACCATGAGCTCAGACACCACAGAGGTCACCCGTCAACTCGATCACGACGAACTGCGCACGTTCGTGGAGCGTAAATGGAACGACGAAATCGTTCCCGCGCTCACGGACTACATCGCGGTGCCCGCGAAGAGTCCCGCCTTCGACGCCGACTGGGCGAAGCACGGCTACCTGGAGCGCGTGGTGCTGGAAGCCGCAAAGTGGGCCGAGTCGCAGCCCGTGCGCGGCCTGAAGCTCGAAGTCGTGCGCCTGCCGGGCCGCACGCCGGTGATTTTCTTCGAAGCGCCGGCCACGCGCTCGGGCAGCAGCGAAACCGTGCTGCTATACGGTCACCTCGACAAACAACCGGAATTCGACGGCTGGCGCAACGACCTCGGTCCCTGGACGCCCAAGCTCGAAGACGGCCGCCTCTACGGCCGCGGCGGTGCAGACGACGGTTACGCCATCTACGCGAGCGTCACGGCGCTGGCCGCACTGGACGCGCAGGGTGTCGAGCGTCCGCGCTGCGTGGGTCTGATCGAAACCTGCGAAGAGTCGGGCAGTTACGACCTGCTGCCTTATGTCGATGCGTTGCGCGACCGTCTGGGTAGCGTCGGCCTCGTCGTATGTCTGGATTCGGGCGCGGGCAACTACGATCAGCTTTGGCTGACCACTTCGCTGCGCGGTCTTGTGACCGGCGACCTGGAAGTCGAAGTGCTCGAAGAGGGCATTCACTCGGGTTCGTATGGCGGCATCGCGCCGTCGAGCTTCCGCGTGATGCGCCAGTTGTTCGAGCGTCTGGAGGATTCCCGCACCGGTACGCTGCTGCCGGAAGGCTTCCATATTCCGATTCCGTCCCAGCGCCTGGCCGAAGCGGAAGCCACGGCGAAAATCCTCGGCGAGAACGTCTGGAAGAGCATGCCGTGGGCGTGCGGTCTGGATGGGCGCCGCGTGCTACCTACCACGACCGATCCGCAGCAGGCGCTGCTCGATTCCACGTGGCGGCCTTCGCTTTCCGTGACAGGTGCGGCCGGGTTGCCGGCGCTCGCCAATGCGGGCAATGTGCTGCGCCCGCGCACGGCGTTCAAGCTTTCGCTGCGCTTGCCGCCGCTGCTGGATGCAGGCAAGGCCGTGGCGGAACTCAAGTCGCTGCTGGAACTCGATCCGCCCTACAACGCGCGTGTGACGTTCAAGCCCGACATGGGCGCGGCGAACGGCTGGAGTGCACCGGATCTCGCACCGTGGCTTTCTCAGGCGCTGGATGCGGCCTCGCGCAATCACTTCGGTGCCGACTGTGCGTATCTCGGTCAGGGCGGCACGATCCCGCTGATGAACGTGCTGCAGGCCGGCTTCCCCAAGTCGCAGTTCATGGTGTGCGGTGTGCTTGGTCCGAAATCGAACGCTCACGGGCCCAACGAGTTCCTGCATGTGCCGTACGCGAAGAAACTCACGGCGACGGTCGCCGAAGTCATTTCTTCGGCACCTTGATCCCGGCATGACGCGATGCGGGCCGCGCGTGGCCCGCATCGGTGCTGCTAGTGCGGCGCGTGTTTTTTGGGCGCCTTTGCGGCGGTCGGCGCGTCGCTGCCGGCGTGCTCCGCATGCACTGCATCGGCGTGACAGGAGCAGTTTTCCTCGTCGATCGGCTGTTCCAGATTTTTCATGATGCCGCACTCGGCGCTGCTGTGACGCTCGTTGCAGCTATCGCGCAGCGTGCGCAGTTGTTGCTCCAGCACGCGCATGGTCTCGATCTGCTCGTGGATGCGGGCGATCTGGCAGTCGATCAGCGCATTCACCTCGTCGCAGGGCTGGGCCGGATCGGCCTGATAGCGCCGCAGCATGCGGATATCGGTCAGCCCAATGCCCAGCGAGCGGCAATGGCGGATGAAGTTCAACTGCGCAGCGTGTGCGGCCGTGTAGCTGCGGTATCCGTTGGTTTCGCGCGCGGGTTCGTCCAGCAGGCCTTCGCGCTCGTAGAAGCGCACCGTTTCGACATCGCAATGCGCGTGGCGCGCCAGTTCTCCGATTCTCATCGTCGCGGTTCCCCAAAAATGGCTTGACCCTGTAGCGGCTACAGGCTGTTCAATGATTCTGTCATCTTTGGGAGAAATCGGCCATGGTCCAGGTTTTCATGTCGTGGGTTGCGCTGTCGCAGCGCTATCGGGCGCGTGCCGACGGGCGAGATACCGGCGCGGCGGGATCGGCGCTCGATGAAATTCACACGGGGCACGATCACGCCGACTGTGGGGCCAAAGCGGGTCATCGCCACGACCACGCGCATGCACACGACCATGATCACGATCACGGCGAACCTGGCCATGCATGCGGTCACGACAGCGCGCACGACCACAGCGGGCATGAACACGGTCATGGTCATGCGCACGATCACGCTGCACACGCCGGTGACTCGTGTTGCCACGGCGCGTCTCCACAAACCGCGCAGAGCCGCCAGGCAGCGCCCGCGCCGGAAGGCACGCAACGCGCGCGGTATCGGATCGACAACATGGATTGTCCGACCGAAGAGCGGCTGATCCGCAATCGGCTCGAACCGATGGCAGGCGTCGCGCGTCTCGACTTCGACCTGCTCGCGCGCGAGCTGACCGTCTATCACACGCTGGCGGACGCCCAGCCGCTCGAATCCGCGCTGCGCGCACTCGACATGGCGCCGCGCGCGCTCGCCGATGGCGACGACACCAACGCAAGCGAAAGCGCCGTCAAGCCCGGCCTCGCGCTGCGCCAGAAGTTGCTGCTCGCAGCCAGCGGTATCGCCGCAGCCGGTGCGGAAATTCTCGCGTGGACCACGGGCCACGAAGCGGGCGCGCCCGTGTTGATCTGCGCGGCGATTTCGCTGCTGTGCGCGGGCCTGCCGACGCTCAAGAAAGGCTGGATCGCGCTCAGGAATTTCACGATTAACATCTATTTCCTGATGTCGCTGGCGGTGGCCGGCGCGATCGTGATCGGCAAGTGGCCGGAAGCGGCCATGGTCGTGTTCCTGTTTGCGCTGGCCGAGGAAATCGAGGCGCTATCGCTGGAACGTGCGCGTCACGCGATCCGCTCGCTCACCGCGCTCGCGCCCGAAACGGCCGAAGTCTGGTTCGACGCCGCGGCGTCGCAAGGCGAATGGCGCTCGCTTGCGGTGGCCGAAGTCGCCGTCGGTGCGCGCATCCGCGTGCGTACGGGCGAGCGCGTGCCCGTCGATGCCCGCGTCGTGGCGGGCCGCGCGGCGCTCGATCAGGCGCCGATCACCGGCGAAAGCCTGCCCGTCGACAAGCTCGAAGGCGATGTGCTTTTCGCAGGCAGTATCGTCGTCGATGGCGTGGTGGAGGCGGCTGTCACCGCGACCGCGCGCGACAGCACGCTCGCCCGCATTGCCGCCGCCGTGCAGGACGCCCAGGCGCAGCGCGCCCCGACACAGCGTTTCGTCGATCAGTTTGCGCGCTACTACACGCCCGCCGTGGTCGCGTTCGCGGTGCTGATCGCGGTAGGCGGCCCGCTCGTGTTGGGCGGCGCGTGGAGCGCATGGCTCTACAAGGCGCTCGTGCTGCTGGTGATCGCGTGCCCGTGCGCGCTGGTCGTGGCGACGCCGGTGACGGTCGTGAGCGGCCTCGCGGCGGCGGCGCGCAACGGCATTCTGGTGAAGGGCGGCGTGTGGCTCGAACGCGGCCGTCTGCTCAAGGCGGTGGCGCTCGACAAGACGGGCACGCTCACGCGCGGCGCGCCGCAACTCACCGACGTACTGGCGCTGACGGCCATGCCCGAGGCAGAAGCGCTGCGCCTCGCCGCGAGTCTCGACGATGCGAGCACGCACCCGGTTGCGCGCGCCGTCGTCGCGGGCTGGCGCGAGCGCGATGGGCAATCGGCGCTGGAAAACGTCACCAATTTCGCGGTACTTAACGGTCTGGGTGTGACGGGGCGCATCGGCGGCGAGGCCTGGCATCTTGGCAACCATCGGCTCGTGGAGTCGCTCGGCCTTTGTTCGGACGCGCTCGAGGCGCAGCTTGCGCGGCTGGAAGGGGCGGGCAAGACGGCCATCGTGCTGTGCTCGTCGCGCGAAGCGGTGGCGCTTTTTGCGGTCGCCGACGCGGTGCGGCCCGAGAGCGCGCCGGCCATCCGCGAACTCAAGCGTCTGGGCGTGACGCCGGTGATGCTGACCGGCGATAACCCGACCACGGCGCGTGCGATTGCGGGCCCGCTCGGAATCGACGATGCGCGCGGCAATCTCTTGCCGCAGGACAAGCAGGATGCGATTGCGCAACTTGCCACGCAGCGCGGCATGACGGCGATGGTCGGCGACGGCGTGAACGACGCGCCCGCGCTGGCTCGCGCCGACATCGGCTTCGCGATGGGCGCGGCGGGCACGGCGACGGCGCTGGAAACCGCCGACGTCGCGATCATGGACGACGATCCGCGCAAGATCGCGGCGTTTATCGGGCTCAGCCGCAAGGTGTCGGCGGTGCTGATGCAGAACATCGTGCTCGCGCTCGGCATCAAGGTGGTGTTCCTGGCGCTCGCGCTGGCGGGCGAGGCGACGCTCTGGATGGCCGTGTTCGCCGATGTGGGCGCGAGCCTGCTGGTCGTGGCCAATGGCCTGCGGGTGCGGCGGCATTTCGCGGATCGGCGGACGATGCTGGCGGACTGAAGCATCAAAGCTTCAACGAAGAGGCGGGCCATGACGGCTCGCTTTTTCAATCCCTCTTATGCAACTAACAGCCAAGCGCAACCTTTTCCACGAAGTTCGAATTCCGTCGCACTGAATCCTTATCAGCGGACATCAATGCGAACTCGCGCGACGCACATCAGATAGAGCGCAGCAGGGCCGCACGTAACATCGCCTGGGTAGCCAGGTCGACATCGCCGCGAAACTCCACACGCCCGGCAATCAGCGTGGCGACGGGCAAGCCGTCGCGAAACGCGATGCGATTGCCCGCCACCGCGGGCACTTTATCGCCCGGCAGCAGCGTCCCGAGCAGATTGAGCGGATCGGAAGCGGCGATGCAAACCACGGCGGCTTCGTCGACGTGATCCGGTTGATCGGTGTTATCCGCTGCACCGCGCCGCCGCACCTCGCGCAGCAGCGGAATCGCTTCAGGCAGCGCAAACTGCTCGCCCGAGATTCCCGTCACGAAACGCCCGCCGCGCACATGGCCGCGCGCTTCCATACGATGCAGCACGCGCAGCAGATCGCGCCACGGCGGCAGCCAGGACGCCTCGCGCGCCAACAGTTGCCAGCAGATCACGCCATAGCGGCGCAGCAAAACGCTCGCGATGTGTTCGAGCAGGTCGCTGTCCATCGGCGCGCGGCGCGTCGGCGCAACAGGTTTGGGGGCAGCGGTGTCGGCCGTCAGCGTCACGCGCCGCAAAACCGCCCAGCGCCCCGCGTCGGCCATCGAACCCACGAGCGGCCCGAAGCCACGCGGTCTGCGCTTGCCGTGATACGCCGGGCGTTTCGCCGCTGGCCGCACCAAGGCGCGCAGGCCCGCAAAACTATCGGCGTTCACAAGACCGGCCGCGACCAGTTCGCCGAGCGCGCTTTCCAGTTCGACGCCAAGCAGATGCGCATCGGCGGCGAGTTCGTCGAAGAACATCGCGCCGTGATGCATCAGCGCGTCATAAACGCGTCGCGCGCGTGCCGCGATTTCTGCTTCGGGCGCGTCGAGCAAGGCGGTCCAGCGCGCCAGTTCCCGACGCGGCAGCAGCACGACCGGCGTGCTGCGCACGGTCGTCGACGCCGCGGTGCGCGCCGGCAGCCGCGCCCATGTGATGCGCCCGGAGCGGCACAGATCGTCGAGCAGCAGGGGCGTGTAATCGTCGATACGCGCGGGCAGGATTTCGTCCTCCCACGCCAGCGCCGACGCTTCCCAGCCTTCGAGCTGATCGAGCATCGCCACGAGCGCGTCGCGGTCCGAGCCGCGCGAGCCCGCCGCAATGTGCTGCCATTCGAACAGGAAGCGCATGAAATCGTGGCGTTCGACCGGCTCGATTTCGCGACGCAGCTTGCGCACCGTATAGCGATGAATGCGCGCGAGCAAATGCCGCTCGCACCATTCCTCGTCGCGCGTGCCGGGCGTAAAGCGCCCGCGCATCACCGAACCTTCGGCTTCGAGTCGCGTTAGCGCCAGCGCGGCCACGCTGGCTTCCAGCGCGAGCGGCCGCGCCACCTGCGCGACGGTAAGCGGTCCGAAACCCGAAAGCCGCGCGCGCACCAGTTCGACGAGCGCGGCGTCTTCGGTCCATGCTTCGGCGCGCGCATCATCGAGCGGCGCGAGCGGCGGTTCGCACTGCGCGTGCGGATAGATCGCCAGCACGCAGGCGAGCCGCTCGATGCTCACCCACAGCGCTTCCCGGTCGTCGATGGGCACGCGCGTCGCGCGGCCGCCTTTGGCCAGTTCGTCGAGCCAGCCAGTCCAGTCCGATGACGGCGACGTTTGCACTTCGCTGTGCGCGAGCGCCCCGAGCGCGTTGAGCGCGTCGTGCATTTCATCGGCGTTGCGCACCTGCGGCCAGGCCTCTTCGCGCACGCTCGCAATGGCTTCGGCATCGAGCGCGCCCAGATCGTCGGCGGATTCCGGGTCGCTCCAGCGGCGCGAGAGCACCGCCTGGGTGCGGCGTTCTTCGAGCGGCGCATCGTCGAGAAATGCGTAGGGGCGCGCGGTGAGAATTTCAGCCGCAAGCGGCGAGGGCGCCGACAATTCGCGCGTCACCAGCCGCACCTCGCCGCGCTCCATGCGACGCAGCAGCGCGAGCCATGTTTCGGTATCCATCGCATCGTGCAGGCAATCGTCGAGCGTCTGATCGACCAGCGGATGCGGCGGAATCTCGCGCTCGCCCGCCAGATTTTCGACGCAGGCGACCTGATCGGGAAACACCGCGGCGAGCAGGTCTTCGCTGCGCATACGCTGGATCTGCGGCGGCGTTTTGCGCCCGCCGGTCTGACGCGGCAGCGCGAGCGCAGCCGTGGCGTTCCAGCGCCAGCGCACGCCGAACAGCGGCGCGTCGAGCAGCGCCTGTACCAGCAGATGTTCGGCCGTATTCGAGTGCAGATAGCGCCACACTTCGTCGAGCGCGAAACTGTGCGCGCCGGTCAGCGAGAGGATGATGGCGTCTTCGGTGGCGGCCGCCTGCAGTTCAAAATTGAACTGACGGCAAAAGCGCTTGCGCAGCGCGAGTCCCCACGCACGGTTCATGCGGCTGCCGAACGGCGAATGAATCACGAGTTGCGTGCCGCCCGATTCATCGAAAAAGCGCTCCATCACGAGCGTGTTCTGTGTCGGCAGGACCGTGAGCGCCTGACGCGCGCGGGCGAGGTATTCGACGATCTGGCGCGCGGGCGCATCGTCGAGGCCGAGCGTGTCGCAAAGCCATGCCGTGGTGTCCTCGATCGCGGCTCGATGATCGATAGACGATTCGTCATCCGAATGAATCGATAATTCGCTGAGTTTCGCGTCGATCTGCGCACGCATACGCGAAATCGCGAATGACAACTCGTCGCTGCGGCCCGGCGCTTCGCCCAGCCAGAACGGAATATTGGGCGGCTGACCTTGCGCATCTTCCACACGCACGCGGCCCGCTTCGATGCGCAAGATCCGGTACGACGCATTGCCCAGCTGGAACACGTCGCCGGCCAGACTTTCGACGGCGAAATCTTCGTTCACCGTGCCGATCTGCATGCTCTGCGGTTCGAGCAGCACGGCGTAATCGGCGTTATCGGGAATCGTGCCGCCGGACGTGAGCGCGGTCAGGCGTGCGCCGCGCCGCGCCCGCAGCGTCCGACTCACCACGTCGCGATGCAGATAGGCGGCGCGCGGTCCGTGGCGGCTCGTGAAGCCATCGGCGAGCATGCGCAGCACCGCGTCGAACGTTGCGCGTTCGAGTTGCGCATACGGCGCGCTGCGGCGCACCAGCGCAAAGAGCGCATCTTCGCGCCACGCCTCGCAAGCCACTTCGGCGACGATCTGCTGCGCCAGCACGTCGATCGGCGCATGCGGCAGCGTGATGCGATCGAGTTCGCCGCGCCGCACGCAATCGAGCAGGGCGGCGCATTCGATCAGATCGTCGCGCGAGGTGGCGAACAGACGGCCCTTCGGCGTGCCGCCCACCTGATGGCCGGAGCGCCCGACGCGCTGCAGGAAGGCCGCAATCGAGCGCGGCGAACCGATCTGCACGACAAGATCCACATCGCCGATATCGATGCCGAGTTCCAGCGAGGCCGTCGCCACCAGCACGCGCAAATCGCCGCGCTTGAGGCGCTGTTCGGCATCGAAACGATGCTCGCGCGCGAGACTGCCGTGATGCGCGGCCACGGCCTCGCCGCCCAGACGGTCGGTCAGGTGACGCGCGACGCGCTCGGCCATGCGCCGCGTGTTGACGAACACGAGCGTGGTGCGATGCATCGCCACCAGCTCGGCGATGCGGTCGTACACGCGCTCCCAGACATCGTTCGCCATGACCGCTTCGAGCGGCACGGGCGGGACTTCGAGCGCGAGATCGCGGGCGCGCACGTGGCCCGCATCGACGATCTCGCAGGCGGGCGGCGTGGCCGGATCGTCGCCCATGCCGACCAGAAAGCGCGCGACGGTTTCAATCGGCTTTTGCGTCGCGGAAAGCCCGATGCGCAGCGGCCGTCCGGCACAGAGCGCGTCGAGCCGTTCGAGGCTCAGCGCCAGATGCACGCCGCGCTTGTTGCCCGCGACCGCATGAATTTCGTCGACGATCACGGTGCGCGTGCTCGCCAGCATGCTGCGACCCGACGCGGAACCGAGCAGCACGTAGAGCGATTCGGGCGTGGTCACGAGAATATGCGGCGGGCGACGGCGCAGCGCGGCGCGTTCGGGCTGCGGCGTGTCGCCGGTGCGCACCGCCGCGCGAATCGCGACGCCCGGCAGGCCAAGCCGCGCGAGTTCTTCGCCGATGCCTTCGAGCGGGCGTTCGAGATTCAGGCGGATGTCGTTCGATAGCGCCTTGAGCGGCGAAACGTAGACCACGAGCGTCGCGTCGGGCAGCGCGCCGTCGCTGGCGAGACCTTCGCGCACGAGCGCGTCGATGGCGGTGAGAAAGGCCGTGAGCGTTTTGCCCGAACCCGTCGGCGCGGCAACCAGGGTGGCGCGGCGGCTTTCGATCAGCGGCCAGGCGGCTCGTTGGGCGGGCGTTGGCGCGTCGAAGCTGCGCCGGAACCAGGCGGCCACGGCCGGATGGAAGAGATCGAGCGGGTCGTCGGGGGGCGTGGGGAGCGAGGCCATGGGCTCAAGGTTTGGGGCGCGCGCGGGGCCAGTTTCAAGCCGCGAACCGTGCGCGCATCGCTTACAGTCTCGCAAATTTCGCGCAGGCGCGTCGAACCTCGCTCAACCCGGCTCATCCCCGTCTCAAGCAAGCCCCGCCCGAACGCAGTATCCTCGCCCCGCTGGATGTCTCTTCGATGTTCCCTCGGTTCACGACGGAGTTTCCCCATGCGATACAACACACTCGGCCGCACTGGCCTGTTAGTTTCCGAGCTTTGCCTCGGCACCATGACTTTCGGCGGCGGTTCGGGCATCTGGAACCAGATCGGCGATCTGCAACAGGCCGATGCCGAACGCCTCGTCGGCCGCGCGCTCGACGCGGGCATCAATTTCATCGATACGGCGGATATTTACTCACAAGGCGTCTCGGAGCAAATCACCGGCCAGGCGCTGAAAAACCTCAAGATCGCGCGCGATCAGGTCGTGGTCGCGACCAAGGTGCTCGGCGAAATGGGGCCGTCGCCGAACCAGCGGGGCGCGACGCGCTATCACGTCATGGAAGGCGTGAAGGCCAGCCTCAAACGCCTGCAGCTCGACCATATCGACCTTTATCAGATTCACGGTTTCGATCCCGTCACGCCGATCGAGGAAACCGTGCGCGCCTTCGATACGCTCGTGCAGCACGGCCATGTGCGCTATGTGGGCGTGTCGAACTGGGCGGCGTGGCAGATCGTCAAGGCGCTGGGCATTGCGCATCATCACGGTCTCGCGCGTTTCGAGTCGCTGCAGGCGTATTACACGATCGCGGGCCGCGATCTGGAGCGCGAAATCGTGCCGATGCTGGCAAGCGAAGGCCTCGGGCTGATGGTGTGGAGTCCGCTCGCGGGCGGGCTGCTGAGCGGCAAATATGGGCGCGAGCAGCAGGGCGAGGCGGGCAGTCGCCGCACCACGTTCGACTTTCCGCCGGTCGAGCGCGAGCGCGCGTGGGATTGCGTCGATGCAATGCGATCGATCGCGAACCAGAAGGGCGTCCCGGTCGCGCAGATCGCGCTGGCGTGGCTGCTGCATCAGCGCGCGGTGACGACGGTGATCGTGGGCGCCAAACGCGTCGATCAACTCGACGACAACGTCGCGGCCACAAAGGTCAAGCTCTCGACCGAAGAACTGGCGATCCTCGACGATGTAAGCCATCTGCCCGCCGAATACCCGGGCTGGATGCTCGCGCGCCAGGGCGATGCGCGGCTCGAACAGTTACGCCAAAGCGAGCGGTAATACACAAGCCGCACGCAAAAAAACGCGGCGCCGTAAAAGGCGCCGCGTTCTCTCAGGCACACAGTTGCATTACTGCGCCGCCACCACCTTCAAGTGGTTCTTCACCGAATTCACACCCGACACGCCTTCCACCACTTGCTTGGCGTTGTCGCGGTCTTCGGCGGTCGGCACCGTGCCGGTCAGCGAGACGGTGCCCTTGCGCGTCTTCACGTGGATATGTTCCGACTTCACGTTCTTCGCGCCGAGCAGTTCGGCCTTCACCTTGGTGGTGATGGTTGCGTCGTCAACGTGTTGACCGACGCTTTCGGAACTGCCCGACGGCGCCGAAGCCGCCGTGGTCTGTGCGCCGGCCATCAGCGCGAAGGTCATGCAGGCCACGCCGGCAGCGGTCTTGAGCATCAGAGTGCGCTTCATAGGAATTCTCCTTGTGTGGGTTGATGATCGTGCACCAGTACCGCAAGGTGCGTGCCGCGCTACGGCTCGCGGGTCGCAAACGTCGCGCAAACGCCATCGGCAAGGGGTTCGAGCACGCACTATCTGGGAAAGCAGGCGCGCAATCGCGTGATCCGGCAACGGCTCAATCGACGATCATCGGGCACGTAATTTTTCCGGGCGATTGTAAAAACGTCTGCAGAGTAGGTGGGCACGCTGGCGTGTTTCGGCCCTTAGCAAGCCCCGATCCCGTTATAAAACAAGCGTTTGTAAAAACTGGCATGGGTGTTGCGTATCAGGGCGCATTGACCTCAATCTCAAGAACGGGACTGCCATGCCTTCCATCGCGTTACAAGCCCGCCAGCATCTGGCGCTGACGCCGCGCCTGCAGCAGGCCGTGCGACTGCTGCAACTTTCGTCCCTCGAATTCCAGCAGGAACTGCGCGAAGCGCTCGACACCAATCCGTTCCTTGAATATGTGCCGCCGGCTTCCGAGACCGGTGAAGCCGCCGAGGCCGCCGAAGGCGCGGCCGGCATTGGCGCCGCAGCCAACGAAGCGCCCGCGGCGCTCGCCGATGTGCCGGGCGGCGGCATCGAAAGCGGCATGGACGGCGGCGTGGCCCAGGAGACGTCGAGCTACGGCGAGGAATCGTCGAACTACAGCGA
Source organism: Paraburkholderia sp. J69-1 (assembly GCF_905220255.1). Classification (NCBI taxonomy): domain Bacteria; kingdom Pseudomonadati; phylum Pseudomonadota; class Betaproteobacteria; order Burkholderiales; family Burkholderiaceae; genus Paraburkholderia; species Paraburkholderia sp. J69-1. The sequence goes on along the minus strand of NZ_CAJMZG010000002.1, from coordinate 68,521 downwards.
CGATGGTTCGGGCTATCAGGACGACGGCGGCGGCTACACGGCCGATCTGCCCTCGCCGGGCGCGCTGCGCTCGTCGAGCTATCGCGGTTCCGAAGACGGCGACTCCGAAGCGTCCGACTGGGTGCGCGTGCCGGTTTCGCTGCGCGACCAGTTGCACGAAGCGCTGCGCCTTTCGCCGCTCGCCGAACTCGATCGTGCGGCGGCGCAAATCATCATCGAAGCGCTCGACGACGACGGCTATCTGCGTCAGGAACTGGCCGATCTGGTCGAACTCGAAGGCGTCGCCGATATCCTCGACGAAGATCATCTGCGCGTGGCGCTGCGAGTGGTGCAGATGCTCGATCGTCCGGGCATCGGCGCGCGCTCGCTGTCCGAATGCCTTGCGCTGCAACTCGAAGCGATGCCGCACGACACGCCGCATCGCGAGCTTGCGCTCATGATCGTGACGCATCATCTGGAACGCCTCGCACGCCGCGAGAACGGCGAACTGCAGCGTCAACTCGGATGCGATGCGGCGTCGCTGCAGGCCGCGACCGCGCTGGTGCGCCGCCTCGATCCGAAGCCCGGCAATCACTATGGCCGCGCCGATGGCGGCTACGTGATTCCCGATGTGATCGTGCGTCAGGTGCGCGGCAAGTGGGTGGTGAGCGTGAATCCGGCGATCGAGCCGCGCGCGCGCATCCACAAGCTGTACGCCGAAATGTTCGCGCGTTCCGATCAAACCAGCCGCTCGCCGCTCGCGCAGCAGTTGCAGGAAGCGCGCTGGCTGATCCGCAATGCGCACAAGCGCTGCGAAACCATTCTGCGCGTGGGCGAATGTATCGTCGCGCGTCAGAAGGCGTTTTTCCAGTACGGCGAAATCGCGCTACGTCCGATGTTGCTGCGCGATGTCGCCGATGAACTCGGCCTGCATGAATCGACCGTGTCGCGCGCGACCGGCAACAAGTACATGGCCACGCCGCGCGGTATTTTCGAATTCAAGCGCTTCTTCCCGCGCGAACTCGAAACGCGCACGGGCGGCACGTGTTCGGCGGCGGCCGTGCGCGCGCTGATCAAGGAAATGATCGACGCCGAAAATCCGCGCGATCCGCTTTCGGACGTGGTGCTCACGCAGGAACTGGAAAAGCAGGGCGTGCGCGTCGCGCGCCGCACCGTGACGAAGTATCGACAGATGATGAAGCTGCCGGCGGCGGAAATGCGTCGGCAAATTTGAGGCGTTGACTATCCGCTGATAGTGTCTGCAGGGCGATGAAGCGCATGGGGTTGAGCCCATGCGCTTTTTGCATTGTCAAGCCGTCACGCCTTCGCCTGTGTGATGGCTCTCCACGCCCGGCAGAATCTCGACGATTTCGAAATAGCGGTCCCAGAACGGCGTATCGCGCAAGGTCTCGACCAACTGTTCGTAGGCCTGATGACTTTCGGCTTCCCACATCCAGACATCGGTGACGCGTGTGGCGTAAAACTCCACGTCGTACAAACGCAGGCGCACCTGATCGCGATGGCGTTCCAGCAAAGGCATCACATGGTCGCGCAATGCACGCTGGCGTGCGTCCGGTGGCAGTTCGAGCCAGGCAGGCAAACTCTTGACGAGCATGAAGACGGTCAACACAGATTTCACGGCAATTTCCTGAACGGGAGTAGACGTGTCTAGAATACGAGCGTTTGCTCACATTCGATACTCGCATTCCGATCATGACGCCCACGCCTCGCGGCCGTCGCCGCCCAGCCCCGCTCGACGCGCGTAAGCAGCCGGTCCAGCGCCGCTCGACGGCCACGGTCGTCGCCATTCTCGAAGCCGCCGCTCGCATTCTGGAGCAGCGCGGCTTCAGCGGCTACACCACCAATGCCATCGCCGAGCGCGCCGGCGTGAGTGTCGGCTCGCTCTATCAATACTTTCCGAATCGCGATGCGCTCACCGCCGCGTTGATCGAGCGAGAAAGCGCGCCGTTGATGGCAGCGCTCGAAGAGGCGGGCGCGGCGTCGAGTTGCGAGGCGGCGTTGTGCGGTTTGATCCGCGCGTCGGTGGCGCATCAGATGCAGCGGCCCGTGCTGGCGCGTCTGCTCGATTTCGAGGAGGAACGCTTGCCGCTTGGCGAGCGCGATGCGCGGATCGGCGACCGGATTCACGCGACGCTCGTGCGTGCGTTCGGGATGCCCGATGCGCCGCGTCTCGACGATCCATCGACGGCGGCTTACGACGTGTTCGCGATCGTGCGCGGCATGGTGGACGCCGCAGGCGCGCGCGGCGAAACGGACGCGCTCGCGCTGGAAGCACGCGCGACGCGTGCCGTGGTCGGCTATCTGTGGCGCAGCGAAACGCCGCGCTGAACCTTTCGCGTTGCTTCAGGGCCGTTGTTCAGGACGCGCCGCGCTTGCGCAGGCGCTCGATCAGCGCCATCGCGGCGGCGGGATTGCGTTCCTTGTGGCCGCTGATCACGTAGAGATAGACGTCGCGGCTTGCTTTGGCCGCCAGCGGCTTGCCGAAGGTGTCGAGATCGTCCGGCGTGCCGCCTTGCGCCCAGGTCAGCGCGCGCTCGACCCAGCGGTCGAGATCGGCGGGCCCGTAACCCAGCTTGCGATTGGCGGCCGTGCCCATGATGCGCGCGTAGACGAAGGGCGCGGACGCATCCGCGATCTGCGGGTAATCGGAGTCGCCCGATACCACGATCGCCGCCTTGCGCTTGCGGGCGAGCGCGACGAATTCCGGTGCACAGAAGCTCGCGTGGCGCACCTCCAGCGCGTGACGCAAAGGGTGACCGTCGACTTCGTCCGGCAGGAGATCGAGAAAACGCGCGTAGTCCTCGGGATTGAACTGTTTGCCCGGCATCAACTGCCAGTTGATCGGGCCGAGCTTGGCGCCCAGATTCAGCAAACCGCCCGTGAGAAAGCGCTCGATCGAGGCACCGGCTTCGGCGAGCACGCGGCGGTTCATCGCGAAGCGGGGGCCTTTGAGCGAAAACTGGAAGTCATCGGACGTTTCGTCGTGCCAGCGTTTGAAGCTGTCGGGCCGCTGCGCGCCGTAGTACGTGCTATTGATCTCGATCGAGCCAAGGTGGCGGCTCGCATAATCGAGTTCGAGACGCTGCGCAAGACCTTCTGGGTAGAAGGTGCCGCGCCACGGCGCGAAAATCCAGCCGCCGATGCCGACGCGAATTCGGCCGGCTTTAACGGAAGTCGCAGCTTGAGCAGCAGAGGAGCGTGTCATCGAATAAGCGCCGTCGATTCAGGATGCGGCAGTTTAGCGCGGCTTGGGCGCCACGAAAATCGTCAAAAAACGTTACTGATGCGGGCTTTCGAGGGCGTAGCGCGGGAGCCCAGACTACCCGCCGGCAGGCGAAAATAGCGTTTTCAGCATAGTCCGATATTTTCCGAACAGGCGTGAGGCTAATTTAGTCGTTGTGTGTCAGACAACCTCACTTGGAATATCAGATGCAGTCTCGTCCTTCTCGCGAGCTGAACGATGCGCAGTGGCGCAGCGTCGAGCCGATTTTTAACGACAGCCGCTCCAACGGTCCGCGCCGCGGCCGTCCGGCGCATTGTCCCCGCGCCGTTTTCGAAGCGATTCTCTGGGTGCTCTCGACCGGTTCGGTCTGGGCCAAGCTGCCCGAGCGCTACCCCGACTTCCGCACCTGCCATCGCCGTTTCAAGGTGTGGTTCGATGCGGGCCTCGTGCAGCAAGCCATGGAACGCCTCTACGGCGACGAAGGCCTGGCAATGTGCGCGGCCATGAATGCGCGCATGCAGCCGTGGCGCGCGCCGGCCGGTCGCCGTGCGCCGCGTTTCCCGGTCGCTTTCTCGTTGCGCTGGCCGCTCGCGCGCACCTGAGCGCGGGCCGACTCGCGGAACTGTCTGACATCACAGGCGGGCAGCAGAAGAACTCTGCTGCCCGTTTCGCATTTCTACGCCGCGCACAGTGGATTTCGCGCTTCCGGTTGTCTGAAAACGCGTCGTTCTTATCCGGCCTTTGTGGGAATGGCCCCCTGTGCGCGATACTGTTGGGCTCAACGCAACGGAACCCAGAGGACATGGCGCATTTCGACGTATTCAATGGCGACGCGGACGGCATCTGCGCGCTCCACCAGCTTCGTCTCGCCCGGCCGCGCGAGGCCACGTTGATCACCGGCGCGAAACGTGACATCGCGCTCGTCAAGCGCGTGGAGGCCCAGCCGGGCGACTCGCTCACCGTGCTCGATATTTCCTTCGACACCAATCGTGCAGCGGTCTGCTCGCTGCTCGACAAGGGCATTCACGTTGAATATTTCGATCATCACCACGCCGGCGATCTGCCGATGAACGTCAACCTGATGGCGCACATCGACACCACGGCGCAGGTCTGCACCAGCGTGCTGGTCGATCGCCATCTGCACGGCGAATATCGCCGCTGGGCGATTGCGGCGGCGTTCGGCGACAACCTGGCCGAGACCGCGCGCGGGCTGGCGCAGCAAGCCGGTTTGTCGGAAACGCAGATCGAACAACTGCGCGAACTGGGTGAATCGATCAACTACAACGCTTACGGCGATAGCGTCGAAGATCTGTTCATCGCCCCCACGGCGCTTTACGAGTCGCTCAAACCCTATGCCGACCCGTTCGAGTTCATCGCCAGCGAGCCGCTGCTCGAACGCCTTTCGTCGTGCCGTCACGACGATCTCGAGCGCGCCCAGGAAATCACGCCTTTGCTCACGCTGCAGTACGGCAGCGTCTGCGTGCTGCCCGACGAACCGTGGGCGCGGCGCGTGCGCGGGGTGTTCGCCAACGCGCTGGCGATCGAGGAACCGGAATACGCGCACGCAGTTCTGAGCGTCAATCCCGACGGCAACTACGCCGTCAGCGTGCGCGCGCCGCTCGAACGCCCGCGCGGCGCCGACGAACTCTGCCGCGCCTTCCCCGGCGGCAATGGCCGGGTGAGCGCGGCGGGCATCGACTGCCTGGACTCGAAGCGTCTCGACCAGTTCTGCTCCGCGTTCGCGCGCGTCTTCGGCCGCGCGATGCCGCGCTAGATCTCCATCTGCAATCTCAATCGCCCACGCCCGGCTGCGGCGTGGGCGCACACACGCCTCGCAGCCGGCCTGCCGACCGCGTACCATGAAAAGAGCGCTAAAAAACGTGATCGATGCCCGATGGGCGACGACGTGCCGCAGCACGACACACAGTTCGACACACAGCGCGACAACATGGGCAAAGCCCGGGAGGTGATCGTGTACAAGCAGATTCTGGTGGCAATCGACGGCAGCCGCAGCGGGCGCCGCGCACTCGACGAAGCCGTGAAGATCGCCACGGCCACCGGCGGCACCGTGCAGGCGCTCTGCGTGGTCCAGCATCCGGCGCGGCTGGTCGATATCAGCGCGGGCTTTGCGGAAGAGCAAACGCGTCAATCCGCCGAAGCCGACGTTGCGACCATGGCGCTCGAAGAAGCCAAAACGGTATTCGCGCAGACCGGCATCCAGGGCACCATCCGCGCCGCCGATTCGAACGGCGAGGAAATCGCCGCGGTCATTCATCGCATCGCCGCGGAAGACGAAGTCGATCTCGTGGTGCTCGGCACGCGTGGCTTATCGGGCGTGAAGCGCTTGTTGATCGGCAGCGTGGCGGAGTCGTATTTGCGCATGGCCGACCGTCCGGTGATGCTGGTACGCGAAAACGCAGACAAGGCAGTCTGACCGGTTTATCGCCGCCGCATAATTAAATCGGAAAATAGGCGCATAAGCCGATTCATCGAGCATTGCGTGCCGATCAAATATCTTGAAATTAGATTTTGATCAAATAGATCGAGGCCATTATTCGCGCACTGGTCGTGCATCGTGCCTATGATGTGGTTTTGTCGTCGCGGCGATAAATTGCACCGGAGTCCGAATTTTTTGTGCGCGCTATTGCGATTTGCTGCACTGCAATTTTTGCACTGTGCCATCGTGTAACGCGCCTCGCTTCTGCGCTGCTCGCAACACTCGTTGCCTCCAGCGCGCGCATGAAAATGCCTTGTTTTGCCGTCTCCCGCGCCTGCCCAAGCACTGTCGAAAGGAAAATCGATCATGCCCAATGCTTCCCATCCGTCGTTCAATGCGTATAAAACCAGCACGTCCGCGGCGCTGCAATGGCTGGTTCAGCAGCAGCAATGGCGCGAGCAGGCGGCGAATCTGCTGCAACGCCGCATCGAACGCGACCGTGCCGCGCTCGAAGGTACGCTGGAATCGCTGCACGGTGCGCAGGACTGGAGCGATTTCGGCGCGGCGACGCAGACGGTCTGGCGCGACTATCTGCTCGCGAGCGCCGCGCTCTGGCAGGAAAACGTCGCGGCCACGGTGCAGGGCACGGGAGTCTGGGCCAATGCCGTTCGCGACATGTCGCAGCAATGGCAGGACACGCTGGAAAAGCTGAAGCCGGGCGCTGTTGCCCAGCCGGGCCAGAGCGGCGCTGCACTGCCGATGCGCGAATGGATGGCCGCCTTCGAACGGGCGATGTCGGCCACGGGCAGCGCGGGCACGGCGGCCTTTAAGGACGCAGCGCAAGCGCACGGAGGTCAGCATGGGCGCTGAACGCATTGCATTCGTCACGGGCGGCATGGGCGGGCTGGGCGCGGCGATCAGCCGGCGTCTGGCCGACGCGGGCATGACGGTCGTGCTGTCCTGCTCGAAAGGCAACGACCGCATGGCCACATGGCTGGAATCCGAACGCGCGGTGGGGCGGCATTTTCACGCGTATTCGCTCGATGTCGCCGATTTCGATGCCTGCCAGCAGACGGCGGCGCGCGTGCTGGCCGATCTCGGCCGTGTCGATGTGCTCGTGAATAACGCGGGCATCACTTGCGACCGCAGCTTCGCCAAAATGACCAAGGTCGATTGGGACAGCGTGCTGCGTATCAATCTCGACGCGCTCTTCAATGTGACCAAGCCCTTCGTGCCCGGCATGATCGAGCGCGGGTTTGGACGCGTGGTGAACATCGGTTCGGTGAATGGTTCGCGCGGCGCTTACGGGCAGGCCAATTATTCGGCCGCGAAAGCCGGGCTGCACGGCTTCACAAAAGCGCTGGCGCTGGAAGTGGCGAAGAAGGGCGTGACGGTGAACACGGTTTCGCCGGGCTATCTGGCCACGCAGATGGTCGAAGCCGTGCCCGCCGATGTCATGCAGCAACGCATCCTGCCGCAGATTCCCGTAGGCCGGCTGGGCCAACCCGACGAAGTGGCGGCGCTGGTCGCGTTCCTGTGTTCGGACGACGCCGGTTTTATCACGGGTGCCGATATCGCGATCAACGGCGGTATGCATATGCACTAATTCAAACGATGGCATGTCGCGAATACGCTGCGTGCCCTCAATCAATAATCAGGAATCCGATATTTGTCTTTGAGCGCAATACATTATTCCCCCCAGCGCAAAAAAACGCGCGGTAACGCAGTGAAACACGACTGTAGCGAAACTGTACGTTTTGCCCGCTATGCTGATTGGCACGGTGAGTTTTTAACAGGAGAAATGCGATGCTCAGTCATCACGAACTGGCGGCACTGCTGCTGATTCGCGACGCTAACGCGCCGCTCCAGACACTCGATGCCGATTTCATGGCGCTTGCGCGCTACCAGCTCGTCGAAATGGACGAAGACGAAAGCGGCTACGCGCCTCGCCTGACAAGACGCGGTCAGGAATTACTGCAGCGGCTCACGCACGACGGGCCCGTTCAAGGCAGCGCGTAAGCTGATTTCAGCGAGGGCGCCTATACGGCCTTGTCAAGCGCATGACATCCAGCGCTACGCTCGTTACAAACCGGTAATAAATTGGTAACGAAAGCGCGCGCACTCTGCGATACAGTTCCGGCTCGCATTTCGATCCACCTTTGTATCGCTCGAGAATCTGTCCATGAAAGCTGTTGTCAAGCCGTTCGCCCGTCTGTCCGCCCTGATGCTTTGCGCCGCGCTGGCCGCACCGCTGGTTGCCGTTGCGGCACCGGGTCATCACGAAGTGTGTCACATCGAACACCACGGCCATCATGCTGTGCGTGTCTGCCATCGCGCACACTGATCGATAAAAAGCCGCATTTCGATGCGGTTTTTTTGGCTCGAATTCGTTAGTCATGCAGATTAAATTCGATGCGATAAAACGTATCGCTGCATCGAGATGATTCGCGCGCGTGACGTGAAACCCCATCGTCACGCGCGGTAGCCGCGGTTTGACCGCTCAGTTTCCGGGACGGCCGCCGCCTCCGCCGCCTGGAGGCCGATTTCCACCGCCGCCGCCGGGAGGCCTGCCGCCGCTCTGACCCGGTGGCCGGGCGCCGCTATTGCCGGGCGGTCTGGCTCCGTTGTTGCCCGGAGGCCGCGCGCCATTGTTGCCCGGCGGGCGGGCGCCGTTATTCGGCGGCCGATTGGCATTGCCGTTGCCATGCCCGTTCCCGTGGCCATTTCCATGCCCATTTCCCATTCCCGGCCGATTCCCATGGCCCGGCGGCCGTGCGCCATGTGAAGGCGGCCGCACGCCGGGCGGCGGTCCGGGGCGCGGTCCCGGATGACGATTCCAGCGCGCCTGATTGCCATACCACGGCCGATCGCGGTAATAACTGCCCCAGTACGCACCCAGCGTGAACGTGAGGATCGGCAGGCCGATGGTCGCGCCGTAATTCATCAGCGGTACGCGTGCACCCTGGTACGGATACGAGAGATAGCCGCCATAAACCCAGCCGCGCAGGCCGGGCAGGCTGACGTCGCACCAGCTATAGCCGGACACGCAACCCATCACGGCAAGCGAGACGCCGCCCGGCACCTGCGCCACGACGGGATAGTCGCCGGCAGGCCCGGCGTAGAGATTGACGGTGGTACTGGTGAACGCCTGGCTTTGTGCGTGTGCCGGCGCTGCGACGACCGCGACCAGACCGGCAAGCACCGCACCCACGAGCTGTTTGCGCATCGCGGTTTCTCCGAGGTTGAACTGCCCGTTGAATTTTTATTGCGATATCAGCCAGTAAGGTAGCAGATATGGATTTTTCGCCGCGGCTGCGCATGTTACGGCGTATTTCGTCGCATTGCGGCAGGGCACGCAATATTTCGGGATCTGGAAGGAGTCGAGCGAATTGCTGCGTGTCACACGCAAAAAAACGCCTTGTGCAAGAATCGCGGCTCGGCCCATGCACGTTACATCGTGCGTGCGTAGCCGGGATCGAAGCAGCAAATCGAAGCAGCAAATCGAAGCAACAAAGCGAAACAGAATTATCAGAAAGTCAGAAAGACCAGGAGCAGACAAGTGATTCAACGCATTTCGGGATTTTTCACGGGCGTGGTGCACCGGTTTTTGCCGGACCCGCTCATTTTTGCCATTCTTCTCACCGTCGTGACCTTCGTGCTGGCGTTCGCCTTGACGCCGCAACCGCCCGAAGCGCTCATCATGATGTGGGGTTCGGGTTTCTGGAATCTGCTCGCGTTTGCGATGCAGATGGTGCTGATCCTCGTGACCGGCCACGCGCTGGCCAGCTCCGCGCCGGTCAAACGGCTATTGGTTGCGCTCGCAAGCTGTGCGCGCACGCCCGGTCAGGGTGTGATGCTGGTGGCTTTCGTGGGCGCGGTGGCCTGTGCGATCAACTGGGGCTTTGGCCTCGTGCTCGGCGCGATGTTCTCGCGCGAAGTGGCGCGCCGCGTGCGCGGCACGGATTACCGGCTGCTGGTCGCGGCCGCATATATGGGCTTTCTGACGTGGCACGGCGGCTTGTCGGGTTCGGTGCCGCTGGTAGCCGCCACCAAGGGCAATCCGATGGAAAAGACCATCGGCCTGATTCCCGTCTCGCACACCATTTTCACGGGCTATAACGCCTTCATCACGATTGGCCTGATCGTGTTGTTGCCGATTCTCGTGCGCCTGATGATGCCCAAGCCCGAGGACGTCGTTTCGGTCGATCCCGCGCTGCTCGAAGATCCGCCCACGGTCGAGCGCCAGCTCGGCCCCGACGCCACGTTTGCCGAACGCATCGAGGAAAGCCGCGCGCTGTCGCTGCTGGTGGCCGCATTGTGCGTGGTGTTTCTCGGCGTGCGTTTTCACGAGAAGGGCTTCGCGCTCGATATCGACACCGTGAATCTGGTGTTCCTCGCTGCCGGCCTCGTGCTGCACAAGACGCCGATGGCCTATGCGCGCGCCGTCGCGGGTGCGGCCCGCGGCGCGTCGGGCATCATGATCCAGTTTCCGTTCTACGCCGGCATTCAGGCGCTGATGGACCACTCGGGCCTCGCGGGCGTCATCACGAAATGGTTCGTCGATATCGCCAACGTGCACACGTTTCCGCTGCTCGCGTTCCTGAGTTCGGCGCTGATTAACTTCGCGGTGCCTTCGGGCGGCGGCCACTGGGTCGTGCAGGGCCCGTTCGTGATGCCGGCGGCGCAGGCGCTGGGCGTCGACCTCGGCAAATCGGCGATGGCGATCGCTTACGGCGAGGCGTGGACCAATATGGCTCAGCCGTTCTGGGCGCTGCCCGCGCTGGCGATCGCGGGCCTGGGCGTGCGCGACATCATGGGGTATTGCGTGACTACGCTGCTGTTTTCGGGCGTGGTATTCGTCGCCGGGATGTATCTGTTCTGACCGGCGCGTTTGCTTGGAAAAGCGGCGCTATGCGTGGCGCCGCTTTTTCGGCAAGTGTTTCAGCAGGAAGTCGCGCAATACGATGGCGTGATTGTGTTCGGCGTCGTGCGAGCCGTAGAGCAGCACGATCGGGCCAGCGTGCGCGGCTTCGGCGAGCGGTGCCCACGCGTCGTGATTCGCAGCGAGCTCGGCCAGATAGCGCCGCTCGAATTCGTCCCAATGCGCCGGATCGTTCTGATTGGCGTGAAACCACTGGCGCAGCGCGGTGCTGGGCGCCGCTTCCTTCGCCCATGTCACGCCCGCAAGCCGCTCCTTGCTGATGCCGCGCGGCCACAGCCGATCCACCAGAAAGCGATGTTCTCTGCCTTCCGGCAGCGCTTCATAGACGCGCTGTAGCGCGATCTTCGCTGCGCTCATTTCGTCGATTCCCTTTGCTGAAAGTTGAAGCGAAAAAAGCGCTTCCAGTCTAGCAAACGCCCGAATGGCACTTGTGCGAGCCGTATTCGGGTTTTCCTGTAATCTCGCGGCTGGTTCTTGCTACTCGATTGTCACTCGACTGCCACGCCCGCACCGCCCACCACGGAGCCGCCATGCCCGCCGAACGCGACACGACGTCTTGCGCAATCCGCCTCGCATCGTTGCCGTGCGGGGTCGATCGATGAACGCAAGCGCACTGGCACTCGGTCTCACGGGCATGCTGGCGAGCCTCGCGCTGCTGATCTGGCTGGCGTACCGGGGCTGGAGCGTGCTGCTGCTCGCGCCGCTTTGCGCAATGCTGGCCGCTGCGATCTCCGGCCAGCCGGTGCTCGCGCACTGGACCCAGACCTTCATGCCCAGCACGGGCCGTTTTCTCGCGCAGTTCTTCCCGCTTTTTCTGCTCGGCTCGCTATTCGGCAAGCTGATGGAGGACAGCGGTTCGGTGGATGCCGTCGCGCAGTTCATGATCGATCGCCTCGGCACGCGCCACGCGCTCGCCGCCGTGGTGCTGGGCGGCGCGCTCGTAACCTATGGCGGCGTGAGCCTGTTCGTGGCCTTTTTCGTCCTCGCGCCGATGGCGCAGGCGCTGTTCCGTTCCGCCGATATCCCGCGCCGCCTGATGCCCGCAACCATCATGCTCGGCACCGCTACTTTCACGATGTCCGCGCTGCCCGGCACGCCCGCGCTGCAAAACGCGATTCCGATGCCGTTCTTCGGCACCACGCCGTTCGCGGCGCCGGGCCTCGGCATCGTCGCGACGATCGTGATGGCGGGCTTCGGCCTCTGGTGGCTCGGCCGCGCGGCCGCGGCGGCGCGACGCAACGGCGAAGGCTTCGTCGAACCCGCAGGCGGCGGCGCCGACGACGACACGCGCGGCAAATCCCCGCTCGTGCGCGAACGCGCGAGCGTCGCGCAGACCTTCGACCCCGCCGAAATCGACAGCGGCGCGCACGCCCGCGCCGATGCCGGGCCGCAGCCCGCCTGGGTCGCGCTCGCGCCGCTCGCGGTCGTGGTGGCGATGAACTTCGTGATGAACGTGGTGGTGTTCCCGCGCATCGACGCCTCGTATCTCGCCGAGCCGATCTGGGGCGCGACGACGCTGCATGCGGTATCCGGCGTCTGGGGCGTTTCGGTGGCGCTGACGCTGGGCATCGTCGTGCTGGTCGCGCTCAATCGCGCACGGCTGGGCGCGCTGCGCGAAAGCGTCGATGCGGGCGCGAACGCAGCGGTATTGCCGGTGCTCAGCGTCGGCAGTCTGGTGGGTTATGGCGCGGTGATCGCCGCGCTGCCGGCGTTCGAGGCGGTGCGCGACTGGGTGCTCGGCATCGGCGGCGGGCCGCTGGTTTCGCTTGCGGTGGCGACCAATCTGCTCGCGGGCCTCACGGGTTCGGCTTCGGGCGGTCTCACGATTGCGCTCGATGCGCTCGGCGGCACTTATATGCAACTGGCCGCGCAGCATCATATCGATCCGGCGCTGCTGCATCGCGTGGCCGTGATGTCGTCCGGCACGCTCGACAGCCTGCCGCACAACGGCGCGGTGGTGACGCTGCTGGCCGTGTGCGGATCGACCCATCGCGAGAGTTATCGCGACCTCGTGGTGGTGAGCATTCTGGGCGCGATTCTCGCGCTCGCGGTGGTGATCGTGCTGGGTTCGGTGTTCGGCAGTTTCTGACGCGCCCAGGCCGAAGCCACTGCACTTTTACGTCTTGTAGAGCGGTATGTTCGCCATTCGGCCGATAGACGTGCGCGTCGATCCGGTCCACACTGCGCGCATCGATCACACGCGCATCAAGACGAAAAACATATGGAACTGCGCCAGCTACGCTATTTTCTCGCCGTTGCGGAGCATCTGCATTTCAGCGAGGCCGCGCGCGTGCTCGGCATTGCGCAACCGCCGTTGAGCCAGCAGATACTCAAGCTCGAAAAGGAGATCGGCACGCGGCTTTTCGTGCGTCATTCGCGGCATGTCGAGCTAACCGGCACCGGCAGACTCTTTCGCGAACGCGCGCTGCGCATCGTCGAAGACGCCGATCTCGCGCTGGCCGAAGCGCAAAATGCCGGGCGCGGAGAAACCGGCCGCCTGAATCTAGGGTTCGCGGGATCGACGGTGTTTCATCCGCTCGTGGCCACGTTGCTTCAGCGCTTTCGCAGCGCATATCCGGGCGTAGCAATCGGCTGCGAAGAGAGCAATAGCTCGGTGTTGCTCGAACGCGTGAGCGAAGCCCGTGTGGATGCCGCCTTCGTGCGCCTGCCGCTCGATTGCCGCGGCCTGGAAACGCAGCCGCTAGTCGAAGAAGACGTACTGGCCGTGCTGCCGCCGCGCCATCGGCTCGCGCGTCGGCGCAGTCTCGATCTCGCCGATCTCGCGGGCGATCCGCTGATTCTCTTTCCGCGCCCCATCGGCCCGGATCTTTACGATTCAATCATCAGTGCGTGCCGCGCGTCGGGTTTCAATCCGGTCATCAGCATGGAGTCGCCGCAGATTTCGTCGACGGTCAATATGGCGGCGGCGGGCTTTGGCGTCACGCTGATTCCGTCTTCGATGCGGCAGATTCAGGCCAAGGGCGTCACCTATCACGCGCTCAAGGGCGGCTCGCTGCATACGACCATCGCGCTGGTGCACCGGCCACGCGAGCGCGCGCCTACCGTGCAGAACTTCGTGCGTATCCTGCGCGATACGGCTCGAAACGCGCAGCGCGAGTGATCGGCGGGGCCCGTGCCGATTGATATCTTTTTCGTCTTGATCGGCGCAAACACAGTATTGGACGGGCGTTGCTGCGACAAATTATCCTAGTTTGATTCGCATCCGCTTTCCATCTGGAGTCGTTCGCATGTCCACCATTCCTCAACGCCCCGTCTCGTCCAGCACGACGTCCGGTGTTGGGCGAGCGTCGCTCGTCGCCTCGCTGCAAGCTATCGTCGGTGATCGTTTCGTGCTGACCGGCGACGAAGCGACGCGCCGTTACCGCAAGGGCTTCCGGTTTGGCGAAGGCAAGGTGGCGGCAGTCGTGCGGCCCGGCTCGCTGGTCGAGCAATGGCAGGTCTTGCAGGCCTGCGTGGCGGCGAACGCGGTTGTGATCTCGCAGGCCTCGAATACGGGCTTGACCGGCGGTTCCACGCCCGATGGTAACGATTACGACCGCGACGTGGTGATCGTCAGCATGACGCGCATGCGTACGGTCTATGTGATCGACGAAGGCAAACAGGTCGTGTGTCTGCCCGGTGCGACGCTCGATCAACTGGAGCAGACGCTCAAGCCGCTGGGCCGCGAGCCGCATTCGGTGATCGGTTCTTCGTGCATCGGCGCTTCGGTGGTGGGCGGCATCTGCAATAACTCGGGCGGCGCGCTGGTGCGGCGCGGGCCGGCTTATACGGAAATGACGATCTACGCACAGGTCGATGCGCAAGGCACGCTCAGCCTCGTCAATCATTTGGGTATTGAACTCGGCGACACGCCCGAGCAGATTCTCGCGCGCCTCGATCGCGGCGAACTTCCTGAAGCCGATATCCGCCACGACGCGGGCGCGGCCTCGGACCGCCATTACGCCGAACACGTGCGCGACGTGGACGCCGCCACGCCCGCACGCTACAACGCCGATCCGCTGCGCTTGCACGAAGCGTCCGGCTCCGCGGGCAAAGTGATGGTATTCGCGGTGCGGCTCGATACGTTTCCGATCGAGCAGGGCGCGAAGGTGTTTTATATCGGCACGAATGCAACCGCCGAACTCACCGACGTGCGCCGCTATCTGCTAGGCGAACTGTCGAGTCTGCCGATTGCGGGCGAATATCTGCATCGAGACGCTTTCGATATCGCCGAGCGTTACGGCAAGGATATGTTCCTGCTGATCCAGCATCTGGGCACCCAACGTCTGCCGGGGCTGTTTGCGCTGAAAAGCCGTTTCGATGCCTTTTTCGAGCGCTTTTCTTTCCTGCCCGCGCATCTGACCGACCGCGTGATGCAGGCCGTGAGCCAATTGTTTCCGGGCCATCTGCCCGCGCGACTCAAGGATTATCGGCAGCGCTACGAACATCATCTGATGCTGAAAGTTTCCGCCGATACGGTGGACGAAACGCGCGCGTACCTCACGCGCTATTTCGGACAGGCAAGCGGCGACTTTTTCGAATGCACGGCGCAAGAGGGCAGCAAGGCGTTTCTGCATCGCTTCGCGGCAGCGGGCGCGGCCGTGCGATATCGCGCCGTGCATGGCGATGAAGTCGAGGATATTGTCGCGCTCGATATTGCGCTGCGCCGCAACGACCGCGACTGGTTCGAAACGCTGCCCGATGCCGTCGAACGCCCGATCGCCATCAAGCTGTATTACGGGCACTTCCTCTGCCATGTGTTTCATCAGGACTATATCGTGCGCAAAGGCCACGATTGCCTCGCGCTGGAACACGAGATGTGGAAGCTGCTGGACGCGCGTGGCGCCGAATATCCCGCCGAGCACAACGTCGGCCATCTTTATCACGCGAAGCCTGAATTGAAGTCGTTCTACGAAAAACTCGATCCGTGTAACTGCTTTAATCCGGGTATCGGGCAGACTTCGAAGTTCGCGCATTACAAAGAGCGCGCGCAATAAAACGAAAAAGGCGGTGCATCCACAATGCACCGCCTTTTTGATTGATTCGCCAGCGTCTGGCTGGAATCAGCCGGCCTTGCTCACCGGCACCCAGCCGTTTTGCTGAGCCGCTTGCGCAAGCTGCCTGGCGATCGATCGGGCGAGCTTGCCGGCGTCGGAGGAAATCGTGTCGTTCTTCGCTTCCGATGCGCCATGCACGCCCGCGCCCGCTGCCGCCGACATCGCCACATGGCCCGCTGCTGCACCCACGCCTGCCGTTTCGGCGACGCCGGGCATATGGCCGCTGTTTGCATCGGCTTCGAAGGTGACGAGCGTTTGCGGCGCGCCGTTGGCCGGCAGATACGACACGGCAATCGTCGCGCCCACTTCGCTCTTGCCCGCGCCCAGACCGATCAACATGCGGCGGCGACGGCTGCCCGCATCGATCGTATCGATACGGCCTTCCACGACGATGGCGGCACGGCCTGCGGGCACCGGGCCGTCCACGCGCAGGGCGGGCAGACCCTGCTTTTGAAGCTGCGCGACGATATCGTCGGCGAGCTTTTCGCGTGCGGCCAGCGCCGCTTGCTGCTGCTGTTGCGCCGACGATTCGCCGCTGGCCATCGCCTTGAGCTTTTGCGCCATGCCGCTATCGAGCTTGACCAGATCCGGCGAGATTTCGAACGCGGAAACATAGATGACATCGGCCTGAACCTGCGGCAGCGGGCCAGCGGCCTGCAAGGTGTTGGCCGCCGATGCGCAGCCCGAAGCGAACAGCGAACCTGCGAGCAGCGCTGCGCCTGCGAGTCGTTTGGTCTGGTTGATGAAAGCGTTGAAGATCGTGGACATGTCGAATCGCCTGAAGGGTCTTCGACACGAGCGCATCAATCAGGATGCCGAACTATCGAAGCGGGTTCATGAAAGCTGGCAGGTCGCTGCGCCTTTCGGCTGCGTGCGTCGCTCAGCACAGGCGCAAGTATGGGAGCAACTGCGCGCTTATGCCACGCAACAATTATGTCGATCTATGTCACGTGCGCGGGGGCGCGCCGGGCAAGGTGAGAGGAAATGGGGGAGGGTTGAGCGAGAGCTTCACGCGGGCTTCCAGGCCGCCGCCATCGCGATCGAGGAAGGTTAGCGAACCTCCTTGCTGACGCGCGATTCGTTCGACGATTGCGAGCCCGAGTCCGGTGCCGCCCGAATGTCCGCGCGCGTTGCTGCCGCGGCTGAACGGCGATTTGAGGCGTTCGAGTTCGGCGGCGCGAATACCGTTGCCGCGATCGCACACGGCCACCCAGGCGAAGCCGTCTTCCTGCCACGTGCGGATGAGCAAACCCGCCTTTCCATAGACGACCGCGTTCTGCATCAGATTCATCAGCAGGCGCATGACGGCCACGGGCCGGAAAGCAAACATTGGCAGTGGGCCTTCCTCGAAGTCGAACTCGTGTCCGAGCCCGGCAAAATCGGCAACGAGCTGGCCTGCGAGCGCGTTGAGATCGCCTTGTTGCGGCGCTTCGCGTTCGCCGCTGCCCGCGTAGTCCATAAACTGCTGAAGAATCGTGTCGATGGTATCCAGATAGCCTTCGGATGACGCCACCAGCGCGTCGTTCGTGCCTCGCGGCAGCGCCATTGCGATGGCAAGGCGCAGCTTGGTCAGCGGCGTGCGGATGTCGTGCGACACGCCCGCGAGCATCAGCGCGCGCGTGGCTTCGGCCTCGCGCAGCGCGGCGGTCATCTGGTTGAAGGCGCGGCTGACTTCGGCGATTTCGGTGGGGCCGTCGGTGGGCAGCGGCGCGGGCGTGTCGCCTGCGCTCACGCCGCGCGCGGCATGCGCGAGATCGGCGAGCGGACGGTTCAGGTGCATCTGGATCAGCCAGCCCGTGAGCGCCGCGAGCAGCGCGAGGCCGATCGACAGCAAGATGGCCGTGGTGATGCCGCTGGCCTGGGCGTCGGCGGTCATCGGCAGGGCGATCCAGACCGGCGCGTCTGCGGTGTGCACGCGTATCCACAGGCGCGCTTCGTCGTCGCGGTCGGAATCGGCGATTTCCCAGCGCACCGGCATATCGGCAGGCAAATGGCGGCGCAGCGCGTCCAGGAAAACATCGCGCTGCCAGCTACGAAAGAAACGCAGCGGATTGATGGCGGGCGCGACCACGCTCGACGCGGGCGCCGCGCTTTGCGCATGCAGACGCGCGGCGGCGGCGCGGCTTTCGGCGGGCGGCATCGCCACCAGCATGCCGTCGAGCACCTTCACGTAGTCGGAAAAAATGATCGACGCGCGGTCGATGCGCGGGCGCTGCACGAAATGCAGCAGCGCGCTGAGCGAACAGACCTGCGTGAGCGCGACGAGCGCCACCAGCAGCACGATATTGCGCGAGAGCAGCGAGCGCGGCAGCCAGGAGCGGGGCGTGCCGGACGAGCTTCGCGCGGTCGACACAGGCGCGCCCATCAGGAATCGACGCCGGCCACCAGCATATAGCCGATGCCCCAGACGGTCTTGATGAAACGCGGCTTGGCCGGATCTTCCTCGACGATCTGGCGCAGCCGCAGAATCTGCACATCGACGCTGCGATCGAGCGCGTTGTGATCGCGTCCGCGTGCGCGCGCGAGCAGGTTTTCGCGGCTCACGGCGCGATTGGGCGATGAGCCGAGCGCGTGCAGCAGCAACATCTGCGCGGAATGCACGTCGATGGGCACGCCGTCGCGCATGAGCGTCTGCTGGCCGACATCGAAGACGAAATCGCCGAAACGCAGCCGCTGCGAGGTCACCGTCGGGTCGCCCGCGGCCATTTTCTGGCGGCGCAGCAAGGCTTTCACGCGCGCAACCAGTTCGTCGGGCAGAAAGGGTTTGGCGAGATAGTCGTCGGCGCCGGTTTCGAGGCCGATCACCTTGTCCGCCGCATCGCCTTTTGCGGTGAGCATGAGGATCGGCAAGGTGTGGCCTTCGGCGCGCAGGCGGCGGCACACGCTCAGGCCGTCCTCGGGCTCCATCATCAGATCGAGCACGAGCAGGTCGTAGGGCTCGCGCTGCAGCATGCGGTCGAGGCGCTTGCCGTCCGCGACAGCGCGCACCTCGAAGCCGTGGCCGCTCAGGAAGCGTTGCAGCATGTTGCGCAGCTCGGCTTCGTCGTCCAGCACGATGATGCGGTTTGCCTGCTCCATGGCCGCCTCCGGCGGTGATCGATGCGGATGGTGCGAATGATGCGCCGTCAAAGGCGCACCATTCGCACCAGGGTTTGCGCGTGCCGCGGTCATCGGCTCGCGGCGGCGCGTGCGCGCATGAAGTCTTCGATCTGCGCGAGCGTAACGAATCCAGCGTGCTGTGTGTCGATGGCGTCGAAATGCTGCGCCACCATCGGCATGCCCGCCTGCGCCTGTTCGCGCGTGAGCTTGCCGTCGTGCGTGGTGTTGGCCTGCGCAAAGCGGGTCTGCAACTGCGAGAGCGCGCGGGCCATGCGCTCGTTCGTGGCGGGCGCGGCAGCGGGCGCCGCCGGTAAGCCTTGCGCCGCAGCCGCTGCTGAAACGATACACAAAATCAGGGGGACGATCATCTTCTTCATGGTGTGCTCCGTAGGGTGGCCGACATAGCGTGCCGGCCGGTCAGGGGAAATCGGATAAAGGCATCGGCAAATACATCAGGCCCAGTGCGCGGGGACCCACACGGCGCCCGCCCAGTGGCCCGGCACCCAGATCGCGGCGCGCGGCGCGGCATACACGGGGCGCGGGGCGATATAGACGGCACGCGGCAGCGGACGGCCTACGTACACGACTTTGGGCGGCGGCGGGGCGACATAGACGACCTTCGGTGCCGCTGCGACGTAGACCGTTTTCGGCGGGGGCGGCGGCACGTAGACGGCTTTCGGCGCGGGCGTGACATAGACCGCCGTGTTCGCGGGCGGCGGCGCAGGCGTGACGATCACGGGCGCCGGCACCGGAGCGGGAACAGGCGCGACGGCAACGGTAGCGCCGACTGCCACCGTACTGCCGCCTGTCACGACCGTCGTACCGCCAGTAGTGCCGCCGGCCACGACAGTCGTGCCATGCACGACTGTGCTGCCGCCCGAAGTCGTCACCACGCCGGGTGCAACGCGGGTGGCGCTGCCCGAATGCGTGTACGTGCCGCCATCCGTCCCCGTGACCGTGCCGGAGCGCGAACAGGTCGAGCCTGCGCAATTCGTCGAGGCGTTGTGGCTCACGCTGTTGCCGTTGGCCGCCGTGACCGTGCCCGTCGACGAATACTGGCCGGGCGCCGTGCGCGTCACGCTGCCCGAAGTCGAGGCGCTGCGGCCATCTTCGCCGGTCATCGTGCCGGTGTGCGAGCAGGTGCCGCCCGCGCAGCTCGTATCGCCCGCATGCTGGACCGAACGTCCGTTCGGGCCGACCGCCGTGCCGCTATTCGAGAACTGCCCCGGCGCGGTGCGGGTGACGTTGCCCGTGTTGGTGGCGATGCCGCCCCAAGGACCGCCCACGCCGCCCGCATGCTGGCAACTTCCGCCGCTGCACGAACCCGCATGCGCAGCGTTATAGGTGCCGTGCGGCGTATAAGCGGTGCCGTGGCCAGACCAGCCTGCGAAAGCGGGGGCGCTGGCAAGCGCAATAAACGTGGCGGCGACGAGGGTGAGCGGTTTCATCAGAGATCCTTGCGATTGCAGCGGTGAGAGCGGGGCGGTTCGTTTCAGGACACGTATCCGGCGTTCCGGCGTGTCAGCGGAACGAACTATAGGGCGGTGCCCGCCGCAAGTCGCGTGCAAAACCATGTCGCGGTGTTACATCTCGCGGCGGCTTTTGCCGGCATCGCCAACCCGCACGGGGCAAGGCGAAGCGGCCGCTTGCCGGGCCATTTCCCGCATGACACACGACGACATAATTCGCGCGTGGTGTTTCGGGCAGCGCGCCTCTACAGTGCGTTCATCCGACGCGACGACCACACACGATTCGAACCCGCGTCCTCTTTCACCCAGCGCTCATTCGCACATCGTCATCATGCTCACCACTGGAAAACTCGCGTATTACGTCACGCTGCTTATCGTTACCGCTTCGCTGATCGAAGCGGCCTGGCTCACCTTCCGCAAGCGCCGCGCGGGCGATGCCGCGTTCGACTGGTCCGATGTCTGGATTTCACTCGCCGATCTCGCCGGACGAAAACTGTTCGCGCTCCTGCCCATTTCACTCGCCGCGCCGATCTTTCATTTCGCGTGGGAACATCGGCTTTTCACGCTCTCGATCGATAACTTCACGCTGGCGTTCTTTGTCTTTATCGGCCAGGAGTTCTGCTATTACTGGTATCACCGCGCTTCGCACCGCATGCGCTTTTTCTGGGCCACGCATGCCGTTCATCATTCGCCGAATCAATTGACGCTTTCGTCGGCGTATCGGCTCGGCTGGACCGGCAAACTCACGGGCCCCGCGATGTTTTTCGCGCCGCTGGTGTGGCTGGGCGTGCGTCCCGAAGTCGTGCTCGCGATTCTCTCGTTCAATCTGCTTTATCAGTTCTGGCTGCATAACACGTGGATTCCCAGACTCGGCTGGCTGGAGTACGTGTTCAATACGCCTTCCGCGCATCGCGTGCATCATGCGTCGAATGTCGATTATCTCGATGCGAATTACGGCGGCGTGCTGATCGTATTCGATCGCCTGTTTGGCACCTATGTGGCCGAGCGCGCCGATGAGCCTTGCCGCTACGGCCTCGTTACGCCGACGCGTTCGCGCAATCCGCTGGTCGTCGAATTCGAGCATTGGGTGAGTCTCGTTCGCGATATCGCGGCGGCGCCCAATCTGTGGACCGCTGTGCGTCATGTGATCCTGCCGCCGGGCTGGAGCGCGGACGGCAAGGGCGAAACCACCGAGGAGCTGCGCAAACGCAGTCTCGCGACGGTGCGCACGGATGCTTGAATGATGTCGATGAAATGCGCGAGCACGGTTGCCGCAAACGGCCGGCTCGGTTAACGTGGCGGCCCGCAGCGGCTTTGGGCCGCTGCAACGTTTTCGAACCCGTCGTCCTTTATGCGGGCGACTTTACGCAGAAAGCAGGCAATCAGAATGGATAACTCAGTGAACGGCAAGACGGTGGCGATCACCGGCGGCTTCGGCAGCCTTGGACTGGCGACGGCGCAGTTTCTGGCGGCGCGCGGCGCCCGCGTGGCGCTGATCGGCCGAGGCGCGGCGCCTCGCGCCGACGCGCTGCCGGCCGCACTCAAGGACGCCGTGTGCCTGGGCGGCGTCGATCTGGTGGACGCTCAGGCCGCCGGCGCGGCGCTGGCCAGAGCCGCCGAGGCGCTGGGCGGACTCGACGCGCTCGTCAATATCGCGGGCGCATTCCGCTGGGAAACGATCGCCGATGGCGATGCAGGCACCTGGGATCTGATGTTCGATCTGAACGTGAAGACCGCGCTGAATGCGTCGAAGGCTGCGCTGCCGGCGTTGCTCGCGCGCGGCGCGGGGCGCATCGTCAATATCGGGGCGGGCGCGGGGCAGAAGGCGGGCATGGGGATGGGCGCGTATGCGGCCTCGAAGGCTGGCGTAGCGCGCCTGACCGAGGCGCTGGCCGAAGAACTCAAGGATAAGGGCGTGACGGTCAACGCGGTTTTGCCGAGTATTATCGACACGCCGCAAAATCGCGCCGATATGCCCGACGCCGATTTCACCCGCTGGGTTCAGTCCGATGAAATCGCCGCGGTGATTGCGTTTCTGATTTCGTCGGATGCGCGCGCGGTGACGGGCGCTGCGATTGCGGTGAACGGGCGCGTTTGATCGGAGTGTGATGGCGCTCGCACGGGCCTAGTGTCCGTGCCCGCCGCTGCCGTGGCCACCGCCGCTTTGCCAGGTGCCGCCGCCATGACCGCCTCCATGCCAGCTGCCGTGGCCGCCATGCCAGCCGCGTCCGCCGTAACAGCATCCGCCGCCCCACCAGGCCACGCCGAAACTCGGCCCGTAGTAATAATCGGGGTAATAGCCGTACCCATACGGATAACCGTAGGCGTACGGATACGAATAGCCATAGCCAGCGTCGTAATAGCCCGGGTAGCCTGGATAGGGCGCGACTGCACATCCTGCGAGTGCAGCGGCCGCGCCGATTGCTCCAATTACGCAGATGAAACGGTACACGGTGGTCTCCCCTCGATACTGCTTTGGCATCGCGGAGAGGGCACAGGTTCACGGGCAATTGTGTCCGCAGATTACTGGCACGCACGCCAGTAATCTGCGGATGATTCGTCAGGAAGACGAAAGATTGCGCGAGCGACCGAAAGCCAGCCAGTCGAGCAGCAGAACGGCCAGAATCGTTGCGCCCATTAGCGGGAAAATCACGGCCAGCAGGGCCAGGCCGATCTTCCACGCGCGCATCGGCGGCGCAGCGCGTTCGCGCGACGGTGCGCCCACCGTGCGCGAAGGACGGCGCAGCCACCACATCACGAAACCCGTCACCGCAAGCGCGGCCAGGCCGAGTGAAATGACCGTGCAGACGATCTGGTTCGCAAGGCCAAAATAGCGGCCCATATGCAGCGATGTGCCGTACGAAATGACCTGCGAAACCGCGCCGTAATCGGCGTAATGAATATCCTTGAGCACCTTGCCGCTGTATTGATCGATATAGACGGTGCGCTCTTTTTGCGGGTCCGCAGGGAAATACGACACGGTGTAGACGCCCGAAGACGTAGCGGGAAGCGCGATATCGTAGCCGCTGGCCACGCCGGAATCGCGCATCAGCGCGACGACCTGATCGAGCGTAAAACGCGTGCTCTCCTGCGCCACAGTATCGGGCGATTGCGGCACCTTGACCGCGCCTACGGCCCACGGCACGTTGGGCAAGGGCAGATCGTCCATCACCATGCCGGGCATCGAGGACATATCGTGGCCCGCATGTTCGGCGTGATCCGTCTGGGCAGACGCGCCGGGCAGCGTGGATTTCAAGGGCAACCCGCCGCCCCATGCGCCGCGCGGTGCGCCGACATTCACGCGTGTCGCCAGCGCCTTGAACTGTTTGCCCCACGATCCCGTCCACGGCAGACCGCTCACGACAAACGCCAGCGCGCCCACCGCGAGCCAGATGCCGATCACGCTATGCAGACTCTTCCACCACGGTCTGCCTTTCGTACTGAAACGCGGCCAAAGCGCACTGCGCAGCGAAGTCCGTTTGCCGTCGGTCGCAACACGCGGCCACCAGAGCGCGATGCCCGTGCCGATCATCACCAGCGTCCAGCACGCGGCCAGTTCCATCAACAATTCGCCAGGCTTGCCGAGCAGCAACTTGCGATGCAGCATGCGATCCACCTGCATGAATCGGCTATCGACATCGAGCGTGCCGAGCACGCCGCCGCTATACGGATTCACATAGACGCTTTCCTTGCGACCATTGGCAAGCGCAAAAACGAATTCCGCGCTGCGCGCAGGACTGGCTTCGATATGCGCGCGTATGGGTTTTGCCTCGGGCGGCAGCGCTGTGCGGGCTTTATCAAGCAGCGTATCGGCAGGCAGACGCGGAGAATCGGCCGGTGTCACCACCAGACGATGCGGATAAAGCAGCGGCTCGATTTGCGGCTGAAAGCAGTAGATCGTGCCGGTGATCGCCAGCACGATCAAAAATGGCATGACGAAAAGGCCGGCATAAAAATGCCAGCGCCATAGTGTGCGATAGCCAGGGTGAACGGCACCGGCAGCGCGCGCAGTGCGCGTGCCGGAAGCAGGCAGCGTAGCGGACATGATGGGTTCCTGTTGTTATCGATGTGGCGAATGCGAGCAATCGCTCATATGCCGATCTTCGCTTCGACATAGAAAGTGCGGCCCGGATAGGGGTGATAGACGAAGTAGCGCGCACCGAAAATATTGTCGATGCCTACACCAATCTCACTCTTCTTCGTCGGCCGATACGTGTACTTCACATCGGCGACCGTATAGCTGCTGGTGCCGCCGAAAACGTCCGGGTTGGTATCGGTATTCGTGAGCGTGTTGTATTGACGGCCTGAATAACGGGCGGCCAGCGTCAGCGCGCTATGGGCATCGAAGCGATACGTCGCGACGGCATTTACGCGCCACAACGGAATGCGATAAAAGTATTTGCCGACGCTCGCGGGGTTCTGCGCGTTCTCGAGAATTTTCGACTGCGTGTACGCGACGCTGGCCGAAAAATCGAGCCCATGCAGTACCACGTCCTGGCCTTGATAGCTCGTTTCCACGCCGCGCGAACGCACCTTGCCGATGTTCTGGAAGTTGGTGACGTTCGGAATCACGGTGGTATCGGTCTGACTGAAGATGGTGTTCTTCACGTCGTCCTGAAACAGCGTGAAACGGAACAGACCATTCCAGTGCGCCCATTCGGCAGTGAGTTCTTTCGACAGATCGTCTTCGGCTTTCAGATTGGGATTGTTATTGACGATCGACGATCCGTTGATTTGCCCCTGGAACAATTCGCCCACAGTCGGGAAACGATAGGCGCGCGCAATCGAGGCCCGCAGCGTGAGATCGTCGGTGACATCGAAAGAAAGCGAGGCTTTCGGCGAGAAGTGCTGATCGCTCACGCCCGCATACGGCACCGTCGAAGCGCCCAGCGACTGATAACCGTCATACGCGCGCCAGTCTTCGTAACGCACGCCATAGACCAGTTTCCAGCGCGGCAGAAAGCGCCACGCGTCCTGCGCGTAGACGGCCTGCGTTTGCGTTTTGCCGGCGAACGCGTTGGCGAAACTCCCCGCCGGACCGTCGCGCCATGCGAGCGTGTTGTAGGTACGGTTATCGACGAAGTAATTGTCGTAGTGATAGCCGAACGTCAGCCAATGCGCGACCAGGCCCGCATCGGGTCGCGCGGGCGTCCACGTGGTCTTGAGGTCGAGCGTTTTCCAGCCGGTGCCGTCGCCGAGCGTCATCGTGCCCGCGCCGTTGCCGGTTCCACCCGAACTGGCCGTACGCGCGACGCTATTACTTACGTCGTAGTACGAAGCAAGTGCCTCCGCGTTCCAGCCGGTTGCCTGATGCGTGCGCAGATTCAGACCGTACAGCCAGTTCTCGCTCTGGCCGCGGCTGGGCGCCATCGCAGAAGCGGGAATCGTGTACTCGTATCCGCCGATATTGACCTTGCCGCTATAAACGGGATTGCCGTTATCGTCGTAGAGAAACGTCGATGTCTGGCTACTATAGGTTTGATGCCAGTAACCGAGCGTGAATCCGCCCTGCACGGTAGGCGTGAAATCGTATTGCGTGCGCAGCTTGAACTGGTCCTGTACCGTGTGCTCGATGCCTTCGCCGTTCACGCCCAGCACGACAGTCGGCGTATTGGTCTGGTTCTTGTAGAAGTACGCGCCGTGCACGGGCGTGTCGCTCGCCGTCGCTGGCGTGCTCGATTGCGCGAGCGTAGCGAACTGCAACGGCTGGCTCGTATTCTCCAGATGATTCACGCCCAGCAGCCAGGAGAACTTGCCGATGCGATCGCCAATCGACGCACTCATTTCGCTGCCGTTGAAATTCTGGTTCACGCCGTAAAGGCTGAAGTGCTGCGTGAACGCTTTCACATCGACGTTGGCCTCGAATTTCGAGGGCATGCGCGTGGTAATCAATACCGTCGCGCCCAGCGAATTGCCCGGATAAAGCACCGAATACGGTCCGTAAATCACATCGACCTGCTGGATCTGGTCGGGAAACACCATCGACCAGCGCGGCGGAAACGCATAGCTGTTGCCAAGCAGATTGGACAGCAGCAAACCATCCGAATACACGAGGCCGCGCGCGCTTTGCGTATTGCTCGTGCCGCGCACGGCGATGATCGAATTCAGGTCGCCGACAAAGCGTTTGCGCACCGCCAGATTCGGCATGTACTTGAGCACGTCTTCGGTATTGACGACGTTCCAGTTGTTGAACTGCTCGGGCGTGACGGTTTCGACCGTGGCGGGCAGATTTGGATCGACAGCGGGCGTAGCCGCGCCGCGCGAGGCCGTGCCTGAAGCGCTGATCGTGACCGTGGGCAGCGTGGTCGCGCTGGTGGTATCGGCGTCGGCGGCGTGGGCCGATGCAGTGGCGAAAGCAGCAGCGGCGGCAGCCGCGAAAGGTGCGAGCAGGCACAAAGGCGTGCGCGAGATACGGACGTGCGAAAGCAACCGCGCGCCGCGCGAGGCGGGCGTGAACATGTGAGGTTTCCCCAGAGCAATAGACGTGCGGCCGCGGATGGCGCTTCCAGGCGAGCCATTGCGTGTGTGCAGCGCGCGTCTTTATCTGCGTCGAGCCGATGCATGGCCGATGCCCGAGCGCGATCGCAAACGATCACAAACAATTGCAAGCGATCAGCGAGCGACGGCCAGGCGAAGATCAGGCAACGAACAACCGGTAATCAGGCAGAAAAGACGCGAACGTGCGGCCGATGACGACAGCAGTCAAGCGAATGCGCGGGAAACAGCAGGAGGGGCGCGTGGACGGCCCGAGGGAAAGGCCCCGAAGGGCGTATGACGCGTGGACAGCGTCGCTGCACGCTCGACATTGGCCACGAGCGCGCGTTGCGCTTCGGGCACCGCAATAGCGGGCATGGCGACGTGATGTTCGAGCAGATTGCAGTAACCGCAGGCGCCGAACGCATCGTCGTGCGAAAGATGCGGGGCCGAGGAAGCCGGCTGGAGCGCGGAGCAAAGCGTAGCGTCCGGCTCGTGCGCGTGATGCGCGGCAATCAACTGACTCGCGAGCGGAGCAAGCACGATGAGCCACATGGCGACGAGGCCAAGCCATGCGGTCAGCAAAATGTGCTTGCGTAGTTTCATATTGGAGTGAGCGATTGCGCGGCGCAGTCTACCACGCCAGGCGCGATTCACGCACGCGCGAAAGCAGGCTGAAAGTGGTCATAAGCAGTCCCGTATTTGGCTGTGCTCGCGGGAAAATGTCCTGAAACAGGCGCTTTCGTACTTTTACGATAGGTCTCGAGCGATACGAATGTCACCATGATCGGCATGTTCAACTGAACAATATTGAGGGCCGCCTGCGTGGCGGCACGCGATCATGTCCGTTTTTTCCCTACGCCCTTCGCCCAGCCTGCTCTGGATGGCCCGTACCGCCGAACCCGCTGATCAAAGGCTCGAACATCGCGCATGCGACAGCACGTCGCACGCGCCGCTCGCGCGCGGCAGCGGTATCGATTCGACCCGTTGCGGCTTGGAATTGCCCATTAAGTTCGCGCTGAAACTCGGCGCGCGCACGCATGCCACGCCGCGCAATCCGGTGAATTGCCCGCTTGCAGACAATGCGCTGCGTCAGTGGTGCGTGCGCCGGCAAAACGGTCAATGCCCGGAAGAAAACGCTCGCCATCAAAGCCCCTGAAATCACTACGCCGAATGCTGGCTCGCCGCCAGTTCGCGCAGCGCTTCAAGTTCGGCGACGACTGCGCCCGAAAGCTCGCCGGCTTCGTCGTTCCATGCGCCAGCCTCGCGTAGTGTCGCGCGCAGTTCCTGGCACGCTTCATAAAGCATCGATGGGCCGAGCACCGCAAGACCGCCCGAAACACGATGCGCCCATTCGCGCAGTCGCTTGAAATCGCATGCGGATGCGATCTCCGCGTAATCGGCGATATCGTGATCGGCCTGCTCGATAAAGAGCGGCGCAATTTCAGGCGATAGCGCAGGGAAGCGCGGCACGTCGGCATCTTCTTCCGCGGTGGACTCGACCGCAGCGTTCGCGTGTGCGCCCGCCACATCGGCCAGTACGCGCGCCAGTTCCGCAAGCGGCACGGGTTTGCTCAGATAGTCCGTAAAACCAGACTGACGGCCTTGCGCAATCTGTTCGGGCAAGGCGTTGCCGCTCACCGCGTAAATCGGCAATGTGCCATGTTTTGCGCGCGTGGCATGCAGCAATTCCAGGCCATTCATGCGCGGCATGTTGAGGTCGGTGAGCACGACGTCAACGCGCGCATCGTCCAGACGTGCGAGCGCTTCTTCGCCATCCTTCGCTTCGATCACATTCGCGCCGAGCGTGCGCAACTGGTCGCGCAGCAGGCTGCGATTGAGCAGATTGTCTTCGGCGATCAGCACGTTCAGGCGCTGGAAATCGCTGCCTTGCAAGGGTTCGCGCGACGCGGCAACCGCGCCTTCACGCTGCACTGGCCGCGCGCGCAGCATCTGCGTCGCGGTGCGAATGCCCGCGAGGCTATAGAGACTCACTTCCACGCTGCCGTCTGCGCGCGCGAGCGGCACGAGCGGTCCATCCTGGCGCAGCCACACCACGTTCGCCGTGCCGCCCCACACACGCAGCACATCGTCGATGCTGAATTCGCCTGTCACCAGCAGATAATCGAGCGCACTCTCGCGCGATGAAACCGGTGCCGAAGCCAGATCCGCCGGCGTGCTGATCTTCGTGTCGAACAGGTTCGTCAACCATTCGTGATTTTCGGGCGCGCGGCACAAAATGGCCGGATTGGTTTCGGGCAGCGTCCATTCTTCACCGGCCGTCGCGTCGGCATCCACGCGCAGCGGCAAGGTGACGATCACGCGCGTGCCTACACCCAGGGTGCTTTCCACTTCGCAGCGTCCTTTCATCAGCGTGGCAAGACGCCCGCAGATCGACAGGCCAAGCCCGGTGCCGCGCGCCTCGGTCAGACGATGGGCGTCGCCTTGCGTAAAAGGCTGGAAAAGACGGGCCTTGAGCGACTCCGGCATGCCCACACCCGAATCCGCCACGCTGATTTCAATCGCGTCGCCGTGCCAGTTCGCGCGCAGCACGATCTTGCCGGAGTGCGTGAACTTGAACGCATTGCTCAGCAGATTGTTGATGATCTGCGCGAGCCGCACCGGGTCGAAATAAAGCCGTGCAGGAATGGCGCGGTCGATCACCAGATAGAAGGGCACCTGCTGTCGTGTCGCGAGCGGCGCATGCGCGAGAGCGATGCGCACCAGCATCGCAGCAATCGATTCGGATTCCTCTGAAATCGTCATCGCGCCCACATCGATCTTCGAGAAGTCGAGCACGTCGCTCACGATCTGCAGCAATTCGGACGCGGAAATCTGCATCGCCTGCACGCGCGCTTCCTGCTCGGGCGCGAGCGGCCCGCGCGCCACCAGTTCGATATTGCCGGTGAGCGAGGCGAGCGGCGTGCGTATTTCATGGCTCATCGCCGCGAAGAAGCTGACCTTGCTGCGCGCGGCTTCGTCGCTGGTGCGCTTGGCTTCGCGCAGCAGGCGTTCGGCTTCGTAATGCTTCGACAGATCCGCGAATGCGCAGAACATCACGTTTTCGCGACGCATCGTGGCCGGTGCGTAGGTGATCTCCAGATGCACGCTTGCGCCGTCTTCGCGCGTAAGCGAAAAGGGCAGATCGTAGATCGGCATTTCGCCGTCGCCGGGCGGCGGGTAAGGCATGCGCTTTTCGAATTCGACACACAATGCGCTCGGCAAACGCGTGGCCTGACTGTCGAGGCCCAGCACATTGCGCACGATCTGATTGGCGATCACGATTTCGAAAGTGCTCTGGCGCACGATGCACAGACCAACCGGCGTGGCATGCACGAGCAGATGGTTGAGCAGTTCGCCTTCGAGCGCGCGCGACGCTTCCAGATAGGTGCGTTCGAGCACGTGACGGTTCCAGTAGCGCGACAGCGCCGCCAGCAGTGCGAGCAACGCCAGCGTCATCAGCCCGATAACGGCGAGCGGCACGCGGATCAGCGCGAATTCCGTGGTCCAGGAAATCGCCAGCGTGTAGTGGCCGAAGTCGTAGAGCGGCTGCTCCCGCATCACCCAGCCGAAACGCGGCAGCAGATGAAAGCGTTCGAGCGGCAGGTTGGCGATTTTACGATCGACGTATTGCGCGGCCACGGTGCTCAGCGGTCCGGCGAGCATGGCGCCATCACGATCGAACAGGGTCGGCACCGCCTCGGGATGCGCGGGGTTCGGCACGCGCGGCAACTGGTCGAGATCGATGGCGGTCAGCGCAATCGCATAAGGTTTGCCGTTCCTGCGCACGATGGAGCCGCCCAGCACCAGTTGCGGCGCGAAATTCAGCCGCGCAGGCGGACGAAACCACGTGACCTTGCGCCCAAAACCTTTACCCGATGGCGCGACGCCGGGCGCATTCATGCGCAGCAGCACCTCGTCGACCAGCATGCGCGCATGTTCGGCGCCGCTGTGCAGCGAGGTATCGGCGGGATTGCGCGCGCCGGGCGCGAGCTTGTAGCTCCAGGCCGCGCTGCCGTCAAGCAGCAGGAACAGCATGGGTGCATTGGCGCCGACGAATTCCGCGATCTGCACCGCGCGATCGCACGCTGCGTGCAGTTCGGGGCTGCCATCGAGACCGTCGAAGGCCGGCGTGCAGCGTTGTGACGTCACGGGCACGCCCGGCGCTTCCGGCAGGACCGCCGCGCTCGTCTCGTTCTCCTGCAAGGCCACCATCAGGCTCTGGCCCACGATCAGATTGAAGCGCCGCAGCAGCAGTTCGTTGGTCTGCGCCGTGACCGCGCGCATCTGCATGGCCTGGGTCGAGAGCGCCGCCGCGCCGATGCTGAACACCGCCACCGCCGCCGCGCACAGGCCCGCGAACGCCAGCAGCGCGATCAGCATGCCGAACACGCGCCGCTCGTGTTTCAGATTCCGTTCCAGCGCCTTGAGCGCGCCGAGCGGCGAAGCGAGCGAGGCGATGCGCCGTTCCATTATGCGAACCCGTGTTCGCTCGCGTAGCGGATCAGATCGGCATTGGAGTCGAGATGCAGCTTGCGCATGGCGGCGCGCTTTTGCGTGGCGACCGTCGTGATCGAACGATTCAGCCGCTTCGAAATATCCGTGACGCTCAGGCCCATCGCGAACAGGCGCACGACTTCGAGTTCGCGCGGCGAGAGCGGGTTGCTGCGGCGAAATTCATCGGTGGTCGAGCCTTCTTTCGCCAGCCGTTCGGCGATGCGCGCCGACAGCGTCGTGCCCGGCTCGACCAGCGCGCGCTGGCAAACCTGGGCGAGCGTCGGAATCGGCTCGTCCTTGCCGACCAGGCCCGCCACGCCCAGCGCGGCGAGTTCATGCAGGATGCCGCCGTTGGTCAGCATCGTGAAAACCACGATGGGCAGATCGGGATACAGCCGGCGCACGCGGCCGATCAGGCGCAGGCCGTCTTCGTCTTCAAGCTCGCCCTGCATCGAAAAATCCGTCACCAGCAGGTCGCAGGGCGTCTTGCGCAATATATCGACGAGATCGGCACCCGAGTTAGCCGTGCCGACGACGCGGTGGCCCGGCAGTTTGTCGAGATAGTCGATGATGGCCGTGAGGACAACCGGGTGGTCGTCGGCCACTACGATCCGCAGGTCTTGCGTGGCATGGGTCATGGGCGTGAGCGTGTCGCCTGGCTATCGCAGTCTGAGGGGCGGCGCGGGGCGCCGTGCCATATTTCGTTCGGCATCCTCTGAAGGTTATCTCATTATATGACGTGGGTATGTGAGACTTGTCCGTCAGACGGGCAAGCCGGATGAGCAAGGGCGGCGCCTTAGTGGACGGTGTCGGTACGGGACTGTCGCGCAGCATCGGCGCCGTGGCGGGCGACGCTGGGCACATCCGTGCAGCGCGCGTGAAAGCACGCCGCCGAAAAACGGCCGGTTTCGCCGCCGGACTGCGGGCAGGCGTGGCTGCAGGCATGGGCGGAGACTTGAACGAGGCGCGGCGAAACAGGGTGTGCCGCAGGCGCTGCGGGCGCGATGGCTGGCGTCGCCGCGCGCCGCACGCTGGCCAGACAGAAAACCAGCGCCCAGGCCGCCATCGCCCAACCGAGCGCGCTGCCTGCCGCGATCAGCCAGAAGGTGGCCTGCGGTTCGCGCCACAACAGGAACAGCGTGGCGAAAAAGGCCACGTAATAAACCGGCAGCAGATAGACGCCGATGCGGCTCGCCCACGCGCAGGCGCGCTGCAGCCACGACATCAGGATGGCGGGAGTGGGACGGAAAGACGCGGCGGCGGTCATGGCGGAAGCTCGATCGGTTGAAAAGAGGCGTGGCACGCAGGGTCTTGCAAGCCACAGATCGACTTTAGCGATGGGCGCTGTCAGGGAAAATCGGATGATTCTGAGAAATTGCAGAGAAGCAATGTAGGGATTAGCGAAGACAAAACGACGCCAACAGAGCGGGTTTCCCCTAAAGGGCGCGAACTCCCTGCGTTGCGCGCGGTCCTAACCGGCCAGGGAAGCGAGCGTGGCCGCCGTTGCCGCCCAGCCGCCATCGCCATGAGCCGCCATGTTCCGCCGATGCGGCCGGCGACCACACGCGCTACCCTGTTGCGCCCCGCGACCCGTGGTCCGCAGCGGTATTGCGCTGTGCGGCCCGAGTTGCGCGGGGATCATCGAAGCCTCGCTTTTACAGGAAACTTTTCATGCGCCGACGTCAATTTCTTCTTAGCTCCAGCGCCGCCGTGGCCGCGAGCGGTCTTGCTCTCGCCGGCTGCACGACGACCCCGCTGGGCTCGGGCAACAGCGCCGCGCAGAACGCGGCCAAACGCAATTCGATCGACGCCAGCGTGGACGCCACGCTCACGCGCCTCTTCAACACCGTGACCGGCTCGCAGGAGCTGATCTCCAAGGCCAGCGGCGTGCTGGTGTTCCCGAACGTGATCTCGGCGGGCTTCTGGATCGGCGGCCAGTACGGCACCGGCGCGCTGCGCGTGGGCGGCCGCACCGACGGTTACTACAGCACGGTCGCGGGCTCGTTCGGC
The DNA here is from genome assembly GCF_905220255.1 of Paraburkholderia sp. J69-1. Taxonomy (NCBI): domain Bacteria; kingdom Pseudomonadati; phylum Pseudomonadota; class Betaproteobacteria; order Burkholderiales; family Burkholderiaceae; genus Paraburkholderia; species Paraburkholderia sp. J69-1. Next base: position 35,313 of record NZ_CAJMZG010000002.1, on the reverse strand, counting down.
CTGCAGATCGGCGCGCAGTCCAAGGCGATCATCTTCGCGTTCATGAACCAGGGCGCGCTGGAAGACTTCCTGAAGAGCCAGGGCTGGGCGGCGGGCGCCGATGCCACCGTCGCGGTCGTAACGGTGGGCGCGAACGGCAACGTCGATACCGCTACGGCAACCAGCCCCGTCGAGGCTTTCGTGCTGACCAATGCCGGCCTGATGGCGGGCGTCTCGCTCGAAGGCGTCAAGGTCTCGCGTCTGGTGATCTGAGCGGGCGCATCCGCCTGGCAAGGTGCGCGCTGGCATAATCGCCGCGCGTACCACGAAGGACGGAGGAGTCAGCAAGATGCAGAAATCGGGCGGATCGGGCGAGACCGGCGCACCCACATTCAGCCGCCGGCACAAGATTCATTTTTCGGAATGCGACCCGGCCGGGATCGTGTTCTATCCGCAGTATTTCGTGCTGTTCAACGATCTGATCGAGGCATGGATCGACGAACTGATGCCCGAAGGCTACCACGGGATTCTCGGCGGGCGGCGCGTGGGCATGCCCACGGTTCATCTCGACGTGGATTTCACCGCAGTGAGCAAGATGGGCGACGAAGTCACGCTGTCGCTCGACGTGCAACGCGTCGGGCAGGCGTCGCTCACGCTCGCGTGGGCCTGTACGGGCGCCGATGGCGTGCTGCGCATGCGGGCGACGCAGACCATCGTCACCACGTCGCTCGACACGCACAAGGCCATCGCCATTCCCGACGATCTGCGCGATGCGATCGTGGCGGCGTCGGCGCGGGGCTGAATCCGCGCCGCACAGCGTCCTGGCGGATTAGCCGCGCACGCCCAGCGCCTGTTCCAGCGTGGCGAAAGTGCGTTCGTCGGTACGGTCGAACTGCAGCGGCGTTACCGCAATGCCGCCCGCATGGACCACGGCCGTTTCCGTGTCCGGCCCGTTGTCGCGCGGGCCGCGATGAAAGCGCAGCCAGTGATAGTCGATACCGCGCGGATCGATCTGCGGCACCACGTCGATACCTTGCACGAGCCCCACGCCCTGACGCGTGACGGTGAGCGGCCCGGCGGCGCCGGCGTCGACATCGGGAAAATTCACGTTCAGACAGACCGGCGCCTCGTGCGAAATCGCCGCGAGACGGCGGATCACGTCGGGCGCGAGCGCACGCGCCGTGTCCCAGCGAACGTGGTCGCGGTCGCGAAAGGCCTGGCTCAGCGCGATCGACGGCAGGCCGAGCAGCAAGCCCGTCATGGCCGCGCCCACCGTGCCCGAGAACATGGTTTCCACGCCCAGATTGGCGCCGCGATTAATGCCGGAGAGCACCAGCGACGGCGTGACATCGCCCATCAGGTGGCGCACGGCCATCACCACGCAGTCGCCGGGCGTCCCCAGCACGCCGAAGCGGCGCTCGCCGCGCCGGCTCACGCGCAGCGGCGAATGCAGGCTGATCGAATGCGAGGTGCCGCTTTGATCGTGTTCCGGCGCGACGACCCACACTTCATGCGCGAGTTCGGCGGCGACGGCTTCGAGCACGGCGAGGCCGGGCGCGTCGATGCCGTCGTCGTTGGTGAGGAGCACGCAGGGGAGTTTGCTGGCAGAAACTGAAGCTGAAACAGAAGCGGATGCAGATGCGGACATGGCAAGTCTCTTTCAGGGGTTGAAGGCAGACGGATGCGACAGCAGCGGCCATTATGAGAGAGGCCGCGCTATTTCGCGACGGATCAGCACCTATTGGAGATAGACTAGCGCGCAGCGGTTGCCGCCGGATGAAGGCGGCGCCGCAGCCTGTTACACGTATCCATACGTCGATGCGGCGCCTGCCGCGAGGAGACTCCGTGAAGCCGCAAGAACTGCCAGATATCGCTCGCGCGCTGTTCGTCATCGCGATCCTCTGCGCACTGACGGTCGGTTCCCTCTACGTCATGCGTCCGTTCATTCCGGGGCTGATCTGGGCGACCATGATCGTCGTCGCGACCTGGCCCGCCATGCTCGCCATCGAGCGGCGCTGCGGCAAGCGGCGCGGCATCGCCACGCTGATCATGCTGCTGATCCTGCTGGTCGTGATCGTCCTGCCGCTCTATTCGGCGATCTCCACGCTCGCAGAGCACGGCAGCGAAATCATGGGCCTGATCCGCAGCCTGCCCAGTTACGAATTGCCGCCGCCACCGCAGTGGATTCACGATATTCCGATGATTGGCGCGCGTATCGCCAACGAATGGCAATCGCTTTCCGATGCCGGTCCCGGCGGCCTGCTCGCGCGTCTCGAACCCTATGTGTCGATCGCGGCGCACTGGTTGATCGGCCATGCGGCTTCGGTGGGCGTGTTCGTGATCCACATGGTCATCACGGTGATCATCACGGGCATTCTCTATATGCAGGGCGAGAGCGCCGCCGCCTTCGTGCTGCGCTTCGCGGAACGCGTCGGCCCGCGTTACGGCGCGGAAGCCGTGCGCCTCGCGGGTGCCGCCATTCGCGCGGTGGCGCTGGGCATCGTCGTGACGGCGGTGCTGCAATCGGCGCTGGGCGGTATCGGCCTCGCGGTGGCGGGCGTGCCGGGCGCGGGTGTGCTCACGGCGTTGATGCTGATGCTGTGTCTCGCGCAGATCGGCCCTGGCCTGCCGCTGTTCGGCGGCGCGATCTGGCTGTTCATGCACGACTCGCACGTGGCGGCGATCCTGCTTGCCGTGTGGTCCGTGATGGTCGTCATGCTCGACAATTTTGTGCGTCCGGTTTTGATCCGGCGTGGCGTCAATCTGTCGATGCTGCTGATTCTCTCGGGCGTGCTGGGCGGCATGTTCGCATTCGGCATCGTCGGGCTGTTTATCGGGCCGGTGATTCTCGCGGTATCGTCCACGCTGCTGACGGCGTGGATCAAGACGGCGCCGTCCACCACCGCAGAAAACGCCTGACGTCTCGTTCATCGGCCCATCCAGACGAAAAACGTCTCGATGGGCCGATTCGTCAGACCGTTCCTTTCCCCGCCCCCCAAAGCCGCAAGACAGCTTGCCGACGCGCCCGCCGGATCGACGTTACGATGACGGCTGGACTTCGCTTGGCCTTTGCGTTCTTCGCGTCTTCGCGTTCACTTGCGCGCCTTAGCGCCTGACTCGCTGCACACGTCGTCCCGCTTCCTCGGAGCGCTTGCGTGGGCATGCGCGGCGCCGCGCTACCAGGAGGGGAAATGGCTCAGTTCAACTGCGACATTTGCGGCGTGCGTCCCGCGACCGTGCGGGTAGCCGTGTTGCAGGACGGCAGGCGGCGCTTTCTCGACGTCTGCGACTATCACTACGCCCAGCTCACGCGCCATCAGCGCACGCTCAGCCCGCTCGAATCGCTGTTTCGCGCCGCGCAGCAGGAGGCGGCGGCCGCGCCCGGGCAGCATCCCACCCACACGATGGAAGCCGGCGACGGCGCGATCGTCGAGCGTCATTTCAGCGATGTCGCGCGCGAATTGCTCCAGCGCGCCGCCGAGCGCGCCTTGCAGTTCGGACGCCGCGAAGTGGACACGGAACATCTGCTCTACGAACTCGCCGGCAACGAAGCGGGCGCGGCGATCCTCGCGCGTCTGGGCATCGAGCCCGCCGACGTGCGCGCCTTTATCGACGCCAATGCGCAAAAGCGCGAACCCATCGCCGCCGGCGACGAAGGCCGCGTGGCCGTTTCGCCGCGCCTCAAAGGCGCGCTCGACCGCGCCTATCTGATCTCGCGCGAACTCGGCCATAGCTACGTCGCGCCCGAACATCTGCTGCTGGGCCTCGCGCAGGTGCCGGACAGTTTCGCGGGACATCTGCTGGCGCGCTACGGCGTCACGCCGCAAAAAGTGCTGCAACGACTCGTGGAAGCGCAAGGCGATTCGCGCGAATTGCCCGCCGCCAAAGCGCCCAGCCCCACGCCGCAACTCGATCAATACAGCCGCGATCTGACCGCGTTGGCAAGCGAAGGCAAACTCGATCCCGTGATCGGGCGTTCGAGCGAAATCGAAACCGTCGTGGAAGTGCTCGCGCGCCGCCGCAAGAATAATCCGGTGCTGATCGGCGAGCCTGGCGTGGGCAAAACCGCGATCGCCGAAGGCCTCGCGCAGCGCATGCTCAACGGCGATGTGCCCGAATCGCTGCGCGGGCGCCGGCTGGTCGAACTCAACGTCAACGGCCTGATTGCGGGCGCGAAGTATCGCGGCGAATTCGAGGAGCGCGTGAAGGGCGTGATGGAGGAAATCTCGCAGCAGCGCGATAACCTCGTGCTCTTTATCGACGAAGTGCACATGATCGTGGGCGCGGGTCAGGGCGGCAACGAAGGCGGGCTCGATATCGCCAACGTCTTCAAACCGGCGATGGCGCGCGGCGAACTGAACCTGATCGGCGCAACCACGCTTTCCGAATACCAGAAGTACATCGAAAAAGACGCGGCGCTCGAACGCCGTTTTCAGCCCGTGTTCGTGGCCGAGCCAAGCGTCGATCAGACCATCAACATCCTGCGCGGTCTGCGCGACAAGCTCGAAGTGCACCACCACGTAACGATTCGCGACGATGCGCTGGTGTCCGCGGCCGAATTGTCCGATCGCTACATCACCGGCCGTTTCCTGCCGGACAAGGCCATCGACCTGATCGATCAGGCCGCCGCGCGCGTGCATCTCTCCGCCACCTCGCGGCCCGCTGCCATTCTCGAACTCGAAGCCGAACTCGCGCAGCTCAAGCGCGAGCAGGACTACGCGGCCACACGCAAAAACTTCGAACGCGCACATGCGCTCGATGAACCGATCGCCGATAAGGAAAAATCGCTCGTCGATGCCACCGGCGAATGGCGCAGCCGTCTGGGCTCGGTCACATCCGACGTGACGACGGAGCAGGTCGCGGAGATCGTTTCGAAGCTCACCGGCGTGCCCGTCACGCAGCTGACCGCCGAAGAACGCACACGTCTGCTCGAAATGGAAAAGCGTCTGCACGAGCGCGTGATTGGCCAGGAGCAGGCGATCGTCGCGGTCAGCGATGCGGTGCGCCGTTCGCGCGCGGGCCTGCGGCGCGGCAGGCGGCCCACGGCGGTGTTCCTGTTCCTCGGGCCAACGGGCGTAGGCAAGACCGAACTGGCGAAGGCGCTGGCCGAAGTCGTGTTCGGCGACGAGGACGCCATCGTGCGCATCGACATGAGCGAGTACATGGAGCGCCATGCGGTGTCGCGCCTGATCGGCTCGCCGCCGGGCTATGTCGGTCATGACGAAGGCGGGCAGTTGACCGAGCGCGTGCGCCGCCGGCCGTACTGCGTGATCCTGCTCGACGAGATCGAGAAGGCTCATTCCGATGTCTATAACGTGCTGCTGCAGGTCTTCGACGATGGCCGCCTCACCGACGGCAAAGGCCGCGTGGTCGATTTCAGCAACACGGTGGTGATCGCCACGAGCAATCTGGGCTCGGAGTCGATTTCGGGGCAAAAGCGTTCGGGGCCGGGCTTTCTGGCGAGCGCCGATGCGTCGATGCAAAGCGCCGTGCTCGGCGAATTGCGCCAGCATTTCCGACCGGAATTTCTCAACCGTATCGACGACATCATCGTCTTCAAGCCGCTCACCGACGACGAATTGCGGGCGATCGTGCGTCTCCAGCTAGAGCAGGTGCAGCGCATGGCGCGCAGCCAGGATATCGATCTCAGCTTCGACGACAGCGTGGTGAATTTCCTCGCTGCCGATGGTTATCGGCCGGAATACGGTGCGCGCGAGTTGAAGCGGCAGATCCAGCAGAGTGTGGAGAACGAACTGGCGAAGGAGATGCTCAAGGGAGCGGTGAAGGAGGGCGCGAAGGTCGTGTGCCGATACGACGCCACGCAGAAGCAGATGGCGTTCGTGACGCAGGGCGCAGGCTGAAGCGCTGCGGCGGTTCGTTTCGTTTGCGCGACGAAAGTTTTCTTTTTATCGGATTGGAAACTGGGAACGCGGCGGCAAGCGTGGAAGCTTGCCGCCGCGTTTTTTTTTGCGCTCGCCTTCTCAGAATAAAAACATTATATGAATAATGTCTAAATATATGACCATGATAGTTGGATATCGAACGGTTTACGTCGTATTACTTACGATTTGACGTAGTTTCGTATCGGATTTCAAGAAAACTTCCCCACAACTCACATGGCTCTCAAAACCGAACGCTTGAGCTTGCCCGTCTCGGTGCGAGGCAGGGCGTCGATAAACGTCACCAGCCGCGGATACTTGTACGCCGCCACGGCGCTTTTCACGAACGCCTGCAATTCCGCCACCATCGCCGCGTTGCCTTTGAATCCGGGGCGCAGCACCACAAACGCTTTCACCACCTGACCGCGCACATCGTCGGGCGCACCGATCACGCCGCACTCGGCGACAGCGGGGTGCTGCATCAGCACTGTCTCAACCTCCGGCCCGGCGATGTTGTAGCCGGACGAAACGATCATGTCGTCCGCGCGTGCCTGGTAGAACACGTAGCCGTCCGCGTCGATCGAAACTGCGTCGCCGGGCAGATTCCAGCCATCGCGCACAAACTTTTTCTGACGATCGTCGGCCAGATAGCGGCAGCCGGTCGGGCCGCGCACCGCCAGGTTGCCGGTTACGCCAGGCGGCACGGGCTGCATCGCGTCGTCGAGCGCCTGAACGATGTAGCCCGGCACCGCGCGGCCAATCGAACCGGGCCGCACATCGTCGCCTGCCGACGACACGAAAATGTGGATCATCTCCGTGCCGCCGATACCGTCGATCATCTCGATGCCGGTCGCCGCGCGCCACAGATCGCGCGTGCCTTGCGGCAGCGCTTCGCCCGCCGACACGGTCTTGCGCAGACTGCCGATATCCGAATCCTTGACGAGTGGCGCCATTTGCCGGTAGAACGTGGGCGCCGTGAACACGACGCTCGCCCGAAATCGCTCGATGGTTTGCAACAGCAGCGCAGGCGTGAGTTTCTCGATCAGCACGGTCGAAGCGCCCACACGTAGCGGAAAGCAGAGCAGGCCGCCCAGCCCGAACGTAAACGCGAGCGGCGGCGTACCGCAGAACACGTCGGCGGCGGAGGGTTTGAGCACGTGGCGTGGGAACAGATCGCACATCGCGAGCACGTCGCGATGGAAATGCATGCACCCCTTGGGCATGCCCGTCGTGCCGCTCGTGAAGGCGATCAGGCAGACGTCGTCGCTTGCCGTATCGCAGGCGGTGAAGGTGGCGGGTTTCGCAGTTGCGAGGCTTTCCAGACTCTCCGGTGCGTCGTCGTGAAAATAAAGGACCTGCTTCAGGTCTGCGCAGAAGAACTCATCCTGCGGGTTTGTACAGCGCGCGAGTTCGTCGGCGAGACGCACATCGCAAAGCGCCGCGCGAACCTGCGCCTTATCGATGATCTGCTTGAGTTCCTTTGCACGCAGCAGCGGCATGGTGGGCACGGCTACGAGGCCGGCCTTCAACGCGGCCAGCAGCGCCACGGCCATCTGCAGCGTATTGGGGCCACGCAACAGCACGCGATTGCCGGGCTCCAGGCCCATGTTGTCGATCAACACATGCGCGCTACGATCGACCATCTCGCGCAATTGCGCATAGGTTGTTGCTTCAGGCCGGTCATCGACTTCTGACCAGATGGCGGGGCGATCGCCATATCCGGCGGCGATGGCGCCGTCCAGCAACTCGGCCGCGCAATTCAGCCGTTCTGGGTAGTCAACATCGGGATTGTCCAGCAGCAGCACGGGCCATTGCGATTCGGGCGGCAGATGATCGCGTGCGAATGTATCCCCATGAGCGGTCGGTTGCATGGTATCTCCGGCTGGCTGGTCGAACAGTTCTCTTGTGTAGTACTGCTGCGTGTTTTCACGCTGACACGTGCCCTGACGCGCATTCAGCGCTATGAATCAGAGCGACGCGCATCGTCGGGAATCACCGCGGTGGCCTCAATTTCCACCTTCGCTTCGTCCTCCACCAGCGCGACCACCTGAACCGCGCTCATGGCAATATCATAGTCACCAATCAACTCGCGAAACGCCGAGCCAATTTCCTTTAGCGATGCAAGGTATTCTTTCTTGTCGATGACATACCAGGTCAGGCGCACGAGATGCTCGGGCTTGCCGCCTGCTGCTTCCAGCACGGCGACGATATTGCGCAGCGCCTGCACCGCCTGGGCGCCGAATTCACGGCTCGTAAAACGCGCGCTCTCGTCCCAGCCAATCTGGCCAGCGATAAAAACCTGCGTGCCGCGCGCGGCCACGCCGTTGGCATAACCGCGCGGCTTGACCCAGCCAGCGGGAAGTAGGGCTTGTTTCATGAGGTTTTCGCCTTGTTCGATGACTGCGCCGCGTGATATTCCTTCAACAGATCCCGGCCGACAATCAATTGCTGCACTTCGGTCGCGCCTTCGTAAATGCGCAGCGCGCGAATCTCGCGATAAAGCGATTCGACCATCGTGCCGCTCTGCACGCCCATGCCGCCCCAAAGCTGCACGGCCGCGTCGATCACCTGTTGCGCGCCTTCGCTGGCATGCCACTTCGCCATCGCCGCTTCGCGCGTCACGCTCTCGCCCTGGTCGCGCAGCCACGCGGCGCGATAGACGAGCAGGGCGCTGCTGTCGATGGTGAGCGCCATCTGCGCGAGCTTTGCCTGCGTCAACTGGAAGTCGCCCAGCGTCTGGTTGAACATCTTGCGCGAGGCAGCGCGGGCGAGACCTTCGGCCATTGCCCGGCGCGCAAATCCCAACGATGCCGCCGCCACCGACGTGCGGAAAATATCGAGCGTACGCATGGCGATCTTGAAGCCTTCGCCCGGCGTGCCCAGCAATTGCTGCTTGCTCACGCGCGCATTTGTGAAGCGCAGACGCGCGAGCGGATGCGGCGCAATCACGTCGATTCGCTCGGCAATTTCGAGGCCTGGTGTATCCGCGTCCACAATGATTGCGCTGATGCCGCGCGCGCCAGGGGCCTCGCCGGTACGTGCGAACACCACATAAAAATCCGCAATGCCGCCGTTCGAGATCCACGTCTTTTCGCCATCGAGCACGTAATGATCGCCTTCGTCGCGTGCGGCCAGTGCCATGGCGGCCACGTCCGAACCGGCATCCGGCTCGGACAGCGCGAAGGCGGCAATCGCTTCGCCCTGTGCAACGCGCGGCAAATAGCGCGCTTTCTGCGCTTCGGTGCCCGCGAGCGAGATCGCACCCGAACCCAGGCCTTGCATCGCCAGGGCGAAATCGGCGAGACCCGAATGTTTCGCCAGCGTTTCACGCAGCAGACAAACGGCGCGCGTATCGATGGTGTCGCCATGCCCGCCGTAAGCCGTACCGCCCACGCCGTAGCGCAGCCATCCCGCCGCGCCCAGCTTGCGCACCAGCGCGCGACAGGTGTTATCGACATCGTCGTGCGGCACATGGGCGAGATGGTCGCGCGCCCACGCTTCCACGTCGGTCGCTAGCGTGCGGTGGCGGTCTTCGAAAAACGGCCACGCCAGCGCGCCGTGCAGTTGCTCTTCAGCCGATACGCTCACCGCTCAGTCTCCCTTGAAATCCGGCCGCGATTTCGCAGCGAAAGCGTCATACGCGCGGCCAAAATCGCGCGTTGCCATGCAGATGGCTTGCGCTTGCGCTTCGGATTCGATCGCTTCGTCGATGCTCATGGTCCATTCCTGATGCAGCATCTTCTTGGTGATGCCATGCGCGAACGTTGGCCCGCTGGCCAGATCGGCGGCGAGTTTTTGGGCTTCGGCCAGCAAGGCATCGGGTTCGCACAGGCGGTTGTAGAAACCCCATGCGTGGCCTTCCTCGCCGCTCGCGGAACGGCCGGTGTAGAGCAATTCGGCAGCACGTCCCTGGCCGATAATGCGCGGCAAGATTGCGCACGCACCCATATCGCAACCGGCCAGCCCCACGCGCGTAAACAGAAACGCAAGTTTGCTGCGCGCCGTCGCGTAGCGCATATCGGAGGCCATGGCGAGAATCGCACCTGCACCGGCGCAAACGCCGTCTACCGCCGCAATAATCGGCTGCGGGCAATGGCGCATCGCTTTCACAAGGTCGCCGGTCATGCGCGTAAACATCAGCAATTCCGGCATCGGCAGATCGACAAGCGGGCCGATGATGTCGTGCACGTCGCCGCCCGAGCAGAAGTTTTCGCCCGCACCATGCAGCACGACCGCTTTCACATCGGTTGCGTAAGCAAGCTGGCGAAACAGGTCGCGCAACGCCGCATAGGATTCGAACGTCAGCGGATTCTTGCGCTCGGGACGGTTGAGCGTGATCGTTGCCACGTTCGCGTCCACCGACCAGCCGAAGTGCGTCGCTTCATAGCCCGCAAGCGTCGTGCGGTTGCCTGCAAAAAGCGCCTGGGCAGCGGAGCGTTCTGTCGTCAAGATGTGTCTCCTTCCTGATCTCTGTAATGGCTCGGGGTTTGCAGGCTGCCGGCGCTAGCCGTCGATACCTTTGCGCAAATGCTGTTTGAGCTTGCCGAGCCGGTCGTGCATTTTCGATTTTTCATCGAGCGACAAGCCGCCGAACATCTCCACGACCCATTGCTCGTGCGCCGCCGCCATGCGATCGAATGCAGCACGGCCCTCGGACGTCAGCCGCACGGCAATCGAGCGGCGGTCTTCGGGATCCGCATCGCGCGTGACGAGGCCTTCTTTTTCAAGCTGATCGGTAATACCGGTGACGTTGCCGCCCGTCACCATCAGGCGGCGAGAAAGTTCAGTCATACGGAGTCCTTCAGGATGCCGCTCCAGTTGCGCCATCAGATCGAAACGCGGCAACGTGGTGTCGAATTCCGCGCGCAAACGGCGCCGCAATTCGGCTTCCACCAGATTCGTCGTGGTCAGCAGTCGTAGCCACAGCCGCAATCCCATATGGCTATCGGTGCCCGTACTCATTTCCATATCGACGACATTGTCCGCCGGCTTTTCGACACCCTTGCGCGTGGATCTGGCGGCAGCGTTCTTGCGGGCGGGCAGGGGCGAGGTCATGTGATTTCTCCACCGGAAACAGATATCGATTGCCCGGTGATCGCGGACGATCCGGGCGCACTCAGCCACAACACGGCATGGGCGACTTCGTCGGGCTGGACGAAGCGCTGCTGCGGGTTGTGGCGCACCAGGATGCTACGCGCCTCGGCTTCGCTACGCGAGGTCTTGCGCGTGATCTGATCGAGCGAAGCCTGCAAAAGCTCCGTTTCCGTGTAGCCCGGGCAAACGGCATTGACGGTCACGCCTTGCGTCGCCACTTCCAGCGCAAGTGCGCGCGTCATGCCGATTACCCCATGTTTCGAGGCGCAATATGCGGCCACGTAGGGATAACCGACCTGGCCCGCCGTGCTCGCCACGTTCACAATCCGGCCGCTCTTTTTTGCAAGCATCGCGGGCAGCGCCGCGCGCGTGCAGAGAAACGCACCTGTGAGATTGACGTCGAGCATGCGCTTCCAGAGCGCGAGATCGGTTTGCATGAATGGCGCGGCGCTCGCCTGGCCCGCGTTATTGACGAGGATATCGACTTCGCCGAGACCTTCGGTTGCATGCATGAAAGCGGCGTTGACCGCCGCTTCATCGGCGACATCGACGCTCACGCAGGCAATGCTTTCACCACCGCCCAGCGCGCTACGCTGCGCGTCCAGTCTGGCGGCATCGCGTCCCATCAGCGTGACGCGTGCGCCCGCGCGCAACAGCATGGCCGCCGTCGCCGCGCCAATACCGCTGCCGCCTCCCGTCACGACAGCATGGCGTCCGCTCAGGATCGACTCGTTCATCTCAGACCGTCCCTTCGGCGCGTTGCGCGCGTTCGAGCGGCGAGAGACCCGCGGCCGCCGCTGCGGCGGCGCGCTCGCGCTCGATATTGCGTTCGAGTTGCGTTTTCGCCGCCCTATACTGAGGCGGCCACATCACGTCGAAATAGCCTATTTTTGCGGCCTCGTTGAGTGTCCACGCCGGATTGGCCAGATGCGGACGCGCCACCGCGCAAAGGTCGGCACGACCTGCCGCGATGATGCCGTTGACGTGATCGGCCTCGGAAATCGCGCCCACGGCAATCGTGGCGATACCGGCTTCATTGCGGATGCGGTCCGCAAACGGCGTCTGAAACATACGGCCAAATACAGGCTTTTCTTCCTTGCTGACCTGACCGGACGATACGTCGATCATGTCCGCGCCCGCAGCCTTGAAGGCGCGCGCGATTTCGACGGCATCGTCGGGCGTGATCCCGCCTTCTACCCAATCGTGCGCGGAAATCCGCACGGAAATCGGCTTGTCCTGCGGCCATGCTTGACGAACCGCCTTGAAAACCTGCAGCGGATAGCGCAGCCGATTTTCCAGCGAGCCGCCATATTCGTCGCCCCGTTGATTCGTGAGCGGCGAAAGAAAACTCGAAAGCAAATAACCGTGCGCGCAGTGCAATTCGAGCCAATCAAAACCGGCAACAGCAGCCATTTCCGTCGAGCGCACGAATTGCGCTTCGATTTCGCGCAGCTCTTCCACACTCGCTTCGTGCGACCACTGGCTCACGTCACGCAGGTACTGTTGAGGCGATGCGGACACAAGCGGCCAGTTGCCATCGTCGAGCGGCTGGTCGATGCCTTCCCACGCCACGCGCGTCGAGCCCTTCGCGCCCGAATGCCCCAACTGCATGCCGATCTTCGCATCCGACTGCGCATGCACGAAATCGACAATGCGCTTCCACGCGCTCAAATGCGCGGGTGTGTACATGCCGGGGCAAGCGGGCGTAATGCGCGCTTCAGGCGACACGCAGGTCATTTCCGTCATCACGAGACCCGCGCCGCCCATCGCTCGCGCGCCCAGATGCATCAGGTGATAATCGCCCGCCACGCCGTCCAGCGCGGAATATTGCGCCATCGGCGAGACCACGACGCGGTTCTTGAGCGTGACGCCACGCAGCGTAAAAGGTGTGAACATCGGCGGCACGGCGCGCGCGCCGGCACCGGCGCGTTGCGCGAGCCACGATTCGAAACCGCCCAGATACTGCGCGTCGCGTGCACGCAGATTCTCGTGCGAAATGCGTTGCGAGCGCGTGAGCAGCGAATACGCAAACTGCTCGGGCTCGAACTTCGCATATCGATCGACGTGCTCGAACCATTCGGTGGAATTGCGCGCGGCGTTCTGAATACGCAGCACATCGACGCTACGCACGTTCGTGTAATGCTGGAGTGCAGCGCGCAAATCTTGCGGATGCGTGTCCATGCTATTGGCCAGTTCGATTACATCCTCGAGCGCGAGCTTGGTGCCCGAGCCAATCGAAAAATGCGCGGTATGCGCTGCATCGCCCATCAATACGATGGGAATCTGCTCGCCATCCGCACGGGTTTTCCAGTGCACCCACTCGCGATTGACCACGCGCGGAAAGCGAATCCATTGCGACGATCCGCGCAGATGCCCGGCATTCGAGCGCAGTGCATGACCGTCCAGATAACGCGCGAATAGCTTTTCGCAAAACGCGATGCTGTTTTCCTTGCTCATCGATTCAAGGCCCGCCGCGCGCCAGACAGGCTCCGGCGCTTCGACGATAAACGTCGACGTGTTGTCGTCGAAACGATAGGCATGCGCCTGAAACCAGCCGAATTCGGTTTCTTCGAATGCAAACGTAAAGGCGTCGAATAGCTTCGAGGTCCCGAGCCAGACAAAGCGGCAATCGCGCAGATCGATATCGGGTTGATAGGTCGCCGCGTATTTCTGGCGTGTGGCGCTATTCAGGCCGTCGCTGGCGATGATGAGATCGGCGTTCTGGATATCGTCGTCGCTGATCTGCGATTCGAACACCAGCTTTACATCAAGCTGTTCGCAACGCGCCTGCAGGATATTCAGCAGGCGCTTACGCCCGATTCCGCAAAAGCCGTGGCCCGACGATCGCACCGCGCGGCCACGAAAATGGATCTCGATGTCGTCCCAATGATTGAACGCGTCGAGGATTTCAGCGGCGCTTTCAGGGTCGGCGGCGCGCAGATTGCCCAGCGTCTGATCCGAAAACACCACGCCCCAGCCGAACGTATCGTAGGGGCGGTTCCGCTCGATCACGCTGATGTCGTAATCCGGATGACGCCGCTTCATCAACAGGCCGAAGTACAGGCCGGCCGGGCCGCCACCGATGCAAACAATGCGCATGCTCGTTACCTCGCTCGATCCGTAAGGGCAGAGTAGGCTTAAATACTTTAGGTGTCAAGTAATTAGCCGGGAGCGCGGGTAAGTCCTGACGCACGCCGAAACTTACGGCGATCTTTCGGATTGAGGCTCAACGTTGTCGAAACTGCAGTCGATCCGCCGACTATGCGATCCTGCCAATCGGCAGGCGTAAGCCGTGAATCAAAGCTGGCATTGAATTCGCATACGAAATCGCGCCGCGTCGCGTTCAGTCGAATTACGCAGCGGCTTTCAAATGTATTCCGGCGTTATTCCGTTTTTTGTTTTTAGATCAGCAATCCTTACGAATTGCTTCGCGTGTGCAGAACGCGCGAAGCGTTCGAGCCATCGCTATCCGGTCATTTTTCGTCTCTCCACCGTACGATCCGAACCGAGCGGGAGCCTTCATTGATGAGCCACACAGCGCAGCGATCGACCGCAATCGACTTCTTTCGCGGCTTCGCCCTGATCGCCATTGCACTCGACCATATTCCTTCCAGCGTGCTTTCGCACGGCATGCTGCACACTTTCGCGTATTGCGATTCGGCGGAAGTTTTCGTGTTCGTGAGCGGTTATGTGTCGGCTGCGAGCTGGCTTGCGATTGCTGCACGCAAGGGCATCGATGCTGCAAACTGGCGCTTTTTTCGCCGCAGCCGCGAAATCTACGCTGCCTATCTGTGCGCGGCGGTATTGATGCTGCTTTCTGGTGCGGCGGCTGTGGCCTTACATGTGGATTCGCCGTTGATCGGCGAAACGGGGCTCGCGCGCTTCATGGCGCATCCGCTTGCGATGCTCGGCAATATCGCCGTCTTTCGCGATCAGCCCTATCTGGCCGGTGTCTTGCCGCTCTATGTGCTGCTCGTGCTCGCGCTGCCCTGGGTGATGCCGCTCGCGCGGCGCGCGCCTGAAATCGCCCTGTCCGGCAGCTTCGCGCTCTGGTTCGCGAGTAGCTGGCTTGGCGGCTATCTGCCTTCCGTGCCCGGTTCGATCTGGCCGTTCAATCCGTTCGCGTGGCAAGCGATGTTCATGCTTGGCCTGCTGTGCCGCCTTTATCCGCTGTCGAATGCATTTCAGACTTCGCGTTCCGGACACGCGTTGACGGTGCTTGCCTGCGTGCTGGTCGGCACCTTTGCGTTCGTGCGTCTTTTCGTCGAAGTCGATCCGCAGCCGGGATATATGAAACAGAATCTCGCGAGCCTGCGCATCGTCAGTTTTGCTGCAGTGGCGTGGCTTGCGGCGCAGGCGACGCGGCTAGGCTGGATAAGCGCGCTTGCACGGCGTTTGCCGGGCGTCGTCACAGTGGGGCAGCAGGGGCTGGTGTGTTTCGTGGGCGGCGCGCTGGCATCGAATGTGATCGATACGCTATTGCGCGCGACGCATGTGAATACGTTTCTGCCCGCGCGTCTCGCAGGCGATGCGTTGGCGATCGCAGCGCTACTGATGCTCGCCGGCGGCGCGCGCAAATGGAAAGGCGTGCGGCTTCCGGTTGCGGCGACGTGAAACGATGCGATGCGAAGGTGAGTGTTTGCGGGATCGATGAAGCTTTCTGTCGCCGCTTGTTAGCGCAAGAGCGGGCAGAGATTCCCCGTGCGAAGACAAAGCTCCCACACTCAAGGTGAGATTTTGCGGGAGCTTTGTTGAGTGACGATTACGCCAGCTCGCGCACATCCGCAGTCGGCGACGTGCCGAATGCGTCGCTCAATGCATAGTCGATCAACTGGCGCGCGCAATCTTCGGGCGAGGTCAATTTGCCCGTTTGCTTGAGTTCTTCGAAACGGCCGCGCAGCGGGAAATGATCGACGCTGGTCGCGCGGATCGTCGCCTGCATGCCGGTGTCCACCACGCCCGGCGCCACGCTGCCGATGCGCACGCCGTCCGGTGCATCGAGCGCGACGGCGCGCGCGTGGTGATCGAGCGCCGCCTTGGTGGCGCAGTAGACGCTCCAGCCCGAATATGCGTTGCGCGCCGCGCCGCTCGACAGATGGACGATGCGGCGCTCGCCGGCCTGCACGGTGGCGAGCGCATTGGCGAGCATCAGCGGAGCCGCGACATTGAGCGTGACGGCACGGGCGATGGCGCTCGCGTCCTGGGCGCCCAGCGGCGCGATCGGATCGACGGTCCCGGCGTTGTTGAACAGCAGCACGCACTGCGCGCCTTGCGCGAAATCCTGCAGCGCGCCGCTGGCCAGCCATTTTTCGACGGCGGCGGGATCGGCGAGGTCGAGGGATGCTTCTACAAATTTCGCTGCCGTTGCAGCGTTCGCGGAGTTTGCAGGGTGCTCGCGCTGCGCGAGCGTCGGATGCGCGCTGCGGCCCACGCCCAGGACATCGATCTGGCGCTCGAGCAGCAATTCGGCCAGCGCGGCGCCCAGTCCGCGCGAATGACCGGTCACGATGGCGCGCACCGGCGCAGGGGAAATAGCGGTTTGAGTCATGATTTACTGGGAGAAATCGAAAAAATCGTGGGCGAAAACGCGGCGTCAACGCGACACTTCTGCCGATGATCCGGGGATGAACGCCGAAATAAAATCGTGGAATCGTAGGGCCAAATCGGACCGATCACGATGAGAAAGGGCCGGCTTTTTGCAAAGCACGCGCTTTAAATCGGCGTAATCCGGCCTTTTGAGGTGTATCAAAATTCACGTAATTCGCGCCGGTACGGGCCTCAAAAGCAGCGCCAAATCTGGCGCATCGCGCGACGAGACAGAAATGCGGCTCGCGATTCTGTATCATAGCGTCCGATCCAATAAGGAAGAGAGCTGGACGTGAAAGCCGCATCGCAACAACGCCGACCCCTGAGCCTCAAAGATGGGCTGCTCGAACTCAAGAAGAGCATGGGGCTGGGCACGGGTCAGCCGCCCGAAGAACAGGCGCAGTCGCCGCAAGGCAAGCATGCGCCCAAGGGCGCACCGAAAGGCGCACAGGGCCAGCGTCGCGCGCAAGGCGCGCCCGGCCACAAGGGCCCGAAAGGTCCTCGTCCGGCAGGTGCCGACGAGGCGCGCGGCCGCGGCCGTCCGCAGCAGGCCAAGGGTCAGGGACAGGGCAAGCCGGCCGCTGAAGGCGGCAAGCCGCAGGAAGCCCGTGGCCCGCGTCCGTCGCGCGGCCCGCGTGACGGCGAGCGCAACAATGGCGGCAATGGTGGCAATCACCGCCAGCGTCAGCCGCGCCCGCAACCGCAACTGGCCAATCTGAGCGAAGCGGAAAAGGCGCGCATCGAGCGCAACCGCCAGCTCAACACGGTCTGGAACGTTTTTGCGAAGCTGTATCCGGCGTTCCGCGATCGTCTGCCGCTGAAGATCGGCGTGGCCGAAGATCTGGTCACGCGTCACCCGGACTACGAGCGCACGCTGATCGTCGCCGTGCTCAAGCGTCACGTGAACCATCCGCGCTATCACGAGCGTGTTGCCGCAGGCGGCGCGCGTTACGAGCTGGATGGCACCGCGTCGGAAGGCCCGGGCATCGATCCGTCGCACGTCGGCCGTGCCAATGCCGCGCTCGCGCGTCAGAAGGCCAAGGCCGAAGCGCAAGCCAAGGCGCAGGAAGCCGCAAAACCGGGTCAACCGACCGCCGCCACTCCGGCTGAGGCCGCAGCACCCGCGCAAGCGGAAGCCGCCGCCGAGGCAATCGAAGCCGCAGCACCGGCTCCGGCCGAGCCTGCCGCACCGGCTGCCGAGACCGGCAATGCCGCCGAAGCAGAAGCCAAGGGCAGCGAAGACGCTGCGCCCGCAGCCGACGCCTAAGCGCTCGAGGCGCCCCAGGCGCTTTGCATCGCACGACAAAACACGCCCAGCGAGTTCAACTCGCCGGGCTGTTTGCGTTTTACGTCCGGTTTAAAAGTGTGAGCGGCGAGCGATGTTCAACGCTCGCGCGAGCGCGAATAGCTGCGTTTGCCGGAAGCGTCGGCGCCAGAGGCTTCCGCTGCGGGCTGCGCGACGGCAGCGCCTGAAGCCGCCTGCGCCGCCGAAGTGGCGGGCACGCCACTAGCCACATTGCCAGCCGCGATATCGGCCGAAAACGCCCCGTTGAAATTTGTCGCGGCGCCATCCTCTGCTGCACCGTCGGCGGGCGTGCCGCTCGCGCTATCCAGCACATGGCTGAATTCCGCGGCGCGCATGCGGATCTTTTCCGCATACGCCTTCGAGCCGCCGTAGTTCTTCATCGCCGCATCGAGATCGCCGCCGGCCGCGCGCTTGTAGCCGTAGAGAATCGATGAGCCCACATCGATATTGACGTCGGGGTCGGTGAGATCTTTCACATTGCGCAGCAGATTGCGGTGCGCCGACGGCACGACCTGCATCAGCCCGGTGGCGTTATTGCCGCCATGCGCCTTCTCGTGAAACCGCGATTCAACCGAGATAATCGCGAGCAGCACGGCCGGCGGCAGCGAGTATTTCGCCGCAGCCGTGGTGACCGCCTGCGAAATCTGCACGGCTTTTTCCTTCGCCAGACCGAATTTCTGGGACAGATAGGTGGGGAGCTTTTTGTCGTCCCCTTGCGTGGGAGCCTGCTGCGCTGCTGCGTGTTGCACGAGGCCGGGCAGCAAAACCAGCAGGCAAAGTAGGCGCATCATGGGCAGTGCGCGTGGTGAGCTATGGATGGCGCACAGTATAACCGGCCATGCAAAAGGACAGCCGGGATTCGACCCCAGCTATCCTTGCCTCGTCTTCTGGGCGCGCGGCGGTCTGATCGCTCGCAAGATCGCTCAGCTTTTCTGGACCGATGCGCGATAGATTTCGTCGATGCTCGCCGCCAGCGTGGCGTCGAAATCGGCGTCGCTCATCTGCTTCGTGAGGTCGTTGATCAGCGCGCGCGAGAAGCTCGCGATCATGCCGTGGTTGTGCGCGAGGCGCGCGCACGCATCGGTACGCGAATAGCCGCCCGACAGCGCCACCACGCGCACGACGCGCGGGTGATCGATCAGCGGCTTGTAGAAGTCGGGCGTGTCGGGAATCGTCAGCTTGATCATGACGTTGCGCGAAGCGGGCAGGGCGTCGAGTCCCTTGAGCAGGGCGTCGCGCAGCAGCGCTTCGGCTTCGGCCTTGTCGGGGGCCTTGATCGACACTTCGGGTTCGAGGATCGGCACGAGGCCTTTGGCGCTGATCTGCTCGCCCACTTCGAATTGCTGTTGCGCGATCGCGGCGATGCCCGATGCCGATGCACGCTCGACCACCGAACGCATCTTGGTGCCGAAGATCCCGGCCTTCTGCGCACGATCGAGCAGCGCGTCCAGGCCCGGATTCGGCTTCATGAGACGCACGCCGTCGGCTTCGCTTTCCAGGCCTTTGTCGACCTTGAGGAACGGCACCACGCCGCGGTCTTCCCAGAGAAACGCGGGGACCGGCTTGCCGTGCGCCTGGCCGTCCATGGTCTGCTCGAACAGGATCGCACCGATTACCTTTTCGCCCGTGAAAGCCGGCGCGCTGATGATGCGCACGCGCATTTCGTGCATCAGGCGGAACATATCGGCGTCGCCGCTATAGTCGCTTTCCGGGATGCCGTACTGGCGCAGCGCGCCTGGCGTGGAGCCGCCGCTCTGGTCGAGCGCGGCGATGAAACCGGGCTTCTCGCGCATCTGCTGCAGCATCTTGTCGTTGGCCATCTTCCATCCTCCCGAAAAATAAGCGCCGGTGGCGCAATGCAGAAAATCGATTCGACGAGTGTACCGGCGCTGCGTGACAGCGTCTGCGCCAATGTGTCAGCCACGCGCGCGGCAGGTCAGAGGGGAAACGGAAGCAAGCGCGATGCCAGGGTGGCGTGCACGCCTTAGACGATCACCTGCGCGTGGGCGCTGCGGTCGCTCGCCAGCAATGTCGATAGTCGTCGTAACGCGGCCTGAAGTCGCGCACGTTCGGCCGTCGCGCCCAGCGAGATGCGAATGGCATTGGCGCCGCCATGGCCGCATTCGAAAGCCGTCGAGGGCGCCACGGCCAGGCCTTCGGTGCTGGCCGCCGCCGCCAGTTCGCGCGCCTGCCAGTAAGCCGGTAAGGTGTACCAGAGGTGAATCCCGGCGTTCGCGCCCGCTGCCGTGCCCAGCAGTTGCGCCGCCATGCGCTGGCGCTCCTGCGCTTCCGCGCGCACGCCCTGGAAAATATCGTCGGCGACGCCGTCTTCGATCCACTGCATCGCCAGCGCGTTGGTCAGCGGCGCGGCCATCAGCGAAAACGAGCGCAGCGCGGCCAGCACGCGCATGCGCGTGTCGGCGTCGGGCAGCGTCAGGAAGGCCGTGCGCAAACCGGGCGAGAGCGTCTTGGACAGCGTCGAGACATAGCAGACCTGCGCGGGCGCGAGGCGCGCGAGCGGCGGCGGGGCGTCGGGCGCGAAACGCCAGTACGGATCGTCTTCGACGATACGCACGCCATGGCGCTGCGCCACGCGCAGCAGATCGCGGCGGCGCGCTTCGGAAAGCGTGGTGGCGGTGGGATTCTGCAGCGTCGGGTTCAGGTAGAGCACGCGCGCGCCGTGCAGGCGGCAGGCGGCGTCGAGCGCATCGGGCAGCATGCCTTCGGCGTCCGTCGCCACGGTTTCGAGGCGGCGGCCCAGTTGCGCGACGGCGTGCGGCAGACCCGGATAGACCAGCGGCTCGCTCAGCACCACATCGGCGGGCGCGGTGAAGGCGAGGATCAGCGCGGCCAGCGCCGCCTGCGCGCCCGGACAGACCACGATACGCGCGGGATCGAGCGCGCCCAGCACCGGTTCGAGCCACTTCGCGCCCGCCGCGCAATCGGCCGCCGCACCGCCGCCGACGTGGTACGTCATCAGCAGATCGGCGTCGCTGCGCAGCAAAAGGCGCGAGAGCCCTTCGCGCAGCAGCGCGTCGGCGTCCAGACCTTGCGGCGGCGGCGGAATGTTCATGCTCAGATCGACACGCTGCGCCAGTTCCGCGCGCGGCGCGGCAATGAAGGTGCCGAGCGGCCCGCGCGCCTCGATCAGCCCGCGCCGCCGCGCTTCGTTGAAGCCGCGCGTGATGGTGGTCAGATCCACGTCGAGCAGATCGGCCAGCGTGCGTTGCGCCGGGGCGCGCTCGCCGGGCGAGAGCGTGCCGTCGGCCACGGCGCGCTCGATAAAGTCGACCAGACGCAGATAGCGCGGCCCGTCGCCGTCCTGCATTGCCGTGGCCCACGCCGAAGCTGCGCCTATCTTGTCCGGATCGATGCGGTCTTTTCGCGTCATTCTGTCGCAGATGTATGTGTCATGTCTTACTCTAGCATGCGGACACGAAGCGCGTAAATCCATACATATAGGCTATGTAGGGTTCTTTGCCCGGCGTCCTGACGGCGCTGTCTGCGAAGTCGATGTGGGCACGTATGGATGGGTTTGCGCGATCGTCAACCATGGAACCCGACATGCGCACCCACTCCATCCGAAGAGGACCGGCCGTCGAAGCCGGCCCGCCGCTTTCCCAACCACCACGCTCATCCCGACTTTCCGCCTTGCGCGGCGCCGCCAGCATCGCATCGGCCGGCGCACTCGCGCTGCTCGGCGGTTGCAGTTCCGTGTTGATGGACCCGAAAGGCGACATCGGCATGCAGGAAAAAAACCTCATCCTCATCGCGCTCGGGCTGATGCTGCTCGTGGTGATTCCGGTGATCGCGCTCACGCTCTGGTTCGCGTGGCGCTATCGCGCGTCCAATACGGGCGCCACCTACGCGCCGAAGTGGTCGCACTCGACCGCGATCGAAATCGTCGTCTGGACGATTCCCTGCATCATCGTCATCACGCTCGGCGCGCTGATCTGGCGCACGACACACTCGCTCGATCCGTACAAGCCGATCGAATCGCAGGTCAAGCCGATCCGCGTCGATGTCGTGGCGCTCAACTGGAAGTGGCTGTTCATCTATCCCGATTACGGCGTCGCCTCGGTGAACCAGCTGGCGATTCCCGTCGATACGCCGGTGTCGTTCCGCCTGACCGCCGAATCGCTGATGAACTCGTTCTTCATCCCGCAACTGGGCAGCCAGGTCTACGCGATGTCGGGCATGGAAACGAAGCTGCATCTGATCGCGAACCAGCCCGGCACGTACGCGGGCCGCTCGGCGGCATTCAGCGGCCCGGGCTTCTCGGACATGCACTTCGACACGCTCGCCACCAGCCGCGCCGATTTCGACGCCTGGATCGCGCGCGCCAAGGCCTCGCCCGCGATGCTCAGCCGCGGCGCTTACGAGCAGCTCGCGGTGCCGGGAGAAAAAGCGCCGGTCGCGCTGTACTCGAACGTCGCGCCGGGCCTTTTCGAAGGCGTCGTCGACAAATACATGCGCGACGTGCACGGCAACCCGATCTGCGGCACCGGTACGAACGTTCCGGCGCTCACATTCGATAGCAGCGTGGCGCATGCGCCCGCCGTTCTGGCAGCGGAGTAAATCACATCATGTTCGGAAAACTCACGCTCGATGCCGTTCCCTGGCACGAGCCCATCATCATGGGCACCGGCGCCGTCGTGGCGCTCGGCGGCCTGGCGCTGCTCGTGGCGATCACGCTCGCGGGCAAGTGGGGCTATCTGTGGCGCGAATGGCTGACCTCGGTCGATCACAAGCGCATCGGCGTCATGTACATCATTCTCGCGATCGTGATGCTGCTGCGCGGTTTCGCCGATGCGATCATGATGCGCGCGCAACAGGCCATCGCCTATAACGACGCGGCCGGCTATCTGCCGCCGCATCACTACGACCAGATCTTCACGGCGCACGGCGTCATCATGATCTTCTTCGTGGCCACGCCGCTCATCCTCGGCTTGATGAACGTGGTGGTGCCGCTGCAAATCGGCGCGCGCGACGTGGCCTATCCGTTCGTCAATTCGCTGTCGTACTGGCTTTCGGTGGTGGGCGCGATTCTGGTGATGGTGTCGATGTTCGTCGGCGACTTCGCGGCGACGGGCTGGGTGGCGTATCCGCCGCTTTCGGAACTGGGCTACAGCCCGACCGTTGGTATGGATTACTACATATGGTCCTTGCAAATATCGGGGCTTGGCACGACGCTTTCGGGCATCAACTTCATCGTGACGATCCTGCGCATGCGTGCGCCGGGCATGAAACTGATGATGATGCCGGTGTTCGTGTGGACGGCGCTGATCACCAACATCCTGATCGTTGCGGTGTTCCCGGTGCTGACCGGCACGCTCGCGCTGCTCACGATGGACCGCTATCTCGACATGCATTTCTTCACGAACGAGCTAGGCGGCAACGCGATGATGTACATCAACCTGATCTGGGTCTGGGGCCATCCGGAGGTGTACATCCTGATCCTGCCGGCGTTCGGCGCGTTCTCGGAAATCATCGCCACGTTTTCGGGCAAGCCGCTGTTCGGCTACAAGTCGATGGTGTACGCGACGTCTTCGATCGGCATTCTGTCGTTCTTCGTCTGGCTGCATCACTTCTTCACGATGGGTTCGGGCGCGAACGTCAACGCCTTCTTCGGCATCATGACGACGATCATCTCGATCCCGACCGGCGTGAAGCTGTTCAACTGGCTGTTCACGATGTATCGCGGCCGCATCCGCTATCACAGCGCGACGCTGTGGACCATCGGCTTCATGGTGACGTTTGCCGTGGGCGGGATGACCGGCGTGCTGCTGGCCGTACCGGGCGCGGACTTCGTGCTGCATAACTCGCTGTTCCTCGTGGCGCACTTTCATAACGTGATCATCGGCGGCGTGGTGTTCGGCTGTCTTGCGGGCGTGAGTTTCTGGTTCCCGAAGGTGTTTGGTTTCACGCTCAACGAGTTCTGGGGCAAGGTGTCGTTCTGGTGCTGGCTGATCGGTTACTGGCTTGCGTTCACGCCGCTCTATATCCTGGGCTTCGAAGGCATGACGCGCCGTATGAACCACTATTCGGAGCCGGGCTGGCATATGTGGCTGGTGGTGGCGCTGGTGGGCGCGGTGTTCGTCGGCCTCGGCATTCTGGCGCTGATCGTGCAGCTTTATGTGAGCGTGCGCGACCGCGATCTGAACCGCGATATCACCGGCGATCCGTGGGACGGCCGCAGCCTCGAATGGTCGACGGCTTCGCCCGCGCCGTTCTACAACTTCGCCGTGCTGCCGAAGATCACCTCGATGGAACAGCACTGGGACAACAAGGAAGCGGGCAGCGCCTATGTGCAGGCTCAGCACTATGAGGACATCCATATGCCGCGCAACACGGGCGCGGGTTTCATCATCGCGATGTTCAGCTTCGTGTTCGGCTTCGCGGCGGTGTGGCATATGTGGCCGTTCGCGGCGCTGGGTCTGATCGGCATGATCGGCACCTTTATCGCGCGCAGCTACAACCAGGATGTCGATTACTGGGTTCCGGCGGCGGAAGTCGAGCGCATCGAAAACGCGCGCTTCCAGCAGCTTGGCGAACTGGAATTCAAGGAGGTCGCGTAAGTCATGGCTCACGCTGCAACGACACATCACGGCCATGACCATGGCCACGACGACAGCACCAAAACCACGCTGGGGTTCTGGATCTACCTGATGAGCGACTGCCTCATCTTCGCGACGCTCTTCGCCACCTTCGGCGTGCTCGCGAACGCGACAGCAGGCGGTCCCGGTGCGAAGCAACTATTCGAGCTTTCGTACGTGCTCGGCGAAACGCTGCTGCTGCTCGCCAGCAGCGTCACCTTCGGCATGGCGATGCTGAGCCTGCACGCGCAGCGCCGCGCGCAGGTGATTGGCTGGCTTGCGGTGACGTTCGCGTTTGGCGCGGGCTTCGTCGGCATGGAAATCAACGAGTTCGCCAAACTCATTGCCGATGGCGCGGGCCCGCATACGAGCGCGTATCTCTCGGCGTATTTCACGCTGGTCGGCACGCACGGTCTGCACGTGAGCGCGGGTCTGCTGTGGATCGCGATCATGATGCATCAGACCTGGAAGTTCGGCCTCACAGGCACGGTGCGCCGGCGCCTCGCGTGCCTGAGCCTCTTCTGGCACTTTCTGGATCTCGTGTGGATCTGCGTTTTCACCTTTGTTTATCTGCGAGGCATGCTGTGAGTCATTCCCACGTCTCTCATTCTGCCGGTCACGATGACCAGCACGGCGGTTCGCATGGCAACCTCAAGGGTTACATGATCGGCACGGTGCTTTCGCTCGTGCTGACGCTCGCTTCGTTCGGCGTGGTCATGGTTCATGTGATTCCGCCCGCGCAGGGGCTCACGGCGATCGTCGTGCTGTGCGTGGCGCAACTGGTTGTGCAACTGGTGTATTTCCTGCATATCGGCGCGGCGCGCAGCCAGCGTGCGAATACCGGCATTTTCATTTGCACGGCGTTTCTGATTGCGGTGATCGTCGGCTTGTCGCTGTGGGTCATGCATAACGCGAACGTCAATATGATGCCGTCGCAGATCAGCGTCGAGCGCGCCATGGCGCACGATTAATCGTTGTTGTGGTGGTGCTGTGCGAACCCCGCGTGGGTCTGGTTCTTTGGGGCTGGGCTGCGCGGGGTTTTTACGTCGGTAGCTGATTGTAGTGTTATCGTCTCCGGAAAACGAATGCCTCGATGCACGGTAGTTTGTCGGGCATGGAAAACAGGGCACCTGTTCCTTGTTTGATACAACACTTTGAGGTAGCGTTGCCCGTCCTCTCGCCAATCTACGATCCATGAGCAACAGCTACTCGTATGGAATTCATACCGGCCTCACTCGTGAGGAATTATTTTTCCTTATTGCGATCGACGAAACATGTAAAGAACTAGGAATTGATGACGCTGTGAGCGTTGGAATGATCTTGATCGGTCAACGCTTCATACCGACTCGTGGAAAATTTGCCGGTGCTGTAAAGGGTACATCCATCGCTTCCGTGGTTTCTCGGCGCCTGCTACCTTACGAGTTGAAGAACAAAATTTTGCCGACGGTCACGTCGTTCAAAAGTCTGGTTCTTTTGCGAGTCAAATTCACACGCAGTCTCGGTGTATTTGTTGGGCGAGCTATTCCGGGAGTCGGTTGGATTTTGCTGGCCTCAGACGTGTCGTCAATTATTTTCCGGTCAATCAATTCCTATAACAGACTCGCGAAGCAAGAGGATCGCCTGTAATGACAGATGTCTGGAACAATCTCGCTGTATTCATTGCGAAGAATAGGGGCGAGCCTCTCATCGGCAAGCTCGATTTGACGCGCGAAACCGACCTCTATCACGATCTCGATATGGAGCCGAAAAACATCGCACGACTTATCGAACAATGGGCAAAAACTTTCTCAGTCGATATTTCGGGTTTCTCGATCGACGAATATTACCCATCAGCGAAACTCGGCCTGGGCAAGTTTTTCATCACAGTGGCGAAGTCGCCATTCAGCGCGAGCGCGCGCGGGACACTTGGCGGTCAGTCCTTGACGCTCGGTATGCTGGAAGAGGCAATGATGCGAGGCAAGTGGTAGACGTTCACTCCGCCTCACCCAACATCCCCGTTTCGCGCAGCTGCTTCAGACGCGCATAAACCGTCGTGCGCGACACGCGCAGTTGCCGCGCGACCGCCGCCACGTTGCCGCCGTGCTCGTGCATGGCGTTCTGCACGGCGATCAAGGTCTGTTCTTCCAGCGTCGAGCCGTTCTGTGCCGCACTCACCGGCGCGACCGGCGCCAGATCGCCGTCCGTCGCGAGCGGCATTGCCATCCGCCGCGCCGTGCTGCGATTGAGCGGCGCACGCGCGTATTGCACCCACACACGGCTGCCATCGGCGCGAGCAAAACGCAGCGGGTTGCGCTGCGGCCGCAGCACGCGGCTCAATTGCGCGGCGGGCGTATCGGCGAACAGATCGCGCAACGCGAGCGCAGGCAAGGGCGCGCCGTGCTCCAGCGCGAACATGCGCCGCGCCATGCGGCTCGCGGCGCGCAGCGTGCCGTCTTCTTCCACGGCCAGCACGCCCGCGAGCGGCGTGGCGAGCCAGCGCGGATCGTGCTGCACGCGCAGCAGATGGCATCCGCGCAAGGTCGCGAAGAGGCGCTGCTCGGCGGCCAGCGCCGCCAGCCTGAATTGCTCCTTGACCTGCGAAAGATCGCGCTGCCCCGTGCCGGTCAGATCGAGCGCGCCGATCACTTCGCCATGCAGCCCGAAAAGCGGCACCGCGAGGCAGGACACGCGCTCGAATTCGTCGAGATAATGCTGGCCGTTTCCGATCGTCACTTCGACGCCTTCGTGCAGCACACAGCTAGGCGCGGTGGTGCCGATGTGCGATTCGAGAATGCGGCGCCCGGCGATGATCGGCAGGATCAGGTCGTCGTCGCAGGCGGGGCTGTGGCGCGCGTGGATCACCGTGCCTTGCGGATTCACGCAGAAGATGGTCCAGTCGTCGCCGCCGAAAGCGTCCCAAAGCTGCTCGATTTCATCGACGACACAGCTGTAAAGCCGCCGGTCTTCGTGCGATTCGCGCGCGCTGCGGGTGCTTTTGAGCAGTTCGTATTCGGGCGCCTGCCAGGGGCGCACGCCCGCATCGCGCGAGCGCGCCCACGAACGCGCAACCGGATCGGGCAGCAGGCCCGGCATGAGTGCGGCCGGCAGTTGTTCGCCGCCGCCGAAGCGCTCGCGCACCGCATGCAGTTGCGCAAGGGCGCTGTCCGCCGCGCGATCCGAGGTGAACCGGGATGCGGATTTGCTCTTCATGCAGGCTCCCGATCAGGCGATCTCATGCGATGGGTAAGGGGCGAGGGGCTTCACAGCGGTTCGCGACGGCGGCAAAAGGCCAGACAAGGACGGGCGGCAGGGCGCCTTTGAAAGGGCACCATGCCGCCCGTGCGGGGCGATGGCGATGCGCCGGCCCGTCGGCTAGAGCGAGGATACCGCAGCCGGCGCGCACCCTGCAGCGCGCCGGGTCGCCACTCGTGCCTCAGGCGTGCGCGAAGCGCAGGATCGGCTTGAGGGTGACGCCGCGCGTGCTGTCCTCGGCGGCTTCGTTGATTTTCTCGAGCGGATAGAACTTCACCAGCTTGTCGAACGGAAAACGCCCTTGCTGATATAGCTCGACCAGTTGCGGAATAAAGCGCTGCGGCACGCTATCGCCTTCGACGATGCCGCGAATCGTGCGCCCGTTCAGCAGCAGGCTGTTGATATCGAACTCGCCCTTGGTGCCCAGCGGCGGCGCGCCCACCACGCCGATCGCGCCCAGCGTGCCGAGCGCTTCGATCGCCCCGGCCAGCACCTGCGGATGCCCGGTCGACTCCAGCGCGAAATCCACGCCGCCGCCAGTGATCTCGCGGATCGTCTCGACCATATCGACTTCGCGGCTGTTGACCGTGTGGGTCGCGCCCAGTTCCTTCGCCAGTTCGAGCCGCGACGGCACGATATCGACGGCGATGATCGTCGATGCCCCCGCCACGCGCGCCGCCATCACGGCGGACAACCCCACCGCGCCCGCGCCGAAGCTCGCAAAGCGGCTGCCCGGCGTGACCTTGAGCGAGTTGATGACCGCGCCCGCGCCGGTCTGGATGCCGCAGCCGAGCGGCCCGAGCAGTTCGAGCGGCGCGTCGTGCGGCACCTTGATCGCGTTGTTTTCGCGGGCCAGCGCGTGGCTCGCAAACGACGACTGCGCAAAAAAGTGATCGT
This sequence comes from Paraburkholderia sp. J69-1, assembly GCF_905220255.1. NCBI lineage: Bacteria > Pseudomonadati > Pseudomonadota > Betaproteobacteria > Burkholderiales > Burkholderiaceae > Paraburkholderia > Paraburkholderia sp. J69-1. Next base: position 6,745 of record NZ_CAJMZG010000002.1, on the reverse strand, counting down.
GCAGCGGACGGCCTTCTTCATCCTCGATGGCGGTACGGCCTTCGAGATCGCCGCCGCCGAAGTTCAAACCGAAGAAGTGGCTGCAATACGCGCCGTGGCCGCCCACGCAGGGCTGGCAATGTCCGCACGCGCCGTAGGTCAGTACCACGTGATCGCCGGGCTTGAGGTTCTTCACGTTCGGGCCGACTTCCTCGACCACGCCCGCGCCTTCATGGCCCAGCACGGCCGGCAGCGGCACCGGATAGAACTGGTCGCGCACGATCAGGTCGGTGTGGCACAGGCCGGTGGCGACCACGCGCACCAGTACTTCGTCGTCCTGCGGGCCGCGCAGGCGCGCCTTCTGGATCGTGAACGGCTCGCCCTTGGCGCGCGCGACGGCGGCGGTGACCGTGCGGCCCGTCGCCTGAGTTTGCGTTGTCGTGCTCATGTGTGTCTGTCTCCTCAGATCGGGTAGAGCGGTGCTTCGCCCTTGACGGTCAGCCATTGCCACTGGGTAAACTCTTCCCAGTTGGCCGGGCCGCCGATGCTCGTGCCGTTACCCGACGCGCCCACTCCGCCGAACGGGTTGATGACTTCGTCGTTCACGGTCTGATCGTTGATGTGCAGCAAGCCCGTGCGCAGACGCTCGCCCATGCGCAGCGCGCGGCCCACGTCGGCGGTAACGACGGCCATCGACAATCCGTACTCCGTATCATTGGCGAGCGCGATGGCTTCTTCGTCGGTGTCGAAGGGCACGACCACGGCCACCGGCCCGAAGATTTCCTCGTTGAACGCGGGGTTGCTTTGCGTGACGCCGCTCAGCACGGTCGGCTCGAAAAAGAGGTCGCGATAGCCGCCGCCGGTTTCCACGCGCGCGCCGGCCTGCTGCGCATCGGCGAGCACGCGGGCGATATGGTCGCGCTGCGACGCGTTGATGATCGGCCCGAGCGCGACATCGCCGGTCGCCGGATTGCCGACCGTGAGGCTCGATGCCTTCGCCACCAGTTTTTGCACGAATTGATCGTAAATTTTGCGCTGCACGAGCACGCGGCCGGTCGCCATGCAAATCTGGCCCTGATGCAGATAGGCGCCCCAGGCCGTATTGGCGACGGCGAGTTCGAGATCGGCATCGTCGAGCACGATCAGCGAATTCTTGCCGCCCAGTTCCAGCGAAACCTTCTTGAGATGACGGCCCGCCGCTTCGCCCACCTTGCGGCCCGCGCCCGTCGAGCCCGTGAACTGGATCATGGCGATATGCGGATCGCTCGTGAGCGCCGCGCCCGCCGCGCCGTCGCCGGGCAGCACATGCAGCACGCCCGCCGGCAGACCGGCGAGTTCGAACAGACGCGCGATGCTGAAACCGCCGCAGATCGAGGTGCGCGGGTCCGGTTTGAGCACCACGGCGTTGCCGAGCGCGAGCGCCGGCGCCACGGCGCGAATCGCCAGATAGAGCGGAAAGTTGAACGGCGAAATCACGCCGACCACGCCCAGCGGGCGGCGGCGCGCCAGCGACAGTCGGCCGGGCACCGAAGGCAGCACTTCGCCCGCCGAACGCGACGGCAGCGCGCTGGCTTCGTGCAGCGCCTTGATGGCGGCGTGCGTTTCGAATCCGGCCTTGCCGCGCGTGGAGCCGCTTTCGCGCACGATCCAGCTGGCGATCTCGTCGGCGGCATCTTCGGCGAGGCGTGCGGCACGGCGCAGCACGGCGGCGCGCGCGTCGTAGGGCAGCGCGGCCCAGGCCTGCTGCGCCTCGAAAGCCGCCTTCGACGATGCCGCGATCAAGGCCGCGTCGGCCATGCCGATGCGCGCGAGGCGCTCGCCCGTCGCCGGTTCGAGCACATCGGCCGCCGATGTGCCTTCGCGCCATTCGCCCGTGAAGAGACGGCCTTGCCAGACGTCGTTGTCGAGAAGGCGGGTGGAAGTGGTAACGCTCATGCTGACTCCTGTTGATCGCGTGCGAAAGCCGGTAAATAGGCCCAGTGGGCGGTCGCCGGTAGCGGGAATATCGCCGGAACACGCCAGGACGCCACGATAAGGAATGGGGGCCAGCGTCACAATCGGGAATTGTTCCCGGGCCGCAATAGCCCGTGGGCGCGTGGCAGGGCGCGCAAAGGCGTTCAGTTACTGGACACTCGACTTTGCGGTCCAGTCGCGGGCACAGCGCGTGCGCTATGTCGATCGTCGCGACACACCGTCGCTTTTACGTGGAGACGTACCATGAACAAGGACCAGGTGAAGGGCACGGCAGAAAAGATCAAGGGCAAGGTCAACGAAGCGGTAGGCCGCGCCACTGACAACCCGCAACGTGAGCTCAAGGGCGACGTGCAGCAGGCCGCGGGTGAAGCACGCAAGAACTATGGCGATATGAAGGAGGCCGCCAAGGATATGACCAAGCGTCATCACTAAGGTGATCGCCCAGTGAGACGAAAGTCTCGGCAGTGCGCGGGGCGTCGTTTGCGCGGCGCCCCGCGCGTTTTTGTGCGTTTTTGCCCGAACAACCCTGGCGCTGGCTTCAGGCCGGACCCGCCAGAATCCTCGCCTGACTGCGCATGCCGGCAAAGATCGCATCGGCGATATCGAGCGGAAAATCTTCCGGAAGCTGCGCTGCGGCTTCGTCGATGACGCGCCCGGTTTGCTGCGCAACCGTGGCCATCATCTCCTCGATCTGCTCGACCGAAAATCCCACGCGCTGACCCTGCGCGATCCAGTGACGCGGAAAAATCTGCCCGATGCGGTAATGCGCGTTGCGCCCGCGCACCGCCATCGCGAGACTCGCGCGCTGCGCCGCGACCTGGTTGCGCCCGCGTCCGATGATCGGATGCGCGGACAGCACGTCATAGAGCGGCGTGGCCGCGAAACGGCTGCCGGGAAGATGCGCGATGCTGCAATTCTTGGCGTGGCCGTCGGTAGCCGCAAGCAGCCAGAAAATGATCTGCGCGAGAAAAAAGTGCCGCCGGTCTTGCGCCGCGCGCGACGATCCGCCCAGCACGGCCATCACCGCGTCGATGCCGGGACCGCCATCGGCTTCGTATTTGGAGAGGCCGGGCGTGCCCGTGGCCTGGCAAAGATCCTCTTGCGGCAGACGCACGATCCAGCGTTTGTCGCGCGCGAGGCGCCGGTCGAAACGCTCGACCACCAGCGCCTTCATATCCTCGAAATGAGCGATTTCACAGGGCGCGATCGGCAGCCCGAAGGCGGCGACGATGGTTGCGCAAAGCCATTCGTTTTCCACCGAGGTGCGCATATCGGCGCGCATATTGCCGACCAGACCGAGCGGCAACTTGAGAATGTGCGTGGTGGGCGTGCTGCCCGCAGGCAGCAGCCAGCGGCCGTTACGGCGCAACAGTGCCGTTTTTTCCTGTGCACCGGCAATCGACAGACGCAGATCGTCCACCGGTTCGCCGTGCTCGCCGTGCTCGCCGAACTGCGGCGTGGAGGTGGTCTCGCGTAACAGCCGGGCGATGGCGGCTTCGTTCAGCGGCTTGCCTTCGATCGATTCGAGCCCGACCGGCGTTTCGCCCGCCGGCAGCAATTGCAATGCGCCGACGCAATCGCGCCCGAGCACGGCCAGCAGTTCGAACGGCGAAATGCCCGCCGTGCGGTAACGGGCCGCGATGCGGCGGCGGATGCGTTCGCTATCGGGCAGCAGGTTGTCGAAATAATCGGTGACGATCCGCCCGCGCAAGGGCTGGTTGCCCGGCGTAAACGGCAGCGAAAGCGAGAGCGGCCGGCCCTGTTCGTCGTCGAGCCAACTGGGCAGATAGACGAGCCGTTCGACCCCGCGCACGATTTCCCAGTAGCCGACGGGCAGGCCGTTCATCCACAGGTCGAGGCGGTTCGTCTGGCGGGTGCGCGCCATTTACCAGTCCTCGCGCTTTGATGGCCTGGCGGCAGCGGGCTTGCGGGACGTTGTCTTTGCAGGCGCGCTTTTACGGGCAACGGTCTTTTTGACGGCGGCTTTTTTGACGGCTGTTTTCTTCGCTGCGGTTTTCAGCGCCGGTTTTCTCGCAACAGGTTTTTTGACCGCGGCCATTTTCACCGCAACCTTGCGTTGAGCCGGTTCGGCTTCCGCAGCGCCAGCGGCCAACCGCATATCGACGGCCAGCAGCCGCAATACGCGAAAAAGCCGCTCGACGCTTGCGGTGGCGGGGTTGGCTTCGAAGGCCGCGTAGCTTTGCTGGGAAATGCCGAGCCGCTGCGCGACCTGTTGCTGGGTCAGGCCGGCTTTCTTGCGAAAGGCTAGCAGCAAGGGGCGTAACTGGCTGACGGTCTTGAGCGGGTAGTCCACGCGAAGCTCCGGCAGTGGGGACAGGGCAGGCAACGCTTACAGTCTATAGACTGTAAATGCAAAATACAACCTTAAAGCTGTAAATGCAAAATACAGTCTATAACCTGTAAGCGCGCTTCGCGTGGAACGGCGCAGCGCGAACGCCGGCCACGCTCGTCAGGTTGGCGTCGCGAAGAAATAGCGCGTGAGGTGAAAGAAAATCGGCGCGGCGAAGCAGATGGAATCGATGCGATCGAGCATGCCGCCATGACCGGCGATCATCACGCCCCAGTCCTTGGCGCCCATCGAGCGCTTGACGGCCGACAGCACGAGCCCGCCGATAAAGCCGCCAATCACCGTGACCGCCGACATCAACGCGGCCTGCCAGATATTGAACGGCGTAAGACCGTGCAGCAGGGTGCCCAGACCGATTGCGAGTGCGCCGCCGCCAATCAGGCCTTCCCAGGTTTTCGAAGGACTGACGAGCGGCGAAAGCTTGCGCTTGCCCCAGAGCTTGCCGCAAACATACTGGAACACGTCGCTCGATTGCACGACCAGCAGGAAGAACAGCAGCAGCGGCCCGTTATTGTCGAAGTAATGCGGCAGCGGCAACAGGAGCAGCGCGGGCGCGTAACTGAACGAATACACGCACACCATCAAGGCCCATTGAATCTTGGCGTTACGTTCGAGAAATTCAGCCGTGTCCTGCGAAAAAGCCTCCGACGCGGACAGCACGAAGAACATATACACCGGCATAAAGATCGCAAACAACCCGTACCAGTGCAGCGCCACCAGCAGAAACTGGCCGGGCAGCGCAACGTAATAGGCCAGTACGAGCGACCAGTAATCGGCGGGCTTGGTCGGTGTGAGCGTAATGAATTCGCGCAGTGCGAAAAACGAGCAGATGAAAAACAGGAACAGCGTGGCATACGGCCCAAGCCAGAGTGCCGCCGTGACCACGGCAATCATGACCCACCACGCAGCAATGCGCTGGTTCATATTGGTGACGGTCGTATTGGCCGTGCCGAATTTCATGCGCAGCACGGCGCCCACCACGGTAAAGAAACAGAGCAGGGCGACCACGCCCACGATCGTGATCCAGAAAACGTGCGGCATCCTTAACCCCGTACCGAATTTTGAAGTTTGATCACGGCGTCGCGCGCCGTGGCAAGGAAGGTTTCCTTGTCGAGTTCGGCAGCGCCCGGCACGGCATCGCCAAACGAGACGCTGCAGTTGATCGGCACCGGCAACAGCTTGCCCTTGGGCATCGCGCGCATCAGATCGGACAGATGCACGGGAACGAGTTGCACCTCGGGAAACTCACGCGAAAGCCAGTAAAGCCCGCTTTTGAACGGACCGATTTCGCCGTTCTGACTGCGCGTGCCTTCGGGAAAAATAATGATCGACCAGCCCGACGCCAAAGCATCGCGCACGAGTTGCAGCGGGTCTTCGCCTTCGGCGCTTTTGCGCGTCACATACACCACACCCAACACACGATTCGCGATAAAGCGGCGCATGGGCGAAGCGTCCCAGTAATCGCGCGCTGCGGCAGGGCGCACGCTCGCGCGCAGATCGGGCGGCAACGCCGCCAGAATGGCAAGCGTATCCACGTGACTCGAATGATTGGCGAAATAGATCGTCTGCTGGGCCGTTGGCGGCGTGCTCGCGTAGCGCCCGCGTGCGCCCACCACGAGACGCACGACGCCCAGCAACCAGCGCTGCATGACGTTACGCATGAGTCTTTTCCTCCGTGATCCGGTGAAGATCCTGCACGAGCGCACGCGTACGCGTCACGCACGTGAGCGCGCTGCCCGCCGCGACAATGAACAGCGCCGCAATCAAACAAACAGGATGCCGATGCAGCGCGATTTCGATGATCGTCGCGACGCAGGCGAGCGTGAGCAAGGCCATGCGATGCTGCTTGGCCATCGGCCCGATGAAACGCTGCGGCACGCCCACCGAACCGCCGAACACGCGCACATACGCGGTCAGCGCCGCAAAAAGCGCAGCGGCCCAGCCAAGCGACGGCAGGCCCACGCCATAGCCGGCCGCGACCAGCAACACGCTGTCCGCGACGCGGTCCGGGAATTCGTTATAGATCGCCCCGACGATCGATTTCTTACCGCCTTCGACGGCGACCAGTCCGTCGATGACATTGCACAGCAGCCGCAACTGGATGCAGACAATCGCCACGATCATGCCGATGACGCTGTCGATTCTCAGCAGCGCAATTGCGCCGATCGCTGCGAACACGGCGCTCGCGACGGAAATCTGGTTGGGCGTCACGCTCGTGCCAGCCAGGAATTTCGCCAGCGCGACAATGGCCGTGTTGGAGCGCGATTTGATTGGGCGTCGGTTTTCGTCCATAAGGCGTGATGGAGTCGATGATGTCGATGGGATGCGATCAGCGTCGATCGGTCGAAAGCTGGGCGCGTTATACAGGGCTGCGCAAAACTATGGCGTTTTACGTGGCGACTCATTGAGCATCGTCGCCAAATA